>JACOUN010000097.1 GCA_016177805.1 Rhodocyclales bacterium
GCCTGCGCGGCCCTGCAAGCAGCGGTGCGCGAGGCGTTCGCCCGTGGCGCGAGCGCGGTGGTGGCGCCGCTGGTGCCGGACGATCTGCCGCGCTGGCGCCCGGTACTGGTGTGCGACGACCCGGCCGCCGGCTACGCGCGCTGGCGGGCGGGCAATACAGGTTGAACCTACGCGCGACTGACATGCCCAATAAGACGGCTGTGCTGTGGTACTTCAGGAGGTGTGTGATGATGAACCGGATATTGCGTACGAAACTGGCCATTGCGCTGGGGCTGGGCTTGCTCACCGGGGCTTCGGGATCATGGGCGGGCTGGATGGATGAGCGCGAAGCTCTCGATCAACGGCAGATGCAGGGCATGTTCAGGGTTCATTACACGCTGAGCGGCCAGAACGCGCTCAGTGTGAAGTCGGGCGGCAAGAAGAAGTTCACGGGCGGCGCCAGCGAGCTGGCGGCGCAGATCGCTGCGGAAATGCACAACGTGGACCAGTTCTATTCGCAGACCCTGGGGCTCGGGCCGATCAATCACCTGCGCCGCTACGCACCCCTGAATCTGACCTATGTCGACGTGCACCTGCTCCGCATGGAAGACAAGACCGCTTCCACCGGCGATGCGGTGGTGACCTACAACTATCTCAAGTTCAGGGACGTGGCGCCGGCCCTGACCATCAGCCTCTCGACCGACTGGCGTCCGCCGGGTGAAACGCCCGAGCACGAGGTATTCCACACCTATCAGTACGCCTATACCTTCTTCAAGAACGCGTGGTTCCTCGAAGGCATGGCGCGCAGCCTGGAAGGCGTGTTCGATGATCGCACCTACCAGACCGAAACGCTGCCCGCGAATCAGGCCGAGCTAGATGAACTGCTGGGCCGCACCTACAGCGCCTCGCGCTTCTGGAGCCGCCTGATGGCGCTGTGCGATCCGGGCTGCCGCAAGAGCTGGGACGGCGCGTACTTCACCAGCGAAGGGCCGATGTGCGGCGGCGGATTGGTCAAGTCGGTGCTGGAGCAATTCCAGGCCCTCGATCCGCTCGCCGCAGCCGAGCGCGGTCTGCCCGCCACCGACTGGCCCGAGGCCGAACAGTGGTCGTCCAAGAACACGCCATGGATGCTGCGCGGGCTGGGGCGGGCGATCGACCAGCAATGCCCGGTGGCGGCCAACCCGGAACTCGGGCGGTTCAGGGCGGTGCTGACGAACGCGGTCGGTAACTGACCCGACACATGGATGAACTGAGCCGCATCGTCCTGTACACCCTGTTCGCCGGGGCCTGCATTCCGCTGGGCGGGCTGCTTGCCTGCCATGAACGTATCCACCCGGCGTGGCTGGAGACCGAGTTCCGCCATTTCATCATCGCCTTCGGCGGCGGCATCCTGGTGGCCGCCGTTGCGCTGGTGCTGGTGCCGGACGGCATGGCCTACGTGGACCATTCGATGTTGGGCGTGTTGGTCTTCGTGGGCGGGGGCGCGGTCTTTTTCGCGCTGGAGCGCTTCCTCGGTGCGCGCCGCCGGGAAAAGCCGCAGTTGATGGCGATGTTGCTGGACTACGTGCCGGAGTCGCTGGCCCTGGGCGGTGCGTTCGCGATTGACGCGCCGTCCGCGTCGCTGCTGGCGTTGTTCATCGGGCTGCAGAACCTCCCCGAAGGGTTCAACGCCTGTCGCGAACTGTGTGCGGCGCAAGGCGCGGGCCACCGCTGGCGCGTTCTGCGCTTCATGCTGCTGCTGGTCCCCATCGGACCGGTGGTCGCGGTGATGGGGTGGGCCTGGTTCGGCGGCGAGAGCTTCCTGCTCGGTTCCGTGATGCTGTTTGCGTCGGGTGGAATCCTCTATTTGATCTTCCAGGACATTGCGCCCCAGTCGCACATGCAGCGACATTGGGCACCCCCGCTGGGAGCGGTGCTCGGGTTCGGCGCCGGCTTGCTGGGCAAGATGCTGGTGGTCGGAGGGTGATACGATGTCCGGTCGTGCCGATGCTGAACCGGTATCCATGAGTCAGTCAGTCGAACGTTTTCCCGTCGGGGCAGGAGTGAGGTCGTGACACTTTCTTTGCATATTGGCAACAAGAACTACTCGTCCTGGTCGATGCGGCCGTGGGTATTGCTGCGTCAGGCCGGTATCGAATTCCATGAGCACCTGGTCCGCTTCGACTCGTTCGAGCCGGATTCGCACTTCAAGAAAACCATCACCGCCATCAACCCGACGGGCAAGGTGCCGCTGCTGACCGATGACTTCATGGGCGGGCTGGTGATCTGGGATACGTTGGCGATCTGCGAATACCTGGCGGAAAAATACCCCGAGAAACATCTATGGCCGGCCGATGCCGCCGCGCGCGCGCGGGCGCGCAGCATCTGCGCCGAGATGCACGCCGGGTTCGGCGCGCTGCGCCAGCATTTTCCGATGAATATCGAGGCGAATCTGCCGGAAATCGGCCAACTGGTACTGCGTGATCACGCCGATGTCCGGCGCGACGTGGCGCGCATCGTGGACATGTGGACCGCGCTGCTGAAGCGCTCCGGCGGGCCGATGCTGTTCGGCCAGTTCAGCATCGCGGACGCCTTCTACGCGCCCCTGTGCATGCGCCTGACCACCTACGGCGTGCCCGTGCCCCCCGACATCGCCGCTTATGTGCAACGTGTGCGGGAGTTGCCCGGTGTCGCGGCGTGGATCACCGACGCGCTGGCCGAGCACGACTTTCTGCCGTTCGAGGAGCCGTACCGGCTGCATCGTTGAGAGGTTTGCCCGGTGCCACGTAGAGCGGCTTCAGCCGCGACCACTACGCCATTCGGGGCTGAAGCCCCTCCTACGAACCACCGGACCATGCTCATCGCAGGAGCGGCTTCAGCCGCGTCCGTCCCGCCCGCGCGGGTGGTAGGTCCGGGGCGGCGTACAATACGGGCGATCATGTCCAGCCCCGAACCCCTGTTTGCCCGCGCCCCCAGGTCGGCGCCGTCCGCCCCGTTTCTACCGATGTCGCGCCAGGAGATGGCCGCGCTCGGCTGGGACGTTTGCGACGTCATCCTCGTCACCGGCGATGCCTACATCGACCACCCCAGCTTCGGCATGGCGCTGGTCGGGCGGCTGCTCGAAGCCCAGGGCTTGCGCGTGGGCATCATCAGCCAGCCCGACTGGCACAGTGCCGACGCGTTCCGCGCGCTGGGGCGCCCGCGCCTGTTCTTCGGCATCACCGCCGGCAACATGGATTCGCTGGTCAACCGCTATACCTCGGATCGCAAGATCCGCTCCGACGATGCCTATACCCCCAACGCAGAGGCCGGCAAGCGGCCGGACCGCGCGGTAACGGTGTATGCGCAGCGCGCGCGCGAGGCGTTCCCCGGCACCCCCGTCGTCATCGGCAGCATCGAAGCCAGCCTGCGCCGCATCGCGCACTACGACTACTGGTCGGACAAGGTGCGCCGCTCGGTGTTGATGGACTCCAAGGCCGATCTGCTGATCTTCGGCAATGCCGAGCGGGCGCTGGTGGCGCTCGCGCACCGGCTGGCGGCGGGCGAGGGCATCGACAGCGTCCGTGACCTGCGCGGCACTGCGATGCTGGTCAAGCCGGACTGGCTGCCGGACGAGGGCTGGAGCCGTGTCGATTCGCTGACGCTGGACCGCCCCGGTCCGCTAGCACCGCACCCCGACCCGTACGCGATGGAAGCACAACGCGGCAACACCGCCGCGCCCGATGGCGCGCGGCCGGTGCGCATCGTGCCGCTGGCCGAACGCGTCGCCGACCGGCTTGCCCAGCGCGCCAGGAGCGTGATCGCGCTGCCCTCGTTTGAACAGGTGAGCGCCGACCCGGTGCTGTATGCCCACGCCTCGCGTGTGTTTCACCTCGAATCCAACCCTGGCAACGCGCGCGCGATGGTGCAGCCGCATGGGGTGGGGGCGGGGCGGCGCGACGTGTGGCTCAACCCGCCGCCGATCCCGCTGGCTACCGAGGAGATGGATTACGTTTTCGGCCTGAACTACGCGCGCCGGCCGCATCCGGCCTATGGCGACGCGCACATTCCGGCGTGGGAGATGATCCGCTTCTCGATCAACATCATGCGCGGCTGCTTCGGCGGCTGTACCTTCTGCTCCATCACCGAGCACGAAGGGCGCATCATCCAGAGCCGCTCGGAAGCGTCGATCCTGCACGAGATCGAGGAGATCCGCGACAAGACCCCCGGCTTCAAGGGGCACATCACCGATCTCGGCGGCCCCACCGCCAACATGTACCGCATGGCGTGCAAGGACCCGAAGATCGAGGCCTCCTGTCGCCGCCTGTCGTGCGTGTATCCGGACATCTGCATCAACATGAACACCGACCACGCGCCGCTGATCTCGCTGTACCGCCACGCGCGCGAGATTCCCGGCATCAAGCGCATCACGATAGGCTCGGGACTGCGCTACGACCTCGCGGTGCGCTCGCCCGAGTACGTCAAGGAACTGGTCACCCACCACGTCAGCGGCCTGCTCAAGATCGCGCCCGAGCACACCGAGGAGAACACGCTCTCCAAGATGATGAAGCCGGGCATCGCGACCTACGACCGCTTCCGCGAGATGTTCGAGAAGTTCTCCGCCCAGGCGGGCAAGAAGCAGCACCTGGTGCCGTACTTCATCGCCGCCCACCCCGGCACCACCGACGAGGACATGGTCAATCTGGCGCTGTGGCTGAAGAAGAACGACTTCCGTCTCGACCAGGTGCAGACCTTTCTGCCGACCCCGATGGCGATCGCGACCACCATGTACCACAGCCGCAAGAACCCGCTGCGCAAGGTCACGGCCGACTCCGAAACCGTCGAGACCGCGCGCTCGGGCCGCATCCGCAAGTTCCACAAGGCGCTGCTGCGCTGGCACGACCCGGACAACTGGCCGCTGATCCGCGAAGGACTGGCGGCGATGGGGCGCCACGACCTGATCGGCAACCGCCCCGATCATCTGGTGCCGCGTCAGCAGCCGGTGGCGCGGCTCGCCTCGGCCACCGGCGCCAAGGGGTGCGGCTCCGGGGGGCGTGCGCCGTCGCCACCTCCGCACGACAAACGCAAATCCGTGCGGCGCGTTCGACCCTGACGGCGGCTCGCCCGGAGCGGTTCAGTTGAAGTTTGAGCGGTATTCGGGCCGGGCGACTGTGCTATACATATGCCTCGTCCCTCCGACTGGATTTTTGCACCATGACCACACCCACTGAAACCGTCGTGTTCGGCACCGAAGACATCCTGCGCAGTCTGTGTGATTCGGTGACCAAGGTACTGACCGCCGCGAGTCACAGCCAGATCCGCTACTCCGGCATGGTGCAGCGCATCACCAAGACCTGCCTCAAGCCGGATATCGGTTGCTTCGTGCTGTTCGACGGCGGATTTTCCGGGCTGGTGGTGATCAATTTCTCCGCTACGGCCGCGATGGAACTCTACGAGAGCTACATGCTGAGCATGGGCATGTCGAAGGCGGAACTGGCCGGCTCGCACACCTCGGACGAGGTCGGCAATGTGATGGGGGAGCTGATGAACCAGATCGTCGGCGACTTCACCAGCAAGGTGGCGCGCGAGTTGCAGACCCATATCACGCAGAACCAGCCCAAGATGCTGGCGCTCAACAAGCAGGTGATGCTGAGCGTGGATACCAACCTGGACAAGCCCGAAGCGCGCCGCGTGACTTTCTACACCGGGCGCAACAACATCTTCTATCTGGAACTGGCGATGGACCGCACCGAATTCATCCGGTTGCACGATTTCGAGTGCCATGAATCGAGTCCGGATGACGTGTTCGAGCAGGCCAATGCAGCCTCGCAGTCCGCACCCGCTCGGCAACCGGCGGCGTCCAACGACCACGACGACCTGCTCGACTCGCTCGGCATGTAGTGTCGTCACGCCAACGCAGCAGTTGCAACCCCCCACCGGATCAACCAGGTCATGAGTATCCGCGACACAGACAAGATCATCTGGCGCAAGCCCAGCGGCGCGCCGCTCTCGTGCACCGAAAAGATCAAGGTGCTGGGTCAGAACCTCGAAGAACTGCAGCAGATGATGCAGGACGCGATGGACGACGCAGTGCTGATGGGCGGCACCGCCGCGCAGGTGCGCGAGGTGATGCGCGGCCTGGTCGACGCGCTGGAGTCGAGCTATCCGGAACTGGATGAGTAGGCGTTGCGCCATGCTCGCTGCGTTGCGTCTCACGTCGACCCTGTCGCAACGCTGACAACCGCATGAAAACCATGTAACGCCGCCGTCACGCGGGTGTCGAAGTCACTCTCCTAACATTGCATCCAACGTCGCTTGAACATGAGCGTCGTGAGTTCGATGTTGATAAACAAGGAGAAACAGATGTTCAAGAAATTCGCTGTTGCAGGTGTGACCTCGCTGATCGCCGTGTCGGCCTTTGCCATGAATCCCGCCGACCTGAAGGAAACCGTCGCGCTCAAGGATGGCTCGACGGTGTACGTGTTCCTTGACGGCAAGATGGGTATGGAAAACCCCTATGGCCGCGCGGTTCCGATGCCCGAGGGGCAGGCGATGGTCACCGCGGATGGCAAGACGGTCCGCATGGTCGGAAACGAAGTGGCGCGCGTGTCGTCGCTGATCCAGATCGAGTCCTGACCCGCGAGGCCGCCGGGTGCCGCGCCATCGGAGTGGATGGCGCGGCACCCGGCAGTCGCTCAGCGCCCGTCGTTGAACGCGGCCGTCAGTATCCCTTCGATGCCGGGTCGTTTGTCGCAGCTCAGCTCGGTCATGAACAGTTCGCGTTTCTGCTGTTCGGTCAGGTCGGCGTAGTGCCGGGTGCCGTCCATGATGCCGTTGGCCAGCGCGGTGATGGCGGCGTTGACTTCCGGGCGGCGCGTCCAGTAACCCCGGTGCACGCTGTGCCGGTACTGGTGATAGGTGTAGTGCAGGCCGCGCGCGTTCATCGCGTTCAGCACGTCGGTGGTCCACTCCAGCCCGCCGAATCCGTCGCGTTCCCCGCCCGCGCCGAACTCGCCGATGTAGATCGGTCTGCCCTGGAGTTGCGGCAGCGTCATGGCGTAGTCGAAGGCCGCCGCAATCGCGTTTCCGTCCCAGTACTTGCCGTTGTAGGCGCCGGGGTAGAGTTGGTCCGGAAGGTCGGGTTCCAGCGTGAAGTTGTGCGGTTCGTAGAAATGGAAGGTCACCGCGATGTTGTCGTCGTCGTAGTCACCGCCGATCTGGAAGGTGTCGCGGTGCCCCTGTGCAACCGCGAGGATGATGATGTGATCGGGGTCATGCGCCCGGATCGCGGCCATGGTGTCGACATAGTAGTCGTGCAACGCCTCGGCGCTGGGCGGCATGGGTTCGTTCATGACGTCGTAGCCCGCGACGTGAGGGTTGCCGGCGAAGCGCTGCGCCAGTACCCCCCAGACCTCGATCGAGTCGGCGCGCGCGCTGCTGGCCGGGTCCCACAGGTTGATGCCGCGTGACAGGTAGCGCTGTTGCGGTTCGTAGTTGTTTTCGCCCGCGCCGGCCATCACCAGGATGGTGTAGATGCCCTGTTCGCCGAAGCGGTTGATGGTGTTCTCCAGCAGGCGCAAGGCGGTTTCGCTGTACTGGGCGGGGCCGCGCTTGATCTCGTACAGGCGCGTCCACAGCCGTATCACGTTGGCACCGGTGCGCTTGATCTCCTGGATGTCGAAGTCGGTCCACGAATACCGCAGGATGTCCTCGGCCACCGGGTCGAACTGGTAGGAGTCCATGCCGCGATCCCACACCGCTTCCAGGTAGAGGTGGTCGGGAATCGGGTAGGCGCCCAGTCCCTGGAAGCCGCGCAGCTTGATCGGGGTGCCCACCGGGGTGATGATCTGGCTGCCGCTGACCGTCAGGGTGGTCCGCGTCACGGGCGGCGGCGGCGGTGGCGGGCCGCCCCCTCCGTCGCCATCATCGCCTCCACTGCCGCCTCCACCTCCTCCGCAGCCCGCGGCGCTGGCCAGCAGTGCGGTGAGAAATACCGCAGTTGCGATAAAGCGTTTCGATATGCAGGCCATCGGTTCCTCCCGTGTTTGTCCCGTTGATCGTGGTGCGGGTCGTGAATGATCCCGGCATCAGTGTCAGGCGGGCCGTTCGTGGTGTTCAAGGCGCAAACCGGTCAATGGCGATATCCGCTGGTTGAGTTGCAAACCATACACACTGAGTTGTGTTGGATGCCCCCAAGATGGTTTGCCTACGTCTCGCGGAAGAACCCTGATCGGGCGCGGCTCACTTCGACCGACCCGCGCCCGTCCTTCAGAGCGATCTGCAGGCGGCCGTGTTCGAGCTTGTGGATCACCGCGATGCAGCCGAGGTTGACGATGGCCGAGCGGTGCACGCGCACGAAGCGCTGCGCATCGAGCCGTTCGAGCAGATCGCACAGCGGCGTCTCGATGAAATGCTCGGCATCCTTCGTCACGATCTGGGTGTATCCCGGCACCGCGCGAAACAGGTAGACCTCGCTGACCGGCAGCAGGCGGATGGTGCTGCCGCTGCTCACCTTGAGCCATTCGAGAGGGCTCGCGCGCGGCGCGGCTGGGGGTTCGAGCGCCTGCGCAACGCGTTCGCGCGCATCGGGGCGGCGCTGCATGATCAGGTGTTGCAGGCGCTGCACGGTGTCGGCCAGCCTTTCGACATCGAGCGGCTTGACCAGATAGTCCACCGCCCGCTGCTCGAAGGCGCGCACCGCGTATTCCTCGAAGGCGGTCAGGAATACCACCAGCACCTGGTCGCGCAGGCGCCGCGCGACCTCGACGCCGCCCAGGCGGGGCATCTGCACGTCGAGAAACACCAAGTCCGGTTCAACGGCCGCGACCGCCTCCAGTGCCTGCGCGCCGTTGCCGGCTTCCGCGACGATGACGAGATCCGGCCACGCTTCGCGCAACGCTTCGCGCAGCTCCGCGCGCAGCAGCGGTTCGTCGTCGGCAATGATGGCGGTGGCGTACATTCAGTCTGTTCCGTGCCTCGGGAGGTGCAGGGTCGCGACGCAACCGCCGCCGCTGCCGTCGTGCAACCGCAGTCCGGCAGCGTCCCCGTACAGCAGCGCCAGACGCGCGCGCAGATTGGTGAGGCCCGTGCCCTGGCGTGCGGCCGCATGCGGCGGTTGTTTCAGGCCGGGACCGTTGTCGGTCACGGAAAGCGACCAGCCGGACGGAGAAGTGCCGATGCGCACCTCGATCTTCGGCTTGTCATCATGCTCGGGTTGACCGTGCTTGATGGCGTTCTCGATCAGCGTCAGCAGGCTCGCCGGGGGAAGGGGCAGGGTGTCCTGCTCGCGTTCGGCGCGCGCGTCGAAAATCACGCGATAGTCGCCCTCGTCGCCCCGGCGCATTTCCATGATCGCCATATACGCATCGCACAATTCCAGCTCGTTGCGCAGCGCGATCTCGGGCTGGCTCAGCGACGCGGTGAGGGCCTTGAAGTAGCGGATCAGATGCTCGTTCATGCGCAGCGCACCCTCGCTGTCGGTGCGGATCAACTGCCTGAGATTGGCGAGCGTGTTGAACAGGAAGTGCGGCTCGATCTGCGTTTGCATGACCTGCAGCTCGGCGCGCGCAATCTCCCCTTCCAGGCGCAGGCGCTTGATCTCCAGCGCGGCGTTGTTGTTGAGCCAGCGCTGTTCGCGCGCCCGTCCGTCCGCGAGCAGGCGCCAGGCGATGACGATGCAGGCGCCGAGCAGCAAGCCTGCCAGCAGGGCACGTGTCAGCGCATTGTTCAGCACCAGTTGATCCAGTTCCCGCCCGAGCAGGCTCGCGCCGAGGCCGGCGCCGGCCAGCGCGCCAAGCCCGGCCGCCGTGATGCCGCAGGCCAGCCAGCCAGGCCAGCCGATGTCTGGCCGGTAGCGCCGCAGCGCCACGCAGGCCAGCGCCGCGCCACCCTGCGCCAGCAGCGTGGCCGGCAGCACCAGCCACAGCACCGCCGCGCCGGGGCGGTAGGCGACGACCGCGATCAGCGCGGTGATGCCCAGCGCGATCACCCCCGCCGTGATGGCATGGGTGCGCGTGGCGGGCACTGTCGAAGCGGGGGCGGTGGTCATGCAGGCGATATTAGCGCCCCCGGCATGACGCCGGTTGTCGTGATGTCGGGGGCGCGCTTCATTGGGTGCGGAAGCGGGGTTGTGCGACGGCAAACCCGCGCCCACGGGCCGAGCCGGTCCCCGTCACCGCACCGCGACCGATGACGACGCCCGTGCCGCTGACCGTTCCGCTGCCATGGCGCACTTTCAGGTGGCCGTTCCTGCCCCACCCGATGGCGATGCCGGCGCCACTGGCGCTGCCCGTGCCGTGGGCCACCCCGTGTCCGCTGGCGACTCCCGTTCCCGAGCGTGTTCCGCTTCCGTCGGCGGCCAGCGCCGGTGAAGTGGCCACGCAAATCAAGGTGGCCGCGAATATTGCAACGATATTCATGATGAACTCCCCAGCAGTTGTTTGGCTTGAGCGCGCGGTGCGGTTGCACGGCGCGTGAGGAGTATTTGAAAGGAGGCGTCCACGGCACGCCAGCGGCAGCCGGGCGAGCTGTCGATGCGCCGGGCTGAACCGCTCCATGCATGGGCCGAGTGACCCGGAACGCGCGCGATCGGGTCGGGCTGCGTCGTCCGGCGTCAGCCGCCCAGGCGCGTTCAATCCACCACGAACAGCTTCGCTCCCAGCTCGGTCGACGAACGGTGCGGCTCGGCGCCGTCCGCCACCTGGTAGCTCATTCCGGGCCGCAGCACGAACGTGCGGCCGTCCTCGAGTTCTGTGTTCAGCTCTCCGTCCAGACACAGCAAGACATGGCCCTTGGCGCACCAATGGTCCGCCAGGTAACCCGGCGTGTATTCCACCAGACGCACACGGAGGTCGCCGAACTGGCGGGTTCGCCAATAGGCCATCCCGCGCTCCCCCTGGTGTTCGGTACGTTCAACGTTCGACCAGTCGGTCGTTCCGAACGGGATTCCGGTCATCTTCATGGCATACCTCTCCGAAAACCATGTTCAGTCGACGGCGCCGGCATGCTGGTATCGTGGTGAACGCTGGTGCGGATGAATGGCATATAACGTTTCCTCAAAATGGAAAAACCGGCAATATTGCCGGGGTGGCCGGCCGATACTGCAGAAGTAGCTGCTGCTACGGGAATTGCAGTCCATTCTGACAAACGTCATTGCCCGTAAAAAGCGATTTTATTGATCAACTATGTGCAGAAAATTCACATAATGAAACGCCGCCTTCCCCCGTTGAATGCATTGCGCGCGTTCGAGGCTGCTGCCCGGTTGGGGCGGATGACGGCCGCCGCGGATGAACTCGCCGTAACGCCTGGCGCGATCAGCCGCCAGGTTCGTCAGCTTGAACTGGCGCTCGGCGTGGTTCTGTTCGAGGGGTCGAAACACAAGCCGCAACTCACTGTCGCGGCCAAGACGTTGTTGCCCGTGCTATCCGCCGCGCTTGATCAGATCGAAACCGCCGTGCGCGGCGTGCGCGAGGATGACAAGGGCACGCTGGACGTTTCCTGCTTCAGCACCTTCACCGCCCGGTGGCTGATTCCCCGCCTGTATCAATTCAATGCGCTGCATCCCGATATCGAAATCCGGTTGAGCACTGCCGAGCCGGCCGCCGGCATCGACCGCGACCGTTACGATCTGGTGATCACGGTGGATTGCAATGGGGAAGCCGATCGCAGCACCATGCTTCCACTTTTCCCCGAACGCATGGGCCCGGTTCTGGCGCCATCGCTCGCCACGAGGATCAAGGTGCGCGAGCCACCAGATCTTGATGGCAAACCGCTGCTGCATACCAGCAGCCGCGCGAACGCGTGGCAGATGTGGGGCGAATCCGTCGGCTGTCCCCTGGCTCTGCAAGGCGGCCAGGCGTTCGAGCACTACTATTTCACACTGGAAGCCGCCATAGGCGGGCTGGGAATCTGCATCGCGCCGTGGCATCTGGTGATCGACGATATTCGCGCGGGGCGCCTGCTGGCACCGCTCGGATTTCAGGAAAGCGGCTATCGGTATGTCGCGCAACGGCGCCGCCAGACGAACAGGAAGCTGGACAGGTTTTGCGAGTGGCTGAAGGTGCAGGCGCGGGAAACGCCCGCGCCGGCTGGCAAGATCAGATAGATCCGGTACCAGGCGCCATCGCCTCGCCCATGCGCACCGCCCGCTGCGGCGCCCAGTCCGGGTTGAACTGCGGCGTGCCGGCGGGGAACAGCATCACCACCGTCGAGCCGAGCTTGAAACGCCCCAGTTCGTCACCCTGCTTGAGCGAGATGACTTCGTCGCGGTAGCGCCATTTGCAGATTTCGCCGGTGCGCGTCGGGTTGACCGTGCCGTGCCACACCGTGGCCATGCTGCCGACGATGGTCGCGCCGACCAGGGTCATGACGAAGGGGCCGTAAGCGGTGTCGAACACGCACACCACGCGTTCGTTGCGCGCGAACAGGCCGGGCACGCCGCGCGCGGTCACCGGGTTCACCGAGAACAGGTCGCCGGGGACGTAGATCATCTGCGTCAGGCGGCCGTCGCACGGCATGTGGATGCGGTGGTAGTCCCTGGGGCTGAGATACAGGGTGGCGAACTGGCCGTCGCGAAAATGCGCCGCCAGCTCGCGGTCACCCCCCACCAGCGCGGTGGTGCTGTAGTGGTGGCCCTTGGCCTGGAAGATCTGGTCCTGCTCGATCTGGCCGAACTGGCTGATCGCGCCGTCGACCGGGCACACCAGCGCCGCCGCCGCCAGCGGGCGGGCGCCGTCGTGCAACGGGCGGGTGAAGAAGTCGTTGAAGGTGGCGTAGCTGGTGATGTCGGGGTTCGCCGCTTCGTCCATGTTGACGCCGTAGCGGCGCACGAACCAGCCTATGACCCAGGCGGTGGCGCGTCCGCCGCGCATGCGGGCGAAGCGGCCGGCGACGACGGTGAGGGCGAGCTTGGGTAGCAGGTATTGAAGCAGTACGGCGAGGCGTTCGGACACGGCGTTTACCAGTGGTGGCTATGGGCGCGGATTATAGCGCGTGGTGGTCGCCGCTCCGGTGCGCGCCAGTCTGTCCGAAGTCAAGGAACATGGGGCGGCGCGGCTTCATCATCAAAATGAACCTCGCAATACGCTGGCTGACCAAGAGCTTCCTGGCTGCAAATCCTTGATCCACCTGGAGCGAACATGAGCATAGTGAAACTTCCATCCGCCGCCCGCCGCGCCGTCGCCGGTCTCACGCTGGTTGCCGCCTGCGGCGCCGGCGTGGCCGCTGCCGCCGAAGCCGAAGTGGTGATGTACAAGGATCCCAACTGCGGCTGCTGCGCCAAGTGGGCCGAGCATCTGCGCGACAACGGATTCAAGGTGCGAGTGGTTCCCAGCGACGACATGGGCCGGATCAAGAGCGAAGCCGGGGTGCCGCGTGAATTGACGTCATGTCACACCGCCAAGGTGGGGCGCTACATCGTCGAAGGCCACGTGCCCGCCGCCGATGTCGAACGCCTGCTTGCGGAACAGCCCGAAGTGGTGGGGCTGGCCGCCCCCGGCATGCCGATGGGCTCGCCTGGCATGGACGGGCCGTATCCTGCGGATCGCTTTGACGTGATCAGCTACGACGCTGCGGGCGAGACACAGGTGTTCGCGAGCCACTGACATGACGGGGCGTTCGGTGCGCTTCGTTGTTGTCGCGGCATCCGTGCTGCTGAGCGCGTGCGCGGCGGACAAGCCGGAGTCGGGGGTCGACCCGCGCGACGCCAACCAGGTCGCGCGCGGCACCACCCTCTACGGTGCGCACTGCGCATCCTGTCATGGCGCCAGACTCGAAGGCCAGCCGGACTGGCGCCGCCGCCTGCCCAACGGGCGCTTGCCCGCGCCGCCCCACGACGACAGCGGCCACACCTGGCATCACCCCGATGCCGACCTGCTGGCGATGATACGCAACGGCATCGTCCCGCCGCTGGCACCCGAAGGTTACAAGAGCGACATGCCGGCCTTTGCGGGCACCTTGAGCGACGATGACATGCGCGCGGCGCTCGCCTACATCCAGAGCCACTGGTCCCCCGAGATCCTGGCCGTGCGGGAGCGCATGCTGGAGCAGCGGAAGCGCTGATCTCGCGCCGCGCGAACTGCTATGCTCACCGGTCTATTGTTGTTTTTGGTGTCGTTATGAATGACGCTTTCCGTCGCGGCGCGCGGGAAGGTTTTGTCGCCTGCATCCCGGTGGCGGTCGGGCTCATTCCGTGGGCCATCGTGACCGGGGTGGCGATGCGCTCCCACGGGCTGTCGGTGGTCGAATCGCTGGGGATGAACCTGCTGGCCTTTGCCGGCACGGCGCAGCTCGGCACTTTGCCGCTGATCGCCAGCGGTGCGCCGTTGTGGCTGATCACGCTGACGGCGCTGGTGCTGAATCTGCGTTTCGTCATCTACAGCGCCGCGCTGGCGCCGGCGTTCGAGGGGCAGCCGTGGTCGCGCCGGGTGTTGTCGAGCTACCTGCTCGCCGACGGGGTATTCGCGGTGCTGTCCGAGCGCTTGCTCGCGTCGCGTGATCGGGCCTGGCGCTGGGGGTGTTTCATTGCCCCTTCGGTGATGTGCTGGGCGGCGTGGCAGGCGTTCACGGTGGTGGGGGTGTTCGGCGCGGAGGCGTTGCCGCGCGATTGGTCGCTGGAGTTCATGGCGACGATCGCTCTGTTGGTGATGCTGGTGCCGATGGCCGCGTCCCGGCCTATGCTGGTGGCGGCGGTGGTGGGCGGGCTGGCGACCGTGATGCTGCGCGGCATGCCGTTCAAGCTGGGGCTGGTGGCGGGCATCGTGCTCGGCATTGTCGCGGGTTTTGTCGCCGAGTTCTGGCAACAGCGCTGGCAACAGCGGAGGTCCGCATGATGTGGCAGGGCATGTGGCTGTGGATCGCGCTGGTGCTGATTGCCGCGACGACCATCGTGACGCGCGGCAGCTTCATCATTCCGGGCGAGCGGGTGCGCCTGCCGCCGGTCATGCAGCGGCTGCTGCGTTATGCGCCGGCGGCGGCGCTGGCCGCGCTGGTGGTGCCCGACACCTTGCTCGATGCGGGTGAGTTCGATCCGCTCAACCCCAAGCTCGCGGCGGCCCTGGTGGTGGCAGCGGTGTGCTTGCGCACGCGCAACCCGTGGTTGCCGTTTCTCGCGGGGATGGCGGTGATGCTGGTATTGCGCAAGGGGTTGGGGTGGTAGTCAGCCACCGCGCGCCCAGCCGCCGCCCAGTGCCTTGTACAGATCCAGCGTCGCGGTGAAACGCGCGAGGCGCTGCTGCACCAGTTGGTCCTGCACCGAGAACAGGCTGCGTTGGGCGTCGAGCAGTTCGTCGAGGCTGTCGCGGCCTTCGCGGTAGCGCAATTCGGACAAGCGCAGGGCGCGCTCGGCCTCAAAGCGGATCTGCAATTGCAGTTGTTCCTGGGTCTGGTTGCGCGCCACCGCAGCGAGGGCGTCGTCCGCTTCCTTGAGCGCTTCGAGGATGGCCTTGCGGTACAGCTCCAGCGTTTGGCGGCGTCGCGATTCGCTGCTGGCGATTTCGCTCTGCAGGCGCCCGCCGTCGAACACCGCCTGTAGCAGCGACAGGCTCAGCCCCGCCGTGGTGGCGGGATCCCCCAGGCTGGCGAAGGCCAGGCGGTCGCTTGCCAGCGCGGTGCCGGTGTCGAGCGACAGCTTGAGCGGGAACAGCGCCGCGCGCGCCACTGCGATGTCGGCATCGGCGGCGATCAGGCGTGCTTCGGCCGCGCCTATGTCGGGGCGGCGCGCCAGCACGGTGCCGGGGAGCGGGGCGTCCAGTTGCGGTATCGCGATCCGGGCGAAGCTGTCGGCGCTGTCGTCAAGGTGGAAGTCCTGCGGAACGCGACCGGTCAGGAGTGCGAGCGCGCGCAGGTTTTGCCGCGCCTGCACTTCCAGCGGCAGCAGGCGCTCGCGCTGGGTGAGCACGGTGGCGCGTTGGCGGCTGACATCCAGCGCCGAGGCGGCGCCGTGGCGATGGCGCGCGGCGACGACGGCGGCCAGGCGTTCGGCCACGGCCAGGTTGTCGCGTGCGATGGCGATGCGCGCGCGTTGCGCCAGCACCTGGGTGTAGGCGTTGGCCACCCCGGCCGCGAGCGACAGACGCGCGGCTTCGTAGTCGTGCCGGGTGGCGTTGAGTTGCGCCTGCGAGCCACGCGTGCGTGTGAGGTTGCTGCCCCAGATGTCGATTTCGTAGCGTATGCCCAGACCGAGCGTCGACGAGCGGCTGCGCTCGGTGCTGCTATCGCCGCCCTCGCTGGCGCGCGCGGCGGTGCTGGCGGTGAGATCAACGCCGGGGAACAGGCTGGCGGCGCTGCTGCGCACCGCGAGTTCGGCCTGGGCCACCCGCTCGTGCGCGATGGCGAGATCGGGGTTGCCCGCCAGTGCGGCAGCGATCAGCGCTTCCAGCGTGGGCGAGTCGAAGCGTCGCCACCAGTCGGTCTCTTGCTGCACCACGACCGGCGTCAGCGCGGCGGCTTCGTTCCAGCTCGCGGGCAACGCGACGCCGGAGGTCACGGGTTGTGGTGGGGTGGCGCAGGCGGTGAGGACCAGCACAGTCATGGTCGCCGCGGCGAACAGGCGGGTGGACATGGGGGGCATCGTCATTCCGAAGCGAGTGCGGTCACCGGGTCGAGGCGGGCGGCCTTGCGCGCGGGCAGGAAGCCGAAGATCAGCCCGATCGAGAAGGCGCAGCCGAAGGCGAGCAGGATGGGCGGCAGCGAGTACAGCACCGGGGTGTCGAAGGCCGCGATCACGGCGGTGGCGGCCAGACCGAAGCCTATGCCGATGAGGCCGCCCAGCGCCGCGACCACCAGCGCTTCGATCAGGAACTGCTGCAGGATGTTGCGCGCGCGGGCGCCGGTGGCCATGCGGATGCCGATCTCGCGGGTGCGCTCGGTCACCGACACAAGCATGATGTTCATCACCCCTATGCCCCCCACCACCAGCGAGATTACCCCGACGGTGCCGAGCAGCATGGTCATGGTGCGTTGCGTCTCGGAGGCGGTCTCGATTATGGAGGCCATGTTGCGGATGCGGAAATCCTCCAGGCCGTGGCGCGCGCGCAGTAGTGTTTCGACTTCGGCCTGGGTCGCGTCGATACGTGTGACGTCGGCGACCGCGATGGTGGCGCTGCGCAGGTGCCGCTGGCCGGTCAGGCGCGAGCTGCCGGTGGTGAACGGCACGTAGATCACGTCGTCCTGGTCCGCCCCCCACGGGGTGGCGCCCATGGGCTGCATGATGCCGATGACCTGGAACACGATGTTGTTGATGAGGATGTATTCGCCCAGTGCTGGCGCTCCGGAAAACAGCGCGTCGGCCGTGGTCTGGCCCAGCACCGCGACGGTGGCGTGATCCTGCTCGTCGTTGGCGCTGAAGAAGGTGCCGTACGCCACCTGCCAGCCGCGCGCCAGCGGGAAGTCGGCGGAGGTGGCGGTGACCGAGGTGCGGTGGTCGGCGTGGCCGTAACGCACCGTCGCGGCGTTGCCCTGCTCGGGTGCCGCGGCGAGCACGTTGGGCACCTCGCGGATGGCTACGACATCCTCCGCGACCAGCGTCGCGGTCACATCGCGCCCGCGCAGGTTGGGGGCGCCGGGGCGCACGATGAGTTGATTGGTGCCCATCGAGCTGATGCTGTCGATCACCGCCTGGCGCGCGCCGTCGCCGATGGCCAGCATGGCGATCACCGATGCGACGCCGATTACGATGCCCAGCAGCGTCAGCATGGAGCGGAACAGGTTGGCGCGCAGCGCCCGCAGCGCGGTGCGGGTGGCTTCGATCACGTCCGACAGGTGCGAGCTGTGGTCGATGCGCGGCGCGTGCCCGGTGGGGTGTGCGAGTGTGTGCGGCGGGCCGGGGTCGGACACGATGCGGCCGTCGCGCATCTCGATGATGCGTTGCGCGCATTGCGCCACCTCACGTTCGTGGGTGATCAGGATGATGGTGTGGCCCTGCGCGTGCAGACCGGCCAGCAGCGCCATGACTTCCTCGCCGTTGTGCGTGTCGAGCGCTCCGGTCGGTTCGTCCGCCAGGATCACGCGCCCGCCGTTCATCAGCGCCCGTGCGATCGATACGCGCTGTTGCTGCCCGCCCGACAGTTGCGATGGGCGATGATCGAGACGCTGCGCCAGCCCGAGCGACGACAGCAGTTCGGTGGCGCGGGCGTGGCGCTCGTGTGGCGGCATGCCGGAGTACACCGCCGGCACTTCGACGTTCTCGCGCGCGCTCGAACTGCCGATCAGGTTGTAGCTCTGAAACACGAAGCCGAAGGTGTCGCGGCGCAGGCAGGCGAGTGCATCGCGGTCGAGGGTGGCCACGTCGCGCCCCATGAAACGGTAGCTGCCGCCGCTGGGGCGGTCGAGGCAGCCGAGGATGTTCATCAGCGTGGACTTGCCCGACCCCGAACTGCCCATGATCGCGACGAACTCACCGGCGTCGATGCGCAGGTCCAGCCCGTGCAGGACTTCCACCGCGAGTTCGCCGTTGCGGTAGGTCTTGGTGATGCCCTGAAGTTCGATCAGGGGGGTGGCGCTTGGACGTTCCGCTCCGGCCAACGCGACGGCGGGTTCGCGCTTCATGGTTTTCCGGGGCCGCGACGGGCGGTTGCAGCACCGCTCTGCACGCCCGACACGACGCGATCGCCTTCGGCCAGACCGCTCAGGATCTGCACCTGGATGCGGTTGGAGATACCGGTTTCGACCTGGCGCTGCTCGAACGCCCCGCTGGGCAGCGCCACCGTGACGGTGCTGGTGCGGGCATCGGTGGCCTCGGCCGGGCGTGGACCGCGTGGGCGCTCCATCTCGGCGCTCGCGGTGGGCCGCTCGCCACGCGTGGGCGCGTTCAGCGCCGAGACCGGCACCAGCAGCGCGTCATTTGCCGACGCGACGACGAAGAATACCTGCGCCGTCATCTGCGTCATCAGGCGCTGGTCGGGGTTGGGCACATCGAACAGCGCGTTGTACAGCACCACGTTGTTTTGCACTTCCGGGGTCGGCTCGATCTTGCGCAAGGTGCCGTGCCAGCGCTGGTCGCGACTGCCCAGACGGTTGAACCAGGCCGGCATGCCCAGCGTCAGCTTGCTCACGTCGGCTTCCGATACCTGGGTCTTGACCGTCATCGTCGACAGGTCTGCAATGCGCAACAGTACCGGCGCCTGCTGGGTGGCGTTGATGGTTTGCCCCAGCCGCGCGCTGACCGATACGACGGTGCCCGACATTGGCGCGTAGATGCGCGCGTAGTTGAGGTTGGCTTCGTCGGCGCGCAGGTTGGAGGTGGTCTGTTCGATCTGCGCCTGCAGCGCCTCGATCTGGGCCTGTGCGGCGTTGAGCGCGGCCTGCGCGCTTTGCACCGCCTCCAGCGTGGTTGCGTCCTCGGCGATCAAATTCTTCTGCCGTTGCAGTTGCGTGCGCGCCAATGCCAGGGTGGACTGGCGCTCCAGCAACTGCGCGCGTTGAAAGCGCAGTTGCGCGCGGGTTGCGTCGACGCGGCTTTGCAGCACCGTCGGGTCGATCTCGGCGAGCAGGTCGCCAGCCTTCACCTGGGCGCCGATGTCAACGTGCACCTTGCGTAGCTGTCCCGAGACCTGCGCGCCGACATCCACGTAGTCGCGCGGCTGCAGGGTACCGGTCGCGGTCACGACGTGCTCGATGTCGCCTCGGCTGGCCTGCGCATACTGGTAAGAAGTGGCGGCGTCGGCGGGGCGAAGGTAGGTGACCCAACCCAGCCAGGCGCCCCCGCCGGCGAGCGCGAAAAGCACGATCAGCAACCATGTGCGGCTGTAGCCCGAGTGTCGGGAGGGGGTGGGCAGGACGGGAATGCTCATGGGCGGTGGCGGGTGGCGGTGTGGTGAATGCGGGTGATGCACGGGTGGATTGCGCGGCGCAAGCATAAGCGGATTGCGGATGTTCGTTTGTATCGTAGTTAAGCGCCAGGTTCCATGATCAACCGGCGGCGCGTTCGGGCGGTGGCGTTCTTGTGATCTGGATCAACAGGGCATGTCGCCGGTTCTGATTTAATGGTTCCAACTTTTAGACCAAAGCCAAACGATACGAGCGCGCCCGCACGAAGGGCGTGCCACTCACCCGCGGAGACAAGTCCATGGAAACCAATGGCTATCAGGATATTGCAGACAAGTTGCGCGATGCGGGCATACCGGTAACCTTTCAACGGCTGGAAATCGGGCGGGTGCTGTTTTCCGGGCCGGTGCATCTGTCGGCCGACCAGGTGCTGGCGCGAGTGCGCGAGAAGACCCCCGAGATGTCGCGTGCCACCATCTACAACACCCTGAAGGTGTTTCGCGACCGCAATCTGATCCGCGAGCTGATCATCGACCCGGAGCGCATTTTCTACGATTCGAGCATGCATCCGCACTACCACATGTACGACGTGACTACCGGCGAGCTGTGCGACCTGGGGCCTGACGATCTGCGCGTGGTAGGCAAGCCGGTGTTGCCGGAAGGCGTTGCGCTGGAAGAAATCGACGTCATCGTGCGGGTGCGCAGCCGCGCGGTGGAAGTCACCGCTTAGTGGGGACTGCCTGGTAACGTTGCCGCTTCGGGCAGGGTGACGAAGCCGATGGTGCGTATTCCGGCACGCTGGGCCTGGGCCATGAGGGTCGCGAGCGCCTGATAACGTGTGTCACGATCGGCGCGCAGATGCAGTTCCGGCTGGGGCGTGCGCGTGGCGGCTTCAGCCAGGCGTGCTTCCAGTGCATCAGGCGCAATGGCCTCATCGTTCCAGTACAGCACCCCCTCCGCGTCGATGGCGAGCGTGATGCTGGCGTTGTCTCCGCGGCTGGGCAGGCTCGTCGCGCGGGGCAGGTCGACGCCGATGGCATGGGTGAGCAGCGGCGCGGTGATCATGAACACGATCAGCAGCACCAGCATCACGTCGATCAGCGGCACCATGTTGATTTCGCTCATCGGTGCGCCGCGCCCTTCCTGACTGAAGCCGCCGAAAGCCATCACGCCGCTCCCACGGTGTTCGCCGCCTGTGGTGGGCGCGCGAGCGGCGCGCTGGCGAGGCGTGTGCCGGTGGTGAACCACGCGTGCAGGTCGTGTGCGAAGGCGTCCAGCTCCGACAGTTCCAGCCGGTTGGCGCGGGTGAGGGCGTTGTACGCGAGTACCGCCGGGATGGCGACGAACAGACCGAAGGCGGTCATGATCAGCGCTTCACCGACCGGTCCGGCAACGCTGTCCAGCGTCGCCACGCCGGAACTGCCGATGCTGATCAGTGCGCCATAGATGCCCCACACCGTCCCGAACAGCCCGACAAAGGGGGCGGTCGAGCCTATCGACGCGAGTACGGTCAGGCCGGATTCGAGTTGCGCGGTCGACAAGGCGATCGACTTGCGCAGCGCCCGCGTGATGAACTCGTCGGTATCGAGCTTGCCGCCCAGCGTTTCGCGGTGCGAATGGCGCTTCACGTGCTCGTGGGCCGCCACCGCCTGGCGTGCCAGCGCTTCAAAGGGCGAGTCGGGCGCGGCGTGCGACAGGCGTGCCAGCCCGGCGCCGAGGTCGGTCGCGTTCCAGAAGGATTCTATGGCCCCGTCAAAGCGGCGCGCCCGCCACTGGCGCAGGCCGCGCGCGAGGATCAGGTACCAACTGGCGATCGACATCGTCACCAGCGTCAGCGCGACCAGCTTGATCGCGAGGTCCGACTGCATCCACAGGTGAGCGACGCCGAAGGTGCGAGAGGCATCCATGCTCAGTTTCCTTCAAGTTTGAATACGATGGGGACGACGATCCACGAGTCGACGTCGTTTTCCCCCCGGTGGGCAGGGACGAAACGCCATCGCGCGACCCCGGCTTCGGCGGCGCGGTCCAGCCGTGGGTAGCCCGAACTCTCGAACAACTCCACCTTGCCGGGCCTGCCGTCGCGCGTGACGAACACGCGTAGCAACACCTGCCCGTGCTCGCGCATTCTACGCGAGCGCATCGGATAGTCCGGCTCTGGGTTGTTCAGGTAGGCGGCATCGTGGCGTGCTTCGATCAGGGGCGCAGACGGTGCACTGGCATCGGTAGCGGTGGACGCCTGGGGTGATGAGTTGGACGTCGTGCTGGGTGCTGGGCGGGACGCAGGGGTGGGCAGCGCTGACGACGGTGGGGTGGGCTGCGGGGCCGGGGGTGGTGGCTTGGGCGCGGGGGCAGTCCGTTTTGAGGGTGCCGGAGCTTTCGGCGTGGGCGCAGTGGGCGCAGGCGCCGATGGGGTCGTAGTTTCCGCAAGAGGGGTGGGGGCTGCCGGGGCGGGTGTCGGTTGTATGGGCGCGGGCGCCGATGCTGGGGGCGCCGGGGTGATCAGCGTGACCGTGACATGTGGGGTGTCGGGCTGCGGCAGGGGGAGGGTGTAAGTGCCCAGCGTCGCTGCGGCGCCGAGGTGGGCCAGCGCGACCAAAGCCAGCAACAGGTATTGCTCGCGGGGCGACAGTGTGGTCGTCCGCGTGCGGCACGCGGGTATGGGCGGGGGGCCGGCGGGTGGGTGGGTGTCGGCGGGCGGCATCGCGGCGGGTTCCGGTCGAGCAGGTGGGCGAGCGCGGAGGCGGGGTCGCGGCTGGCCAGTTTCGCCCACGGGCGGGCCATTGTATAGCGCCCGCGAAGAAGCGCGTCGTGCGGTGAAATCCGCTTGCCGGTTGGGCGGGTGCGTAGTACATAACGGATCTGGCGGCTTCGGCCCGCATTCGAGGAGAGCAGCAGATGGCAGGCACAAACGACGACAAATTCGTACTGGCACCAGCGCCGCGCGCGGCGGTGCCGGTGCAGGGCGGGGGCTGGTTTCCGGTGCGGCGGATATTCTGCGTCGCGCGCAACTACGAGGCGCATGCGCGCGAGATGGGCGCCGACCCGAGCCGCGAAGCGCCGTTTTTCTTCACCAAACCGGCGGATGCGGTGTTGCCGGTAGGCAGTGGCGAGACCGGCCGATTGGTTTATCCGCTGGCAACCCAGGATTTGCACCACGAGATCGAGCTGGTGGTGGCGTTGGCGGCGGGCGGCGAGAATCTGACCGCCGAACAGGCGCGCGCCTGCATCTGGGGTTACGCGGTGGGACTGGACATGACGCGCCGCGACCTGCAGGCCGAGGCCAAGGCCAAGGGGCGGCCGTGGGACAGCGCCAAGGCATTCGACGACGCTGCGCCGGTTTCGGCGCTCAGGCACATGCCGGGGGTGGAGCTGTCGCGTGGTGACATCCGCCTTGACGTCAATGGCGAACTGCGTCAGCGCGGTGATCTGGGCGACATGATCTGGTCGGTGGCCGAGGTGATCGCGTACTTCTCGCGCTATTTCCGCTTGCAGGCGGGCGATCTGATTTTCACCGGCACGCCCGAAGGCGTGGGGCCGGTGCGGGTCGGCGACCAGTTGCGCGGCGCGGTCGAGGGCGTCGGCACGCTGGCGCTGGAGGTGGTGGCGCGGCCGCAGCAGTAAGGTAGCGGACCGGATCAGCGTCCGGCCAGGCGCTTGATGGCCGGCGTGACGTCGATGCGTCCGTCGCGGGCGAAGGCTTCGACATTGTCTTCGATGCGGTCGGGGTCGTACAGGTAGTTGACCATGATGCCCCACGACTGGCGCAGTCCCTTGTCCGCCGTGTCGGCGAGCCAGTTGAGGCGTTCGATGCGCGCGCCGTTGCCCAGGTGGAAGCGCGCCACCGGGTCGACCGGCTGGCCGTCGTCCTTGCGCGCGCCGGTCAGGTAGCCGGCCGCGATGCGCAGCAGCGGTTCGCGCAGGGCCCTGGCCAGCAATGGATCGTCCTGCCAGCCGCTGCCGCCGGCGATGATCTGGTCCAGTTCCATGGCCTGCGGCCCCGCGATGCCGGCTTCGGCGAGCCGCTTCCAGTCGGCGGGCTGAAAGGCCGCGAGCACGGTTTCGCGGTGCTGCGTTGCCCAGCGTAACAACCCTGGCATCGGCGAAAGTGTGGCGAAGGTCTTGAGCTTGGGAAAATCACGCTGCAGGTCGTCGACCACGCGCTTGAGCAGGAAATTGCCAAACGACACCCCGCGCAGTCCGGCCTGGGTGTTGCTGATCGAGTAGAAGATCGCGGTGGTGGCGCGCGCGGTGTCGACCAGCGGCGCGTTTTCATCCAGCAGTCGCTGCACGTTGTCGGCCAGTTCTTCCAGCAGCGCGACCTCGACGAAGATCAGCGGCTCCATCGGCATGCGCGGGTGAAAGAAGGCGTAGCAGCGGCGGTCGGAGTCGAGGCGGTTCTTCAGGTCCTTCCACGACGAGATTTCGTGCACGGCTTCGTATTCGACGATTTTTTCGAGCAGCGCCGCGGGCGAATTCCATGTGACGCGCGCCAGTTCCAGAAAGCCGACGTCGAACCATGCCGAGAGCCGTGCTTCGAGTTCGCGGTCGAGCGCCTGGAGTTCTTCGTCGTTGCGCAGATAGCGCAGCAGATCGGCGCGCAGATCGACGAGGAATTTCACCCCTTCGGGGATGGCGTTGAACTGGGTCAGGATACGGATGCGGGCCGAGCGCATCGCGGCGCGCAAGCGGGCTTCGGCCTCCCACTGCGCGTCCGAGCCCACGGCGGTCTGGTAGTCGGCGTGCGCCCGCGCGATGCGCTCCGGATCGGGGCCGAACTCCAGCGCGATCATGCGCAGGAAGGCATGCCGCCCCGCGTCGCCGAGCCCGAGATAGGTTTGCGCGAGCCGCGCCGCGCGCACCCGCGTCGACACTTCCCCGCCCAGCCCCTCGGCGCATTCCTGCAGTTGCTGGCGGGCGCGGTCGAGCAGTTTCTCCTCGCTCTCGCCGCCGACCCCGGTGGCGTTGGCGACCAGGGCGCGGACCTTCGACAGGCTGCGCGCGATCAGTCCCGATGACATGCTTGTACCTCCCCGAATGCGGTCGT
The DNA here is from genome assembly GCA_016177805.1 of Rhodocyclales bacterium. Classification (GTDB taxonomy): domain Bacteria; phylum Pseudomonadota; class Gammaproteobacteria; order Burkholderiales; family Rhodocyclaceae; genus JACOUN01. The sequence continues at coordinate 24,743 of JACOUN010000097.1, forward strand.
ATGCGAATCAGACCGGCGCGCGCCTCTTGGCGCTCGCCAGCAGCAACACACCCACGACCACCATGGGCACACACAACCATTGTGCCGTCGATAGCCCCCATGCCAGCGTTCCGAAAATGCCGGGATCGGGGGTGCGGAAGAATTCGGCGGCGAAGCGCAGGCCGCCGTAGCCGATCAGGAACACCGCCGACACCGCCTTGAGCGGGCGCGGTTGCGCGGCATACAGCCACAGGATCACGAACAGCAGCAGCCCTTCACCCAGCGCCTGGTAGATCTGCGACGGGTGGCGCGGCACCGCGTCGACCCACGGAAATACCATGGCCCACGGGACATCCGCTGTGACCGGACGCCCCCACAGCTCGCCGTTGATGAAGTTGCCGATGCGCCCCGCCGCCAGCCCGGTGGGCACCAGCGGCGCGATGAAGTCGGTGACTCGCCAGAAGCCCTGGCCGGTGCGTCGCCCATACAGCCACATCGCCACCAGCACCCCGAGAAAGCCGCCATGAAAGCTCATGCCGCCCTTCCAGATCGCGATGATCTGCGACGGGTTGGCGAAGTAATAGCCGGGCTGGAAGAACAGCACTTCGCCCAGCCGTCCGCCGATGACCACGCCGAGCATGCCGTACAGCAGCAGGTCGTCGATCCGGGCGGCGTCCCATCCGAGTTCCGGGCGGCGCCGTGCATGGGCGCGGCCGAGCACGATGAACAGGACGAAGGCGAGCATGTACATCAGGCCGTACCAATGAACTGACACGGGGCCGAGCGAGATGGCGACGGGATTGAACTGGGGGTGGGTCAGCATGGGGAGGTCAGCGTTGCGCCGAGGAGGTGGAGGTCAATCGAACTGGGCGCGGAATTGCGCGAACTCGTCGCGCAATGCGTCGAGTTCCTCACGCAGACGCCTGACCTCCTCGGCAAGTTCCGCACCGGCGCCCTGGCCGCGCGGGCGCGCGTCGGCCATCAGGCTCGCGGCGAGGGCAAACTGCGCCAGCGTGTCTTCGCCGCCGAGCAACTGCGCGTAGCGTGTTTCCTTGGTGCCCGGAGCGCGCGGCAGCGGTGCGACCATAGGGGGGAACTTGTCGGCGAGGTGGTCGAGGACCGCTTCGACGGCGGCCAGATCGGTGAATGCGTGCATCCTTTCGCAGCGCTGGCGGATTTCGCCCGGCGTTTGCGGCCCGCGCAACATCAGTGTCGCCATGACCGACTGCTCGGGTTGCGGCAGCGAATGGCGCAGGCGCACCAGGTGTTCGTATTTGGCCACGCGGGCGCTGGCCTGGTCGCGTTTGGAGATCAGCTTGCGCGCCATCAGGCTGTCGATGGCCTGCTGAACCTCGGTCTCGCTCAGCGCGAGTACCGGGTCGCGCCCGGTCAGTTGGTTGGCGCCGGTGACGATGGCGTTGACCGACAGCGGATAGTTGTCCGGGGTGAGAAAGGCCTTCTCGATCAGCACGCCCAGAACCCGTATTTCGAGTGGGTCGAGATCGTAACCCGTGGCAGCGGTGTCCGGGGAGCCAGGTTCGGTCATGCATCCTCCAAATGAGCGGTCAGGCGGTGAGTTCAGGATGATAGCCGACTCAGCGGGCTGCTTCGGTTAGAATCAAAAGCTATCCCCAAGCAAACACCACGACAAGTGGAGGACCTTATGCCCCAGTATCGTTCCCGCACTTCGACCGCCGGCCGCAACATGGCGGGCGCGCGCGCCCTGTGGCGCGCCACCGGCATGAAGGACGGCGATTTCGACAAGCCCATCATCGCCATTGCCAACAGCTTCACCCAGTTCGTGCCCGGGATCTCGGCCAGCTCGTCGCGCGCGAGATCGAAGCCGCCGGCGGGGTGGCCAAGGAGTTCAACACCATCGCGGTCGACGACGGCATCGCGATGGGACACGGCGGGATGCTGTATTCGCTGCCGTCGCGCGAGCTGATCGCCGACAGCGTCGAGTACATGTGCAACGCGCACACCGCCGATGCGCTGGTGTGCATCTCCAACTGCGACAAGATCACGCCGGGCATGTTGATGGCGTCGCTGCGCCTGAACATCCCGACCATCTTCGTCTCGGGCGGGCCGATGGAGGCGGGCAAGGTCAAGTGGGAAGCCAAGGTGTTTTCCATTGATCTCGTCGATGCCATGGTCAAGGCCGCCGACAGCGCCTGTTCGGATGCCGAGGTGGCCGAGATCGAGCGTTCGGCCTGTCCGACTTGCGGCTCGTGTTCGGGCATGTTCACCGCCAACTCGATGAATTGCCTGACCGAAGCACTGGGTCTGTCGCTGCCGGGCAACGGCACCGTGCTCGCGACCCACGCCGACCGCAAGGAACTGTTCCTGCGCGCCGGGCGCGCCATCGTCAAGCTGGCGCGCCGCTACTACGAGAAGGACGACGCCTCGGTGTTGCCGCGCTCGATCGCGAGCTTCAAGGCGTTCGAGAACGCGATCACGCTCGATGTGGCGATGGGCGGATCGACCAACACCGTGCTGCACCTGCTCGCGGCGGCGCGCGAAGCGGGGGTGGACTTCACGATGAAGGACATCGACCGCATCTCGCGCAAGGTGCCGTGTTTGTGCAAGGTGGCGCCGGCGGTGCCCGACGTGCACATCGAGGACGTCCATCGTGCCGGCGGCATCATGGCGATACTCGGCGAGATCAACCGCGCCGGGCTGCTGCATGTGGACGTTCCGACCGTGCATACGCGCACGCTGGGCGAGGCGCTGCACCAGTGGGACGTGATGCAGGCGCACGACACTGCGGTGTTCGATTTCTATCGCGCCGCACCGGGCGGGGTGCCGACGCAGCAGGCGTTCTCGCAGGACCGGCGCTGGGAAGAACTCGACATGGATCGCACCCACGGGGTGATCCGCGACCGGGCCAACGCCTTCAGCGAGGATGGCGGTCTGGCGGTGCTGTACGGCAACATCGCGGAAAACGGCTGCATCGTCAAGACTGCCGGCGTGGATGAGTCGATCTGGACGTTTACCGGCCGGGCGCGGGTGTTCGAGAGCCAGGAAGACGCGGTTGCGGGCATACTCGCCGACAACATCGTCGCCGGTGACGTGGTGGTGATCCGCTACGAGGGACCCAAGGGCGGGCCGGGGATGCAGGAAATGCTCTATCCGACCAGCTATCTGAAATCGAAGGGGCTGGGCGCGCAGTGCGCATTGCTGACCGACGGGCGCTTCTCGGGAGGCACTTCCGGCTTGTCGATCGGTCACGCCTCGCCGGAAGCGGCTTGCGGGGGTGCGATCGCCCTGGTCGAGGAAGGCGATACGATAGAAATCGATATTCCGCAACGTCGCATCCACCTCGCGATCACCAAGGCCGAACTGGCACGGCGCCGCGCCGACATGCAGGCGCGGGGCGATCGCGCATGGAGGCCGGTGGCGCGCGAACGCTATGTGTCGGCCGCGCTGCAGGCCTATGCTGCGCTGACCACCAGCGCCGATACGGGGGCGGTGCGTGATGTGACGCAGGTGCAGCGCTGACCACGTGCCGAGCGCAAGCCCCGCGGTGGCGTCGGTTGCGGCGCGTCTGCCTTGACCGCCGTTGACCGGGGCTCTAACATCCGCCAGATGGAAGCCGAGATCACGCAACTTCAGAACCAGCTTGAGCAGCTCGTTGCTCTGTACGAGTCGGGAAAAGCCGAAGCGCGTCAGTTGCGTGCACGCGTGTCCACGCTCGAAGCCGAAAACCGCCAACTGGTCGGAAAAGTAAGGCTGGCGAGCGAGAAACTCGAGTCCCTGTTGCAGAAACTACCGGAAGCCTGACGTGGATAGCGATACGCTCGATATCACCTTGCTGGGCAAAGAATACCGTGTCGCATGCAAGCCGCAGGACCGCGAAGGCCTGCTTGAAGCGGTGGCCTTCGTCGATGCCAAGCTGGCCGAGGCGGGGGCCAGAACCAGTGCTTCGGGCGAGAAGATCGCCCTGATGACCGCCCTCAATATTGCTCATGAATATCTCGCTTCACAGCGTTCCGGCGGGTTTGACATGCCGGCACTGAAGCGTAGAATCGGACTCATGAACGCACGACTTGACGGCGTGCTGGCCCACCAGGACAAGCTGTTCTAGCTGACCTGTAGTGTGGCGGCAAGCGGGCTGTGAGGTCGGAATACGGTTAATCCCCTGCCGTGTTCGCCGAAACCGTAGACTCCTTTGGACCAATGTCGAGAGACATGGTTGCGGACCATGGCACCGCCGGTGTGCACGCCCCCAGACGGGTGAGCCTGAAGCGGCAGGAAAGCGACCACCCTGAACCACCGGTTCAGGATGATCGGTGGAGACGGCACAGGCGGGGGACCTCAATAAGGCAAGGCGCGAATTGTTTCGCGCCTTGCCTTTTTTTGCGCGCTCCAACGCCTGTGGTCGCACCGGGTGCCATCGCTCGTCACGTCGCCGTGATCGCGCACCAGGTTGGGGCGCAGCCTTCTCCCAGGAAAATCGCAACGAATAGCGTTGTGCGCGGTAGCCGATGCGTTACTATTTGTAAGGCATGCGTGGCGTTTATCTCAGCATGCCGTCGGTGTCAACCGGGGGCGCTACCGCGACACAAGAGGCTGGAGGCAAAGGCACGTCGCGGGCGGTATTGCAGTCGCGCCCAATACAAGACTATGCAACTCGCTAAGGAGGAGACAAGGTGAGTCAACTTACTGCCGAGAACCGGGTGTTGCACTGGCAGCACACCCGCAACTTGATGACAGCGCACTTGGTTGTCTGGTTCTTATTTTCGTATGTGGTGCACTGGTTCGCGCCGGAGCTGAACAATATCCGGTTTGCCGGCTGGCCGCTGGGCTATTACATGGCGTCGCAGGGAGCACTGGTCGCTTTCGTGATCCAGTTGTTCATTTTCGTCAAGCAGCAGGACAACGTCGACCGCAAGTTCGGCGTTGCCGAAGATGACTAAGGGGATGATGAAATGAGTCTTTTCAGAATGAAGGGCGATTTCATCGACAATCTCCCGAAGATCTACGGCCTTTATACCGGCGGGTTCCTGCTGTTTTTCGCCTTGATGGCGTGGTTCGAGACGCTGGGCATGAGTGCCGACACGATAGGCATCTTGTTCGTGGCGTTCACGATTGCGATCTACGCGATGATCGGTGTGCTGTCACGCACCATGGAGATCGGCGCCTACTACGTCGCCGGGCGGCAGGTGCCGCCGGTGTTCAACGGCATGGCGACCGCCGCCGACTGGATGTCTGGCGCTTCGTTTGTCGCGCTCGCGGGCGGCGTGTATATGGGGGGGCATGCCTATCTTGCGTTCGTGGTGGGATGGACCGGTGGCTACGTGCTTGTCGCAACGCTGATGGCCCCCTACTTGCGCAAGTTCGGCTGCTATACGGTGCCCGATTTCATCGGCACGCGCTTCGGCGGCAAACTCGCGCGCCTGTGCGCGGTGATCGTTCTGGTGGTGGCCTCCTTCACCTACGTGACCGCGCAGATCGATGCGACCGGCACGGTGGCGGCGCGCGCGCTCAACATCCCGTTCGAGGTCGGGGTGTGGTTCGGCTTGTCCGGCATTCTGGTGTGCTCGATGCTGGGCGGCATGCGTGCGGTGACGTGGACCCAGGTGGCGCAGTACATCGTGTTGATCGTGGCCTATCTGCTGCCGGTGTTCTGGATGTCGATCGCTCAGGGATTCGGGCCGATTCCGCAGTTTGCCTTCGGCGAGGCGGTGTCGCGCATCATGGAACTCGAACCCGTGCTGGGGGTGGGAACCAAGGCGACCGAAGCGGTTCCGGGGTTGGCGGTATTGACGACCTTGCACGCGACTCCGGGTGAGGGGGCGATGGCAGCGTGGAAGTTCGTGACGCTGGTGGCATGCATGATGATAGGCACGGCATCGCTGCCGCACATCCTGATGCGATACTTCACCACGCCGTCGGTGCGCGCAGCGCGCTCGTCGGTGGCCTGGTCGCTGCTGTTCATCTTCCTGCTGTACTTCACCGCGCCGGCGCTGGCCACCTTCAGCAAGCTGCAACTGCTCGATCCGTCGTTGCCGACCGCGATCATAGGCAAGACGATAGAGTCGGTGAACAGCCTCGAATGGGTGCAGAAGTGGAGCGCCATCGGCATGGTGGCGGTGCGTGACAGCAACGGTGACGGTCTGCTGCAGATCAACGAGTTCTTCCTGCGCGCCGACATCATCGTGCTGGCGACTCCGGAGTTCGCAGGCTTGCCCTACGTGATCTCCGGTCTCGTCGCGGCGGGCGGGATGGCCGCCGCGATGTCTACCGCCGACGGTTTGCTGCTGGCAATCGCCAACGCACTGTCCCACGACCTGTATTTCAAGATCATCGACCCCAAGGCCGAGACGCGCAAACGGTTGCTGGTGGCGCGCTTCCTGCTGGTGGTGATCGGTGCCGGGGGGGCGATCGTGGCGAGCATGAAACTCACCGGGATACTGGGCGCGGTGGCGTGGGCGTTCTGCTTTGCGATGTCGGGGCTGTTTTTCCCGCTGGTGCTGGGAATCTGGTGGAAGCGCGCCAACAGCGAAGGGGCGATCGCGGGGATGATCATCGGCCTGGGGGTCGGCTGGTGGTATCTGCTGGCGGTGCGTTCGGGCATGACGCCATGGTTGGGGCTGGATCACCTGCGTTTCGGTATCGTGGGGGCCTCGGCGAGCCTGGTCGCCATGGTGCTGGTATCGTTGCTGACGCCTGCACCGGAGAAGGAGATCCAGGACATGGTCGATGAGGTGCGCATACCGCGCGGCGAGGCGGTGCTGGGTTCGGCACACTAGGCCATAGCCGCGCCACGGCCGGAGCGGGGGTGACCCCCTCCGGCTTCTTTTCGTGTGGTCCGGAATCGTGCTTGTGGGAGATGGGTGAGAAATGACAGAGGGTATTCCCCCGTGGGTGCTGGTAATCGACTATGTCCTCGGGGTGGTGATGTGGACCCTGATCGGACGTTTCGGCATGCGCTTGTTCCTGCCGGAAGAGAGCCGCTTCTTTTTCAGTCGCTTCTTCATCAAGGTGACGAACCCCTTGATCAAGCTGTTCGAGCCGATTACCCCCGGATTCCTGGTCCAGGCCATGGTGCCGCTGTACGTGGCGTGGTTTTTCTACATGGTCCGGTTCTACCTGATGCCGTGGCTGCTGGGCTACTCGGTGATGGGGATGCTGTCCTTTCCGCTGGAGAGCGAATTGGGCAAGGGAGTGGCGTACCTGGTCGGGTTGGTCGTGAAGTGATCAGGCCCGGTTAGCGCTGCGCTGTTGCGGGCGCGCCCGTGCCGCATAGCGTGCCGGCGTCCAGCAGGCGGCGCAGGTCGCGGCGGACCTCCTGCCAGCGAAAGCGCACCGAGTTCCTGACGATGTCCTCGTCAAGCTGCTTCAGTTCATCGATGATGGGTGCCCAGGTCACCAGCGCCGCCGGACTTTCGCCGAACGGTGTTTCATCGTCGGTGATCGTTGCCCACTCGCATCCGGCCACGCGCGCGCGCAGGCGCCGGGCGTGCTCCTCGAAGGCGGGGCCGGCGTCGGGGGGGATTCCCGTAGCGGCGAGTATGCCGCTCACCGTTGCCAGGATCGCTTCGCCGATACCGGATGTGGTGCCGGGTGTGCGCTGCGCCAGCAACCCGCCCGCGTAGATCGACAGGTCGGACAGGCATGCGAGCCACATCTGCCATTTGGCGATGTTGATCGACTCGACGAAGGCGTCGTCGTCGAACAGCTCCGGATAGCGCGCTCCGGCGCGGGTGCGCAGATAGCCATACAGCGATGTCTGCGCAACGAAGCTCGCGCGCGTGTCGAGAAACCTTCCGAGGTCTTCGTATGTGTAGATCGGCTGGTCACGTTTGCGCCCTGCACCGACGTACTCGCGCACCAGGCGCAGCAGGGCGCGCGGATCGAACAGCATCTGCAGCAGGCGTCGGTTGTCGGTTGGCATGGCGGGTCGCCCGTGATGCGTGCATTGAGGATCGTCTATTATAGGCACTTGGCCGGCGGTCGAGACTGATGGCTGTAGCGGTGCGGCATGGCGCGGAGCGGGGTATATGGGGTTTGATGTGTGGTGGTTCAGCTACCTGGTGCTGGGTGGGTTCGTCGGGTTCTTCGCGGGGCTGCTGGGCGTGGGCGGTGGCGGCATCATGGTGCCGGTCCTCACCACGTTGTTCGTCACGCAGGGGTTTCCGGTCGAAAAGGCGGTGCATCTGGCGCTGGGGACTTCGATGGCGGCCATCGTCATGACCTCGGTCGCGAGCCTGCGCGCCCATCACGCTCACGGTGCGGTGCGCTGGGACGTGGTGCGTGGCATCACCCCCGGCATCCTGGCGGGCACCTTCGGCGCGACCTTCATCGCGGCACGCGTGGCGTCGCAACCGCTGGCGATATTCTTCGCCGCATTCATGGCTTACGTGGCGCTGCAGATGCTGGCCAACATCAAGCCCAAGCCGTCGCGCAACCTGCCCGGCCCGTTTGGATTGAGCGCGGTGGGGGTCGGCATAGGCGGGGTTTCCGCGCTGGTGGCGATTGGTGGTGGGTCGTTGTCGGTGCCGTTCATGACCTGGTGCAACGTCAAGGTGCACCACGCCATCGGGACTTCGGCGGCCATCGGCTTGCCGATCGCGCTGGCCGGGACGGTGGGTTACCTGATCAATGGCTGGAGCGCGGCCGACATGCCGGCGCTGAGCCTGGGTTTCGTCTATCTGCCGGCGCTGGTGCTGGTGAGCCTGGTCAGCATGTTCACCGCGCCGCTGGGCGCGCGCCTGGCGCACCGGCTGCCGGTGGCCACTCTGAAGCGGGTGTTTGCGGGCGTGCTGATCCTGCTGTGTGCGAAGATGCTGCATACGGTGTTTTCATGACTATCGGTTCAACCGGGAGAAGGCGATGAGCTGGAGCGTGTGGTTGGCTTTCCTTTTTGCGTCGCTGGTGATCGCGGTGACGCCGGGGCCGGGGGCGGTGCTGAGCATTGCGACCGGCATGCGTCACGGCTATCCGACCGCGCTGCGCGCGATTGCCGGTCTCGAATCGGCGCTGCTGATCCAGCTCGGGGTGGTGGCCCTGGGACTGGGGGCGGTGCTGGCGGCGTCGAGCACCGCGTTCTTGCTGCTGAAAGTGGGCGGCGCCCTGTACCTGATCTGGCTCGGAGTGTGCAAATGGCGTGCGCCGGTCGAGGAGGTCGACGAGAGCGCGGTGTTGCAGCGGCGTTCAAGTGGCTTCTATCTGCAGGGGCTGTTCGTCAATCTGACCAACCCCAAGGCCATTATCTTCATCGTCGCGCTGGTGCCGCAGTTCGTTGATCCGGCGCTGCCTCAGTGGCCGCAATTCCTGGTGATCGGGGCGACATTGGTGGCGGCCGATGTGCTGGCGATGTCCGGCTACGCATTGCTGGCCGGGCGCTGCCGCGGCTGGTTTCACAGCCCGCGCATGATACGTGCGCAGAACCGGGTGTTCGGTGGCCTGTTCGTATCCGCCGGGGCCTTGCTTGCGAGCACTTCGCGCTGAGCGGCGGATCCGGTCAGCGCGGAACCGGCTGCAGCCCTGCCATCAGCGTGCGCAGGTTGTGCCGCATCAGTTCGATGTAGGTAGAGGCTGGCCCACCCGCTTCCGACAACGTGTCCGAATACAGGGTGCCGCCGATGCGCGCGCCGCTTTCTTCGCTGATGCGGGTGATCAGGCGCGGGTCGGCGATGTTCTCGACGAAGGCCACGCGGGCGTTTTCACTGCGCAGCAGGCGGATCAGGCGGGCGACTTCGGTGGCCGAGGTTTCGGCCTCGCCGCTGATCCCGGAGGCCGCGACAAAGCGGATGCCGTAGGCGGCGGCGAAATAGCCGAACGCATCGTGTGACGTGACCACGGTGCGCTGTTCCGGCGTCAGCGTGGCGAGGGTGGTGCGGATTTCGTGTTCCAGCGCGTCAAGCGCGTCGATGTAGCGCTGGGCGTTGGCGGCATAGTGCTCGGCCGCGCCGGGGTCGCGCGCGGCGAGCACGTTGGCGATGTTGGCGACGTATTGCCGCGCGTTGGTGACGCTCTGCCACGCATGCGGGTCGAACTGGGCCTGCCCGTGATGGTGTTCCGTTTCGCCCTCGTGGTCGTGCGTGTCGGCGGCGACCAGCGGGGTAATGCCGGCACTGACGATGACGACTGTGTCGGTACGTCCCGCCGATTTGGCAAGGCGCTCGATCCACGCATCGAAGCCCAGCCCGTTGGCGATCACCACATCGGCTGCGCGCACCGCGCGCGCATCGGAGGGACGGGGCTGGTAGCCGTGGGCGTCGACCCCCGGACCCACCAGCGTCACGACGCGGGTGTGCTCGCCCCCGACCGCCTGGACGAAATCGCCCAGTATGCTGAAGCTGGCGACTACCTGGAGCGGCTCGGCGTGCGCGGCGGCCGGCAGCAAGGCGGCGAGGATCAGTGTCAGGCGGCGCAGATGCTGGAGGACGTGCAGGGCAGTCATGAATACTCCGCGATTGGATCAGAATTCGAGATGGGGGCGGCGCCACAGCCGCGCGCCTATCAGCCCGCCGGGTGCGAGCACCAGCGATGCGACGTAGATGATGCCGGCGGCGAGTACGATGGCCGGGCCGGCGGGCACATCGGCATGGAAGGAGGCGAGCAGTCCGGCAAGCCCGCTGAGTACTGCCGTGACGGCCGAGAGTGCCAGCATCAGGGATAGCCGCGAGGTCCACAGGCGCGCGGCGGCGGCGGGCAGCACCATGATGCCGACCGCCATCAAGGTGCCCAGCGCATGAAAGCCGCTGACCAGGTTGAGCACCACCAGTACCAGGAAGGCGTAGTGCGTGACCGGACTCAGCACGCTGACGCTGCGCAGGAACGCGGGGTCGAAGCATTCCAGCACCAGCGGCCGGTACAGCAGCGCGAGGGCGAACAGCGTCACGCTCGAAATCGCGGCGATGAGCAGCAGTGACGCGTCGTCCAGCGCCAGAATGGAGCCGAACAGGACGTGCAGCAGATCGAGATTGCGCCCGCGCAGCGACACGATCAGCACGCCTGCCGCCAGCGATATCAGGTAGAACGCGGCCAGACTGGCGTCTTCCTTGAGGATGGACGAGCGCGCCACCGCGCCCGCGGCGAGCGCGACCAGCACCCCCGCGACGATGCCACCCACGGTCATTGCGCCCAGCGACAGGCCGAAGGCGAGGTAGCCCAGCGCCGCGCCCGGCAGGATCGCGTGCGCCATCGCGTCGCCCATCAGGCTCATCCGGCGCAGCAGCAGGAACAGCCCGACCGGGGTGGCGCCCAGGGCCAGCGCGAGGCATCCCGCCAGCGCACGGCGCATGAACTCGAAATCGGCAAACGGGGCGAACAGCCACTCGGCCATCAAGCGACCTCCGGTGCCGGGTGGCGATGACATACCGGCGCGTGGTCGTCGAAGGTTTCCGCGAGGCGACGGGCGCGCAGCAGCAACGGTTCGGTGAGGATGCTGGCGGTCGGACCGAAGCCCAGTGATTCGCGCGCGAGCAGCAAACACTGCGGAAAATGCCGGTGCACGCGCTCAAGGTCGTGCAGCACCGCGAGTATGGTGCGGCCTTCGGCGTGCCATGTCAGCATCAGCGCGACCAGGTCTTCGGTGGTCCGCGCGTCGATGGCATTGAACGGTTCGTCCAGCAGCAGCAGCCGCGCATCCTGCAGCATCAGGCGCGCGAAGCGGGCGCGCTGCAGTTGCCCGCCGGACAAGGTGCCGATCGGGCGCTGTTCGAGTCCGGACAAACCCACTGCAGCCAGCGTTGCGCGCACGCGCCGCGCCTGTCCTCGGTTGAGCCCGCCCAGGGGGCCGAGCTGATGCCACAACCCCATTGCCACCATGTCGAAGACGTTGACCGGGAAGCTGCGGTCGATCTCGCTCAGTTGCGGCAGATAGGCGATGCGCTCGCGCGGGGCGCCGAGCGCGTACGCGCCCTGCAGCGGTTTCAGCTCCCCGACCAGTGCCTTGAGCAGGGTCGATTTTCCGGCGCCGTTGGGGCCCACGATCGCGACGAGCGCGCCGTGATCGACTTCGCAACTGAGATGGTGCACCGCCGGGTGCCGGTCGTAGCCGAGGGTGAGGTTGTCGCAGCGCAGTGCGGGCGCGGATAGGGAAGCGGCATTCATCCTCGGGCCCAGAACACGAACAGCCACATCGTCACCGCCGCAGCCATGGCAATCGCAACTCGCACTCCGGCGCTGACGCCCATCGCGCAGACATGTGAACGCGGGGAATGGGCATGCGGGGCATGTGCGTCGGCTGAGTGCGGATGTGCCGGGACGGCTTCGGGAGCGTGGGTCATCTGGGGAGGGGCAGTGAGTGCGTTGCGGACAACGCGTACCATGGCGTCAACGACGCAACATTGTAGCATTCACACAATGCAATAATGTTGCATTGTTCTGCCGTGCAGGCGCCGCCCGCGCCCGCCGCTTCAGCCGGCGAACAGCGACGACAGTTCGCGGTCGAGCAGCGTGGCATCCCCGAGATTGAGTTCCAGCAGTCTGCGCAGGTGGGTGATGCTGTCCAGGTCGATTTCGCGACAGGTGAATCCGATGTGCGCGTCCTCGACATGGGCAACTTCCCCTTCCATGCGCACCGCCGCCTTGCCCTCGCCCAGCGACAGTACCAGCGTGACCGAGTCACCGATACCGGCGTCAGTTCCAGGAGATGTTTTCACGCATGCGCCCTTGAGCGACAAGTCGAGCACGTCGCAGGGGTTCCACTGGCCGCCGCTTAGCAAGCGTGCCCCCCCGGCGAAATGAATGCGAGAAAACAGCCTGCGTTGCTCTTCCGACATGGTGTATGTCTCCACGACGGGCGCCGACGCGCCAGACCCAACAAGGGGACGGTTTCATTGTGTTACGCTTTGTTCAAGGCAGCAACTATAATTGCGATTCATATCGAGTTGGCTGGATGTGTCGCATCACGAGTCGACGCGTATCTTCCGAGCACGTGATTGTTCATGTGAGCGAGGTGCGAGCGCCGGCCAAGTCTGCAGTGCGAAGATGTTTCGTTGCAGATGGATGATTGCCCCGGAGAGAAAAACATGAAGAAAGTGGTGGTTACGGGTGGCGCGGGATTTGCCGGGTCGCACATCGTCGACGAGCTGTGCCGCGCATGTCCGGACGCTCAAGTCGTGGTGTTCGACAAGATGACCTACGCGGGAGACGTGCGCAACATCGCCCATCACCTGTTCGCTGACCGGATACGTTTGATCGTTGGGGATGTGGCGGACCTTGGCGCCTGTCGCCGTGCGGTTGCCGATGCGTCGCTGGTGATCCATGCGGCGGCGGAAAGCCACGTCGATCACTCTTTCGGCAATTCGCTGGAATTCACGCGCACCAACGTGCTCGGCACGCATGCGCTGGTGGAGGCCTGTCGGCAGGAGAGGGTGCCGCGCATCATTCACGTCAGCACCGACGAGGTGTATGGCGAGGTTCTGGACGGCGCCGTGGATGAGGAGGCGGTGCTGCGGCCGACGAATCCGTATTCGTCGTCCAAGGCCGCGGCGGAGATGATCCTGCGTGGCTACATCCAGTCCTATCAGGCACCGATCCTGATCGTGCGCGCCAACAATCTCTATGGCGTGCGCCAGTTTCCGGAAAAGATCATACCGCGCTTCATCTGCCACATGCTGACCGGGCGCCGCCTGCCTTTGCACGGTGATGGCTTGAACCGTCGCCACTACCTGAGCACGAAGGATTTCGCCCGCGCGGTGCTGTTTCTCGCCCAGAAAGGAGAAGTGGGCGAGACCTACAACATCGGCACGCAGGAGGAGTACACCAACCTGCAGGTGGGCGAGATGATCGCTGGGCATTTCGGGCGGGGCGTCGCCGATGTGGCCGATTTCGTGTCCGACCGTCCTTTCAATGACGCCCGCTATTCCATCTCCTGGGACAAGCTCGCGGCCATGGGGTGGCGGCCCGGCAACCGCCTGCGTGACGACATCGGACAACTCGTGGCCTGGTACTCGGAGCACCTGGGGCGCTACGCGGACCTGTTCGGCGTGGCGCGCGATCCAGCCGCCGATGCGCCGGAAGACGGCGCGTTCGGGGTCAATGCGGGGTTGGGGCTGGCGACGTGAGGGTCGCGAGCTTGACCGTGGTGCGGAGGCTGGCCGGTGGCCCTGGCACTGCTTGGCGGTATGGTCGCGAGCAGGAAGGTCGCGTATGGCGCAGATAGTCGGAGCCAGCCAATACACGGATCGCCGGAAGGGATGCAGCCGGCGCGCGAGCGCAACCTGCAACCTTGCCTGCGAGCGGGTAGCAGCGGGTTCCGACATGGCCGGTTTGGTGGCCGCCGAGCGCCTTGCGTTGCGCCTGACCCACGCGCTGTGCTGCGTATTGGCGCTGCTGGTCGTGACTGCGGTGAGGCAGTTGCAGGAAGGGGCATGGGAGATCGACCTGCGGTTGTGGTTCGTATTTCTACCGCTCTTCTCCTTGCTCATGCCGGTGCGCGGCTATGCCGGTTTTGCCAATACCCGGCTGGTGGGAACGCTGCGCGCCATCAGCGCGCTGATCAATGCGTTGGTCACTGTGTCGGGCCTGCAGGCGTTGCTGTATCTGTCCGGGATGCCGGTCATGGAGCCGGTTTTCGTATTGCTGCTGATGCTGGTGCATAGTGCGTTCTGTCTTGCCGGCCGTACCCTGCTGGGCCGCGTGATGCGGCGACGGGTGCGCAGGATCCGTCTGATCATCGTCGGCGCGGGCGAACAGGGGATTGCGACCGCGCGGGACATCGCTGCCAACGAGCCGGATGTCGAAGTGATCGGATTTGTGGACGATCGTCAGACCCGCCTTGACCTCGACAGCCTCCCGGCGCCATTGCTTGGCAAGGCCGTTGATCTGGCATGGCAGTCGCATTGTGCCGACGGCGTGGTGATCGCTCTGCCCGGTGGCGCGGGCGAGCGTATCCGGGCGCTGACCGCGATGCTGCGGGATGGCTTCAGCAGCGTCTACCTGGCCTCTGAGCTGCCGGTGCTGCAATCGTCGGTCACGAGCCGCTCGCATGTCGGACCGCACAACCTGCGCCTGCTCGGGATGAGCAGCCTGCCGCTGGAGGCGAGAATTGCCAAGCGCCTGTTCGATATGGTGTTTTCCACGCTGGCGCTGCTCGCGTTCCTGCCGGTGGGTTTGGTGATCGCGGTCTTGATCAAGCTCGAATCGCCCGGCCCGGTGCTGTTTACTCAACTGCGTCACGGCCTGGGGCGCCGGTTGTTCAAGGTGTACAAGTTTCGCAGCATGGCGCACGCGCCGGATGCGACCGGTGACGGGATACGCCTGACCGAGCGTGGCGACAGCCGGGTGACACGCCTCGGTGCATTATTGCGCCGCACCAGCCTCGACGAATTCCCGCAGTTCTTCAACGTGCTGCTGGGGCAGATGTCGGTAGTAGGGCCACGCCCGCATCCGCCCGGAGTGAAGGCCGGCGACCGTATCTACGAAGAGGTCGTGGATGCCTTTGCCGAACGCTACAAGGTGTCCCCAGGGATCACCGGCTGGGCGCAGATCAACGGTTACCGGGGCAACACCTTCACCGAGGAGGATCTGACCGGGCGCTTTGCCTACGACATCGAATACATCCAGAACTGGTCGCTGGAACTGGATGTCTGGATCGTGCTGAAAACCGCGTTCGGCGGCTTCAAGGGTGAGAATGCGTTCTGATCAGGCCGCCAGCCCTCGTGGTGCTCGCGCCAGCGTGGTGATCCCGACCCTGAACGCGGCACGGCATCTGCCCGATCTGGTGGCGGCGTTCGCCCGCCTGGCGGATCGTCCGGCGCGGGTGCTGTTCATCGATTCCGGCTCCAGCGACGGCACGGTCGAGCAGGTGCGTGCCGCAGGCCATGTGTTGCATGCCATCGCGCGCGCCGATTTCGGTCATGGCCGCACCCGCAATCTGGCGGTGCGCCTGTGCCCGGACAGCGACTACATCGTCTATCTGACCCAGGATGCCCGCCCGCAAGGCGACAACTGGCTGACCGAACTGCTGGCGCCGTTTGACGACGAGCGTGTCGCGCTGGTCTATGGCCGGCAGTTGCCGCGTCCCGGCGCGGGGCCGGCGGAGCGGTATGCGCGCGAGTTCAACTACCCCGCCCAGCCGGACCGGACGGTGCTCGCGGATGTGGGTGTGCGCGGCGTCAAGGCCGTCTATTGTTCCAATTCGTTTGCCGCCTACCGCCGCGCCGCGCTGGAGGCGGTCGGCGGGTTCCCGGAGTTGCTGCCGTTGGGCGAAGATATGTCGGTCGCCTTGCGCCTGTTGCAGCGCGGCCATGCGCGCGTGTATCAGCCGCTCGCGCTGGCGGTGCACAGCCATGACTACGGCGTGGTGGATGAGTTCAAGCGCTATTTCGATATCGGCACCCTGATGGCCATGGATGCCGGCCTGCAGCGCGCGAGTCTGGCGACCGCGGGCGAGGGCTGGCGCTATGCCCGTGGCGAATTCGCGCTGGCCTGGCGCGAGGGACGAATCCTGCTGCTGCCCCTGACGGGTTTGCGCATCGTGGCCAAGGCGGCCGGTTTCGCGCTGGGGCGGCGTTACCGGCTTCTGCCGCAGCGCTGGCGGCGGCGGTTGAGCATGCATCGTTACTTCTGGAGCGTTTGATGGGTGTCGCGGTGATCGGCGTTGGCAGTTTCATTGCCGCTGCGCTGCGCGCGCGGCCCGAGACGGCTGCGTGGCGGTTCGTCAGCCACACCGAGGCGCTCGCGGGTGACGCGTGGCTCGCGGGCCTGGACGTGGTGATCAACTGCGCCTTCGATGCGCGCCTCAAGCGCGAACCGTATGACCCGGCCCATGACGTCGACCTGGTGCTTGCCGCGATGCTCGGGCAACGCGCCGCGGTGCGCTACGTGATGCTCAGTTCCCGCATGGCCTACGGTCCTGCGGGCCCGGACGGACGGCTCGACGAGAACCGCGAGCCGCGTCCGGTTCATCCCTATGGAATCGCCAAGCTGGAAACCGAACGTCGTCTCGCCGCGTTGCTGGGCGAGCGGCTGACGGTGCTGCGCCTGAGCAACGTGTTCGGTTACGAACTGATGGCCGGGCGGGCCAATTTCTTTGCTATGGCACTGCGCGGCCTGCACGAGCAGGGTCGCATCGTGTTCGACATGAGTCCTTTCGTCGAACGCGACTTCCTGCCGGTCGAGTCGCTCGCCGAGCAGTTGCCGCGAGTCGTGGGAAGGCTGCGGGCGGGGCTGTACAACCTCGGGGCGGGCACCGCCATCCCGACCGGGCGGATCGCGCAGTGGCTGATCGAAGGCTATGGCGAGGGCGAGTTGCTTGTGACCCGGATGCGCGAACACGACGGATTCTGGCTCGACATCAGCGCGGCCCAGGCGGCCTTCGGCATCGCCGGCGTCGACCCCGCCCAGGTGCGGGCGAACTGCGTGGCGCTAGGCCAGCGCTTGCGCGCCGAGGCGGAGGTCGGGCGATGAGCCGTCTCACCGTCTCCATCGTTAACTATCGCACCGCCGCGCTGACGATAGAGTGCATCGCTTCGATCAAGGCCCATCCGCCGGTGGGCGGGGAGGTGGACATCGTGGTGGTGGACAACGCGTCCGGCGATGGCAGCGCTGCGCGGATCGCTGCGGCACATCCTGATGTGCGCCTGATCCAGAGTGATGCGAATCTGGGCTTCGCGGGGGGCAACAATCTGGTCCTGCGCGATTGCCGGTCGGATTTCGTGCTGCTGCTCAATAGTGACGCCTGCGTCGAAGCCGGCACCCTGGATACGCTGTTGGCGGCGCTGCGCGACAACCCGCGCGTTGGTGCGGTGAGTGCGCGCATCGTCAATGCAGGGGATGGTCTCGACCAGGACTACCCGTGCCGTTTTCCGAGCTTGCCCGAAATGGTCAGGCGAGCGCTGCGTGGCGCGCAGTTCCCCGCTGCCGGGCGCACCGCGCCGGTGCCGCTGGAGCGTCTGCATGGCGCGTGCATGATGCTGCGGGGCGAACTGCTCGCCACGGTCGGCGTGCTCGACGACGGGTTTTTCATGTATGACGAGGACGTGGACTGGTGCGTACGGGCGGCGCGCCAGGGCTGGGCGCTGTGGCTGATTCCGTCCGCGCGCGTCGTGCATCATGGCGGCAAGTCGTCGCAGCGCGCCCCCAGCGGGCAGCGCAAGGGGCTGGAGTTGAGCGCGACGGCGCTACGCATGCGCTACGAGCTGCGCCGCAGCCGCTACCGGCTGTACCGCAAGCATCGGACCTGGTGGGAGCTGTGCATGCTCAAGGCCATGACCGACGCGGCGATGCTGCTCGCGTGCATACGGCCTTTCATGCTGTGGCTGGCCGTGCCGGGGCAGCGTGCGGCGGCCGGTGCGTTGCTGCGCGTGAATCTGCGCATCGTCGCGATGAATCCGTTTTCCGATCAGGATGCCGCGCGTGTCGCTTGACGTGCGCGCCGCGCTGTTCCAGGCGCCGCGTGACGGCGCGTGGGCGGGTTTGCTCCTGGCGCTGGTCCTGGGGTTCTCCCTGGCCGTGCTCACCGTGGTGTCGCCGCTGGCGGGCGTGGCTGGCGCGACCGCGCTGGGCGGGGTGTTCTGGCTTGCCGGCCATCCTCAGGCGATGCTGCTGTTCTTTTTCGCGAGCCTCGCGATTCCGGTGCAGAAGACCCTGGTGGGGTTGCCGCTCAATGTCGCGGACGGTTTGCTGGTGTTGTGGTGCGTGTTCTGGCCTTTCATGATGCGTCGTGATGACGCGCCGGCGCTGCAACGTTGGCGCGTGCCGACCCTGGTGTGGGCCATCGTGCCGTTCGTGCTGGCGGTGGTGGTGGCCCAGGTTGATTCGATCAGCCAGCTCGCCAGCCTCAAGCAGGGGCTGCGCATCGTCGAGTGGTTCGTGGTGCTGCCGGTGTTGTTGATGGTGTTCGTGCCACGCCCGCACTTCTGGCGTTTCGCCAGCGTTGCGTTGCTGCTGGTGCCCTGCTTCTTCGCCATCGACGGCTTGGTGGAGGTGGCCACCGGAGGCCGTTCGTTGACCGGCATGCTGGGCATTCCGCCGCCGATACCGCCCGGCGATGCCGAGCAGATTCGTCACACGTTCGATGTTTCCGGGCGCGCGGGAAGTGCGTTTGGCGGCGCCCAGGGGTTGGCGATGTACCTGGTGATGACCATGAGCGTGGCGATCGCGCACCTGTTGCACGCGCCCGAGCGCTGGTTGCGCTGGACGGCGGCGCTCAGCCTCGCGATATGCCTGGCGGGACTGGCGGCGACCCAGTCGCGCGGCGGCGTGCTGGGCGCCCTGGCCTTGGGGCTGGTGATGGCCATGGTGGCCGGTCCGACGGCGCGACGCTTCCTGGCCGCCGCGCTGCTGCTGGGGGCGGTGGTGGCCGGGGGGGGGCTGACGCTGTGGCCGGGCTGGGATGGCTCGCTCGCCAGTCTGGTGCCGGGGCGTCAGGAGGCGGTGCTGGACCGGCTCATCATCTGGGGGGTGGTCAGGGATGTGTTTGTGGACAACCCGCTGACCGGGGTCGGACTGGGCAACTTCCGTGATGAATTCTTCGCGCGTGGCGCGTGGCTGAACGTCGAACTGGGCTATGCGTCAGTGCATGCGCACAACACCTACCTGGAGATACTCGCGGGCACCGGGGTGCTCGGACTCGGGAGTTACGTCGCGTTTCTGCTCGTGGTGGCGACCCGGTTGGCGCGCCTGTGGCGTGACGGGAGCAGCAGCAATCCGGTGTTCACCTATGCCGCGATAGGAACGCTGGCGGCGTACGCGGTGTTTGCGATGGTCGACATGTTGTTGCTGCAGAACATGCATTTTCTGCTGGTGCTGTTGCTGAGCCTGGGCCTCACCCGGAGCGACGTTGCGGCGCTGGGGCTGGGCGGTGCGTCCGACGAGGAGGCGGCGAAGTGAGAGTCGTGCTGCTGGTCGACACCCTGGCGATAGGCGGATTGCCCAATCATGTGCTCGATCTGGCGCGGGCGCTGAGCGATGCCGGCGAATGCGTGGCCGTGGCGCATGCCGGCACGGATGTGCCGACGCATCTCGATACGCGCGGAATCGAACTGCTCGCGTTGGCCGACGTCGGGGCGCCGCTTGACGCGCCGCGTGCGCTGGCGCGACTGCGCCAATGGCAGCCGGATCTGGTGCACGTGCATCTGTGCAGCCATCTGGAGTTGCTGCTCGCCTTGTCCGAGCTGCGTGTGCCGCTGGTACGTTCGTTTCACGACTACACCTCGCTATGCCTGCGCCGTGGCCGGCGCCGTTATCCGGGCGATCGCTGCGCGCGGGCGCTGGGGTGGTCGTGCGCGTTGTATGGCTGCCTGCTGGGAGCGCCGGAGCCGGGGCAGCGCCTGCCCCGGCTGGCCAACCTGCCGCGCAAGCTGTCGGAGCGGGCCCGTTACCAGCACTTTGATGCGGCGCTGGTGGGCAGCAACCACATGGGTGAGGTGTTGCGGATCAACGGGTTTGCGCCCGAGCGCATCACAGTGGTGCCCTACTTCAGCCGTTTTGACCGGGAGGCGCGGGGGCTGGCGGAAATGCCCGAAAAGCCTGCAGGCATTCCGGGCGTGACGCGCCCGCTGGCGCTGATGTTCGCTGGGCAGGCGGTGGCCGGCAAGGGGCTGGAAGTGCTGGTGCGCGCCTTGCCCGCAATGCGCGGGGACTGGCGTTTGACCGCGATCACCTCGGGGCCCGAGCTTGAGCGGGTGCGCGCCCTGGCACGCCAGTTGGGGGTGGACGCACGCATCGAGTTCATCGAATGGCTGCCGCACGAGGCATTGGCCGGGCACTACCGGCGCGCCGACCTGTTCGTGCTGCCGTCGGTGTGGGATGACCCCGGCCCCCTGGTCGGCATCGAGGCGATGTCGTTCGCAACGCCGGTGGTGGCGTTCGCGGTGGGTGGAATACCGGACTACGTGCTCCACGGGCGCACCGGCTTCCTGGTGGCGGAGGTGTCGGTTGAGGCTCTGGGCGGGCAGTTGCAACGGGCGCTGGAGTGCGGCGCGGGCCTGGCCGAGTTGGGGCGCGCCGGGCAAGCCCTGGTCGTCGACCGGCATGGCCGTAGCCGTCACGTGAATACAATACGATCGATGTACGGGCATGCGGCGGCGGCCCGCGCGATGGGGCTGGAGGCGGTGACATGACGCGACGATTCTTGAGCGGGGTGGCGGAGATCTACCGTGTGGCGCTGTCGCGCCCCATCGTGCACCGCGGTGAGCTGCTGTGCGTGCAGCGCCTGCGCGGGGTGGCGGTGTTCATGGTGCTGCTGGTGCATATCGAGGATGTGTCGCACCGGCTGTCGGGCTGGGAGGGGTTTCACAGTTTCTTTGCGCTCAACGTCGGCTATTCGGGCCCTGACATGTTCTTCGTGATCAGCGGCTTCATCATGTCCTACATCACCTTTGGGGCTCCGTTTTACCACCGTCGCTGGCTGGTCAGCCGCTTTATCCGCATCTACCCGCTATACATGCTGTTTACCGGGCTGGTGGTGTTGTTGTGGCTGCACAATCCGGCCATGACCATGGGGTCGGGGGCGCAGGACTGGGGGAGCGTGATCCGCTCCATGCTGATCGTCCCGCAGGCCGGTTTGCCGCTGTTGTTCGTCGGCTGGACGGTGGAGCACGAGATCGTGTTCTATACCCTGGTGTTCGTGGTGGCACGCTTCCTCAGCCTGAACTGGTTGATATGGGTGCTGTTGGGCCTGTCGTTGCTGGCGTTTGCCAAGTGGGTGATGGTGAACAGCGGTGGCGTGGATTTCTGGGACTACCATTTCTTGTCGCTGTACATGGCGCAGTTCGCCATGGGGGCGCTGGTATATCGATACTGGGAACAGACCGCACGCCTTGGCTGGCGTCTTCCGCTGGCGGCGGCGGCGGTGCTGTTCGCGCTGGGGGTGGCTTATTGTGAGTCGGGCGCCATCAACATGGAGCAACCGCTGCGGGTGCTGACGTTCGGTGGTGCATACAGTGCGCTGTTGCTGGGCTTGCTCAACCGCGAGAAGCAGCAGCGCGCGATCGGATGCGAGCCGGATAAGCGCGATGCGCTGGTGTTGATCGGCGATGCGTCCTATTCGCTGTATCTGAGCCACCCGTTCGTGCTGGCGGCATTCGGCAAAGCCTTTGTGTATTTTGATCCGCCCGCATGGAGCGCGTTGCCGTGGTTGATGGTGGCGGCGGTGACGACGTTGGTGGTGGGTTATCTGGTACATGTATTTCTCGAAAGGCCGCTGATAGAGGTAGGTAAACGCATGTCGCGGTGGGTGGGGCGCACCGCGACGCTGGGAGTCGGAGATGGATGCAAGAAATCAGGAACTGCCTGACACCGCCGCGGGTGATCCGCGCTTTGCTTCGTCCATGCAGGCGATCATGGCCAGCATTCAGCGCGAGGCGCGGATTCGGCCGCTCAAGCAGATCATGGTGCTGGGCGCGGCGCGTGGCGTCGGCGCCAGTCTGGTCGCGCGTGAGGCCGCCGCTCAGTTGGCGACCACTTTTGGTCCGGTGCTGGTGGTGGAGGTGCGCACTGGTGACGGTCCGGAAACCGACCTGGGCCAGGATCCGCACGCGGTGAATGAACGGCATGGCGCGGTCGCACATGCCGCGCTGTCGGCCGAAGCCTGCCTGCGCCTGTTCAGCGCCGGCAAACGCGAGAGCGAGGGGCTGCCGCCACAGTGGCGGGACGCGTACGAGTACATACTGTGGGACGTTCCCACCCCCACCGTGAGCCCTGCCGCACTTGCGGTGGCCAGGGCGGTGGATGGTTCGATACTGGTGGTGCACGCCAATCGCACCCGCCGTCAGGTGGCGATGCACGTGGCCAGCCGGATCGAGGATAGCGGCGGGCGGGTGCTGGGCGTGGTGCTCAACCGCACCCTGAATTTCATCCCGGAATGGATCTACCGCTGGCTCTGAATGGGCTGCGACGTAACCGTGCGATATTTTGCTGGAGTCTGTGACTATGCATGTTGAAGGGCTGATGAGCTACGGACGCGATCGGGGGTGCGGCTGGCGCGCCTGGCTGATGGCGACACTGGCGCTGGTGGTGATGAGCGGGTGCACGTCCATTCCGGTGGAACACCTGCCCAAGGCCGACGGGCTGCCGCTGGTGGGCGCCGCGGGCGTGATGCCCGAGCCGGAGTACCGGATACGCCCTGGCGACGATCTGGACATCAAGTTCTTCTACACCCCGGAGTTGAGCGATGCCGCCAAGGTCAGGCCGGACGGCTACATCACGCTGCAGTTGGTCGATGATGTTCTCGCGGCGGGCAGGACGGCGCGTGAGCTTGATGATGAACTCACGGCGAAGTATGCAGCCCATGTGAAGACGCCGGTGCTGTCGGTGATCGTGCGTTCGTTCAAGGGATTCCAGGCGTATGTGGGCGGCGAGGTGGCGGTGCCGCAGGTGGTGCCGCTGGACGGCGGGTTGTCGGTGCTGCAGGCGATCTATCGGGTTGGCGGCACGTTGCCGAGTTCGCGCCTGCAGACGGTGATACTGATCCGCAAGGGCGACGATGGTCGACCGGTGCCGTATCATCTGGATCTGAGCGACGAGGCGATCGCTCAGGGGCGTCCGGACATGCGTGTCGCGCTGATGCCGTCCGACGTGATCTATGTCCCGCGCTCGCCGATCGCCAACGCCAATCGCTGGGTCCAGCAGTACATCACGGACCTGGTGCTGTTCAAGGGAGTGCAACTCGGGTTCAGCATGGATTACGTCCGCCAACGTGACTGAAGAACAAGAAGCACGTGGCGCGTCGCTGATCACGAATCCGGCTCGCGGAGTCTGACCAATGTTGATGCGTACTCTATTACTGCTGTGTCTGTCGCTGATGCCGCTGCCCCCGGCGCACGCGGAGCCTTTGCACTTCGGTGTCAACGCGATGTGGATTCCAGGCGATGCCGCCACGCTGACCGAGCGGTTTCGCAAGGCCCGGTCGCTGGGCGTGACGCATGTCCGCATGGACTGGGAGTGGCGCCAGGTGGAGGCTACCCCCGGCACTTACCAGTGGAGCCGGCTCGACGACCTGGTGCGCGCCGCGCATGCCGAAGGTATCGAGTTGCTGCCCATCGTCCACTATGCGCCGGACTGGGCGGTGCGCCCGGAAACCAAGCCGGCGGACGTGTACGAGATGGCGTTGCGCGAAGATACCTTCTCGGAGTACGCGCGCTTTCTGCTCGCCTCGATCGAGCGCTATGGTCCGGGTGGGTCGGCGCCATTCGCGTTCACCCCCATCCGCGGCTGGCAGGTGTGGAACGAGCCCAACATCAAGCAGTTCTGGGGGCCGGCACCGGACCCCGGCAGTTATTCACGCCTGATGCAGCGCGTGCATCAGGTCACTGCCGGAGTTCGCGCGCGCGTGCAGATCGTGCATGCCGGGCTGGCCAAGGCGGATCTGCTGTTCATGTGGCAGTTGTGGGACATCAATCCCGCGCACGGCGAAACCTTCGACGTGATGGCGGTGCACCCCTATGTGTTCGACTGGCGTGATGGAGTGCGCCAGCCCGAGGCCATGGACCGCGATGTCGCCGAGTATGCGGCGCTGGGATTCGTCGGCAGCGTCGCCGATCCTGGCTATCTGGGCAAAGTCTTCAACCTGCAGTTGTTCATGACCTTGCGCGGCGCGGTCGGCAAGCCGGTATGGATTACCGAAATGGGGTACTTCGTGGGCACCCATCGCCTTGGCGTGAGCGAGCAGGAGCAGTCCGCGCGCCTGGCGAAAACGGTGGATTTCATCAAGCAGAAACTGACCGACACGCCCTATGGCGACGGCTTGCGCGCCTATCCGACCAACGTGCGGCGGGTGTACTGGTTCGCGCTGGAAGACTACCCGTCGTCCGATGGCATGGGCAATTTCGGGTTGTTCCGCGCCGATGGCAGCGCTCGTCCGTCGGCCGATGCGTTTCGCGCTTATACCCGCTGAAGGGATCAGGACATGACCATACGGGATATTCTCAACACCTTGTGCAAGCGTCGCCTCGTCATCGGCGGGTTCATTCTGGCCTCGCTGGTCGGCGGATACGCCGGACTCAAGCTGATCGCCCCAACCTACGAGGCGACAGCCCGACTGCTGGTGCGCATCGGTCAGGAAGACATCTACATGCCGGTGCTTGCCTCCAGCCAGTTTCGCACCCCGATGATGGCCGTGGTGCGCGAGGAGCAGTTGCGCTCGGAGTCGAACATCCTGGTCAATGCGGATCTGGTCCGGCGGGTGGTCGAGGATGTGACGCCGCAAGTGCTGTTCCCCGGCATCGACGTGGTGCACCCGTGGTACACGCCCAAGGGCGTGATGCAACGCCTGATGGCGGTGTACCGGGCGATGGAGGACTACTTCATCCCGCTGTCTTCGGACCGCACCCTGAATGAAATCGCGGTGGAGCGCTTCCAGCGCGATCTGCGCGCCGATGCGGTCAAGAACTCCAACATCATCGAGGTGTCGTTGCGCAGCAAGTCGCCGGATGCGGCGGTGCTGGGGGTGAACAAGCTGGTCGGGTACTACCTGAACGAGCGGGTGCGCATCTACCGGCGCGAGCAATCCGGATTCTTCACCGAACAGCTCGAAGCCCTTGAGGTGCAGATCAAGGAGACCGAGGCGGCGGTCGACGCGTTTCGCGTGCAGGGGCAGCTAGTCGATGTCGACAAGCAGCGCAACGCCCAGATCGATCGCCTCGAAGAAGTACGCAAGCAAATAGACGAGCACACGGTAGCGGTAGCGGAAACCGAGCAGCGGATACAGACACTGCGCGAACAGCTCGCGAAGCTGCCGGCGACGGTACGTCTGGCGGGCGCGGAAACGGCCAACAGTTACGCGATCAGCGAGATCAGCAAGCAACTCGCCGATCTGCGCCGCCAGGAGGCTGACATCGCGGAGCGCTATTCGGCGTCGGATCCGCGTCTGGATGCGCTGCGCCAGGAGATCGCGGTGGTCGGCAACATGCTGACCGACTTGCACGGCACGCGTGACACATCCTCGCAGCAGGGGATCAATCCGCTGCATGCGCGCATCCGCGACGACCTCATGAAGAGTGAATCGGCGCTGGCGGGCCTGCAACAGGCGCTCAAACGCTGGCAGACGCTCGAGGCTGATGCGCTGTCGCGTCTGGGCGGGTTCAACAGTCAGGAGGCGGAGTACAAGAAACTCGTGCAACAGCTTGAAGTGCTGCGTGACACGCGCCAGTTGTACCTCGAAAAAACCGAGGAAACCCGCTTTGTGTCGGCACAGGCGGCGGCCAAGATCGGCAACGTTTCGGTGGTCAATCTGGCCACCGCCCCAAGCCGCCCGGTCAGCCCCAAACTGTGGCTGGTGCTGCTCGGGGTGATCGCGGTAGGGGTGATCGGAGGGACAGGGCTGGCGTTCGTGATGGAGTTCTTTGACGACAGTCTCCATTCCGAAGCCGAAGTCCGGCGCTATCTGAAGCTGCCGGTGCTCGCGACCGTCCCGGAAATGGCGTGAGGCCGCGAGCAGCGCATCGGTGAGCGTGACAGCCGTTCTGCGCACCCTGGGCGCGCGCGTTTCGGGCGCGTTGCAGGTGATGACCGGGCAGGCCTTGTACAGCCTGGCCAACTTCCTCACCATCCTCGCCGTGGGGGCCTGGAGCGGGCAGGAGGAACTGGGCGCCTACGCTCTCGGCTTGTCCTGCTATGTGCTTGCCTATTCGATGGGCGACACGCTGGTGGCGACGCCGTACACCTACTTTCGCGCACGGCCGCTGCGCGATGCGCGTGATCTGGAAGCGGTGGCGGCGTGGGGCACGTTCATCGTCGCGTCGCTCGTGGGGGTCGGGCTGACGCTCGCGTGGTGGGGCGATGTTTCAGGTCTCGCCCGGCTGTGGCCGGTCCTGCCGATCGCGATCGTGTTCGGTTTGATGCGCGAATACACGCGTCGCCAGTTGGTTGCGCAGGGGCGCTTGACGCGGCTGTTCCGGATCGATCTCGCGGCCTCATTGACGCACATGGCCGGTATCGTGGCGCTGGGGTTGGCCGGCCTGTTGTCGGCGCGCTCGGCCTACGTGGTCATGACACTGGCGGCGTGGGTGATATTCATCCCGATGCGATCGGCCGCGCAGTGGCGCCGGATTGCAAGCGCAGGCACGGATCTGCGGGCGGTCCTGGGCGACTACATCGAGTACGGACGGTGGTTGTTCCTGGGTGGGGTGTGCCATGTCGGCAGCGTACAGATCTACCCATGGCTGGCCATGCTGGGAGGCGGGGAGCGGCAGGCGGGCCTCTATGCGGCATGCGCGGCATTGGTCAATCTGCTCGGGCCGCTGTTCCTTGGCCTTACCAACTACTTCCGGCCGCTGTTCATGGCCGCTTTTCACCAGCGTGGCGCTACCGGGTTCCTTTCCTATGTGGTGAAGCGGGGGCTGCTCTTCGTCGCTCCCGCGGTTGTGGTTGCGCTGGCGGTCGTTGCGGAAGGCGGCAACGTGCTGTCCCTGCTGTACGGGGAGAGTTATCGCACCGCCGCGCCGGCGCTGATGTGGATGAGCCTGGGCATGTGCGCGGTGGCCGCATCCGCCGCGCTGCAACTGGCACTGCTGGCCATGCGCGCCCCTGCCACCAACCTTTACTACCATGGCACGGCCTTGCTGTTGCTGGTGGTAGTGGCGTGGCTGCTGCGCGAGCAACTGAGCCTGATGACGCTGGGGCGGATGTACGGAGCGATCAACGTCGCCGCGTTCGTGGTGCTCGGCTGGCTGTGCTTCAGCGTCTGGCGCGCGCAGCCGGATGCGCGCCGGATTTTGTCCCGTTCCGCCTGAAGTGCTGACTCGCCGCAGTGTTCTGTTATCGTCGCCGGTCCCGCAGCCTACGCGCCCTGTATCTCCCTGGGGGGCGCAGGCAAACTGGCCCTGTGCGGCACTTGCCGACAAGGCCAGCATCAGCCGCCGGATGTTCAGTCTTTCAATCCGTTCCCATCGCTTGCGCAACCAGTTTTTTGCATTCGGCCAGGTATTCCTTCCATGGCACGAACAGCAGACTGACGGGGTAAGGCGCGCCCTTGAAGACCTCCGCCTGTTTTAGTTGGGCGTCGGTGAGCGTCATCTGACCGGAAAAGGCCGCATAAACCTGATCCCATACCCGCTGTGGCCCAACGGGGGGAGGCGGGCTGCCGCAGGCGCTCCAAATCAGATGGGTGTCGTTGTACATGGCCATGTCGGCCAAGTCTCCCGGCTCCAGGTCGGTGACCGCCGCACAAATCCGGTTGGCCATTTGGTGACAGACTCCGGAATGGAGATAGATGATTCCGCTGCAATCGCCAAGATGGAGTTTGCCTCTTGATTTCACCGGCGAAAGGTCAGGTTTGTTACCGTAGTTCGTCCGAATATCATTGGGATCGAAGCAGCAAATCGTTCTGGCCAACCGGAGCTGGGCTTCTGTTGCCACGAATGACAGGGCGGGGTAGATCCAGTCTTCCGTATGTTCATTGGTCGAGGTTCCCCCGTAACAATCGAAGTTCACCGTCTGACTGCCGTCGAAGCTCACGACCTTCACATAGGCGTGGGCAGCCGCTTGTCCGATAACCGGTACGTAATAGCAACCGTAGTGCCCGACGTTGAAGATATGGGCCGGCGGGTTATCGGTCCAATCCGACTTGATGATCAACGTGAAGGAGCGCTCGTTTCTCCGGGTATCCAGATATTGGGGGTGGGGATTTGGGGTTGGACCTTCCATCCGATTTCTGGTGTGGCTGTTGTTGGCCCTTAACCCGGCGCTGGCTCGGTCGCGATCGTGGGAACTCGGGTCGGCATAGGCAAAAAATTCAATGGTAGCCATGTTGAGAATGTCCTGGACATACCACCAGCCCCAGTTTCCGTTCTTGTTCAAGAGTTGGTTGGGACTGTCAATCGCTCCGATTTCCACTTCGCGCCCTGCCGGCACGAGCGTGCCTGAAGGGCCGCTAAGCTGAGTACCCCAGCTTCCAACACATTTGAAATCGTGCTTCGATTGATTCTCAACCCGGATTGTCATCGCCATTTTCAAGACCTCCTCATAGGATTTTCGTCAATCGCCCGCGTTACCGATGGTTGGTGCGGGCTGGATTTTCCGGGGGAACCCCAGACAGCAAGGTCCCTCGGCGGCGCTGGCGGCGCGGCCGGCCAGAACAGGATCCCCGGCCGCCTCGACGATGTCGGCGAAGTGGCGCAGGAACTCCGGGTTGTCCTCGATCAGCGCGACGCGAATGGGCATGATGCGGCCGCGTTTGGGGAGGGGGGCGGAGGAAAGCGGCAGTAGTGACTGAAGGAGCACATGGCTGTTAGCGTAGAGCGCCCGCCGCCGAGCGCCTATCCCACGAACATGCTATTGCCCCGGCTCACATGCCGCGCGCGGTGCACCACAAGTGATAGTGCGAACGCGCCAGACTGAAGGTTGCCGGGTTGGTACCGGGCGGCACTGCGGCAAGGTAGGCCGCGTAGGTGCCGGGCGGAATCGCGGCCAGCGGCGCTTGCCACGCGGTCGTGTTCAGCGCGGCACTGGAGTTCGCCCGCCACGGGGTGGCCTGGGCTGGGTACGGTAGCCATTGTCCGGCGCTGTTGAGCACCAGCAACACGCCGCCCGGAAGTTCGGCCACGATGTAGACATCCACCGGCTGGGCAAACGGCGCGAGCGAGACATTCAGCCACAGATCACGCTGCATGATCAGCGCGCTCGACAGCGGGCGCGCCGTGGCGGCCTCGGTCGAAGCGAATGTGTTCACATCCGGGCCGGTGCAGGCATACGATACCGGCGCGACGGGAAAAGGCAGGGTGCTCTCCGGAGCGTCACCACCACCACCGCCACCGCCACCCGCCGCAGTCACGCTGAACTGCGCCGCCACCCCGCCCACGGTCAGCGTCGCCACCCGCGTGCTGGCCGCCGCCCCGGCGGTCAGGCGCACTTCTAGCAGCGCGCCGTTTGTGACCGTGCCCGGCGCGCTGGTCCACGCCCCACCATTCACGCGGTACTCGGGGCTGCCTTCGCCGGCGATGCCGATACCGGTCGGTGCCGTGATGCCGGTCACCGTCTTGTTGTCGGCCGAGGCGGCCAGCGCCCCGGCGATCGCGTTGGTCACCGGTGCGTAGTTTCCGAGGGGGTCCGGGGTCGTGTCACTGCCTCCGGTTGCCGCCGTCACGCTGAACTGCGCCGCCACCCCGCCCACCGTCAGCGTCGCCACCCGCGTGCTGGCCGCTGCCCCGGCGGTCAGGCGTACTTCGAGCAGCGCGCCGTTTGCGACCGCACCCGGCGCGCTGGTCCAGGCGCCGTCATTCACGCGGTACTCGGGGCTGCCTTCGCCCGCGATGGCAACTCCGGTCATGGTGTCGATGCCTGACACCGTCTTGCTGTCGGTCGAGGTCGTCACCGCCCCGACCGTCGCATTCGTCACCGCCGTGAAGTTCCCCAATGCGTCCGGGGTTGCGTCACCACGGGCGTCAAAGGGGGAGAATGACTGTCCGCCGCGCACGAGGCGAACGTGGTGAGTGCCGCTGCGGAAGTCGAAGTAGGGGACACCATAGGAGAAGTTCACGCCCCACGCACCGTACGAAACGCCGGCGTAGGGTGAACCCGACCAGAAATCATCGTTCGGGGGGGCGGGGAAGATCGTGTTGTTGATCGCCGGATAGGCACGGCACTCCTCGACCAGCGAACGCAACTCGTTGATGTTGGGCAGGCGCCAGCCGCCGCGGCCGGCAAAGTCGTGGGCTTCGGCCAGATCGAGCGCGGCCTGCCAGGTGTGCGTGCTCGCAGTACCCGTGCAGGTTGCGCCGCTCCAGGTCTGCCCTTCGCTGCAGCGCTTCCACATCAGCCCGGTGGGCTTGTGGATCACGGTACCGTCACCATAGTCGGTGTAGGCGCTGTCCGGATTGACCGGCGGAATCGCGTTCTGGCAGATCACCGCATGGGCGGGCGCGAACGGGACGGCCGCGAGGATTGCCAGGAGAAATCGGAGCAGAGGGCGAGAGGTCTTCATCGAGAAACTCCTGGGGCAATGTCGAAAAGGTGAGATTGCCGTTACGGGCCGCGTTGATCGTGCATGCCGGATCGATGTCAAGGGAGCAAGATCACTGTCCGCCGCGCACGAGACGAACTCTGCTGATGTCTGAGCTACGGTCGCCCATGCCTCCGCTGCCTTGGCTGAAGCTCACGACCCACGCGAAGCTGGAATCGTAGGCGAAGGGCGAGCCGGACCAGAAACCCGAACTCGGCGAGTTCGGAAAATAGTCCGGGTCGATCGCCGGGTTGGTACGGTTGCGATCGGCAATGCCCTCCAGTTCCTTGACCGTCGGCATGCGCCAGTCGTTAAAGCCGCACAGCGCCGCTGCGTTGACCGCGCTGACGTAGTTGCTGGTATTGCACTCACTCAGACCGAGCGTGGCGTTGCATGTGGTGGTATCGCCGATCGTACCGGGGTTGCCGTCAGGACTGGCGGGGTCGTACCAGGTGTAGGCGTGGCCCCGGTGGCGTGTCTGCAGCGTGTCGTCGAGTTTGACCTCCCACACCCGTCCGGTGACGTTGTCGCGCGTGCACGCCCAGTCGCCGGGGTTGGTGCCAAGCACGGCGCTGGCCGGCAGTGCCGTGCCGTCGTTGGCGATCTTGGTGAAGTCGAAGCCGTTGGCTGCATCGGCGCTGCCGCCGATCTTGGTCAGCACTCCGGCCTGGGCAGCGGCGTCGCGCCCGTAGTCGGCGTCCTGCCCGGCGGGGTTGGGGGTGCATGGCGCGGGGGTGTTGCCGTCCGGGTAGCCGCCGCACAGGGTGATGCCGGTGTCGTTGAGGGGGGCGGTTTGCGCCGATGCTGCACACAACGCGACGAACAGGGCAAGGAAGGCCCGCGAGGGGGAGTGATGGAACGGATGCATGGGGCTTGCTCCCGGGCGCAGAGGTGGACTGCCCGGTAGCCTAGAGCGCCCGCTGGTGCCCGGCTATCCCACGAACATGCTATTGCGCCGGGGTGGCCGGGTGTGCCTTGCGCAGGCGGATTTCGCTGCCGGTGGCCGAGCTGCGGATGTCGAGCACGGCACCCATCGCGGCGGCGCGCTGGCGCATGTGGGCGAGACCGCGTCCGCGCCCGGCGGCGCCGGGGTCGAAGCCGCGGCCGTTGTCGGCGACGGCGATCTCGAGTGCGCCGCCCTCTTCGCGCACCGTAACGCACAGGCGCGAGGCGCCGGCGTGCTTGAGCACGTTGGCGATGGCCTCCTGCAGGGTGCGCAGCAGCGCCAGCCCTTCGCGCGGCTCGATCTGGATGGCGTCGCTCGCGGTGGCGATGCGCCAGTCGAGCGTGATGCCGGCGGCGGCCAGGCGCGGCTCCATGCGAAAACGCAGGGCGCCGAGCGCCGAGAGCAGGTCGTCGTCGCCCGGCGCCAGGGCGTCGATGGCCAGGCGCATGTCGTCGATGCATTCGCGCAGCACCTGGGAGATCTCGCGCTCGCCGGCGGCGCCGCGTTCGACCATGGCGAGGGCGGAGAGCAGTTGCGAGCCGAGACCGTCGTGCATGTCCTGCACGATGCGGCCCCGTTCCGCAGCGGCGGCCTGGGCGGATTCGAGGCGGCGCAGGGCTTCGTGGCTGGCGGTGAGTTCGGCCTCCCGCGCCCGCACGCGTGCCTCCAGCCGCTCGTTGGCGCGCTCGGCCAGGCCGAGGGCGGCGACGAAATGCACCAGCAGCACCAGGCAGATGCCGAGGATCACCAGCGGCGTCAGGACGTGGGAAATGTAGATGTTGCTGAAGGAAATCCAGCCGCCCTTGACGGCGATATCCCAGGCGAAGGCGGCGCCGGTGAAGATCAGCGTGGCGGCCAGTGCGACGGTGTCCCAGCTGCGGATGCGCCAGGCCGCGCGCACGATCATGGTTACGGCCAGCAGGTTGAGCGGAATCGCACCGGCATACCAGAGCGCGTCCCGGTGCAGGAAAGCCTGGCCCAGCAGGATCATGGCGAGCGGGCCGACGGCGGCGTAGGCGAGCGCCGCGCGCTCGATCCAGGCGCGGTGCCAGCGCGCCACGCGCAGCACGAACAGACACAGCAGGATGTCGCCGTAGCCGGTGCCGGCGTAGTAGACGGCACGCCAGGGAACCCACCATTCCAGCGGCACCAGCGGCCACACGTGATGGATGGTGCGGATGCCCCACATCAGCGCCGCCAGGCCGAGCATGCCGTAGAGGATGTCCTGCCGGCGCAGCAGCCAGATGGTCAGCAGCAGCAGCCCGCCCGTGGTCAGCAGCCAGACGGAGATCATGGCGACGTTGTATTCCCAGAACAGGCGCTTTTCGTAGCGGGCGCGGATGGCTTCCGGCGGGCCGACGAAGGGCGCGCCGAAGCCGATCTGGGCATAACGGCTGGACATGCCCACGTGCAGGGTGTTTTCGCCGGGCCGCAACCCCTGGGTCGGCAGGAAGAACTCGTGGGGCCGCAGCCAGTTGGCCTGGACGGTGGGCGAGGAGCCGGCCACCGCGCCGGCGAGGGCACCGTTGAGGAACAGGCTGCCGCCGCTATACAGACGCGGGAAGAGCACGGCCTGGCTCTGGCCCGGACGGTCGTCGAGGCGGAAGTTGAGGCGGAACCATACCCTGACCAGCCCTTGTTCCGGGTTGTCGACCTGGCCGGGCAGGGTCAACGGGCGCCAGCGCGGGTCGTCGTCCCTGGGGGGGATACTCATCTCGTGCCAGGGTTCGACGAGATAGCGGGCGTCGCGCAGCTCGACCACGACTTCGCCCGGGCCGCCGTCGACCGCCCTGGCGGGCAAAGTCAGTCCCATCAGGACGGCGAGCAAGGCGATGAGTACCCCACGGGCGCTCACTTCAGCAACCCCATCTGCCGCGCCTCGAAAACCGCCTCGCTGCGGGAGTTGACGGCGAGTTTGCGGTAGATCTTGCGCACATGGGCGGTGACGGTGT
This sequence comes from Rhodocyclales bacterium, assembly GCA_016177805.1. Classification (GTDB taxonomy): domain Bacteria; phylum Pseudomonadota; class Gammaproteobacteria; order Burkholderiales; family Rhodocyclaceae; genus JACOUN01. Next base: position 58,458 of record JACOUN010000097.1, read on the forward strand.
GCGGCGAGATGGCGAGGGCCTTGCCGACCTCGGCGAAGGACAAGCCCTTGGCGACGAGGGTGAGGATTTCGCCCTCGCGGGCGGAAAGCGGGCTGGCGCTGGCGGCGGTGGGTGGGGCGCGGAAGCGGCGCAGCAGGCGGCGGGCGATCGACGGGCTCAGCGGTGCGCCGCCCTGGCGCAGCTCGCGGATGCAGGCGACGATCTCCGTGGGCAGGGCGTCCTTGAGCAGATAGCCGGCGGCACCGGCTTCGAGGGAGCGCAGCACGTGCTCGTCGTCACCGAAGACGGTGATCACCATGACGTCAGCCTCGGGCTGGCCGGCGGCGATGCGGGCGATGATGTCGATGCCGTCGCCGTCGGGCAGGCCGAGATCGACGAGGTAGACGTCGGCGGCGTGCCGGGCAGCGAGGGCGTGCCCCTCGGCGGCGCTGGCGGCGCGGCCGGCCAGAACAAGATCCTGCGCTGCCTCGACGATGTCGGCGAAGCGGCGCAGGAACTCCGGGTTGTCCTCGATCAGCGCGACGCGGGTGATGTCCATGGTGGCGGCCAAGATACCATGGCGGCCGCAGTTCGCGTTCTCCAGGGGCGGGCAAGTGTCACAGTGTTTGGCTCGCATCCCTTACAATTCGCGTGATGAATCAGACACCTTTTCCTGGCGCCGGCGCCGACGCCGGCGCCTCGCCGCTCGGCAAAGCCGTCACCTACCGCGCTACCTACGCCCCGGAGCTGCTGTTTCCGATAGCGCGCCAGAGCAAACGCGACGAACTCGGTATCGCGGCGGACGCGCTGCCGTTCGTGGGCGAGGATGTGTGGAACGCCTATGAGTTGTCGTGGCTGAACGAACGCGGCAAGCCGGTGGTCGCGCTGGGCGAGTTTCGTGTGCCGGCGGAGTCGGCGCGGCTGATCGAGTCGAAATCGCTCAAGCTCTATCTCAACTCGTTCAACCAGAGCCGTTTTGTCAGCCCCGAGGCGGTGCAGGCGCTGATTGCCCGCGATCTGTCGCAGGCGTGCGGGGCGGCGGTGGAGGTGAGCATAGCGCCGCTGTCGCGGTGCCCACAGCGCGTTGCCGCATACCCCGATGGGGAGTTGCTCGACGACATGGACATCGACATCGACACCTATCTGCCGGCCCCGCATCTGCTGGGGTGCGACGCGGCGAGGGGGGGGGTGGTCGAAACGCTGTACACCCATCTGCTCAAGTCGAACTGCCTCGTCACCGGGCAGCCCGACTGGGGCATGCTGGTGGTCAGCTATGCGGGGGCGGCGATCGACCGGGCCGGTTTGCTGCGCTATGTCGTGTCGCTGCGCAACCACAACGAGTTTCATGAGCAGTGTGTCGAACGCGTGTTCTGCGACATCCTGCGCCGCTGCCAGCCCGAGCGGCTGGCGGTGTGGGCGCGCTATACGCGGCGCGGTGGGCTGGACATCAACCCGTTCCGCTCGACCGGCGACATCGCCATGCCTGCCAACGTAGCCGAAGTTCGTCAGTAGTCGTAGACTCGACCACACCAGCACCTCCGCCCGCCCGGTGCAATGGAGTCGTCCATGCCCAATCGTCTGGCTACTGAAACCTCGCCTTACCTTCTGCAGCATGCTGACAATCCGGTGGACTGGCAGCCGTGGGGTGCCGAAGCGCTTGATCAGGCGCGGCGCCAGGACCGCCCCATCCTGCTGTCGATCGGGTATTCGGCCTGTCACTGGTGCCACGTGATGGCACACGAGTCGTTCGAGGATGAGCCGACCGCGGCGCTGATGAACCGGGAGTTCATCAACATCAAGGTTGATCGCGAGGAGCGCCCGGACCTGGACCAGATCTACCAGAGCGCCCATCAGTTGCTCACCGGGCGCGCCGGCGGCTGGCCGTTGACCATGTTTCTGGCGCCGGACGGCATGCCGTTTTTCGGTGGAACCTACTTTCCCAATCATGCGCGCCATGGGTTGCCCGGCTTTACCGACTTGCTGGCGCAGATTGCGGCGGCCTACCGCACCCAGCGCGAAGCGATCACGCAGCAGAATGGCGCCTTGGGCAACGCCCTGGCGCGGGCCGCGGCCGTGGGTGGGGCGGCGGCGCAGACGGGTGCGTTGAGCGCCGCGCCATTGCAGCGCTTGTGCGACCAACTGGCGGCTGCGTACGACGAGACGCATGGCGGCTTCGGTGATGCGCCCAAATTCCCTCACCCCACCGATCTGGCGTTCCTGCTCTACCGCTACCGGAGCGCTGCCGAGCAGGCGTCGCGCGACATGGCGCTCACCACGCTGCGGCGCATGGCCGAGGGCGGGCTCTACGACCAGTTGGGCGGCGGCTTTTGTCGCTACAGCACCGACGCGCGCTGGCAGATTCCGCATTTCGAGAAAATGCTCTACGACAACGGTGCGCTGCTCGGCCTGTATGCTCAAGCCTGGCAGATCGATGGCGATCCACTGTATCGACGCATCGTGGACGAAACCGCCGCGTGGGCGATGCGCGAGATGCAATCCCCGGCGGGTGGCTACTACGCGGCACTGGATGCCGATTCGGAAGGTGAGGAAGGGCGCTATTACGTCTGGGACCGGGACGAACCGGCGCGGTTGCTCGACTCCGGGCAGTTGCGCGTGGCGCAGCGTGTGTACGGCCTTGACGGGACGCCGAATTTCGAGGGGCGGGCCTGGCATCTGTGTATCCGACGGCCGCTGGCGCAGGTCGCGAACGAACTGGGATGGCCGCTGGCGCAAGCCGAGGCGCTGCTCGCGCAGGCGCGCGCGCGGCTGTTCGAGGCGCGCGCCGGCCGGGTGCGACCGGGGCTGGACGACAAGCTGCTGACCGGCTGGAATGCGCTGATGATCGCCGGCATGGCGCGGGCGGCGCGGGTGTTCGGGCGGGACGAGTGGCTGGCGTCGGCGCGCCGGGCGCTTGCGTTCGTGCGCGAACACCTGTGGCGCGATGGACGTCTGCTTGCGGTGGGTGCCGGTGGCGCGGGGCGGCTCAACGCCTATCTGGACGATCATGCCTTCCTGATCGAGGCCTTGATCGAACTGATGCAAGGGCGCTTCGAAGCCGATGACCTGAGCTTTGCCCGCGAGCTTGCCGACGCGCTGCTGGATAGTTTTGAAGACCGCGCCGAAGGTGGCTACTTCTTTACCCGCGATGATCACGAAGCCTTGATCCAGCGCCCCAAGCCGCTGCACGACAACGCGATGGCGTCAGGCAACGGCGTGGCGGCGCTGGCGCTGTTGCGGCTGGGGCATCTCACCGGCGAGGCGCGCTACCTTGAAGCAGGCGAGCGGGTTGTGCGCTGGGCGTGGCCGGTGCTGGAGACGCGCCCCGAAGGATGCGCCAGCCTGGTGCGGGCACTGGCCGAACTGTTGAGTCCGCCCACGGTGGTCGTGGTGCGCGGTGGCGCGGTGGAGCTGGCTGAGTGGCAAGCGGCGCTGAGGGTGAGTCAGGTGCCGGATACGCTGTGTTTGTTCATCGCCGACGGCGTCGCGAACTTGCCGCCAGTGCTCGACAAGCCACGACGAGACCGTGTCAACGCCTGGGTCTGCCGTGGCGTTAACTGCCTGAGTCCGCTGGACAGCATTGCAGCGCTGGAGCAGACCCTGCATGAGCTGCCGCCCCGGTAGGCAAGTGAGCGGCTCTGGTTTAGTATCAACGCGTTTCAACAACACTGTCGAGAGAGGAAAGAGAAGATGAAGGTATTAGTTACGGCGGTCGCCGCCATCAGCCTGCTGTCTGCCGCCCCCGCATTCGCCGACCAGGCGCTGGCCAAGTCGAAGAACTGTCTGGCCTGTCATTCGGTGGACAAGAAAGTGGTCGGCCCGGCTTTCAAGGACATCGCGGCCAAGTACGCCGGCCAGGATGTGGTTGCCGCGCTGGTCACCAAGGTGCAGAAGGGCGGGTCGGGCGTATGGGGCCCGGTGCCGATGCCGCCGAACCCGGCGGTGAGCGCCGACGAAGCGAAGAAGCTGGTGGAGTGGGTGCTGGCGACCAAGTGAGCGCTTGCCCCGGCATTCATGCCGGGGTGACTCAAACGAAAAACCGGCCGTGCGCCGGTTTTTTTATCAACTTCATTCCATGACAGGGCGTGGCGACAGGGGGATGGCGCGCAATGCCTCGGCCGCGCTCAGGGGTTTGGCGAAATAGTAGCCCTGCATCACGTCACAGCCCAGCGCCTTAAGGTTGAGCGCCTGCCGGGCGTGCTCGACGCCTTCGGCGATCAGCTTCAGTCCGAACCCCTTGGCGATACCGGCAATGGCCGCGACGATGGGGTTGGTGACCAGTCCGTCGAGGTCGCGGACAAAGCGGCGGTCGATCTTGAGCACGTTGACCGGCAGCTCCTGCAGGTAGGCGAGTGCCGAGTAGCCGGTGCCGAAGTCGTCGATCGCGATGCCCACTCCGGCGCTGCGCAATGCACGGATGCGACCGGCCACGCTACGCCCGTCCTGCATCGCCATGCTTTCGGTGATTTCGAGTTCGAGCCGGTCCGGCGGGAGCATGAAGCGACGCAGGCAGTCCATCACCAGTTCGATGATGTCTTCGCGGCCGAAGTCGTGTTGTGCGAGATTGAGTGACATCTTGAGGTGGGAGTGCCCCGCGGTACGCCACGTGGCGAGCTGTGCGCAGGCCTGCTCCACCACCCAGTGGCTGATCTCACCGATCAAGCCGATTTCTTCAGCCACGGGAATGAAGGTGGCCGGGCTGATGACCCCATTGTCCGGATGGTTCCAGCGCAGCAGCGCTTCCATGCCGACGATGCGGTTCTCGGTCAGGCTCACCTGGGGTTGATACAGTAGTTCGAGTTGATCGCGGTCCAGTGCGACCCGCAAGTCGTTTTCCATCGCGATGCGCTGACGATGGTGGCTGTTGTATTCCGGGGCGAAGAAGCGCAGCCCGTTCTTCCCCGCTTGCTTGATCTGGCGCATCGCGATGTCGGCATGGCGGGTCAGCATCTCGGCACTGTCGCCGTCGGTCGGGTAGATCGCTATGCCGATGCTGAGCGTGACGCGAAACGGCCCCTGGCTGAGCGCAAACGGTTCTTCAAGGGCGCGCATGATGGTGCGCGCGCCCCGCTGGGCTTCTTCCGCGCCGCCGATGTCGGTGAGCAGTATCGCGAACTCGTCACCGCCCAGGCGTGCCACCGTATCACCACTCTTGACCGCGTCGGTGAAACGAGCGGCGATCTGGCACAGCAATGCGTCTCCGTCGGCGTGTCCGTAGCCGTCATTGACCAGCTTGAATCTGTCGATATCGGCAATCATCACCGCCAGGCAATTGCAGCGGCGCTGCGCTTGCGCAATGGCCAGTTCCAGGCGGTCGCGGAACAGGGTGCGGTTGGGCAGCCGCGTCAGTTGGTCATGGTAGGTCTGGAATCCCACCAGTTCTTCGGCGCGTCGATGGGCCGAGACATCGCGTGCGACGCAGTACAGGCCGGTATACACGGCACGCCCGGCGTCCTGTTCGGTAATGGGGGAGCCGCGCACCTCGACCGTGACATGTCCGTCTTCGCAGCCGTCGGTGGTCCCGCCCGGACACTTCAGGTGCAGCTCGGCATTGAAGTCGCGTGCCGGGTCAGCCCGCTGTGCGCGCAGCAGCTCGTCCAGTTCGGCCGCGTTGCCGGCTTCGACCAGGGAACTCAAGCGCCGTCCCGCCAGCTCACGCTCGGACATGCCGAGTGTGCTGATAACGCGCGGATTGACAAACTTGAAGCAACCTTCGGTGTCGAGCGAAAACACGAGATCCGGTGAGCGTTCGGCCAGATCGCGGTGCAGCCGTTCGGAGGCGACGAGCCGTTCGCGCAGGCTGCGGTTGGTGCGTTCCGAGGCGTGCTTCTTCAGCACGTCACGCACGCTGCGCCGCAATTCGATTTCGTGGCAGGGTTTGCGCAGGAAGTCATCGGCGCCTCGCCTGAGCGCGCGGATCGCGACATCCATCGCACAGTCGTCGCTCATCATGATCACGGCTTCGTCGCGACCCTGTCGTTCCAGCCACTCCAGTATTGCCAGGCTGTTGCCGTCGGGGAGCCGGTAATCGAGCAGTATCAGGTCGTAGTGCGCGCCCGTGAGTCGCGCCAGGATCTCGGAATAGCCGCCACATTGATCGAACTGACGGCCGGGCTGGGTCAGGATGCGGCGCAGGTTGATGCGCTGCGCGGCATCGCTGTCGACTATCAGGATGCGGGACGCCGGTTCTATCCCCTGAAGGGGATCGGGATGCGGATCGTAGAACGGCACCTCGTTCAGTCGGGTCATGGAGTCCGGGCGGTTCGTGGCGGCGGTGATCGTGTGGCGATCACTAACAATACAACAGAAATCCCGCGTCTACACAGTGTTGTGCATACGCGACACCGTCGCCTGCTGATCCGTGGTGCGCGCGAATCAGCCCTGGAAACTGTCGGCGAACGCGAGCGCGTCGAGCAACGCGGTGTTGATCTGTTCGTTCGTCAGTTGCAGTTCGGCCGCCTGCGCCTGCAGTGCGGCACACTCGAAACTCTCGCTCGCCCGCGCCAGTTTCAGAAACGGTGCGTACTCGCCTTCGTCGTGCAGCAACGCGTCCGAGACGGCGTCGGGCAGATGCATCTCGTCGAGTATGGTGTGCATCGACGCCCCGAGCAGGATCGGCAGCAGCGAGAAGGCGCCGGTGATGAAGAGGTTGTCATGCTCGGACTTGTCGAAGAAGTCCGCGCCTATCTTTTCCATGAAACGGCCTCGTGCGATCGATGTCTGCATCATCGCCGGCGCGCCGGGGTCGCGGCAGGCGGTGACCAGCAGCAGCGACAACCACTTGTTCAGGTTGGAGTAGCCCAGGATGCTGACCGCGTGCCTGAACGACTGGATCTCGCACATCAGGCCGAAACCGGCCGAGTTGATATAGCGCAGCAGCTTGTACGAAATCGCCACGTCCTGCTTCAGCAGCGCTTCGATCTCGCGAATGTCGGCATTGTTGCGTACCAGGTTGAGCAGCCTCACGATCTGGGCGTGGCCGGGCATGAGGGCTTTGGGGGGCGGATTGCCGTGCAGGAAGAACCAGCCCGAAGCGCCGTCGAAGCCGTTCTTGATGGCATTCTGGAACGCGCCGATGTCGGCCAGCCCCCAGGCCAGCCCTATGCCGGGGGCGCCCGCGGCGGTGGTTTGCTTGCGCGTGTCCATCAGGACGAAACGCCAGTCGATGCCGTCGGGGGGCGTCACGCCGGGTGCGAACCAGCTCAGGCACAGGCTGATGCCGGATGCCTGCAGTTGCGGCATCAGCGCGCTGGTGAGCGGGTGCGCCAGCGTCTGGGCCGGAATCTCTATCATGGTGTTCGACGGCACTTGCCATTCCATCAGCTCGGGTGTGGGAACCAGCCTGGCCAGTGAGACGAACACGGTATTGCGCGTGGGCCAGAATTGGGCGAGCGCGCCGAGGGTTTCGACGACCGAGGCAATATTCGGCCCGTGCGCGATCAGGCGGTTGGCGGTGATGGCGCGTTTCTTGTTGACGACGGGTTCGCGGGTCAGGATGGTGGTCTGGGGCATGGGGTCACACGTGGGAGTCGAGTGCAAAGGTGAAGGCGTCGGCAAAGAACGCGTCGGGTGCAAGGTTGCAGCGGGTGCTCAGTTCGTGTCGCGCCGCTTCTATCATCGCCGGCGCGCCGCACGCATACACGTCGTGGCCGGAAAGGTCCGGAATGTCCGCCATGAGGGCCTCATGCACCAGGCCGCAACGTCCCGTCCACGCGTCGCTCGCGGTCGCTTCCGACAAGACCGGAACGTAGCGAAACCCGCGCAGTGTCTTTTCCCACGAGCAGCCAAGCTCATGCATATAGAGTCCTTCGCGCATGCGTGCGCCCCAGTAAAGCATGAGATCGCGTTCAATGCCAGTGGCAATGACGTGTTCGACGATGCTCTTGATCGGGGCGAATCCGGTGCCGCCGGCGAGCAGGACGATGGGCCGGTCGCGCTCCTCGCGCAGGAAGAACGACCCCAGCGGCCCCTCGATGCGCAGGATGTCGCGTGCTTTCAGCTCGTTGAACACCTGCCCGGTGAAATAGCCGTTCGGTACGCGGCGGATGTGCAGTTCGAGGTGGTCGTTGTCGTGCGGGGCGTTGGCGATGGAGAAGCTGCGGCGTCGCCCGTCGGGCAGCAGAACGTCGATGTACTGACCGGGGTGAAAGCGGAAGTTGTGACTGGCCGGCAGTTTGGCCGTGACCATCATCACGTCGTCGGCGAGACGCCGCATGTCCTGCACGCGACACGGCATTTTTTGCGGGGCGATATCGCCGCCGCGGCTAACGCCGCGTACCTTGATGACCAGGTCGGAACGGGCGCGTGCCTTGCATAGCAACGCGTATCCGGCCGCGCGCTCGGCATCGCTCAGCGCGCTGTCGGCAACTTCGCCCTGCTCGATCTCACCGTGCACGATGCGAGCCTTGCACGCGCCGCACGCGCCGTCCCGACAACCATGGGGAAGCAGCAGCCCGGCCGCCAGCGCCGCTTCGAGCACCGACTCATCCTCGGTCGCGGAGAACTTCAGTTGGTCGGGGTCGGTTGAAATCAGGAACTGCATGGGCCGTGAGATAATTCGCGCATGAAAAATGTTCTGATCGTCGGCAGCGGTGACGTCGCACGCCGTGCGATACCGTGGCTGGCAAAACGGTTCAAGGTCTACGCGGTGACCCGCCATTCCGACGCCCGCGATCAACTGCGTGCGCTGGGCGCTCAGCCGCTGATCGCAGATCTCGATGATAGGCACAGCCTCGCGCGCGTGGCCGGGATTGCGGATGCCCTGTTGCATTTCGCGCCCCCACCCGGAAGCGGCGCGGGCGATACCCGCACGGCGCGCTTGCTGGCGGCCCTCGCGTGCCGGGGGAGTCTACCACAGCGCATCGTGTACATTTCCACCACCGGGGTGTACGGAGATCGCGCCGGGGCGCTGGTCAGCGAAACCGATACGTGCCGGCCGGATACCGACCGGGCGCGGCGCCGGGTCGATGCCGAGCGACGGCTGCGACGTTTCGCCGCGCGCAACCGCGTGTGCGTCTGTGTGCTGCGGGCGCCGGGCATCTACGCGGCGGATCGACTGCCGGTCGAGCGGCTGGAGCGGGGTACGCCCATCCTGTCCGCTGAGGACGATGTGTATACCAACCACATCCATGCCGACGATCTGGCACGGTTGGCCTGTGTGGCATTGTTCCGTGGGCGTCCGGGGCGGGTGTATAACGCGGTGGATGATACGCGGATGAAGATGGGCGAGTATTTCGAGTTTGCCGCGGATGCGCTGGGGTTGCCGCGCCCGCCGCGCATGGGCAGGGCCGAATTGAGCGCGAAGCTGACCCCGATGGCGTTGTCCTTCATGGCCGAATCGCGCCGCCTGTGCAATGACCGTATTCGTGATGAACTGCGACTTAGGCTGCGTTACCCCACCGTGCGCGAGGGCTATGCGGCAGCGTTGACGCCACGGCCAAGGGGTGATGGATGTTGATACTGAAAGCGTTGCATATCGTGTTTGTCGTGAGCTGGTTTGCCGGGTTGTTCTATCTGCCGCGCCTGTTCGTGAACCACGCCATGGTCAGCGATGCGGCGACTCGTGAGAGGCTTGAGTTGATGGAGCGCAAGCTGTACCGCTTCATGACGCCGCTCGCGGTGCTGGCCGTCGCGCTGGGGGTGTGGCTATGGCTGGGATACGGATTTGCCGGGGGCTGGCTGCATGCCAAGGTGGCGTTGGTGGCCGGTCTGCTTGCCTATCATGTCTATTGCGGCAAGTTGATGAAGGATTTTGCCGCCGGGCGCAATGTGCGCAGCCACATGTGGTTCAGGGTGTTCAACGAGGTGCCGGTGCTGGTGTTGATCGCGGTGACCTTCCTGGTGGTCCTGAAGCCGTTCTGACGCGCCGCGCTCTTCAGCGGCGCCTTGTTGTTATACCTAAACCATGGCTCAAGCAATGAAAGAAACCTTTTTTTCCCCCTGCCCGCGAGGACTCGAACCGATGCTGGCCGAGGAACTGGCCGAGGTCGGTGCCACGCAGATCGAACTCACCCACGGTGGTGTCGGTTTCGCCGGTGACTGGCAGGTGTGCTATCGCGCCAACCTTGAAAGCCGCCTTGCGACGCGTGTGATGTGGAAGCTGTGCGCGGGCCGCTATCGTGCCGAAGAGGATATCTACCGCCTCGCCTATGGCGCGACCTGGGCCAAGTGGTTTACCCCGGACGACACGCTACGCGTGCACGTCACGGCGCGGCACTCGCCGCTCAAGAGCCTGGAGTTCGTCACGTTGCGGATCAAGGATGCCATCTGCGACCATTTCCGCACCGTGGCCGGGCGCCGCCCCAGCGTCGATACGGCAGACCCGGCGGTGCGCGTGCACGCCTATCTGACCCGCGATACGGTCACGCTTTACCTCGATACCTCGGGCGCCCCGTTGTACAAGCGCGGTTTCAAGGAGGCGGCGGTCGAGGCGCCGCTGAAAGAAAACCTGGCGGCCGGCATTCTCAGGATCTCGGGTTGGCAACCGGGGCAGGCGTTGATAGACCCGATGTGCGGGAGTGGCACTTTTCTGATCGAGGCGGCCCAGATCGCACTCGGCATCGCGCCGGGGCTGGGGCGCGGTTTTGCGTTCGAACGTTTTCGCCATTTCGATCAGGCCGCCTGGGCCAGCGTGCGCGGTGCCGCACAGGCGCGGCGTCAGCCGCCGCGGCAACTGCCGCTGTATGGCTCGGACATCGTCGGAGATCAAGTCCGACGGACCCGCATCAACCTTGAAGCGGCCGGGCTGGGCGGGTGTGCCGGTTTGCAGCGCGCCGATTTCCTGGAACTGGCGGCGCCGGGGGAGAGCGGGGTGCTGGTCACCAACCCGCCGTATGGCGTCAGGCTGGGCGAGACCGACGCGCTCGCGTCGCTCTATCCGCGCATCGGCGATACGCTGAAGAAGAACTGGGCCGGCTGGCGCTGCTACTTCCTGAGCGCCGACACCACCTTGCCCAAACTGCTGGGGCTCAAGGCGAGCAAGCGCACCCCGCTCTTCAACGGTGCGCTGGAGTGCCGGCTCTACGAGTACCGGATGTTCTCCGGTAGCGAGCGCCGGCCCAAGGGTGACCCGGCGCCGCAGTCCGCCTAAACGATATCGAGGTTGCGCGTCCCGGCGGCGAAGTCGCGCTCGCCGTGGCGGCTGTGCAGCTTGATCTGCAGGCGCAGGTCGTTGACCGAGTCGGCGTTGCGCAGCGCGTCTTCGTAGCTGATCAGGTCGTCTTCATATAGTTGGAACAGGCTCTGGTCGAAGGTCTGCATGCCCAGTTCGCGCGAGCGTTTCATCACTTCCTTGATGCCGGGGACTTCACCCTTGAAGATCAGGTCGGCGATCAGCGGCGAGTTGAGCATGATCTCGACTGCCGGTACGCGGCCCTTGCGTTCCTTCAGCGGCATCAGGCGCTGCGAGATCATCGCCCGGATGTTGAGCGACAAGTCCATGAGTAGCTGCTGGCGGCGCTCTTCGGGGAAGAAGTTGATGATCCGGTCGAGCGCCTGGTTGGTGCTGTTGGCGTGCAGCGTGGCGAGACAGAGGTGGCCTGTTTCGGCGAACGCGATGGCGTAGTCCATGGTCTCGCGGTCGCGGATTTCGCCCATCAGGATCACGTCGGGGGCCTGGCGCAGGGTGTTCTTCAGCGCGATCTCCCAACTGTCGGTGTCTATCCCCAGCTCGCGCTGGGTCACGATGCAGTTCTTGTGCGTGTGCACGAACTCGATCGGGTCTTCAACGGTGATGATGTGGCCGTAGGAGTGGCTGTTGCGAAAGTCCACCATCGCCGCCAGTGACGTGGTCTTGCCGGTGCCGGTGCCGCCGACGAAGATCACCAGCCCGCGCTTGGTCATCGCCACATCCTTGAGCACATCGGGCAGGCCCAGGTCTTCGAGGGTCGGGATGGTCTGCGCGATGGTGCGCAGCCCCAGTCCGACCCGCCCTTGCTGGATGAAGGCGTTGGAACGGAAGCGCCCGATGCCGGCCGGGGAAATGGCGAAGTTGCATTCCTTGGTGGCCTCGAACTCGGCCGCCTGGCGGTCGTTCATGATCGAGCGCGCCAGTTCGGAGGTGTGTTGTGGCGTCAGTACCTGGTTGGACTGCGGTACCACGCGGCCGTCGATCTTGATGGCCGGGGGAAAGCCGGATGTGATGAACAGGTCGGAGCCGTTCTTCTGCACCATCAGCTTGAGCAGATCGTGCATGAATTTGAGTGCCTGATCGCGTTCCATTCTTGAACCTCCAGTCCGGGATGCCCCGGCATCTTGTGCTGCCGTTACTCAGTTGCCGCGTATGGCGATGTCGCCGTCAGTGTCGCGCTCAGGTGTTGAAATTGTCCTTGTTCTGCGCACGCATCTTGGCTTCGACCACCGATACGACGTTGCGTCGCACCAGATCCTGCAGGCACTGGTCCAGTGTCTGCATGCCCAGGCCCTGGCCGGTCTGGATCGCGGAGTACATCTGCGCGATCTTGTTCTCGCGGATCAGGTTGCGGATGGCTGGCGTGCCTATCATGATCTCGTGGGCCGCGACCCGGCCGGTGCCGTCCTTGGTCTTCAGCAGCGTCTGCGCGATGACCGCGCGCAGGGACTCGGAGAGCATGGCGCGGACCATGTCCTTTTCCTCTGCCGGGAACACGTCGATGATGCGGTCTATGGTCTTGGCCGCCGACGAGGTGTGCAGGGTGCCGAACACCAGGTGGCCGGTCTCGGCACCGGTCAGCGCCAGGCGGATGGTTTCCAGATCGCGCAACTCGCCCACCAGGATCACGTCCGGGTCCTCACGCAGCGCCGAGCGCAGCGCGTTGTTGAACGACAGCGTATCGCGGTGTACTTCGCGCTGGTTGATCAGGCAGCGCTTGGATTCGTGAATGAACTCGATCGGGTCTTCGATCGTGAGGATGTGGGCGTATTCGTTCTGGTTGATGTAGTCGACCATTGCGGCCAGCGTGGTGGATTTGCCCGAACCGGTCGGTCCGGTGACCAGCACGATGCCGCGCGGCTGGTTGGCGATGTCCTTGAACGACTTGGGGGCGTTGAGTTCTTCCAGCGACAGCACTTTCGACGGAATGGTACGGAACACCGCCGAGGCGCCACGGTTCTGGTTGAAGGCGTTGACGCGGAAGCGGGCGAGGTTGGGGATCTCGAAGGAGAAGTCGCACTCCAGTATTTCTTCGTACTGCTTGCGCTGCCCGTCGTTCATGATGTCGTACACCATGGAGTGCACGTCCTTGTGCTCCATCGGCGGCAGATTGATGCGTCTGACATCGCCATGCACCCGTATCATCGGTGGCAGGCCCGCCGACAGGTGCAAATCGGAAGCCTTGTTCTTGACGGAGAAGGCGAGCAGTTCGGTGATGTCCATGAGGTCCGTTCCGGGGCTGGTGTGAGGGAGGGGCGCGCGCGGGCGTGGCAATGGCCGGTGCTATACTGGCCGCGCAATTCCTTGGCGTCCCGACTAGTGTTATATGACATCAATCACGTCCAACATGCAAGCCGTGAAGCAGCGCATTGCGGCCGCAGCGCTTGCGGCCGGCCGCGACCCCGCGACAGTCGGCCTGCTCGCGGTGAGCAAGACCTGGCCCGCGGAAAGCGTGCGCGCGGCGGCGCGGGCGGGGCAGAAGGCATTTGGCGAGAACTACGTCCAGGAGGGCGTGGACAAGATCGCCGCACTCGCCGATACAGGCCTGGAGTGGCATTTCATCGGGCCGTTGCAGAGCAACAAGACGCGCCTGGTGGCCAGCCACTTTGACTGGATGCATAGCCTGGAACGGGTCAAGGTGGCCGAAAGACTATCGGCCCAACGCCCCGACCACCTCCCGCCGCTCAATGTGTGCATACAGGTCAATGTCAGCGGCGAGGCCAGCAAGAGCGGGGTGGCGCCCGATCAGGTCGTGGCGTTGGCGCGTCAGGTCGCCGACTTGCCGCGATTGCGGCTGCGCGGGTTGATGTGCATCCCCGAGCCCGACGGCGGTGCCGGGGTGCTGCGCGAGCGCTTCGGCTTGTTGCGCGAATTGCTGGGTGAATTGAGGGCGCGGGGCCACGCTGTGGACACGCTCTCCATGGGCATGTCCGACGACCTGGAATTGGCGATCGAGGCGGGTAGCACGCTGGTACGGGTCGGGAGTGCCATTTTTGGAACGAGAACCGGAGTGAGGATGTAATGGCGAGCAACAGGCTGAGGATTTCGTTTCTGGGCGGTGGCAACATGGCCGCCGCACTGATAGGCGGGTTGTGCGAGCGCGGCTTCGCGGGTGCTGATTTGCAGGCGCTCGATCCTTCCGACGCGTGCCGCGCCAACCTCGCCAGCCGATTCGGCGTGCGGACCGTGGCGCAGGTGGATGAGCGCTTTCTCGACTGCGATGTGATCGTGCTGGCGGTCAAGCCGCAAACCATGAAGGAGGCACTGGTGCCGCTGTGCGGGAAGCTGACGACGCAACTGGTCATCAGCATTGCCGCCGGCTTGCGCATGGCCGACATCGCGCGCTGGATGGGTGGCCATCGCCTGCTGGTGCGGGCCATGCCCAATACCCCGGCGCTCATCGGGGCGGGCGTGACCGGGTTGTGCGCCGACGCCAGCGTGGATGCTGACGGCCGCGCGGCTACCGCACGTGTCCTGGAGGCGGTGGGGAGTGTGGTGTGGGTGGCCGATGAGGCGCAGATGGATGGGGTGACGGCGGTGTCCGGGAGCGGGCCGGCCTATGTGTTCCACTTCATCGAGGCCCTGGAGGCGGCGGGGCGCGGACTGGGTTTTGACGAAGCAACCGCGCGCAAGCTGGCGATCGAGACGGTGCTCGGCGCGGCCCGCCTGGCGGCAGCTTCCGATGAGGCGCCTGGGGTGCTGCGCGAGCGTGTCACCTCCAAGGGCGGTACCACCGCAGCGGCGCTGGCGAGCATGGCGGAGGCGGGGTTCTTTGATGCAGTGGTGGGTGGCGTGCGCGCGGCCGAGGCGCGTGGGCGGGAACTGGGTATCGAGCTGGGCCGGGGCTGACCATCATGTTCGGACAAATCCTGTTGCTGGTTCTTAACGTCTTGTTCGGCTTCATCACGGTGTTGCTGCTGGCGCGGTTTTTCATGCAGTGGTCACGGGTGTCGTTCCGCAACCAGGTTGGGCAGTTCGTGGTGGCGGCGACGGACTGGATCGTGCGGCCGTTGCGCCGCGCGATTCCGGGGTTGTTCGGACTCGACTTCGCGAGCCTGCTGCCCGCATGGGGTTTCCAGACTGCCTTCGTGTTCCTGGAGTTGAGCCTGCGCGGTGCGCGGCTGGATGGCGGTCCGGTCGGGGTGTTGCTGGGCCTGTGGGGGCTGGGCCTGATCGAGCTGCTGCGCATGGCGGTATATCTGGTGCTCGCGGTGGTGATCGTATCCGCGATCTTTTCCTGGGTCAGCCCGCACGCTCCAGCCGCGCCGTTGTTTCGTGCCCTGGCGGATCCGCTGTTGCGCCCTTTCCGCCGCATCGTGCCGACCATCGCCAACATCGATTTGTCACCGCTGCTGCTGTTGCTGTTGCTGCAGATCCTGCTGGTCGTGCTGGCGGATCTGGGCAGCAATTTCGTCCCGCTGCTGACGGGCGGATGAGTGCGTGGCTGCGCGAGGACGGCGATGGGGCTCTGGTATTGAGCGTGCATGTCCAGCCCGGCGCCAAGCAGACAGGGTTTGCCGGCCGGTACGGTGACGCGCTCAAGCTGCGGCTCGCGGCGCCGCCGGTGGACGGCAAGGCCAATGCCGCGTTGTGTCGGTTTCTCGCGGAGTACTGCGGGGTCGCGAAGTCTTCGGTGACGCTGGTGAGCGGCCAGAGTTCGCGTGCCAAGCGCGTGCGCATCGTCGGCATAAACGTGGCCGCTCGTGCGCGCCTCGCGGCCCTTGGCGATGAGCCGGAGTAGTTTTCCGATATCGAGAGTGGAGGTGCTTGCATGGTGACTGGATGCGATCGTTACGAAGAACTGCATGCGGCCTTTCGCTGGGATGTGCCGGCGCGCTTCAATATATTCGATGCGTGCTGCCGACGCTGGGCGGGGGAGGCCGGGCGTACCGCACTGATCGTCGAGGACGAGGCGGGGGGCGGTTCCCGCCATGACTACGTGCAGTTGCTCGACGCAGCAGAACGCCTGTCCACGGCCTTGCACGCCCTCGGGGTCCGGGCCGGTGACCGGGTGGCCATCGTGTTGCCGCAGCGCTTCGAGACCGCGGTGGCGCACATGGCGGTGTACCGCCTTGGCGCGGTCGCGATGCCGCTTTCGATACTGTTCGGCCCCGACGCGCTCGAGTACCGGCTGCAGGACAGCGCGGCCGGGGTGGCCATCGTGGACCCGGCCGCCGGCGCGGCGCTGCGGTCGGTATGGCCGCTGTGTCCCGATCTGCAGGCGCTGGTCAGCATCGATGCGGACGCCCTGAACGACGACGTCCGCGTGCACGACTGGAGCGCGCTGCTGGCCAATGCCGGCCGAACGGTCCCGCCTGCCGACACCTGCCCGACCGACCCTGCGGTGCTGATCTACACCAGCGGCACCACCGGTCCGCCCAAGGGGGCGCTGATGCCGCATCAGGCGTTGATCGGCAATCTGCCAGGGTTCGTCGCCAGCCAGAATGGTTTCCCGCGCGCCGGCGACGTGTTCTGGTCGCCCGCCGATTGGGCGTGGACCGGCGGGCTGATGGACGTGTTGCTACCGACCCTGTATTTCGGCCAGCCGCTGGTCGGGTTTCGCGGGCGTTTCTCGCCGCAGCGGGCTTTCGATCTGATGGCGCGCCACGCCGTGACCAACACCTTTCTGTTTCCGACCGCGCTCAAGGCGATGATGAAGGCCATCCCGCGCCCGCGCGAGCAGTACGCGTTGCGCCTGCGCGCGATCATGAGCGCGGGGGAGGCAGTGGGCGACGCCGTGTTCGAGTGGTGCCGCGACGCCCTGGGGGTGACCGTGAACGAGATGTTCGGCCAGACCGAGGTCAACTACATCGTCGGCAACAGTAATGAAGAATGGCCGGCGCGACCGGGTTCGATGGGGCGTCCCTATCCGGGGCACCGGGTGGCGGTCATCGATGACGCGGGTGTACCCGTGCCAGCGGGCGAGATCGGCGAGGTCGCGGTGCACCGCCTGGACCGTCACGGTTTCCCGGACCCGGTGTTTTTTCTCGGCTACTGGAACAACGACGCGGCGACGGCGCGCAAATACACCGGCGACTGGTGCCGTACCGGTGATCTGGCGGTCTGCGACGGCGACGGTTATCTGTGGTACCAGGGGCGGGCCGACGACGTGTTCAAGGCCGCCGGTTATCGCATCGGTCCGTCCGAGGTCGAGAACTGCCTGGTCAAGCACCCCGCAGTGGCCAACGTCGCGGTGGTGCCCAAGCCCGATCCCGAGCGCGGTGCGCTGGTCAAGGCCTACGTCGTGCTCGCGGCGGGCTATACCCCTTCGGCCGAGCTGATCGACGCCTTGCAGGCGCACGTGCGGGGCCAGCTCGCACCCTACGAGTACCCCAAGGAAATCGAATTCATCGAGGCCCTGCCCATGACCACCACCGGCAAGGTGCAGCGGCGAGTGCTGCGCTTGCGGGAGCAGGAACGGGCGCGGCAGCGCGAACTCTAGCGAGTATCAGCCGCCGTACATGACCTGTCCTTCGACCAGGGTATAGCGCACCTCGCCGGGCAGTTCGTAGTCGAGGAAGGGGGTGTTCTTGCCCTGGCTGAGCAGCCCCTTGTGGGTGATCTTGCGGCGTGCATCGGGGTCGAAGATGCAGATGTCGGCGCGCGCGCCGGGCGCCAGATGCCCCGCCTTGGTGATGCCGACGATGCGCGCCGGGTCGGAGGTGACGCGTGCAAGCGCCTGTGTCAGCGGCAATCCGGACTCGGCGGCCCACTTGAGCGTCAGCGGCAACAGCAGTTCGAGACCGGTTGCGCCCGGCTCGGACTCGCTGAACGGGGCGAGCTTGCCGTCGTCGTCCACCGGGGTGTGGTCCGAGCACAGCGCGTTGACGCTGCCATCGATCAGCCCGGCGCGCAGGCAGTCGCGGTCATGCAGGCTGCGCAGCGGCGGTACGAGGTGGCAGTTCGGATTGAAATAGCCGATGTCCTGTTCCGATAGATGCAGGTGGTTGATCGAGATGTCGCAGGTGATGTCCATGCCTTCACCGCGCGCCTGCCGGATCAACCGCAGTCCTTCGGCACTGGACAAACGCGTGATGTGCAGTTGCGCACCAGTAACCTTGGCGAGCTGGACGAAGGTGTAGATCGCGACCGTCTCGGCGGCGGTCGGGATGCAGGGCAGCCCCAGACGCGAGGCGACTTCGCCGTCGTGCGCATAGCCGCCGCGCGACAGGAAGGGCGCGAGCGGCTGCAGCCACACGCGGAAGCCGAAGGTTGCGGCGTACTGCATCGCCCGCATCAGCACCATATTGTCGACCACCGGGACGTTGGCCTGGCTGAACGCGACGCAGCCGGATTCGACCAGTTCCGCCATTTCCGACAGGCGTTCGCCCTTGAGTCCTATGGTCAGCGCCCCGACCGGGTAGACGTGCGCGCGGTTGAGCTTCCTGGCGCGATGGCACAGCATTTCGACCAGGCCGGGTTCGTCGAGCGGGGGGTCGGTGTCAGGTGGAATGGCGAGGCTGGTCACACCCCCCGCCATGGCCGCGTCCATTTCCGATTCCAGTGTCGCGCGGTACTCGAATCCGGGTTCGCGCAGGCGCGCGGCGAGGTCGATCAGGCCGGGACACACCACCAGTCCGTGGGCCTCCAGGGTGCGCTCCGCGACGAACCCGCGTGGGGCCTCGCCGCGCGCGACAATCTTGCCGTCCGCGATGAAGACATCCTCGACCCGGTCGGTGAGGTAGGCCGGGTCGATGACGCGGCCGTTTGCGATCTTGATGTTCATGAGTGCGTGGTATCCGTGTTCGTATCCGTATCGTTCAGACTGCGAGCATGCTCATGACCGCCATGCGCACCGCGATACCGAACGTCACCTGCGGGAGTATCACCGCCTGGGCGCCGTCGGCGACCGATGAATCTATCTCCACCCCCCGGTTCATCGGCCCCGGATGCATCACGATGGCATCGGGTCGGGCGCGCGCGAGCTTTTCGGCGGTCAGCCCCCACACCTTGTAGAACTCCTGCGGGGTGGGCAGCAGGGCGCCGTTCATGCGCTCGTTCTGGAGGCGCAGCATCATCACGACGTCGACGTCGCGCAGACCTTCGTGCATGTCGTAGAAGACACGCACACCCAGCTTTTCGATGTCGGTAGGCAGCAGCGTCTTGGGCGCGATGACGCGGATGTCGGGCACGCCCAGTGTCCGGAGGGCGCAGATCTGCGAGCGCGCAACGCGCGAGTGCAGCACGTCGCCGACGATGGCCACGGTCAGCCCGGTGAAGTCGCGCTTGTAGTGGCGGATCGTATACATGTCGAGCAGCCCCTGGGTGGGGTGCGCATGGCGGCCGTCGCCGGCGTTGATGACGTGGATGTCGTCGCGCCCCTGCTGGTGCAGGTGCTGTGCGATCAGGAAGGGGGCGCCGCTGGCGGCGTGGCGCACCACGAACATGTCGGCCTGCATCGCGCACAGGTTGTCGACCGTGTCGAGCAGGCTCTCGCCCTTGGCGGTCGAGCTGGTCGACACGTTGAGGTTGACCACGTCGGCCGACAGGCGCTTGGCCGCGATCTCGAAGGTGGTGCGGGTGCGGGTCGAGTTCTCGAAGAACAGGTTGAAGATGCTCTTGCCGCGTAGCAGCGGCAGCTTCTTGACTTCGCGTTCGGCCACTTCGGTGAACGGCGCGGCATTGTCGAGGATGGCGACCAGGATGTCGCGCGGCAAGCCGTCCAGCGTCAGCAGATGCTGCAGTTCGCCGTTGTCATTGAGTTGGGGGTTACGCATCAATCACTCGCAAATTGAGTTGTCCGCTTTCGCTGCACATGAGTTCCAGGTTTTGTGTCGGAGGCAGCGATACCGGCAGGGTGTGGGCGCAGTAGCGGGCGTAGACCGGAAGTTCACGTCCGCCGCGATCGATCAGTACGGCCAGGTCGACCCGGGCGGGGCGCCCGAAGTCGAACAGCTCATTGACAGCGGCGCGCGTGGTGCGGCCGGTGTACAGGACATCGTCGACGATGATCACGTCCGCGCCCTCGACGCGGAACGGAATGTCGGTGCGGCGCGTTTGCGCGTGCAGACCCTTGGAGCCGAAGTCGTCGCGATAATAGGAAACGTCGATCGCGCCGAGGGGCTGGGTGATGCCGAGCGCGGTGTGCAGGCGCTCGGCCAGCCACACGCCGCCGGTGTGGATGCCGACCAGCGTGGTCGCGGGCGTGACGTGGGGCCGAATCAATTCGACCAGGGTTGCGCATAGCGCTTCTGCGTCAAGATTGCTCATGGAGGCTGTCCAGAAAGTGTTGCAGGATGAGCTGCGCCGCGACCGCGTCGAGGTGCGTCTTGCGGCTGCGCCAGTTGGCGTGGCCCGAGTGCTTCAGGGATTCTTCGGCGGCAACCGAAGTCAGGCGCTCGTCGCAAGTCATGACCGGCAAGCCAAAGCGCCCGTGCAGCTGGTTGGCGAAGCGCAGGCAGCGGGTGGTCAATTCGTGCGCGGATCCGTCCAGGTGGCGGGGCATCCCGACGACCAGGGCGACCGGTCGCCACTCGTCGAGCAGTGCGGCAATCGCGGCAAAGCGTCCGGCACGGGTTACGTCATTGATCGTGAGCAGGGCGCTGGCAGTGCCGGTTTCCAGCTCGCCGACGGCCACGCCGGTGCGTGCCTGGCCGTAATCGAATCCAAGCAGGGTGCCGCGCATCGGCAAAGCCGTGCGCGGCCGCAATGCCGGTTCAGGCATGCCCGGCAACCTCGCTCAGATTGGCGAAATCGACACCCAGCAACTGCATGGCGGCCACCAGGCGTTCTTCGGGCGGCAGGTCGAACACGATGGACATGTCGGCCGGAACGGTCAGCCAAGCGTTGTCGGAAATCTCCTGCTCAAGCTGCCCGGCAGCCCATCCGGCGTAGCCGAGCGTCACCAGTACTTCGGTGGGGGTTCCCTCGGTCCCCATGGTCTGGAGCACGTCGCGGGAACTGGTGAGGCCGATTTCGTCGTTCACTACCAGGGTGGAGTGCCAGTCGCCCACGGGACGGTGCAGCACGAAGCCACGATCGGTTTGCACCGGGCCACCGAAGTAGACCGGTTGCGCCGACAAGGCTGGTGATTCAAGCGGTAGCTCGACGCGCTCGAACAGCATGGCGAGCGTCAGTTCGGTCGGACGGTTGACGATGACCCCCAACGCGCCGTGCTCGTTATGCTCGGCGATGTAGGTCAGGGTGCGCGCGAAATTCGGATCGGCCAGCGTAGGCATGGCGATCAGGAAATTGTGCGTGAGATTTGAGGTGATTTCGCTCATGCGGTCATTCTACGCTTACGCGGCAACGTTGCGCTGCGACGACTGTACAGGGGGGCGGCAGCTCGACCGGGGGGGAGCCCCCCCGGATTGCGAGTGCCAGACAACGGTTGCCGGGCCGGGCCGACGTTTGAACGTCCGGGGGTGTGTCGATGACGCTACCGTGGCACGGCGCGCCGGTCGACGACTCTGCCGGTGTACTGATGCAATAGCTTCAGCAGTTCGTCTTCATCGAACGGCTTGCCCAGGTAGTGGTTGGCGCCGACCTTCTCGGCGTATTGCCGGTGCTTTTCGGCAAGGCGTGAAGTGATCATGATCACCGGCACATCCCTGGTGCGCTCGTCCGCGCGGATGTTGCGCACGAGGTCGAACCCGTCCATGCGCGGCATTTCGATGTCGGACAGGATGACGTCGGGAATGGTGTCGAGCAGCTTCTCCAGCGCATCGCTGCCGTCCTTGGCGGTAATGACCCGATAGCCTTCGCGTTCGAGCAGGCGGCTGGTGATCTTGCGCACCGTCAACGAATCGTCGACCACCAGCACGGTCGGCTGATGGACCTCGGCCTTCTCCGGCAGCGGTGTTGTAGCGGCCGGCGTTTCGCCCGCCAAGGTTTCGCCGACCCCCCGGCTGGCAAGTACGACTGGGTTGAGGATCAGCAGGATCTCGCCATCGCCCAACAGCGTCGCCCCCGAAATGCCGGCGATGCGAACCAACTGCGGTCCGGCATTCTTGACCACGATTTCCTGATTGCCGCGCAATGAGTCGATCAGCAGCGCCAGCGTTTGCGCGCCCGAGCGCAACAGCAGCACCCAGTTGAAACGCTGCACCTCATGTTCGGCACCATGGTTGCCGAGCAGGTGGGGTAGATAGGCGTAGGGGTAGAACCTGTCCTGCCACTCTATGCCGCCGTCGGCCCGGACCTTGTCCAGCGCATCGGCCTTGAGTTCCACGACCTGGGAGATCATGTTGGACGGGATGGCGTAGCTGCGCTCGGCGGCCCGCACGAGCAAGGCCTGGGTAACGGCGAGGGTGAGCGGCAGATAGATGCGGAATTCCGCACCCTTGCCCGCCGTGGCATGGACGTCGATGCGTCCGCCGACCGCGGCGGCCTCGGCCTTGACGACGTCCATGCCGATGCCGCGGCCTGAAACGGCCGACAGGGTGTTGGCGGTGCTGAATCCGGGGACGAAGATGAGGTTGATCAGGCGCTTTTCGTCGGCTGTTTCATCGGGTTCCAGTAGCCCCCTTTCCCGCGCGCGTTCGGCAATGGCGGCGTAGTTCAAGCCGACGCCGTCATCGGCGAGCACGATGGCGATTTCGTTGCCTTCGTGACTCACCGTGAGCGTGATCTGACCGAACTCGTCCTTGCCCGATGCGCGGCGCTGTTCAGGCGCCTCTATCCCGTGTGCCACCGCGTTGCGCAGCAGGTGTTCCAGCGGCGCGGTCATGTGTTCGAGTACGCTGCGGTCCACTTCGATGCGTCCGCCGCGGATGTCGAGGTTGGCGCGTTTGCCGAGTTCCTTCGCACTCTGTCGAACGACGCGGTGCAGGCGGTCGGCAAGGCTGTCGAACTGAACCATGCGGACCTGCATCAGGTTTTGCTGCAAGTCGCGCGACAGCCGTGCCTGGCTGTGCAGGGCCAGCTCGGCGCCATCCAGGTTGCGCAGCAGGCTTTGCTGCACCGTGGTGACGTCGCCGACGCTCTCGGCCATCATCCGCGTCAATTCCTGCAGGCGCGTATACCGGTCCATTTCCAGCGGATCGAATTCCGCGTGCAGCGACTCCGCCTGGGCGATACGCGACTGCATCTGCATTTCGGCCTGGATCTCGACTTCGCGCAACTGATTGCGCAGGCGGATCACGTTCTCGGTCAGGTCCAGCATCGCGCGCCGCAGGGTGCGGAGTTCGCCTTCGATCCGGGTGCGGGCAATGCCGATTTCGCCCGCTTCGTTGACGAAGCGGTCGACCATGTCGGCGCGTACCCGCAAGGTTGCCGTACCGGTTGCCGCCTCGGGCGCCGGTATGCCGCCTTCCACGGCCACCGCGGGTGCGGCGGTGGCTCCAGTGGTGTCCGCGGTGGTCGGCGCGGGGCCCGCCTCCAGCGGGGCCTCTGCGCCGGACAGCGCGCGCAGCATCTGCTCCGAGACGTCTAGCCCGCCGACCAGTTCATCGATAAGTCGGCTGGACAACGCGTTCGTTTGCAGTGCCGATTCCAGCCGCGATTCCATCTGGTGCACGTGCTCGCCCAAGCGCATCGCACCCGCCATCCGGGCACTGCCCTTGAGCGTGTGAAGGAGGCGGGCAATTGGCTTGGTGTGCTCGCCGTCGGCCGGGCTGTCCTTCCAGGTACGCAGTGACGAGTGCAGTTCGCTGACGAGTTCCGTCCCTTCCTCAAGGAATATGGGCAGCAACTGCTCGTCCAGATCGTCATGGACCGCAGGCGCTGGCTCGGCTTCGACCGTCTCGGCCGGGGGCAGAACCACTTCCTCGTCGAGACTGATGGGCTTGCTTGCCGCTGTATCGTCGGGCGGTGGCGTGCCCCAGTCGTCGTTGACCTGTCGTCCGACGCCCGCGAGTTGAAGTTCGAGTTCCGGTGCCGGCAGGGGCAGCTTGCACTCGGCGACTTCGGCCAGCATGGCCTCGAGTTCATCCACCGTCGCGCACAGCAGATCGGTCTGCTCGGGCTCCGGCGCCATGGCCAGCTCGCGCAGGCACTCGATGGCGTGCTCCAGCGCGCGCGCCAGTTGATGTACCGGCGTTGCCCGGGCGGTGCCCGAGATGCCGGCCAGAGTGTGTGACGCGCGCAGGGCGGACTCGGACGGAGTGCGCAACGGATTGCGCTTCAATTGCCCCAGTTCGTCGTGCAGCGTTTCGATGTGCGTACGCGCTTCGGCAAGATACAGGTCGAAAAGCGGTCGGGAAATCTCGGTGTCGCCGAGACGTACGTACGGCGACTCGCTCTCGGGGGGCTCGTCGTACAGCACGATTACTTCGGCCGATGCCGCTTCCTGGCCCTCATCCACATCGACGTCCACGCTGGTCGGTGCGGCAAGCGCCTCGACCACATCGACATCGGAGGGCTGCTCCTCCTCTCCGCTGTCAGGGGGTGGGGCGCCGAATTCGCCTGCTGCGGCCTCGGTTTCGGCCACGGACGGTTCCTGTTCGACAATCTCCGCCGGTGTCTCGGCTGGCAGTTCGGCGGTGGGTAGTTCCCGAATGTCGAAAAGAACTGTTTCGGTTTCGCTCGGGGAGCCAGTATCGTCGAAGTCGCTCGCCTGATCCTCGATCACCAACGCATCGAGATCATCCTCGGGTAGCGCCGCGATGGTGATCTCGTCGACCTTCACGCCTTCATCGGCGTAGTCAACCTGGGACTGGGCGGTGGGTTCGGCCTCGGCTTCGGCTTCGTCGAGATGATCAAGCGAGATCACCAGTTCGTCGGATTCCTCCGGTTCGGCCAGGTTCGGCATGGTGAGAACGGTGGTCGAAAGCGATGCGTCCTCGTCCAGTTCCGCATCCGCGGGGGTGTGGCTCACGCGCGAACCAAATTCGTTCTCGGCGACCGCCGCAGCGGCGGCCGTTGCGGCACTTTCGTCCAGGTCGAGGTCCAGCGCGAGCTCTTCGATACCCGTTTCAGCCGATGCAGGTTCGGCTTGCTCTGCCTCGACGACGGGCGTTGCGGCGACTTCGGGGGGCGTGACTTCGAGTTCCGCAGGCGCCACCGTGACATCGACCTGATCCGGGGTGTCGATCTGGCGCAGGCGCTCGGCCTCCGCCAGCAGGGTCGAGACGTCGTGCCCGTGACCTTGCCCGCCTTCGATTTGCACGACCCAGTCGGAGAACTGTTGGTGTGCGCTCTTGATCAGTGCATGGAGGGGGGGGGTGAAGCTCCATTCCAGTTGCAGCCAGCGATTGAGCGTTTGTTCAAGTCCCCAGGCGGCTTCGCCCAGTTCGTTCAGGCCGACCATGCGCCCGCTGCCCTTGAGGGTATGGAAGGCGCGGCGAATACCGATCAGCGGTTCCGCGCTGTGGCTGCCACTCAGTGACAACGCCTGCTGCTCGGCGATCGTGGCGAGGACTTCATGTGCTTCTTCGATGAAGATATCCAGAAGCTCCGCGTCGATCGCTTCGGCATCAACCACGACCGGTGGGCGGGGTGCGAGCGGTGGTATCTCCACAGGCGCGGCAAGGGCCTGCGATTCCTCGTGGTCGGCGCCAAGATTGTCGTCTTCACCGACCAACGTGTCGGCCCACGCCGTGACTTCGACTGCTACGGGCGAACTGGAATCACTGATCGACGGATAGTCCGGCTCGAACTGGATTTCGGTGCTGGCCGGCTGCAGTTCGACGGGGGCGTTCAGTACTGTCGCAGTCGGTCCGTGGATGATTCGCTCCGGTTCCTGCTGCGCCACAGTTCTGGGCTGCTCTGGATTGAGATAACGATCCAGGTTGGCGTCGCCGTGCTGCAAGGCCTGGATGTACAAACCGAGTGCCGACAGCCTTTGTGCAAGCTGCTCGAACTCGCCGGACTCGGCGGGTTGGGTGGATTCGGCGAATCTCGCCACTGTACTGCCCGCATTGCGGATCAGGGTGATGGCCTGGTCATCGCCCATCATGGCCAGCGCGCCTTCGATCTGCTTGAGGGGCTTGGCGAGTGCGGCCAGCGGTGCGCGTTTCTCCTGGTTGCGGAAGAAGTCGTCGAGCGTCTGTTCAACCTGGGCGAGATTCCACTGCATCTCGCGCGACACCTGAGCCCGGGCTTCCCGCTCCTGCAGCCGCCTTGCTGTTTCAACGGTGGGGGAATGCTCGGCTGCGGCAACCATTTCACCGCGTGTCAGTGCGCCCAGACGCTCCAGCGTGTCGGCGACCTGGGCGGCGAACCCGCTTTCGGGTACGCCGCGATCCAGTGACACTTCGGCAAGCAGCAAGGCGGTCGCGAACTCCAGCGCTACCGCGTCGTTGAACTGCAGCGGATCCTTGTGCAGCCACTTGATGAAGTCGCGCATGCCATCGAGCAGGCGGTCGAAAGTGGGGCGCTTGAGTTGCCCGACCGAAGTGGCCAGGGCGCTCAGCCCGCTTTCGATGCGTGGCAGCGCGGCGGCCTGGCCTGCGCTGAACTCGTCCCAGGAGCGCTTGATGGCGCCCAGATCGGCATGCAGCGACTTGAGCAGCGGCGCAATGGGGGTTTCGGTAACGATGGAGCCGGGTTCCGGCACCAGTGCGTCCAACGCCCAGGCGGTGCGTACCGCAGTCTGTTCGGCGGTGCGTGCCGGCGCCTGTGAAACCCAGAACAAGAGATGCCTGAGCAATCGTTCGGGCGCGGCGCGTGTGGAGATTGGTGACTGTCGCAACTCCTTGTGCAACATCGCGCAGACCTTGATGATCTGGGGGTCGGCAGCAAGGTCCTGATAGACGAGCGCGTCAAGGAATGCGGTCGCGGCGGCCCATAGTGCCGCCGAAGCTGGGTTGGCAAGCAGGGCTTCCATGTTCCGCGCGGCGTCACGCAATGCCTTGGCGGCCGCCCGGTCGGCTGGTTTGCGCAGCCACTGCAGCAACCCGCGCTCGAACTGTGCTCGCAGTACGCGGTGTTGCACCTGCGATTGTTCGGTGGATCTGCTTGCGGCGGTGCTCTTGCGCCCCGGCCGCAGTGACAGGTCAGGGAAAAAGAGGTCCACGCCGGATACATTGGATGCGCCGCGTGCCGCGCCGATTTCGAGGTACAGGGGCAGCAGGCGCATGGGCTGGTCGACCGTGCCGCGGACCAGCTCCTCCAGATAGTTGCCTATGGCGGCGATGCCGCGATTGGCTATGCCCATCGCGGTGGCGTCGGCGGGGCGCTCTCCGCGCGCCAGCACGCCCAGGAACTGGTCGAGGGACTGGGCGAACTGGGTCAGTCCGTCCAGCCCGACGATGGACAGCGCGCCGCTGGCCTGGTGCAGGTGAGTTTGGGCAAACTGGATATGTGAAAGTGCTTCCGCGGATGACGTTGCGGTCGCGAGTGCTTCGGCGGCCCGGGTGAGGGCCTGGTCGATCTCTCCCTTCACCCAGGTCAGCGGGCCAAGATCCAGTTCTGTTGCATGCGTCATGAGCGGTTCCCCTGGGCTGCCGTGATGATGCTCAGACCTTGAAGCCCGACACCGAGCCTTTCAGCTCGACCGCGAGGTCGGCAAGTTGCCCGATCGAGATCGCGGTTTCCTGGGTGCCGCGCGTGGTCTGCTCGGTAATCGCCTGGATGTCCTTCATGGTCTCGGCCACGCGGATGGCGGTTGCGGCCTGGTGTTGCGTGTCGCTCGAAATCTGTTCGATGAGGCGCGCCGTTTCGGCCGACACCTTGTCGATCTCTGCCAGTGCCTGGCCCGCCGCGTCGGACAGTTGTGCGCCATCGACCACGTCGCGGGTGGCGGCTTCCATCGCGGATACCGCGTCCTTGGTATCGGTCTGAATGGTCTTCACGATCGCGGCGATCTGCTTGGTGGCTTCGCCCGAGCGTTCCGCGAGGCGCTGCACTTCTTCCGCAACCACCGTGAACCCTCGTCCGGCTTCACCCGCGGATGCGGCCTGAATCGCGGCATTCAGCGCCAGTACGTTGGTCTGCTCGGTAATGTCGGAAATCAGTTCCACGATTTCGCCGATCTCCTGCGACGA
>JACOUN010000102.1 GCA_016177805.1 Rhodocyclales bacterium
GACGCTGACTTCGATGCGGTATTCGAAGCCGCCTCGGGTGTAGCTGCCGCTGGCGTCCACGGCGCTGGCGGTGCAGCCGGTGGCGGGGTTCAGGTCGGTGTCGAGGTACAGGGCGTAGCTGTGCGAGGCGGCCGAGGCCAGGCCGGACAGGGTGAGGAGGAGCAGCGTCAGCAGGGTGCGGGCGATGTTGGCAAGGCGGGCGAGGGATAAGGGCATGACAAGGCCTGCGGACGGATGCTGAGGGGGTGGGACGGGGTCGTTTCAGGCGCATGCCTATTGCTTGACAGCACTGCTCATGCGTGCGCGCTGAAATTTAGTGCGCGTAGTCTACGAGCATCCTAATATCAAAGCGATATTTGTTTTGCGTTGTAACGCGGAGCGACGTGGAACGACGCGCTCCCGAGCGCGACCGCCACACATTACAGAGTGCCTTCGTGCTCTGTTCCACGCCCGGAGCGAACCAGCCACACCTCAGTGCCTCGACCGGATTTGCCCCGGATCACGGCATGCGATAGCCTTTGTCCTTTGGCCGGTGCGCGCTTCGCCCCGAGTGCGCCGTGCGGGGCCATAGCGGCGACCGGCTCCGAACACCCCCAACCGAAAGACCCACACATACAACAATGAGCATCGAAATCAAGACCCCGGAAGATATCGCGAGCATGCGCGTCGCTGGCCGACTCGCGGCCGAAGTGCTCGACTACATCACGCCATTCGTCAAACCCGGAGTCACCACCGGGGAAATCGACCGTTTGTGCCACGATTACATGGTCGGCGTGCAGGACACCGTGCCCGCGCCGCTCAATTACGCGCCCGCGGGCTACGCCCCCTACCCCAAGTCGATCTGCGCCTCGGTCAATCACCAGGTCTGTCACGGCGTGCCGGGTGACAAGGCGCTGAAGAAAGGCGACATCGTCAATCTTGACATCACCGTGATCAAGGACGGTTTCCACGGCGACACCAGCCGCATGTTCCTGGTCGGCGGCGAGTCCGCCGCAAGCATATTGGCGCGGCGCCTGTGCCAGGTCACCTACGAATGCCTGTGGCTGGGAATCGCGGCGGTCAAGCCTGGCGCCCGTCTCGGTGACATCGGCCACGCCATCCAGACCCACGCTGAAGGCAACGGTTTCTCGGTGGTGCGCGAATTCTGCGGGCACGGCATCGGCAGGAAGTTTCACGACGAGCCGCAGGTACTCCACTACGGGCGGGCCGGCACCGGGATCGAACTCAAACCCGGGATGACCTTCACCATCGAGCCGATGATCAACGCCGGCAAGGCCGCGATTTCCGAACTGCCGGATGGCTGGACCATCGTGACCAAGGACCGCAGCCTCTCCGCCCAGTGGGAACACACCATTGCGGTGACGGAAAGCGGGGTCGAAGTGCTGACCGTTTCGGCTGATTGCCCACCGCCGCCCGAAATCGTGGCCCATCGGTTGAACGGCGCATCATGAACCCCGGCGCTTCGCCCACCGACCCGTTGCAGCAGGCCATCACCAGCACGCGCGCGGCACTGGCGGAAGGCAGCGCGGCGCTGCGTGCGGCGTACGAGGCCCATCCGTCGACGTCCAGGCTGCTGGGCGGCCGCGCGGCCATGGTCGACCGGGCCATCGTCGCGATGTGGCGGGTCTTCGGCATGCCCGATGACGCCGCACTGGTCGCGGTCGGCGGCTACGGGCGGGGCGAGCTGTTCCCGTACTCCGATGTCGACCTGTTGATCCTGCTGCCGGTCGCGGCGGATGCGGCCTTGCAGGCGCGGCTGTCGGATCTGGTGGGTGCGCTGTGGGACATCGGCCTGGAGATCGGCCAAAGCGTGCGCACCGTAGACGAGTGTCTGGAGGCGGCGGCTCAGGACATCACGATCCAGACGACGTTGCTGGAAGCACGGCTGCTGCATGGCGACAGCGCGCTGTACAACACGTTCAAGCAGCGCTACCAGGATGCCCTCGACGTACGCGCCTTTTTCAAGGCCAAGCGCCTGGAGCAGGAGCAGCGCTACGGGCGCTATAACGACACCCCCTACGCGCTGGAGCCAAATTGCAAGGAAAGCCCCGGCGGCCTGCGCGATCTGCAGATGCTGGGATGGATATCGCGCGCGGCGGGGCTGGGGCGCAACTGGCGCGATCTGGCGCGCAAACGCCTCATCACCGGCGAGGAAGCCTCGGAGCTGCGCAGCATCGAACGCTTTCTCCAGCACGTGCGCATCCGCCTGCATTTTTTATGCGGACGCCGGGAAGATCGCCTGCTGTTCGACCATCAGGAAAAGCTCGCGAGCGCCATGCAGGTGCCGGCCAGCGCCAACCGGCGCGCCTCGGAAGCGCTGATGCAGCGCTACTACCTGATCGCCAAGAAACTCACCCAGATCAACACCATCCTGCTGCAGAACTACGGCACGGTGATATTTCCGGATCGCAGCGGCCCGGCCATCGTCATCAACGAACACTTCCAGATGGTGCGCGAGCTGCTGGACGTGCGCGACGACCAGGTGTTCGAGCGCCACCCCCCGGCCCTGCTCGAATGCTTTCTGATCCTGCAGCAGCGTTCCGAACTCAAGGGCATGACCGCGCGCACCTTGCGCACGCTGTGGCTCAACCGCAAACGCATCAACGCCGCGTTCCGCGCCGACCCGCACAACCGGGCGCTGTTCCTGCAACTGCTGCAGCAACGTCAGGGCATCGTGCACGAGTTTCGCCGCATGAACCAGTACGGCATCCTCGGCCGCTACCTGCCGGCCTGGCGACGCATCGTGTGCCAGATGCAGCATGACCTGTTCCACGTCTATACCGTAGATCAGCACATCCTGATGGTGCTGCGCAACGTGCGCCGCTTCACCATGGGCAAGCATGCCCACGAATATCCGTTGATGACGCGCCTGATGCTGGGCTTCGACAAGCAGTGGCTGCTCTATGTCGCGGCGCTGTTCCACGACATCGGCAAGGGCCGGGGCGGAGACCATTCGCGCCTGGGCATGGTCGATGCCCGTCACTTCTGCGAACAGCACGAACTTGAAGCCGACGACACCGAACTGGTGGTATGGCTGGTCGAGCACCACCTGTCGATGTCCCACGTCGCGCAAAAACAGGACATCGCCGACCCGGAAGTGATCCTGCGCTTTGCCGAATGCGTGGGCAGCGAGCGGCGCCTGACCGCGTTGTATCTGCTCACCCATGCCGACATACGCGGCACCAGCCCCAAGGTCTGGAACGGCTGGCGCGGCAAGTTGCTCGAAGACCTGTTCTTCGCCTCCCAGCGCCTGCTGCGCGGCGCCACGCCCCAGCAGGCGCTGGGGCTGGACGACCGTCAGGAAGACGCGCAGCGCCTGCTGCGCTATCACGGCCTGCGCCCCGGCGTGGAAGACACGCTGTGGGACACGCTCGAAGCGGTGTACTTCATGCGCAACTCGTCCGAGGAAATCGCCTGGCACACCCGCACGCTCTACTATCGCACCGACACCGACGAACCGGTGGTCAAGGCGCGCGTCACCGATCCCGACCAGGGCATGCAGGTCATGATCTACACGCGTGACCAGAAGGACTTGTTCGTCCGTCTGACCGGCTTCTTCGGCAAGCTCGGCTTCAACATCCTCGACGCGCGCATCCACACCACACGCCACGGCTACGCGCTCGACACCTTCGTGGTGCAGGATCCGGGCAACCAGGCCGGCTACCGCGACATCGTGCTGCTGATCGAACACGACCTGGGCGAACGCCTGAAAACCGGCGCTCCCCTTGACCGCCCCAGCAGTGGCCGGTTGTCACGCCAGGTCAAACACTTTCCGATCTCGCCGCAAGTCAGCATCCGTGCCGACGAGTCGGGCAAGCACTACATCCTGCTGCTGACCGCGGCCGACCGGCCGGGGCTGCTGTTTGCCGTCGCCGAAGTGCTCGCCCGCCACGGCATCGAACTGCTCACCGCCAAGATCATGACCCTGGGCGATCGCGTGGAAGACACCTTCCTGATCTCCGGACGCGGCCTGTCCAGCGACGCGCACGTGCTGCGGGTCGAACGCGAATTGCTCGACCTGCTGCAGATCTGAACCGCGAGTCACGCGCGGAGCGCGGTGGGGTAACATGCGGTCATCCGGGACCGGCCGCCGTGGATGGCGGCGGGCGGCGGCTCCGGACCAGATCAAGAACCGTCATCTTCGGGAGGGAACCCTGCATGACCGATACGGCTTTGCTGGACGCTGCACGCATACTCGACGCCAGCCCGGTGCCGATCTTCGTCATCGACGCCAGCCACGTCGTGGTGTACTGGAACGACGCCCTGGCGCGCATGTCCAGGATTCCGGCCGCCGAAGTCCTCGGCACACACGACCAGTGGCGCGCCTTCTATCCCGCGCACCGACCGGTGCTCGCCGATCTGGTGGTCGATGAGGCCCCACGGTTCCTGCTCGACAAGTTCTACCGTGACCAGTACCGCCCCGCCGCGCATTGCCCTGGTGGATGGGAGGCCGAAGGGTTCTTCGCGCATTTCGGCGACAGCGGACGCTGGCTGGCGTTTTCCGCAGCGCCGATACACAACGCGGAAGGCAGGATCGTCGGCTGCGTGGAAACGCTGCAGGACATCACCGCAAGTCGCCCGGCACCGGCGCCAACGGGCATCCATAATACGAAGTAGTGCTCGTACTCCGCGAACACCCGGCGGCGCCCACGCCCCAGGCCTCCAAGCATAAGGATTTGACGCGGCATGGCACTCCATCAAGCTCCGCTGCAGCCCTTTGTCGCACCCGGCTCGATCGCGCTGTTCGGCGCCAGTCCCGACCCCCGTTCGCTCGGCTACGGGCTGGTCAGGAATCTGGTGGACGGCGGGTACGCCGGCGCGCTGCACCTGATATCGAACCGCCACGCCAGCATCCACGGCATCGACTGCCACGCCTCGCTCGACTCCATCGGATCACCGATCACGCTGGCGCTCATCGCGACCCCGGCTGAAACCGTCGCGGATATCGTGGAAGCCTGCGAGCAACGCGGGATCGAGGCCGCGGTCATCTACTCGGCGTTTGCCGATAACGCGATGGGGCTCTCCGCGCGTTTGCGCGCCGTCGCCGATCGGGGCAAGCTGCGCGTGCTCGGTCCGCGCGCCTTCGGCTACATCCTTCCCCATAGCGGCCTGAATCTGACGCCGTTCGCACGCTCCGTGCCGCGCGGCAATCTCGCGCTCGTCGCTCAGTCCGCGGCGCTATGCGCGCACGTGCTGGATTGGCGCCATACCGGCGAGTTCGGCTACTCGGCGGTTTTCGCCCCTGGGGCATCGTCGGACATCGAGCTGCCGGAAATACTCGACCACCTGGCGCGCGACACCCATACGCACAGCATCCTGCTCTATATCGAGGGCTTGCACGATGCGCGCCGCTTTCTCAGTGCAGCGCGCGCCGCAGCCAGCATCAAGCCGGTCATCGCGATCAAGGCTGGGCGCACCCCCGCGTCAGCCCGCCTCGCCGCACTGCATTGTGACGCGCCGGCCGGGCGTGACGACGCATTCGACGCCGCCCTGCGCCGCGCGGGGGTATTGCGCGTCAACACCGTCGGCGAGATGTTTTCCGCCGCGCGCGCATTGACCACGCCCAAGATGCCGCGCGGCGGCCGGCTCGCCATCGTCTGCAACGGCGGCGGACCGGCGGTGATCGCGGCCGATCAGGCCGGAGTGTGCGATGTCGCGCTGGCAAACCTCGCCCCCGCCACGCTCGCCCGCATCGGACAGTCGCGGCAGGTCGCGACCTGCACCCCCGCCACGGTGGACCTGATGTTCGACGCGACTCCCGCCGATTTCAGCGGCGCCATAGAAGCGTGCGCGGACGATCCGGGCGTCGACTGCGTGCTGGTGATCTTCGCCCCCACCAGCTACGCCGACCCGCTCGGAGTCGCCCACGCCACCATAGGCGTGGCGCAGCAAGCGAAAAAGCCGGTGCTCGCCTGCTGGCTCGGCGAACAGCAGACGCATGGCGCGCATGCCGAATTCGCACGCTCGCGCGTGCCGGTTTTCCGCACACCGGAGAACGCCGTTACCGCCTTCGCCTTCATGGCCACCTGGGTCCGCAGCCAGGAACTGCTGCGCGAGACCCCCACCGCGCTGTCCGGGTATACCGAACCCAATACCGCCACCGCACTCGCGATCATCGACGACGCGCTACGCGCTTGCCGCGACCGGCTTACGCTGCCGGAAGCCAAGGCCGTGCTCACCGCCTTCCATATACCGGTCACACCCACGCGCATCGCGCACACCCCGGCCGAAGCCGCCGCCATCGGCGACGAACTCGGCTACCCGCTGACCATGAAGGCGGCGGCGCTTGCGGGCACGCGCGCCGCTCCCGCGCAGATACGCCCGCACTTACGCTCCGCCCCCGAACTGATCCTCGCGCTGCGCGAACTGACCACGCAAAAGGGCGCATCCGGCGCGGTCCACATCGAGCCGCACGTGGACAAGAGCAGCGGTCGGGAATTGTCGATCGCGATCCGCCCGGACGACCTGCTGGGACCGGTCATCACCTTGTCCGAAGCCGGTCTCGCACCCGAAATCTACGATGCCCGCTCGATCTCGTTGCCGCCGCTCAACCCCCGCCTGGTCAACGAAATGCTGGCGATCCCATACGTGGCGAGGCTACTCGGGCCAATGCAGGACAAACCCGCCGTCGCGCTGGAACCCCTGAGCGACATCCTGCTGCGCATCTCGGAACTCGCCAGCGAACTGCCCAGCGTGCACGCGCTGGAGATCGGCTCGTTGATCGCCGACGCGCACGGCGCCGTGGTGGTGGATGTCAGCATCGAAGTGCGCCCGCTGCTGCCCGAACATGAACGCTACCGGCACATGGCCATCTGCCCCTATCCGGCCAGGCTCGCACGTGACGTGACACTCAAGGACGGCAGCACCTGCTTGATCCGCCCGATCCGGCCCGAGGACGGCGAACTGATGCAGGCGTTCGTGCGCAACCTGTCGGCACGCAGCAAGCGCTTCCGCTACTTCTCGACCCTGCAGGAACTGCCCCGCTACGAACTGGCCCGCATCACCCAGATCGACTACGGGCGGGAACTCACCCTGGTGGCCACCGTCTTGCACGACACCCAGACCCACATGATAGGCGAGGCGCACTACTCCACCCTGCTGGATGAACAGACCTGCGAGTTCGCCGTCGTGATCGCGGACGACCAGGCGGGCAAGGGGCTGGGCACGCAGCTCATGCGCGGCCTGATGGAGGCCGCCCGCGAACAGGGGCTGCGCTCGATACGCGGCCTGGTGATGGCCGACAATGAACCGATGCTGGCGCTGATGGAATCGCTCGATTTCATCGTCTACCTGACCGATGACGAGAACGAAGTCGAAGTCGCGCGCGACCTGGATTGACGCCGCCGATCAACGCGCGCCGCCATCTGGTGCCCAGGAAGGGACTCGAACCCCCACGCCTCGCGGCGCCAGAACCTAAATCTGGTGCGTCTACCAATTCCGCCACCTGGGCACAGCGCGGCGCATTATACACGCGCTTCACATGCGCAAGCGTCCGGCGTAGCCAGTCATCTCCAGATAGCCCTGGCCGATTTCGCGCTCGCCTTCGAACAGCCGCACCGCGCCTTCCCAATAGATCGCGCCGGTCGAACGGCGGCTGTCCAGCTCCTGGTCATCCATGAGCGGGCGCAGCTCGAACTGACGCCCGTCGATGTCAACCTTCCAGCCCACCGGGTACTCGGCGCCGCTGCGCGGCGAACGCCAGTGGCGCAGCGGCTGCATCACCACCTGACCGGGTTCGAGGCGGCGCGCATCCCCCCCACCCTCGCGCAAGGTGCCGCCCGACCATAGCGCTGCGCCCTGTGCGTCGCGCATGCGAAAGGCCATCAGGCTGCCGCCGTCGTGCAGGTTGATGCCTATCCAGTCCCAGCCCCGCGCGCCGTCGGGCATGATCGCGCTGGACCATTCGTGATCCAGCCACGCGTGGCCGCGCACCTTGCGGGCCTCGCCATGCAGGGTCAGCGTGCCGTCCACCGCCAGTTGCGGGCGGCTGTAGTAATAGCTGGCGTTGAGCGGATCGGGAGCCTTCTGGCTATAGCCTGCCCTGCCATTAAGCAGTGGCGCCGCGCCCGCGACCAGGCTCAGGTCGAAGGCGAAATTCTCGCTGCTCGCCTGGGCACGATAGCGGCCGTGTCCGGCGCCGTCCTCCAGCGCCAGCGACCAGTCACCCACCCACGCACGGGTGCGGTCTTGTGCGGCGCCCGCGAGCGGCGCCATCGCCCGCTCGGTGCGTTCGCCATGCAGCAACCGCCCCGTGGCGGGGTCGGCCAGCGCCGCGTGCGCCAGCATGATCTGGCGGGGGGCGAAGCGGCTGGCGTTGCCCTCGCCGATGCCGCTGCGCACGCGGAAAAACGTGACTTGAAAGCCGCGCTCGCCACCCTGGTCGTCCTTCAACCAACCGGTGACGTACCACCACTCGGTGCGGTAGTCGGGATGCGCGCCGGTGTCGGCGGGGAATGTCATGCCGCGTCCGGCCACCACCGACGGGAAAACCGGCAATGGTTCGACCGCTGCC
Source organism: Rhodocyclales bacterium (assembly GCA_016177805.1). Taxonomy (GTDB): domain Bacteria; phylum Pseudomonadota; class Gammaproteobacteria; order Burkholderiales; family Rhodocyclaceae; genus JACOUN01. The sequence goes on from JACOUN010000102.1 coordinate 8,513, forward strand.
GCTCCCCCGGCACCACAGGCGAGAAGCACCAGCAGCCATCCCAGGTGTTTCATCATCACCAGTCCTCCCGCACCGCCAGCACCGCATCGACCCGCATCGCCCGCCGCCCCGCCCAGCGCGCCGCGAACACCGACAAGCCCACCAGCAGCAGCACGAAACCGCCCAGCAACGAGTAGGGTATGTGCAACGCCATGCCCCAGTGGAAACTCTGGCGGTTGATCACGTGGATCAGCAGCAGCGCGATCGCGCCTCCGGCACACATGCCAACCGCCACCCCGACCAGCGCGGTCAACGCCCCTTCCCAGCCCAGCACCCGGCCGATCTGCGTCGGCAGCATGCCCAGATGGCGCAGCATGCCGAACTCCTTGCGCCGGCTGATCGACAGCGCGGCAAAGGTGGTGGCGATGCCGAACAGGCCGATCACGATCGCCACCGCCTCCATCAGCCAGGTGACGAAGAAGGTCCGGTCGAACACCGCCAGCGTGACCTGGCGCAGTTTGCCAGGGGTAGTGATTTCCACCAGGGTTGCGCCGAAATGCTCACGCAAGGTCGCAGCCACGCTGTCGGCCCGCGCCTGCGGTTGCAGCCACAGGGCCAGGTCGTTCACCGTCTGGTCGCCGGTCATGGCACGCCAGGTGTCCAGTTCCAGCGCCACGGCGCCGTGCTGGCGCGCATAGTCGCGCCAGATGCCGGCCACCACGAACGCGTGCGCGCGCCCGCCCAGCGGCAGGCTGATCTCGTCCCCCACGGTGAGCCCCAGCAGATCCGCCGCCGCTTCGGACAGCCACGCGGGTGGGCGGCCGTCGTTGCTCCAGTCGTCACTCGCCACCAGCGGCAGGCGCGCGCCGGCGTGGAGCGGACGCGCGATCAGCGTCATCGGAAAACGCCCGGCCGACAGGCGCAGCGTGTCGAAGCGCACCGCCTCGACTTGCGCAACACCGGGCAAGGCCGCCACGCGCGCCACCGCCTCCGCGTCAAAGTGGCCGCTGCCGGCAGCACCGGAGGCGCGCACGTACAGATCGGCGGGCAGCATGATCGCCAGCCAGTCGTCCACCGACACGCGAAACGAATGCACCATCACCAGCATCGACACCGCCAGCGCCACGCTCGCCACCACCCCGGCACCGGCAATCACCGCCTGACCCGGCACCGCGCTCAGGCGCGCCTGCGCCAGACGCATGGTCAGCGGCCCGTCCGCCCGGCGCAGGGCCACCGTGGCGATGCGGGTCGCGCCGGGCAAGACCAGCACTGCGGCACCCAGCAGCAAGGCGATGGCGACGTAGCCGAACACAGGCACTCCGGACACCGGGGGCGCGATGCTCGCCAGTCCGGCCATGCCCAGGATCAGCAACAGCGCGCGCCAGCGCACCGTGCCGCCAGGCATGCCGTCACCACCGCCCGCATGCAGCGACCGGGCTGGCGCCATGCGCGCCGCCGCGCGCGCCGGGAACGCCGCCCCAGCCATACCGGCGATTACACCCAGCAGCACGTACAGCAGTGTCGCCACCGGCTGGAACGCTATCGACGGCGTCAGCCCCGAGAAATAGCCCGCCCCCAGATCCGCCCCTACCAGCCCCAGCGCCGCCGCCGCGAGCGCATAGGCCAGCCCCACGCCGACAACGCTGCCGAACGTCCCGATCGTCGCGCCTTCGGCCAGCAAGCCGCGCATCAACGCCGCACGCTCGACCCCCAGCGCGCGCAGAAAGGCCAGCTCCTGACGCCGCCTGACCACCGACAGGAACTGGGTGGAAAACACCAGGAAGGACCCCGTCAGCAGGGCAATTGCCGCAAGCATGGCGAGATTGACCCGGTAGGCGCGCGACAACTCCACGCTCTGGGACGCCACCGCCTCCGGCGTGACCACGCTCACCCCCGCCGGCAGCAAGGCTTGCAGGCGAACCCGCGCATGCGCGGGATCGACACCGGCAGCCAGGCGCACATCGACACGGCTCAACTGCCCGATGCGCCCGAACAATTGCTGCGCGGCGGCAATATCCATGACCGCGAGCCACAACCCGCCGCCCACTCCCGGCAACCCGCCATGCACGCGCAATCGGGCGATGCGCAGGCCGGCCTGAACGTCGAGCGTGTCGCCCAGCGCCGCGCGCGCCGCCGAACTCAGGAACAGCGCGTCCTCGCGCAACGCGGCAAAGCGGGTGTCGCCTTGCGACGGCAAATCCTCAACCAGCGGCAACAGCGTCGGCGACACCCGCGCGGCGCGGAATACGTCGAGCCCGAGGATGCGCAGCGTCATGTCGCGGCCCGGCAGACGCGCCTCGATCTCCAGCACCGGACTGGCTTCGGCGACATCGGGATGTTGCGCCAACCGCACGTACAGCGCCTCGTCAAAACCGGCGCGCGGGCCGAGCACCTGCAAGTCTGCCTGCCCCGACACCAGGCGCATGCCGCGCCCGAATTCATCCAGCGCCGCACCCTGGATCAGATGCACCGCCAGGCCCAGCGCCACCCCCAACGCAATCGCCAGCAGCGACAGCGCCGTCGCCATGCGCCGCCGCAGGCTGGCAAGAAACACATGGCGTAGCGCGGCACCGCTGCTCATGGCCGTACGACATCCTCGTGCAGTCCGCCACGGGTCAGGCGCAGCACCCGGTCGGCACGCGCCGCCGCAACCTGCGAATGGGTCACCAGCAACGCCATCGCACCGGCCGCGCGCACTCCCTCCAGCAACAGCTCCAGCACGCTGCCGGCGCGTTCCGGGTCGAGATTGCCGGTCGGCTCATCGGCCAGCACCAGCGACGGACCATGCACCAGCGCCCGCGCGATCGCCACCCGCTGCAGCTCCCCACCCGAGAGATGCGCCGGCAGCTCGGCATGGCGCGCGCCCAGCCCGACCCGTTCCAGCATCGCGCGCGCTTGCACCCCGGCGCGGCGCTCGTCGACCTCCAGCAGCCACAGCGGCAGCGCCACGTTCTGCGCCAGGGTGAGGTGCGGCAGGATGTGGAAGGCCTGGAAGACGAAGCCGTACTTGCGCCGGCGCAGACGCGCGAAATCGTCGTCACCCAGCCCGGTCAGCGCGTCGCCGTCCAGCACCATGCGCCCCGCATCGACGCTTTCCAGTCCGGCAATGCAGTTGAGCAAAGTCGACTTGCCCACTCCCGACTCGCCCATGATCGCCACGCATTCGCCCGGCGCGAGCGCGAGCGACACGTTCTCGAACAGCGGCGCGCCGAGGCCACGATCAAAACGTTTCGCTATCCGCTGCAACTCAAGCATGGTTTCCAGTGGCGCTCGCGGCAACGACGAGCGCGTCCTCGCGACACGACACTTGGAATGTTCGCACAACCCACCACGGGCGGGGCCGGCCGATCGCGTATACTCCGGCGCTGTCCCAGTCCTGCCCCCGCGCGATGCCGGTCGACCATTACGAGAACTTCCCTGTCGCGTCCTTGCTCCTCCCGGCCCGCCTGCGCGAACCGGTCGAGGCCATCTACGCGTTCGCGCGCGGCGCCGACGACATCGCCGACGAAGGCGACGCGTCGCCCGAGGCGCGGCAGGCCGAGCTGGACGCCTATCGCCGCGAGCTGGACGCGATCGAGCGCGGCGCGCCACCGCAATGCGCAGCGCTCGCGCCCCTGTTCACCCGCCTGGGGGCGAACGTGGCGGGATTCGCGCTGCCGCTGCAACCCTTGCGCGACCTGCTCGATGCCTTCAGCCAGGACGTGCGCAAGACCCGCTACGCGGATTACGCCGAGCTGCTGGACTACTGCCGCCGCTCGGCCAACCCGGTGGGACGCCTGCTGCTGCACCTGTATGCTGCGGCAGACGAAGCCAATCTGCGCCTGTCCGACGACATCTGCACCGCCTTGCAACTGATCAACTTCTGGCAGGACGTGGCGATCGACCATGCCAAGGCGCGCATCTACCTGCCGCTCGACGAGCTTGCGCGCCACGGCGTCACCGAAGCACAGATCGCCACGCAGCAATGCGACGCCGCCTGGCGTGCGTTGATGGCCTTCCAGGTGACGCGCGCGCGTGACATGATGCTGCGCGGCGCGCCGCTCGCGCGGCGCCTGCCGGGCCGCATCGGCTGGGAGTTGCGCCTGATCGTGCTGGGCGGGCTGCGCATACTGGAAAAAATCGAACACGCGGGCTACGACGTATTCCGTCGCCGCCCGACCCTGACCAAGACCGACTCGCTGCAACTTGCCTGGCGCGCCGTGCGCTACCCGCCCAAATGAATCCACACGACTACTGCCAGGAACGCGCCGCCGCGAGCGGATCGAGCTTCTACTACAGCTTTTTGTTCCTGCCCGCGGAAAAGCGCCGCGCCATCATCGCGCTGTATGCCTTCTGTCGCGAAGTCGACGACGTGGTCGACGAATGCCACGACATCGAACTGGCGCACACCAAGCTGGCCTGGTGGCGTGCCGAAGTCGAACGCATCTACGACGGCACGCCGACCCACCCGGTCGGGCACGCGCTCAAGGACGTCAACACCCGCATCAACCTGCCGCGCGAGCAACTGTTCGAGATCATCGACGGCATGGCGATGGACCTGAGCCTGAGCCGCTATACGGACTTCAAGGGGCTGCAACTGTACTGCTACCGGGTGGCGAGCGTGGTCGGCCTGCTCGCGGCCGAGATCTTCGGCTACACCGACCGGCACACGCTCAAGTACGCCCACGACCTCGGCATGGCCTTCCAGCTCACCAACATCATCCGCGACGTCGGTGAAGACGCGCGACGCGGGCGCATCTATCTGCCGATGGACGAATTGCGGCGCTTCAACGTCCCGGCCGCCGACATCCTCGAAGCCCGCCACAGCGACAACTTCCGCAAGCTGATGCAGTTCCAGACCGAGCGCGCCATTCACTTCTACGACCGGGCCATGGCGCAACTGCCGGCCGTCGACCGCAAGAGCCAGCGCCCCGGCCTGGTGATGGCCGCCATCTACCGCACCCTGCTCGACGAAATCGCGCGCGACGGCTTCCTCGTGCTCGACCGGCGCACCTCGCTCACGCCGCTGCGCAAGGTGTGGATCGCAGGCACCACCTGGATGCGCGGCTGACGGACATGAAAACCGCCATGTCCGTTTCCCTCATCCCCATCCCTTCTCCCCGAGGGAGAAGGGAGCGTCGACAGCCGCTTCGCGGCTTTCACGTTTAACCATGAACCGCCCGGTCGCCATCATCGGTGCCGGCTATGCCGGGCTGGCCTGCGCGGTCGAGCTCGCCCGGCGCGGGGTGCCTGTCACCCTGTTCGAGCGCTCCCACGTCCTCGGCGGGCGCGCCCGCGTGGTGTTCAAAGACGGCTGGCAAGTGGATAACGGCCAGCACATCCTGATCGGTGCCTACACCGAACTCACCCGCCTGCTGCGCCTGACCGGCGTCGCGCCACGGGTGCTGGAGCGCCTGCCGCTGACCCTGCACGTGCCCGGCAGGATGCACCTGCAGGCCGCCCGCCTGCCCGCGCCGCTGCACCTCGCCCTCGGCCTGCTGCGCGCGCGCGGGCTCGACTGGGCCGACCGGTTCGCCATGCTGCGCCTGATGCGCTACCTGAAGAAACACCGGTTCCAGCTCGATACGCGCATGACCGTGCTGCGCCTGCTCCACACAACCGGCCAGACCGAGCGCCTGTCCGCTCTGGTCTGGGTACCGCTGTGCATCGCCGCGCTCAACACCCCCGCCGAGGCAGCCTCGGCCCAGGTGTTCGCCAACGTACTGCGCGACAGCCTCGCCTCGGGCGCCGGAGCCAGCGAACTGCTGATCCCGCGCGTCGACCTGTCCGAGCTGTTCCCGGTGCAGGCGGCCCGCTACCTGGCGGTACGCAAGGGCAAGACGCGCACCGGCAACGCCATCAATGCCATCCAACCCAGTGACGACGGCCTGCGTCTGGCCGGCGATCCGGACGACAGCGCACGCTATCAACACGTCGTGCTCGCCACCGCCCCCTATCACGCCGGCGCGCTGCTGCGCAGCACCGGCCGCTGCGACCGCCTTGCGCAGCAGATCGACAACCTCCAGTACGAACCCATCACCACCGTCTATCTCACGCTCGGCGAGAACGTACGCCTGCCCTGCGCGATGATCGCGCTCGCCGACGGACACGCCCAGTGGGCCTTCGATCGCGGCCAACTGGGCGGCGAAGCCGGCCTGATCGCCTGCGTGATCAGCGCCCACGGCCCGCACGAAAGCATGACCCGCGAAGACCTGGAGATCGCGGTACACCAGCAACTCGAACGCGAACTGATGCAGCGCCTGCCCGCGCCGGCATGGACCATGACCATCACCGAACAACGCGCCACCTTCGCCTGCCGTCCCGACGTGCAACGCCCGAGCGCCCGAACCCCGGTCAGCGGGCTGTGGCTGGCCGGCGACTACGTCGACTCCCCCTACCCGGCCACCCTCGAATCCGCCGTGCGCTCCGGCACCGCCGTCGCGGCCGCGATCCTCGCCGCACGTGGCGCCCAGCCTTCCGTCACACGCTAACCTCCCATAGCGCATAGGCAAAAATGCAACACTTCTTGCATCGGGCATGAAATCGGGCAACAACAGGTGTAGAGTCCACCCTCGATTGTCACGCCCCCGCCGCCCGGCGGGCTGCCGGGAACAATCCGGCATCCGCAGCACCCCGTCGAGGAAGAATGCATGCCCGCCCTGTCGCCCGCATCCGCATTGCGCAACACTTTGAACCTGGTCCTGCTGCTGATCGCATCCACCGCATCAGCCGCCCAGCAAGCCGCGCCCGTCGCGGAAACCCTGCACTACGACGGCGGCCGCCTCGCGCTCACCCGCGGCGGCGGCGATTGTGCCATCACGCTGCACGGCGACATCAACCCCAACGCGGTGCGCCAGCTCACCGTCGCGCTGTCCGAACTCGACAAGTCCGAATGCGCACGCAAGTCCCTCAGCCTCAACGCCAGCCAGGGCACGGTCAATGCCGCGATCACGGTCGGCGCGATGCTGCGCAACCGCGGCTACGACACCCGCATCGAAGACGGCAGCCTGTGCCTGACACCGTGCGCGCTGGTGTTCATGTCCGGGCGCGAGCGGCACCTGTCGGGCGGCGCCTACCCGGCCCGCATCGGCTTCCAGCAACTCCCCCCCGACCGCGATTTCGGCGCCCACCAGTGCCAGACCGAACCCACGCGCAACCAGTCCCTGACCCTGTCGCGCTACCTGCGCGCCATGCTGCCCTCATCGACCGCGACCGCCATCCTCAACAAGATAGGCGCCGCCGATTGCAACAAGATCCAGTTCGTCGGCACGCACGAAGCCCTCACGCTGGGACTGGCCACCAGCTACAACACGCGCTGATCCCGAATCCTTCGGGATACTGCCTTCGGCCCCGGCGCCTGATCGCATGCGCCTGCCTTGCCCATGCCGAACGGGGAGCACTCATCCGATAACGCAAACATCATCGTCACCTGATCGATAACGGCACGCCTGCACAAAATTCCGCTCCAATCGTATTGCATTTTCTTCCCGGCTGTGCCACCCTCCAGCGCAATCCTATTGTCATTGCCCGGCCTAGCCATGGAGGACGCCGTGAGGGTAGTACACATCAGAGACATTCGATGGGAAGACCTGCCCGGAATCGAGGATCCGGTCATTGCCCGCGCCGACGTGGCGAGTGGTTTCTACACGGAATACGGCTACGGCGCCATCGACAACATCCACGAAGTATTACGCGGCTTGCAGCCAGGCAGTTACACGCAACCGCGCAACCACCACACACTCGAACAACTGCTCGACAGCGTCGCGAAAGGCGATGTCGTGCTGACGCACCGCTCCCGCCCCCCCTTCCGCCCCGTGCTGCGCTGGCAGAAAACCCCGCACATGCCGACCCCGCCCGATGCCGGAACCGGCGATGCGCGCCACCCGAACCCCTCGCAGCGCACCACCACGGCCAAGGGCATCGAGCCGGGACGCTGGATTGTCGACCCTTCAACACCGTCGCCCCTGCGCTGGCGCATCGATGATTGGCTCGAACGCGGTCGCCGCGACTCGACCCTGAACCGAGGCAAACCGGAAATCTCATGGTGGGACTGGATCATGGACCGGGCCTGGGCGGCCTATGGCGCGGGCGTCGTCGACGGGCGAGAAACACGATCGGGCGGCGGGGAGTCGTCACTTGTTGAGCGCGTGCTGCCGGAGGGAGCGCCAATCGTCACGATAGGCAAGGCCCTTGGAGGCGTGGCCGCTGCTACCGCAGGTTGGCTCGGAAACGATGAGGGTCTCTACAATGCTGCGGTTGATGGGCTTCGCGAAACACAGAGTGAGAATTTTGACACAGTGGTATTGCTCGGCACATTGGGTCGCGGGGGGCCAAGGAATTCCCACCTGGCCGGATCCGTGCATCCGCGAACGGGAATTCCGTTCGATAAGGCAGGCTATCCAGATTTCTCCGGAGTTGCGAAGGCGACCGTAACCATCAACCAGACCGGCACGCGAGCCGGGGACTTTGCGGCTGCAAACAAAGCGGCAGGTATTGGGAGAACCCCTGAAGGTTATACATGGCATCACCATCAGGATGGCAAGACGATGCAGCTAGTACCGCGAGATATTCACGCTCTAACTGGGCATACTGGTGGTTTCGGGTCTAACCCCTAACATGGAGAAACAACAAATGGAAATCGAAAATCCCGGTCCGAGAATTGATCCAATAGCCGTCGAGGCGCTGGAATCCAAGCTACAAATCATATTCCCAACCTCATACAAGGACTTCCTCCTTCGGCACAATGGCGGAATTCCGTCCCCATACACCATTGAGATCCCCGGCTTTCCAGGCTCGCCAACTGATGTGCAGGTGTTCTTCGGAATTGGCCGCGCAGTAGAGAGCAGTGATCTGCCCTGGAATTTTGCACTGATCAAGGAACGCTGCCCGGAACGTCAGCTTGTTCCAATTGCATGCGACTCCGGTGGAAATCTGTTTTGCATTCAGCTTGAAGATGCTGTTGAACCCGGCGTCGTTTATTGCGATATCGGCGCAGAAAAATGCACCGCGTACCCAATCGCAACCAATTTCAAGGACTTCATCTCGCGGATTCGAGAGTGAAGAACGTGCCGGAGCAGGAGCAGATCGACCATTGGCTGAACAACGCGCGGAAGGGAATAGAGGATACGCGAAGGCTGCACGCGGAAGGGTTCTACGAGCGAGAGAACATCTCTTTGCAGGCCGTTCTGTCGGGTTACGCCCTGGACTACGCCACGCTGGGCCGGGCCCGATTCCTTAACGGCGAACCCCTGGAGGATGCCCGCGAGGAATTCGCCGAAGCCGCGCGCCATCAACTCAAGATCTTCACCATAGCCTACGACGAGACCGACCCGGACTACCAGGGCAGCAAGGCCGACCTGAGCTGCGTAAGCGAAACCCTGGCTATCGACGCGATGAACTACGCGCTGATGGCGGCCGATTTCGCACTTGCCGCCGAGTTCGCCGGCTGGTACCGGACTTCACCGGACGGCTACATGCTGGGCGTCGACATCAACCGCTACACCCACGCCCTGGCCTTCACGATCCGCGACCGCAGCGCCGACGCGAGCGCGCTGCTCCAGGCGCAGCTCCAGGACTACGCGAACAAAACGCCCAAGAGTCCCGCAGCCCGGAACTACCACACCCTGATCACCACGCTTTCGGGCATCGTCGACGGCGACAATGCGAAGTTCAACGACGGGCTGCTGGCACAACTCAAGTTCTACGACCATCAAGCGCACGGCGAGTACCGGAACACTGACCAAGGTTTCATCTGCGACGCCGCCGTCGCCCTCGCCAACCTCGCCCTGCATCGCGGCCTGCGCGTCATGGTCGAGTACGACACGCTTCCCCAGGGGCTGTTGATCCAGCCTTCGTCCGCCAATTCGTTCATCGACTGATCGATGCGGCACCGGAATAACGGCAACGACCTGGCCTGGCGAATCTACTTCTGGTATAGCGTGTTCGCCATTGCGCTCGGTTCTAGCTCCATGGACTCCGATCCCGGATCGCTGGTAGTCGAAGTGCTGGATTTGGCGATCCTGGTGGCGGGGCTGCGTGGTCTCGAAGGTTACGTGTACCGGCGCACAACCTGGTCAATACGGGTCTGGAGTGTTCTCCGGCCAATATGCATCCTGTGGTCGCTTGGCTACATTGCCGTGGTCTGGTTCATGACCCACCCTATCCATGCCACGATGGCAAACGCCATTAGCGCCTTGTTGATCACCCTGCACGTGCCGCTGTTCCGGGCTCTGTACTGCTATGGCCGGGAGCGAACGCCGCCCTTTCGCGGCTAAAGCCGCTCCGAGGGAGCTGGCCTTGCGGCCTGCTGGTTCGTGCCATCTCCCCGCACAAGGGCACAAATAAACGCTTCGCCATGGTTGCGCTGGTACAATTGCCGATTGTCCACGCGCGCCTCCCGCCCCCTATTGCACATTCATGTCTCACACATTTGCCCCGCCGGAGCCCGGCACCGGCCCTGAGACCGATAGTCAAGATGCGTTTGCACGCCACTTCAGCAGCGCCACCTATGCACGC
>JACOUN010000007.1 GCA_016177805.1 Rhodocyclales bacterium
AGTTTCGCGGCGCGCTCGCGATCCAGACGCTCGGCGTGCTGCCGCTCATCATGCCGCCCTTCGTCGGTGCGGTGGCGATGCAGCTCATTTTCGGACGCAGCGGCTCGGTCAACCTGATTCTCAACGACTGGTTCGGCTTCACCCTGCCCATCATGGACGGGCTCAACGGCGTGATATTCGTCGAAGCGCTGCATTACTTCCCGTTCATCCTGATGAATCTGGTGGTCGCGCTCAATAATATCGACAGCGCCATGGAAGAGTCGGCGCAGAACCTGGGCGCAAGCGGCTTCCGCCTCTTCCGCCGCATCGTGTTTCCGCTCGCCATGCCCGGCTACGTCGCCGGCGCCTCGCTGGTGTTCGTCAAGGTCTTCGACGATCTCGGCACGCCGCTGGTCCTGCACCAGACGAATATGCTGGCACCGCAGGCTTACTTGCGCATCACCTCGATCGGCATCGAAGATCCGGTCGGTTATGTCATCAGCGTGCTCATGATCGGTTTCTCGCTGTTTGCGCTATGGGCCTCTGCCTTGGCGCTGAAAGGCCGCGACTACGCGTCGCTGCAGCGCGGTGGTTCCAGCCTCGCCAAACGCAAGCTCACGCAGTGGCAGTCCATCCTCGCCTACGGCTGGATCGCTTGCGTGCTGCTGCTGGTGCTGTCACCGCACATCGGTATTCTGCTTTTGTCGTTCGGCAAGGTGTGGAGCTTCAGCGTGCTTCCCGACAGTTTCACGCTGGAGCATTACGCGACAGTGGCGCAGGATTCCCCGCATATGGTGTGGAACACCATGCTCTATTGCGGGCTTGCCGCGCTGCTAGACGTCATTCTCGGCACCGCCATCGCCTACCTCATTCTGCGCAGCCGGCTGCCGCTCAGGCAATCGCTCGACTTCATGGCAAGCGCGGCACTGGCCATTCCAGGCGTAGTGCTGGCGATCGGCTATCTGCGCACCTTCCGGGGGGTTGAGATGCCTTTCACCGATGAGCTGCTGACCTCGTCGTGGATTCTGATCATGCTTGCCTATACCATCCGGCGGCTGCCGTACGCGCTGCGCTCGTGCGTGGCGGCGCTGCAGCAAATGCACGTATCCCTGGAGGAAGCGGCCGAGAACCTCGGCGCCGGCAAACGGCGCACGATACAGCGCATCGTCGTGCCGCTGATGGCCGGCGGCATCCTTGCGGGATTCATTACGAGCTTCATGACCGCCGCGGTGGAGCTCTCGGCCACCATCATGCTTACCACGTCGCAGACCGACGCGCCCATGTCCTACGGCATCTACCTCTACATGCAGTCCGCCGCCGGGCGCGGGCCGGGCGCGGCATTGGGTATGCTGGCCGTGCTGATCGTGGCGCTGGGCGCTTACCTGTCGCACCGCTTCCTGCGTTCGCGCGCCACCGCGCTCGACCAGCAGATCTAGGCTCAGGCGGCCGTTTGCACCCGGGAA
>JACOUN010000106.1 GCA_016177805.1 Rhodocyclales bacterium
GAGTTTTTGCAGACGGGCGCGCATTACTTTGTGATAATCGCGCCCCAGCGCATAGCGCGACACGTAGCCCAGTGCAGGGTCGGCGAGAATATCTCGGGCCGGCGCGGCATCCGGCAGATAGCGCATGCGCGCGCTGATCACCCGCAGCGTGCCGGGGTGCAACTCGGCCGGGCGCGCCCGCTTCATGCCGTGGCGCGCCATATAATCCATGGCGCCGTGGAAACCGCTTGCCAGCCATGCCGCGAGTCCTGCCTCGGCATGCGCCAGATCGATGTCGGCAACGGCGACGGCATCGAAGCCCAGTTCGCGGCCCCACTCGCGTATCCGGGTCGCGAGCGGCGCCGGCGTATCGTCCGCAACCAACGCCGTGGAGGGATCACCATGATTGAGCTTGTTCACCCCGCCGATGATAGCGGCTGCGCATTCGGCGCGCATCTGCAAAGTGACGAAGACACGCTGGCGGCGGGTGCGGCGCTCGCGCCGGCGCTGCGGGCGGGGCTGGTGATCTACCTGATCGGCGACCTGGGCGCGGGCAAGACCACGCTGGTGCGCGGGGTGCTGCGGGCGCTGGGATATGGCGAAAAAGTAAAAAGTCCGACGTACACCTTGATTGAACCTTATATAGTTTCTAGATTACACTTATATCACTTTGATTTTTATCGGTTCACCGCACCCGAAGAATTCCTCGATGCGGGACTGGACGAATACTACTCAGGCGAAGGGGTCTGCATGGTTGAATGGCCGGACAAAGCGGCCCCCTATCTTGCAGCGGCGGACGTGGAAGTAAACCTCACGGTCGAAGGCGCGGGACGGCTCCTGGAGCTGACCGCAAGGACAGAGGCGGGAAGACTATGCGCAAACGACATGAAGGCGAATCTGGAGCGACACCTGAACCGGCCCTGCCCGCCGGGGTGAGCCGTCGCCAGTTCATCGCGTTCGCGGGCGCATCGCTGGCCCTGCTGGTCAGCCCAACGGGCCGCGCCGCCGCCTCCGAGCTGCTCGCGGTGCGCGTCTGGCCCGGCACCGAATACACCCGCATCACACTGGAAGGCGCGAGCGAGTTCACCTTCAGCCACATGCTCGTCAAGGACCCGGAGCGGCTGGTGCTGGACCTGGAAGGGCTGGACCTGAACAGCGTGCTGCAGTCGCTGCCATCGCGGGTGCTCGAATCCGATCCGGTCATCAAGCTCATCCGCGCCGGGCGCAACCGCCCCGGCGTGATCCGCGTGGTAGTCGAACTGAAGGGCGAGATCAACCCGCAGGTATTCACGCTCAAACCCATCGCCAACTACGGCCACCGCCTGGTCGTGGACCTGTACCCGAGCGTACCAGTCGACCCGCTGCTGGCGCTGATCGAAAAATCCTCGCCGATGGAAGCGGCAGCGGGTGACGACGGCACTACTCCGGCGGCAACCGCCAGCACCCCGGAGCGCCCGCAGCACGCGGCACGCCCGGTGCCGGAAGCGAACCGCCTGTTCACGGTGGTGATCGACGCCGGCCACGGCGGCGAAGACCCCGGCGCGGTCGGGCGGCGCGGCACGCATGAAAAGAACGTAACGCTGTCGATCGCGCGCTGGCTCAAGGCCAAGATCGACGCCGAACCGAACATGCGCGCGGTCATGACGCGCAACGCCGACTACTTCGTGCCGCTGCACCGCCGGGTGAGCATGGCGCGGCGGGTGCAGGCGGATCTGTTCGTATCGATACACGCCGACGCTTTCGTGCGCCCCGAGGCGCGCGGCAGTTCGGTGTACGTGCTGTCCGAGCGCGGCGCCACCAGTTCGGCGGCGCGCATGCTCGCGCAACGCGAAAACGACGCCGATCTGATCGGTGGGGTCAACCTCGCGCGCCAGGATGGCCATCTCGCGCGCACCCTTCTCGACCTCTCCCAGACCGCGACGATGAGCGACAGCCTCAAGCTGGGCGAAGCGGTGCTGGACGAACTGGGTGGGGTCAACAAGCTGCACAAGGCGCAGGTGGAGCAGGCCGGCTTCGCGGTGCTGCGCGCGCCCGACATCCCGTCCATCCTGGTCGAAACCGCCTTCATCAGCAACCCCGAGGAAGAACGCCGGCTCAACGACAAGGGCTACCAGGACAAGATGGCCGAAGCGGTCATGCGCGGCATCCGCCGCTACTTCCAGAGCAACCCGCCGGTACACCGCACCACGGTCGCGCGTCTGGGCTAGCCCCGGCGCAACAGCCTTGTGGTTGTTGGAGTTCGCAAGGCGTGATTAGCAGGTTCCTTCCCCTTGAAGGGGAGGGGGTTACCGTACCGCGCTCCGCCCTTCATCATCTTTTTGATCGCCGAGGCAACGGGATCACTTGCGCAGCAAGATGTCGGGCGGGAAGCCGACGCGGAACACCCCCCAGTGGCGGCCATTGACGCGCACCGGCATCGACATGTCGCACAACACCTCGCCGGTATCGCGCACATAGGTCTGGAACAGCGCATAGCCCTGGTTGGCGATGGCGCGCTTGCCGGTCATGTCGTCGAATATGCGCTTGTGCCGGCTGCTCAGCAGATCGCGCTGATAGTCGCCGGTCATGGGGGCGGAGAGCTTCTTCAGGAATGCGGGCAGATAGCCCTTCAGGTCAAACGCGCCGCAGAACGCCACTCCCTGCACCTGCTGCACCATGCGCTCGTAGATGTCCTGCAGCCCCTGCTCGACGATCTGGTCGTAAGAGGTCTTGTACTTCTGCGGATTGGTGCCCGGAACAGGCTCATGGCGGGTATCGAAGATATCCACCCCCCTGCCCGCGACCCCGGTCAGATAGGTTTCGATTTCATCGCGGAACTGGCGCGCCGCTTCCAGCATGTTGTCCACGTTGCTACCGGCGATGCGGAAACGCACCCCGAGATCGACCACCCGCTCGGTATGGCCGCGCAATTCGTCCGAGTAGCGCTCCGATTCCTCCATCTGGGTCGACACCTGCCCCGACAGGTCGTTGATCTCGCCCACCCGGCTGTGCACCCCGGCGTTGATCTCGTGCACGCTGTGGATAGACGCGGTGATCTCATTCAACTGATTTCCCATGCCGCGCAGCGCATCGACGAGCGAGGCGAAGTTGGTGGCCGACTTGCCGACCACCTCCTTGGCATGGGCGCTGTCGGTGACGATGCGGGCAGTCTCGTCCCCGGTGCTGCTGACCAGCTCGATGATGCGCCGGCTGTTGTCGGAAATGACTCCGGTGGCGTTCTTGACCTTTTCCGCGAGCTTGCGCACCTCGTCCGCCACCACGGCAAAGCCGCGCCCCGCCTCGCCCGCGCGCGCCGCCTCGATCGCCGCGTTCAGCGCCAGCAGATTGGTCTGGTCGGAGATGTCGTTGATCAGCGCGCCGATGTCGCGCACCTGGACCGAGTTATCCTTCAGTTCGGCAACGGTGGCCGCGAATCCGCCGACTTTCTCGCTGATGCGATTGACCCGGTCGGTCACGTCGAGCAGTTCCCGGTAGGAGTTCTCCACCGCTTCCAGGTGGCTCGCCGTCGATGCGTTGATCGCGTCGGCATTGCGCGCCGCCAGGTCGACGGCCGCGCTCACCTGGTTGCTCGACTCAAAAATGTCGCTCGCCAGCTTGCTCTGCTTGCCCGCCAGCTCGGAGGTTTTCTTGATCCGCAGGTTCAGCTTGGCCGAGCCGATCGCGATATTGGTGCCGTTGGTGCGCAGCTCGGCGGTCACTTCACGCACCTTGCCGACAAACGCATTGACCGGCCCGGCAAGCGGCCCGGCCAGCTCGGGATCCAGCACCGCGCCCAACTCCGCCCGGTCGGCCAGCAGCGCCTCGGCCCCGCTCGATGCCGACGCAGCGGAAGATGCATCCCCCAGGGCCGCCAGCGCAACTGCGCCCACCGCCCCCAGCGCTCCGAGCAGGTACAGCCAGCCGGTCGAAACGGAGGTCTGACCGGGCTGATCGGCAAGCCACACCAGGCCGGCAATCAACGCCAACAAGGCGACGGAGAGTCCCATCTTGAAAAATCTGGACTGGAATGCGCGATACATGGCCACCTCTTGGCGCGTAAGAGTCATGCAGGGGTATCGGATCAGTGACGGCAGAACTTGAGCGACTTCGAGTCCCGGCTTGCGCTCCGACACGCTATCGCCACCCGATTCTGACACAACTTGACTCGCGTTTGCCGCAGTTATGCGTATCACAACCGCCGTGACACCACCTTGCGCCGCAGCATCACACCCCGCGCCCGCGCTCGCTCACGCAGAAAACGTGTGTTACCGGTATAATTGTTGCTTTTTCAGGCGGCCATGCAGGTTTTTCGAGGGATTCCCGAGCGCGCGGCACAGGCCTCGGTGCTCACGATCGGCAACTTCGACGGTGTTCACCGCGGCCACCAGGCGCTGCTGCAGTTGCTCACGAGCAAGGCGCGCGAGCTGGGTGTGGGCGCAACGGTGCTGACCTTCGAACCGCATCCGCGCGAGTATTTCTCGCCGGCCAACGCCCCGGCACGCCTGGCCTCGTTGCGCGAAAAGCTGTTGCTGCTGGCTGCCGCCGGGGTGGACCGCACCCACGTGTGCCGTTTCGACCAACGCTTTGCCGCCGTCACGGCTGAGCAATTCGTGTCTGACTTCCTGGTGCGCGGCCTGGACGTGCGCCATCTCATCATCGGCGACGACTTTCGCTACGGCTCCGCGCGGCGCGGCGATTTCGAGCATCTGCGGCGCGCGGGCGAACAACACGGGTTCATCGTGGAAGCCATGCACACGGTCGAGATCGATGGCGAGCGCGTTTCCAGTTCGGCGGTGCGCCACGCGCTCGCCAGTGGCGACATGGCGCGCGCGGCGCACCTGCTCGGACGCCCGTACAGCATCGCCGGGCGCGTCATGTCGGGCAAACGCATCGGCCGCGAACTCGGCTTTCCGACCGCCAACATCCAGATGAAGCACCGCAAGCCCGCACTGGCGGGGGTGTTCGCGGTGAGCGTGGAAGGCCTGGCGCCCCGCCCCGTGGCCGGGGTGGCCAACATAGGCTTGCGCCCCACCGTGGCCAACACTGACCGCCCCATACTCGAAGTGCACCTTTTTGACTGGGACCGGGACTGCTACGGTGCTCATTTGCGCGTGCACTTCCAGCACAAGCTGCGCGACGAAGCCCGCTTCGCGTCGCTGGACGAACTTACCGCGCAAATCTCACGCGACGCACAACAGGCGCGCGACTGGTTTGCCCACCACCCGTTATCTGACTGAGGCCGGAACACGCCATGGCTGACTACCGCAAGACCCTCAACCTCTCCGACACCCCGTTCCCGATGCGCGGCAACCTCGCCAAGCGCGAGCCGGCCTGGATCGCCGACTGGCAGCAGCGCAAGCTCTACCAGCGCATCCGCCAGGCCTCGGCGGGACGCCCCCGCTTCGTGCTGCACGACGGCCCGCCCTACGCCAACGGCGACATCCACATCGGCCACGCGGTGAACAAGATCCTCAAGGACATCATCGTCCGTTCCAAGACCCTGGCCGGCTTCGATGCCCCCTACGTGCCGGGCTGGGACTGCCACGGGCTGCCGATCGAGCACCAGATCGAAAAGCTGCACGGCAAACACCTGCCGGCCGACCGCGCGCGCGAGCTGTGCCGCGAGTTCGCCGACACGCAGATCGAAAGGCAGAAGCAGGACTTCATCCGCCTCGGCGTGCTGGGCGAATGGGACAACCCCTACCGCACCATGCAGTTCTCCAACGAGGCCGACGAAATCCGCGCGCTGGGTCAGATGTACCGCAAGGGCTTTCTGTTCAAGGGCCTCAAGCCGGTGAACTGGTGTTTCGACTGCGGCTCGGCGCTGGCCGAAGCCGAAGTCGAGTACCAGGACAAGAGATCCCCGGCCATCGACGTCGGCTTTCCGCTCGACGCCGCCGACCAGGGCAAGCTCGCCTACGCCTTCGGCCTCGAAGCATTGCCCGCGCAGCCGGTATATGCGGTGATCTGGACCACCACCCCGTGGACCATCCCGGCCAACCAGGCGCTCAACGTCCATCCCGAGTTCGTCTATGAGCTGGTCGAGACATCGCGCGGGCTGCTGGTGCTGGCCGCCGAGCTGCGCCGAAGCGCGCTGGAGCGCTTCGGCCTGGAAGGGCGGGTGCTGGGCGCGACGCAGGGCATCGCGCTCGACCGCATCAACTTCCGCCACCCCTTCTACGACCGGCAGTCGCCGGTGCTGCTGGGCGATTATGTCGCCACCGACGCCGGCACCGGCGTGGTGCACAGCGCCCCCGCCTATGGTCTGGAAGACTTCATGTCGTGCACCCGCTACGGCATGCGCAACGACGAGATCCTGACCCCGGTGCAGGGCGACGGCACCTTCGCCGACAGCCTGCCGTTGTTCGGCGGGCTGAGCGTGTGGGACGCGAACCCGAAGATCGTCGCGAAGCTGGAAGAATGCGGCTGCCTGTTCGCCTCGCGCCAGATCACTCACAGCTACATGCACTGCTGGCGGCACAAGACCCCGGTGATCTACCGCGCCACCACCCAGTGGTTCGTCGGCATGGACCGCCTGGCCGGACGCGAGAACGTCGATGCCGGCGCGCCGACGCTGCGCGAGCTGGCGCTCGCGGCGGTCGACCAGACCCGCTTCTACCCTGCCTGGGGCAAGGCCCGGTTGCACGCGATGATCGCCAACCGCCCGGACTGGTGCGTGTCGCGCCAGCGCAACTGGGGGGTGCCGATTCCGCTGTTCCTCGACAAGGCCACCGGCGAGCCGCACCCGCGCACCCTCGAACTGATCGAGCAGGTCGCGCAGCGTGTCGAAAAGGAAGGCATCGATGCCTGGTTCAAGCTCGACCCCGCCACCCTGCTGGGCGAGGACGCGCCGCGCTACGACAAGATGAGCGACACCCTCGACGTGTGGTTCGACTCCGGCACCACCCACTGGAGCGTGCTGCGCGGCTCGCACCGGGACCAGAGCCAGTGGCCGGCCGACCTGTACCTGGAAGGCTCGGACCAGCATCGCGGCTGGTTTCACTCGTCGCTGCTGACCGGCTGCGCGCTCGACCAGCGCGCCCCCTATCAAGCCTTGCTCACCCACGGTTTCGTGGTCGACGGCCAGGGCAAGAAGATGTCCAAGTCCAAGGGCAACGTGGTCGCGCCACAGGAAGTCTCCGACCGCCTCGGCGCCGAGATCCTGCGCCTGTGGGTCGCCACCACCGACTACTCGGGCGAACTGACGATCTCCAACGAGATCCTCGACCGGGTCGTCGAGGTGTATCGCCGGCTGCGCAACACGTTGCGCTTCCTGCTCGCCAACACCTCGGACTTCGACATGGCCAGGGACGGCCTGCCGCCCAGGCAGTGGCTGGACATCGACCACTACGCGCTGGCGCTGACGCGGCGGCTGCAGGCGCAGGTCAGCGCCGACTACGAGCACTACGAGTTCCACAAGGTGGTGCAGGCCCTGCAAAGCTTTGCTTCCGAGGATCTGGGTTCGTTCTACCTCGACATCCTCAAGGACCGCCTGTACACCACCGCCGCCGGCTCGCACGCGCGCCGTTCGGCGCAATCGGCGCTGTGGCACGTCACCCAGACCATCACCCGTTTGATGGCGCCGATCCTGAGCTTCACCGCCGAGGAAATCTGGCAACTGGTGGGCAAGGGCGCGGAGGACAGCGTGATGCTGCACACTTGGCACGAGCTGCCCGAAAACGGCGACGAAACCGCGCTGATCGCGCGCTGGAGCAAGATCCGCGAAGCGCGCGGCGAGGTGCAGAAGGTACTGGAAGAGCTGCGCGCCGCCGGGCGCATCGGCTCGTCGCTGCAGGCCGACGTGGTGATCCGCGCCGCCGGCGAGCGCTACGACGCCCTCGCCAGCGTTGGCGACGACCTGCGCTTCGTCATGATCACCTCGACCGCCGAACTGCAGCGCGTCGAAACCGAAGCCGATGCCGGCATCGACGCGCAACCCTCCGGCCACGAAAAATGCGAACGCTGCTGGCACTACCGTGACGACGTGGGCGCCCACCCCGAGCATCCGGCCCTATGCGCGCGCTGCCACGGCAATCTGTTCGGCGCGGGGGAAGTGCGCAACCATGCATGAGCGGCTCGCGTGCGAGACTCGCGCATGAACCGCCGCCTGTACGCCTGGCTGGCGCTGTCGCTGCTCGTGGTCGGCATCGACCAGCTCACCAAATGGCTCGTCATGAGCCACATGCAGGTCGGTGAAGCGATCCCGATGACCGGCTTCTTCCAGTTGGTGCTGGTGTATAACCCCGGCGCGGCCTTCAGTTTCCTGTCCGACCAGCCGGGCTGGCAGCGCTGGCTGTTCACCGGGCTGGCGGCGCTGATCTGCGCGTGGCTGTTGTCCATGCTGCGCGAGCACCAGCACGAGCGCCTGCTGCCGACCGCCTTCAGCCTCATCATGGGTGGCGCGATCGGCAACGTCATCGACCGGCTCGCGCATGGCGCGGTGGTCGACTTCCTGTACTTCCACATCGGTCGGCATGGCTGGCCCGCCTTCAACGGCGCGGACTCCGCCATCACCGTGGGCGTCGCGCTGATGCTGTGGGCCCACTTCCGCTCACCCCGAAACCAGGTCATCACTCCGGAGAAAACACCGTGACCAAAACCGTCCAGCCCGACAGTCTCGTGACGCTGCACTACCGCATCGCGCTCGAAAACGGACAACCGCTGATCAGCACCTTCGAAGGCACCCCCGCCACGCTGCAACTGGGCGCCGGCGAACTGCTCCCCACGCTGGAAACCGTGCTCACCGGACTGGCCGAAGGCGCCGAACGACAATTCACTCTCGCCCCCGAACAGGCGTTCGGCGCGCACCGGGCCGAACTGATTGAACGCGTGCGACGCGAACACATGCCGGAAGAAGAGATCGAAGCCCTTACCATCATGGAGTTCAGCGCCCCCGACGGCACGCGCTACTCCGGGCTGGTACGCGAGATCGATACAGAGTCGGCATTGATAGACTTCAACCACCCGCTCGCGGGCAAGACCATACGTTTCGACGTGCGCATCATCGGCGTCGTGTAGACGCCAGCCCTTCAGGACATGCAGTCATGAGCGACAAGGAAATCCTGCTGGCCAACCCGCGCGGCTTCTGCGCCGGGGTGGAACGCGCCATCGCCATCGTCGAGCAGGCGCTGCTGCGCTTCGGCGCGCCGATCTACGTGCGCCACGAAGTCGTGCACAACAAGTTCGTCGTCGATGATCTGCGCGCGCGTGGCGCGGTGTTCGTCGAGGAACTGGACGAAGTGCCGGCCGACAGCACCGTGATCTTCAGCGCCCACGGCGTCTCGCAGGCGGTGCGCGCCGAAGCCGCGCGGCGTGGGCTGCGGGTGTTCGACGCCACCTGTCCGCTGGTCACCAAGGTCCATACCGAAGTGCTGCGCATGCGCGAGCAGGGGCGCGACATCGTCATGATCGGGCACAAGGGCCACCCCGAGGTGGAAGGCACGATGGGACAGGTCAAGGACGGCATACACCTGGTCGAATCGGTGGCCGACGCCCAGGCACTGCAGGTCGCCGACCCCGAACGCCTCGCCTACGTCACCCAGACCACGCTGTCGATCGACGATGCCGCCACCATCGTCAGTGCGCTCAAAGCCCGCTTCCCCGCCATCGTCGGCCCGCGCAAGGACGACATCTGCTACGCCACGCAGAACCGCCAGGACGCGGTCAAGTTCATGACCCCCGAAGTCGATGCGATCCTGGTGGTGGGATCGGTCAACAGCTCCAACTCCAACCGCCTGCGCGAAGTCGCGGCGGTACGCGGGATCCCCGCCTGGCTGGTGGACAACGCCGCCGCCATCGACCCAGCCTGGCTGGAAGGCAAACGCCGCATCGGCATCACCGCCGGCGCCTCGGCGCCGGAAGTGCTGGTCACGGCGGTGATCGAACGGCTCAAGGCACTGGGCGCCGGCTCGGTGCGCACACTCGCCGGCGCCCCGGAAAACGTCACCTTCGCGCTGCCGAAGGAGTTGCAGCAGCACGGCTGAACCTGGGCGGATCAGCGTAGCGCAATCCGCCGCATGTGAACCCCATCCGGCGGATAACGCCTGCGGCTCATCCGCCCTACGGCATTGTCATTGCGAGCGCAGCGAAGCAATCTCGGTCCCTAGAACCCCATCTGGCGACGATAGAACTCGTGGAAATGCCGCATGCCGTCCTCGAACGGTGACTGGTACGGCCCGACCTCGTTGCGCCCTTCGCGCAGCAGCGCGCGCCGGCCCCGGTCCATGCGCTCGCCGATCTCGTCGTCCTCGATCGCGGTTTCCATGTAGGCGGCCTGCTCGGCCTCGACGAACTCGCGCTCGAACTCGGCGATCTCCTCTGGATAGTAGAACTCCACCACGTTGGTGGTGCGATCCACCGCGTTCGGAATCAGGGTGCTGACCACCAGCACGTGCGGATACCACTCGACCATCACGTTCGGGTAGTAGGTCAGCCAGATCGCGCCATGCGGGGGCGGCTCGCCACCGTACAGGGCCAGTACCGCCTCCTGCCACTTGCCGTAGGCCGGCGAACCGGGTTTGTCGAGCTTGCCGATGCCGACGCGCTGCACCGAATACCAGTCACCGAACTGCCAGCTCAGGTCGTCGCAGGTAACGAAGCGCCCCAGACCGGGATGGAACGGCACGACGTGGTAATCCTCCAGATAGACCTCGATGAAGGTCTTCCAGTTGTAATTGCCCTGGTGCAGCTCGACCCGGTCGAGCTTGTAGCCGGAAAAATCCAGGTGTTGCGCGAGCTGCATGCCGGCCAGATCGGCCCGCGCCGAGCGCGGCCCCTTGAACAGCAGGCCGTGCCAGTCCTCCAGCGCGTCACGGCGCAGGTTGAGGCAGGGATTTTCCTTGAAGTGCGGGGCGCCGAGCAGCTTGCCGTGCTGGTCGTAGGTCCAGCGGTGCACCGGACAGGTTATATGCCGGGCCTTGCCGCTGCCTTCGAGCATGATGGCCTGGCGATGACGGCACACGTTGGACAACTGGTGCACGCCCTCTTCGGTGCGCAACAGCAGCCGCGCGTGATCCAGCCATTCCTGCGAACGGTAGCTGCCGACTTCGGGTACCATGAGCGCGTGCCCGGCATAGCCTGGCCCCTGGTCGAACAACAGGCGCTTTTCCTGCTCGAAGACCTGCTGGTCGCAATACGCACTCACCGGAAGTTGTGCCCCGGTCGGCGCCAGTCGCACCCTGGAAGCGATGTCGGACATGCCCGACCCCCTCTGTTATCACCTGGAAACCCCGAACAAGCCGGGCTCCGGATTTTATTCGATGCCTCGTTTGACCACCAGTCGGGCGATCGGGTATGTTCCGTCCTTTAACCCGTTGAAAGAATACCCATGACGAAGCCGGCCAGTTCGCCGAAATCGTTCGAATCGGCCATCGCCGAACTCGAAAAGATCGTTCAGGAGATGGAAACGGGTACGGTATCGCTGGAGCAGGCGCTGGAGCATTACCAGCGCGGCGCGGGCCTGCTCAAATACTGCCAGAGCACCTTGCAGGCCGCCGAGCAGCGCGTGCGCCAACTCGAAAACGGCGAACTGACGCCGCTCGACGGCGCCGGTGGCAAGGAGGACGCGGCATGAGTGCGAACGACTTCCTGGAGTGGAAGAGCGGCATCCAGCAGCACATGGAAAGCGCACTCGCCGCGATACTGCCCGATCCCGGCATTGCCCCTGATCGCCTGCACGATGCGATGCGCTACGCGGTGCTGGGCGGGGGCAAGCGGGTACGCGCGCTGCTGCTGCATGCGGCCGGGCAGTTGAGCGGCGCATCAGTGACCCAACTGGACCGCGCCGCCTGCGCGGTCGAACTGATCCACGCCTATTCGCTGGTGCACGACGACATGCCGTGCATGGACAACGACGTGTTGCGCCGGGGCAAACCCACGGTGCACGTCGAGTACGACGAAGCCACCGCGCTGCTGGCCGGTGACGCGCTGCAGACGCTCGCGTTCCAGGTGCTGGCCGAACAGCCGCTCACCGCCAGCCCGGTCGACCAGCTTGAAATGGTGGCGCTGCTGGCGCTGGCCTCCGGCTCGCGCGGCATGGCCGGCGGCCAGGCGATCGACCTCGCGGCGGTGGGCCAGCAGATCAGCCGCGAAGAACTCGAATTCATGCACCTGCACAAGACCGGCGCGCTGATTCGCGCCTCCGTCCTGCTCGGTGCGCGCTGCGGCCGCGGTTGCGATCCGCGGTTGCTCGCGCCGCTCGACCACTACGGCAAGCTGGTCGGGCTACTGTTCCAGGTGGTCGACGACGTGCTCGACGCGCAGTCCGACACCGCCACCCTGGGCAAGACCGCAGGCAAGGACGCCGACCAGGACAAACCCACCTACGTCAGCCTGCTGGGCCTGTCCGCCGCGCGCGAGCTTTCCCACAACCTGCTGCACGAGGCGCTGGCGGCGATTGCCCCGCTCGACGACCGCGCCAACCGGCTGCGCGAGCTTGCCAGCTATATCGTCCATCGCAAGTTCTGACCACCCCGCCCAAGCCGGATCCTGAAATGGCATCTTCCTCCCTGCTCACGCGCATTGCCTCGCCCGCCGACCTGCGCAAACTCGACCGCGACGAGCTGCCCGCACTGGCCGACGAACTGCGTGCCTTCCTGATTGAATCGGTGTCGAAGACCGGCGGCCACCTGTCGTCCAACCTCGGCACGGTAGAACTGAGCATCGCGCTGCACTACATCTACGACACCCCCGATGACCGCATCGTATGGGATGTCGGGCACCAGACCTACGGCCACAAGATCCTCACCGGGCGGCGCGACGCGATGAGCCAGTTGCGCCACTATGGCGGCATCTCGGGCTTTCCGCGCCGCTGCGAGAGCGAGTACGACACCTTCGGCACCGCGCACTCGTCGACCTCGCTCTCGGCCGCACTCGGCATGGCCGTGGCGGCGCGCGACAAAGGCGAAGAGCGGCGCGCGGTGGCGGTGATCGGCGACGGCGCGATGTCGGCCGGCATGGCCTTCGAGGCGCTCAACAACGCCGGCGACACCAAGAACATCAACCTGCTGGTGATCCTCAACGACAACGAGATGTCGATCTCGCCGCCGGTCGGCGCGCTGACCCGCATCCTCGCGCGCATGCTGTCCGGGCGCACCTTCAACGCCGCGCGCCGCGCCGGCCAGAAAGTGCTGGGCATCGCCCCGCCGGTGCTCGACTTTGCCCGCCGCGTCGAAGAGCACGTCAAGGGCCTGATCACCCCCGGCACGCTGTTCGAGGAGTTCGGCTTCCACTACTACGGCCCGATCGACGGCCACGACCTGGACGCGCTGATTCCGACCCTGCACAACCTGCGCGAACTGCCGGGTCCGCACTTCCTGCACGTGATCACGCGCAAGGGCCAGGGCTACAAGCTCGCCGAAGCCGATCCGATCCTGTACCACGGCGTGTCGCGCTTCGACCACACCGCCGGCATCAAGAGCAACCCCGGCAGCGCCAAGCTCACCTACACCCAGGTGTTCGGCGACTGGCTGTGCGACATGGCGGCGCAGGACGACAAGCTCATCGCGATCACCCCGGCCATGGGCGAAGGCTCGGGCATGGTGCGCTTCGCCCAGACCTATCCGGACCGCTATCACGACGTCGGCATCGCCGAGCAGCACGCCCTGACCTTCGCCGCCGGCCTCGCCTGTGAGGGCCTGAAGCCGGTGGTCGCGATCTATTCGACCTTCCTGCAGCGCGCCTACGACCAGCTCATCCACGACATCGCGCTGCAGAACCTGCCGGTCATGTTCGCGATCGATCGCGCCGGCCTGGTGGGCGCGGACGGCGCCACCCACCACGGCGCCTTCGACCTGTCCTACCTCGCCTGCATCCCCAACTTGGTGGTGATGGCCCCGGCCGACGAGAACGAGTGCCGCCAGATGCTGTACACCGCCTACCGCCACGACGGCCCGGCGGCGGTGCGCTATCCGCGCGGCAGTGGCATGAAGGTCGAGCCGCACCAGGCCATGACGGCCCTGCCCATCGGCAAGGCCGAAACGCGACGCAGCGGCAAGCGCATCGCGCTGCTGGCCTTCGGCAGCATGCTCGCCCCGGCACTTGAAGTCGGCGACGAACTCGACGCGACGGTGGTCAACATGCGCTTCGTCAAACCACTGGACGAAGACTGCATCCAGGCGCTGGCCGACCAGTACGAACTGCTGGTGACGCTGGAAGAAAATGCCGTCATCGGCGGCGCCGGCTCGGAAGTCGCGCGCCTGATCGAAGGGCGCCGCCAGCGCCCGGCGCTGCTGCGGCTGGGGCTGCCCGACCACTTCATCGACCACGGCGACCAGGCCCAACTGCTGCAATCCGTCGGTCTGGACAAGGCCGGCATCATCGCCACGATTGAGCGCCACAATGAGCGCCATAGTTGAGTAGTCTGGTCGGGCTTGTTAGCATCGACCGTTACCCCGTAGCAAACAGAGAAAACACATGAAACCCGTAGAGGCTCACGCCATAGCCGATGTCCAGAACTCACGCGACAGCCGGCAGCTTGCCATCAACAAGGTCGGCATCAAGTCCATCCGCCATCCGGTGACCGTCAAGGACCGCAGCGGCGGGGTGCAGCACACCGTGGCGCTGTTCAACATGTACGTCGGACTGCCCCACAACTTCAAGGGCACCCACATGTCGCGCTTCATCGAGATCCTCAACGGCCCCGAACGCGAGATCTCGGTCGAATCCTTCGAGCCCATGCTGCGCGACATGGTCAAGCGCCTCGAAGCCGAAACCGGCCACATCGAGATGACCTTCCCGTACTTCATCAACAAATCCGCGCCGGTGTCCGGGGTGCAAAGCCTGATGGACTACGAAGTCACGTTCAGCGCCGAGATCAGTGAAGGCAGCGAGTACAGCTTCACGATGAAGATCGTGGTGCCGGTGACCAGCCTGTGCCCGTGCTCGAAGAAAATCTCGGATCGCGGCGCGCACAACCAGCGCTCGCACGTCACCGTCACGGCCACCCTCAACGACCACCTGTGGATAGAGGAAATCGTGCAACTGGTCGAAGAACAAGCCTCGTGCGAGCTGTACGGACTGCTCAAGCGCCCGGACGAGAAGTACGTCACCGAGCGCGCCTACGACAACCCCAAGTTCGTCGAAGACATGGTGCGCGACGTGGCCGGCCTGCTCAACGCGGAAGCGCGCATCAGCGCGTTCTCGGTCGAATCGGAAAACTTCGAGTCCATCCACAACCACTCGGCCTACGCGATCATCGAGCGCGACAAACGCATCGAAGCCTGACAGGCCGCGATACCCAAGCCCTTCGGGGCTAAAGAGGGTGTTGTAAAACCCTCTCCCGATATTTTGACATCAGGCGACCACGCGCGCCCAAACGAGCGAGCAGGTGGCGCGCGTGGGTCCGACCTGATTGCGGAATTTCGACTTCGCGCCTCTCAGGGGC
>JACOUN010000105.1 GCA_016177805.1 Rhodocyclales bacterium
CGACAGCGCCAGTTCCTGGCCGGGGCGGGTGCCGGTGCATTCGAAGATCTTCCAGCCGGTGGTCGAGTTCAGGCCCTTTTCCTTGCAGTAGCCCTTGAACAGCGCCTTGACCTCCTTGGCGTCCTTGCCCTTGGGGTTGATCGTGAAATCGGCCCCGTAGCCTTCCATCGTCTTGAGCTTTTCGTCGTTGATGTCGATGCCGATCACGGCGGCGGCACCCATGCCCTTGGCGGTCTGCACCATGAAGCTGCCGACCCCGCCGGCCGCGCCGACCACGATCACGCGGTCACCCGGCTGCAGCCGCGCGCGCACCGCCGCCTGATACGGCGTGGTGACCGCGTCTGCGACCACCGCGAGGTGTTCCAGCGGCACGTCGCCACGGTTGTCCACCGGGCACAGGAAGCGCGACTGGCACACGATGTGACTGGAGAAGCCACCGTAGATGCCCATCGAGTTGCCCGGCATCTTCTGCGCGAGGCAGCGGTTGCCGCGCCCGCTGGTGCACAGTTCGCATTCGCCGCACGGGATCACGGCCGGCACGATGACTTCCTTGCCCAGCATCGCGGCGTCGCCACCGACCACCACGCCGCTGATCTCGTGACCGAGCGACAGCGGCGGCTTCTGCACCGTCGGCACGCCCATGTAGAAGTACGACAGGTCGGTGTGGCACACGCCGCAGCCGGCAATCTTGACCACGACGTCGCCGGGGCCCAGCGCGGGCATCGGCACGCGGGTCTTGGTCAGCTTGCCCGGCTCGGTCATCTGCGAGGTATCGATGAATTCTGGCATCACGCTAGTCTCCCTATGTTGTTCGGCTCGGCGGCTGCGAAAAAAGAGCGTACCGCGCTGGACGTAGGAGGGGCTTTAGCCCCGAATCACACTGTTGTCGCGGCTGAAGCCGCTCCTACGGAATACTTCGGCTCGATGTGACGCGCTGCGGTCAGCGATCGGTCCACACCGGTTTGCGCTTCTCCATGAACGCGTTCAGACCCTCGACGGCGTCGGTGGTCCCCATCAGTTCCTTCAGGTAGATCTGCTCGACCGTAAACAGCGCCTCGAAGAACGGCTTGCCGGAGGCCTCGCGGATCGCGCGCTTGGTGTAGATCAGCGCGACGCGCGACAACGACAGGAACTGCTCGACGAAGGCGCGCGCGTCGGCGCGGAAGGTTTCGCGCGACACCACGCGGTTGAGCATGCCCAGGCGCTCGGCTTCGGCCGCGTCGATGAGCCCACCACCGAGCAGCAGCTCCATGACCTTGGGTAGTGCGATGATCTTGGGCATCAGGATCGCGGCGATCGGCGGAAACACGCCGAGCTTGATCTCGGGCTGGCCGAGCTTGGCGCTCTCGCTGGCGATCACCATGTCGCAGGCAATCGCCAGTTCGCAGCCGCCGCCCATCGCGGAACCGTTCAGCGCCGCCACGGTGGGCAGCGGGAAGACCATCAGGCGCTTGAGGATGCCGTGGAACACGTCGATCATTTGCACCACCTTGTCGGGGGTGTGATCCATGACGTCGACCCCGGCCGAAAACACCTTCTCGCCAGCGGCGGTAATCATCAGCACCTTGGCGGAGGGTTCGGCGGCGGCGGCGTCGAGCGCGTGGTTCAGTTCTTCCATCAACGCGATGTCGAGCACGTTGTAGGGCGGACGGTCGAGGGTGATGGTGATCAGTCCGGCGTCGAGTTCGTAGCCGAGAAACTTGTATTGCGCTTGCGCCATGCTTGTCTGCTCCCGTGTAGCGTATCGTTCGATTCGTTCGATTCTTGCCGGCTTCAGTTTTCGTTCTTCGCCTGCAGGCGGTATGGGCATACCGCCTCGCAGTCGGCGCAGCACACCTCGCCGCTACTGCTGATGTGCCACAGGTCCGCGCCACAGTTGGTGCACCGGCACTTGGCGTCCGGCGGCGGCGCGGGGCGGATCTCGCGTGAGGTCCAGAAGTCTATGACCTGTCCCATGACCCACTCTCCTCAGAACAGATCATCCATTTCGTCTTCCCCGACGCCCGGCGGCATCGAGCCGAACTGCTGCATGTAGGCCTGCACCAACTGGTTCTCGCGCTGGCTGAAGAACGGCGCCTCTTCAAAGACGAAGTATTTGGCGATGTCGGTCTTGTCCAGCATCTCTTCCAGCCCTTCGCGCAGGTTTTCCGCGCCCTTGATCACCAGTACGTTCTTGTCCGCGTCGAGCAGTTGATAGACCCCGGCCTCGGCGGTGACGTCGGCCAGGTTGGCTTCGTTCAGCTCGGTCCAGGCCTCGGGCGGCAGCACCGCGTCGGCGATCCTGGGCGCGAGGTTGCACTTGAAGCAGCGCGACGCTTCGGCGCGCGCGCCGGCGTCGTCGAAGCCCAGTTCGACTTCATCCCAGCCAGTGCGCTGTTCCGGCGCGATCATGATCGGATGCACCGCGCGCCGCTGGTTGAAGCCTTCCTGGCGGCCGATCCAGGGGTTGGTTTCCCAGCCGGTGCGCAGCAACACTTCAGAGATGTCGCCATCGCCGCCCAGCAGCTTGTCCATGGCCGAGGCCGCGATGCGCCCCTGCGCCACCGACTCGATCAGGGTCGAGGGGCCGAGCACGCAGTCGCCACCGGCATACACGCCCGGACGGCTGGTCAGCATCGAGTCCTCGCGCACCGTGACGCGGCCCTTGTTGTCGGTCTGCACGCCGAAGCCTTCGAAGCGCTTGGGATGCTGGCCAACCGCCGAGATCACCAGATCGACGCCTTCGACCACTTCCTCGCCGGTCTCGACCGGACGGCGGCGGCCCGAGGCGTCCGGCTCGCCCAGCGCCATCCTGGCGTAGGTGATCTGCAGGCGATGACCGTTGCCGCCTTCCTCGATCTTCTTCGGCGCCAGCAGGTAGCGGATGTTGACCCCTTCCTCGACGCAGCCTTCGAACTCTTCCAGACGCGCCGGCATTTCCTCGCGGGTGCGGCGATACACCATGTCCACCTCGGCGCCGAAGCGGCGCGAGCTGCGGGCGTTGTCGGTAGCGACGTTGCCGCCGCCGATCACCGCGACCTTGTTGCCGGTCTGGATGCCTTGCGGGGTGTTGACCAGGCGCATCGTCGCGGCCTGGAGGTAGGTCGGGCTGTCGACCACGCCGGGCAGGTCGTCGCCGGGGATGCCGAGCTTGTCGCCGCCCTGCGCGCCGATGCCGATGAACACCGCCTCATAGCCGTCGTTGAACAGTTGGTCCATGCTCTCGACGCGCGTGTTGTAGCGGAACTCGACCCCGAGCGCCTCGACTTCGGACACTTCGTCGTCGATGATCTCGGCCGGCACGCGGTACGACGGGATGCCGTAGCGCGCCATGCCGCCGCCCTTGGGCTGCGCGTCGAACACCGTAACGGTGTGGCCCTGCTTGGCCAGGTAGTAGGCCACCGTCAGGCCGGCCGGGCCGGCGCCGATGATGGCGGCCTTCTTGCCGGTGGCGGGCAGGCGCTTGGAGTGCTCGCGCCACAGGCCGGTGTCGTTGTCGGCGGCGATGCGCTTGAGGTTGCGAATCGACAGCGGGTCATCGAGCTGGCCGCGACGGCAGGCGGTCTCGCACATGGCGAAGCAGGCGCGCCCGAGGATGCCGGGGAAGGGCAGCTTTTCGCGCACCACCGCGATCGCCTCGCCATACTTGCCTTCGGCCGCGAGCTGCACGTAGCGCGGCACGTCGATGCCGGCCGGACAGGCCGACTTGCACGGCACCATGGACTCTTCGCGGTGCATGGGGTCCAGGGTGCGATCCATCAGCGCGCCGGTCGGGCACACCGTGACGCAAGCCTGACAGAAGGTACAGCCGGACTCGATCAGGGTCGGCGCGATGGTGCCGACCCAGGTACGGACGCCCTGCGGCGTCTCGGTTTGCTTGATTTCCAGGCAACCGACGCCACGGATGTCGTTGCACGCGACCAGGCAGCGACGGCAGTCGATGCACAGGTTGTAGTCGCGGTCGAAGAACGGCTCGTCGGTGATGATGGGCAGTTGCGCCGGCTTGTAGGCCGGGGTGTTGCCAGGGATGCCGATGAAGTCGGCGACCTTGCGCAGCTCGCAGTTCGAGAAGATCGAACAGCAGCGCGTCTCGACCGGGTTGCCGAACGAACACGTGGTACGGCTGCAGCCTTCGCGCTGCGGGCAGGTCAGGCACACGTGCGGATGCGGGCCCAGTGTTTTCGCCAGGGCGCTTTGGCGCGCCTTCTGTATGTCGGCCGATTGTGTCCTCACCACCAGCCCCGCTTCGACGGGGCGTGAACAGGCTTTGGACAGGCCGTCTTCTCCTTCCACCTCTATCATGCACAGATTGCAGCCCCCATCTCCGGCGCCGCGCTGGCCCGCCGGGGGCAGGTCCGGGTGCGCGCACAGGGCCGGGATGTAGATGCCGGCGTTCTGGGCCGCGTTGAGCAGCGACGCGCCGGCGGGGGCTTCAATCTCCTTGCCATCCACGGTCAGCTTGACCGGGGGGCCGAATTCTTCCACGGCAGCGGGGCGGCTCGCCTTCCACCAGCTTATCGTCGCGGTTTGTGCGGTATCCATGAGTGTCTCCAATCCTTATGCGGCTGCGGCAACCGCCTGCGTGTAGCCGTGGTAGTAGGCGCCTTCGCACGCCCCGGCGCGTATCGCGGCGATGAAACTGGCCATGTCGATGACCGGCTGGGCGAAGCGGGTCGCGCAGCGCCCCACCGCTTCGGTCTTGTGGCAGTCGCTGCCGCCAAGGCTGGGCAGCGCCATGTGGCGGGAAGCGTTCAGCGCGAGCACGTTGTCGCTGTCCTGATTGCTGCCGTTGTGGGTTTCCACCGCCGCGATGCCGGTCACTTCGAGCAGCCCTTCGAGCAGACTGGCGACGCCGACTTCGCGGAACGGGTGGGCGGGCACGCAGATGCCGCCCAGTTCGGTAATGCGTTCTATGACGGCGTTCATCGGAAGATAGGTGTCGCGATTCCAGATGTTCCAGCCGTCGTCCTCGACGCCGTAGGCCAGCATGTGCCCGCGATCGGTCGCGATCTCGACCCCGCGCAGCACCAGCAGCCCTTCATCCAGCCCGACCTGTACAACCGGCCTGGAGGCTTCGTACGAGTAGTGTTCGGTAATGCAGACCCCATCCAGACCGAGGGCCTTGGCGCGGCGCACGAGATCCACGGGTTCGAGCCAGTTGTCGTACGAATGCTTGGTGTGACAATGACAATCGATCCACATGGCAACCCCTCCGTGCGCCGCTGTTGTGAGACTCAAACCACGGTGTATTCGAGGTTGATGCGCTTGGACGGCTCGAAACGGTGGCGCGAGAAGAATTTCTCCAGCGAGAAATCGTCCCAGTTGACCAGCGTGTACACCTTGTTCACCCCGGCGGCCTTCATGTTCATCATGAACTGGTCGAGCAGCTCGCTTGCCACGCCACGGTTCTGCGCCGCGCTGCTGACGCCGATGGTGTCGATGGTGGCGTTGGTTTCGGGGATGCCGAACTCGCCGAAATACACGTCACCCATGATGAAGCCGACCACCTTGCCGTCCACCTCGCACACCAGCGACGAATTGATGTTGTGCTGGGGGTTGAGGATCGCGCTGATCTTGCGCTCGTAGTACTCGCGGCGATTCTGCTTCGAGGCCGCCTCGTCGATCGCCACGATGGCCTCCAGGTCTTCCTTGCGCAGCACCCGCATTACACGCTTCTGATCCGCCATTTCTATCTCCTAGGTCTCTTGTCCAGCAGGGCGCCCGAGCGCACCCGCGTCAAAACAGTTCGTCTTCCTTGGGCCCCGTCTCCGAACGGCGGGTATACACCGTTCCGAGCACCTTGCCGGTGGCCTGATCTTCATCCAGGCAGGAGGTGCAGTCTTCGCCCTCGGTTTTCCAGGCTTCGACATGTACGTCATAGCCCAGCGTCTTGTAGGTTTCCACGATTTCGGACAGGCGCGGCTCGCCTATCGTGGTGATGCGGCGCCAGCCCTGTCGCAACAGGCGGTCTTCGGCCTGTTCCTGCTGGTTCACCGACTCCTGCTTGATCGGTATCAGCTTTCTCGTCGTCACGGCGGCACCCTCCGCGGATTCAGTCCAGGCCATGGCTCACCTCACCACGAATGCTTGATCGCGCCCGGAGTGCAGGCGCTGATACAGGGCAGGGTGGTGTAACCGCCGGCCGGCTTGCAGTCGGCGCAATCGAAGGCCAGGGTGCGCGTGAAATTCTTCTTCACACAGGCGACTTCGTCGTCGTAATCATCGGTGATGATTTCGAACATTTCCTTGGGGCACGCGGTCAGGCAGGCACGGCCGGCTGCACAGTCGATGCAGTTGTCCGTGTCGATGCTGATGTAGTACTCGCCGGAACCGTCCTTGTAACCGTAGTTCGCGATCATGTCGGTTCTCCTATCTGGTTGATCGGGTACTGTACCCGACCCCGGACGCGCCGCCCGGCAGGCCGGCGCGTCCCCGCAGTTGCCGGTCAGCCCTTGGCTGCCTGCTTCTGCATCAGGGTGTAGCCGAACAGCGCGGCACCGAGCGCACCGGCGATCTGGCTGTCGATCTTGGTTTCGACCGCCTGGATGCCGAGCAGACGCTCGATACGCTTGACCACGCCGGGGTTCTTGGCGATGCCGCCGGTGATGAAGAAGCCTTCCTCGACACCGATACGCTCCAAGAGGCTCACCACGCGCTCGGCCATCGCCTGGCAGTAGGCCGCGATCACCATGTTCTTGGTGTAACCGGCCTTGAGCAGACCCAGGGCTTCGGACTTGGCGAACACCACGCAGATCGACGACACGGCTTCCGGCTCGGTCTCCACGTCGAACGAACGCGGGCCGAGGTTGGCGATCGGGATCTGCATCAGGTCGGCGATGACTTCCATGCCGCGCCCGGTACCGGCCGCGCACTTGTCGTTCATCAGGAAGTTGGTGACCTTGCCGCGCTCGTCGCAATGGATGGCCTTGCAGTCCTGCCCGCCCATGTCGAGGATGGTGCGGACCTTGGAACCACCCATGTAGTTGGCGCCACGGGCGTGACAGGCAATCTCGGTCACCGCCTTGTGCGCGAACGGCACGTTGACCCGGCCGTAACCGGTGCCGACCACGTAGTGGATGTCTTCGAGCTTCATGCCCGACTTGTCCAGAATACCCTTGAGGGCGTTGGTGGCCGAATCCGGCGAGTTGTTGCCGGTACGCATGCTGTTGTAGCCGTACAGCACGCCATCGCACACGATCACCGCCTGGGACGACACCGAGCCCACGTCGATACCGCACGTGATGACTTTGGCATCACGCCAGTCCATGCCCTCTTCAATCCAGGTATTTTCCTGCCACCGCCAGAATTCCTTCTTCTCTTCGGCGGCCGGCATCGCAAGTTCTGCGCTCATGATTTTCGCTCCTTGGCTGGGGTTTCGTTATTGCTGGCGCTCGGCCGCGATCAGGGCGCAACCAAGCGCGCTGATGGATTCCGGCATTTCCGGCAGCAGGACATCTTGTACGTCGAGGGCTTTCTTCAGCGACGCGACGAAGCCAACGCTGTGCGCCATGCCGCCAATCAGCGCCACCGACTCTTCGATACCGACACGACGCACCATCGCGCAGATCCGGCTCGCGACCGCATCCAGCACCGCCTTGGCGATGTCCTGCGACGGGGTCGAGGCGTGGATCAGCGATACCACTTCCGATTCGGCGAACACCGTGCACTGCGCGTTCATCGGGATGGTCTTGTCCGAACGCAGGCTGGCCTCGCCAAACTCCTTGAGCGACATCTGCAGCGCGCGGGACATGGCTTCGGCGAACGAACCCGCACCGGCCGCGCACTTCTCGTTACCGGCGAAGTCGATGGCCTTGCCATCCGCATCGACCTTGACGCCGCGCCCTTCCTCGGCACCGACATCCACCACGGTACGAACCTGCGGGAACATGTAGTTCGCGCCGCGCGCGCCGGCGGTCATCTCGGTCACGCCTTCGGTGGCAAACTTCACCTGGCTGCGGCCGGCGCCGGTGACGAACACCGCCTTGATGTCGTCGCGCGTCACCCCGGCGGCCTTGAGTGCCTCGTCGTAGGCCTTCTCGGCTGCCTCGTCGGCATCCATCTCGCCCGGCAGCATGACATGCGCTTTCTTGACCGCGTACTTCAGTTGCGGCGCGCCATCCACCTTGATCTCTTCGAGCAGCACCACCTTGATGCTGCGCGACCCCATGTCGATTCCTGCGGTAATCATTTTTGTGTCTCCTAGTACAGATAATCCGGTCAGGCGGCCTGGCGGCGCAGTCCGAGCTGCTCCATGAACGCATCGACGCGGGCCTGGGTGCGCACTTCGTCGAACTCGCGTTCGTCGCCCATGTTGCCTTCGAAGGTCATGATGGGCACACCGGCCTTGGCGATCGCGAGGCGGTTTTCCATGATGCCCAGCGACAACCCTTCGCAGCCACGGTTCAAGTGCAGCATCACGCCATCCACGCCCCACTCCTTGACGATGCGCATCATCATGTCGCTCTTGAGCTGCGGGTCGTAGAAGTGCTGCCACTGCGGCTTGGACAGGTTCCAGTCGGCGTACAGGCGCATCGCGGTTTCGCGATCGTTGATCTCGATACCCTTGTCCCACGGCAGGGTGCGGCCACCCCACGAACCGTCCGGCTTGTCTTCCCAGATGCCTTCGAGCGAGAAGGTGTAGAGCGAACCGATCGACACCGCGCCGAACGACTCGAGGTAGCGGAAGATCTTGAGGAAGGACCAGGGCGGCTGCGTATCCGACATCATGCGCACCGACTCGTTGGGCACGGCGGCGATGCCACGCGCGACGCGGTCCTTCACTTCCTCGTACAGCTCGTCGTAGAAATCGGCACACCATTGCGACGACTTCGACAGCGTGGCGAGCACGTACAGCGAGTACATGGTCTTCTCGTCCAGCGGCGCCGGCTTGGCCTTGTTCAACGCGCAGATGTCGGCCCAGCGGCTGGTCGAACGCATTTCGTTCTTGACCGCCTTGATGAACAGCTCATCGTCGAACTTGCGCCCGGTCGACTTCTCCAGGAACTCGATGCCGTCATGGAGCTGGTTCACCACGTAGTTCAGGCGCGACTCGGTCAGATCCTTGTACGGACCGACGCCCACGTCGAGGTAGAACTGCGGAATCTGCTCTTCCTTGGCGACGTGCTGATACCACTTGGAGTGCGAACAGCAGATCTGCGTCTGGAAGACGAAGTCGGCTTTCGGGAACTCGCCACCGAACGCGTACTTGTTCAGGTGCATGCCGCCCCAGTAGATGCGCATGTAGGAGCACAGGTCGCGGGCAAAGCCGTAGGACTCGGCCGCGTCCATGCATTCCTTGGCGAACTTGCGGTCGTGCGACACGGCCGCCGCGTACGGCTCGCCGGTCAGCGAATACACGTCGTTGCCCAGACCCGCCGGCAGCGCGTCCAGCGCCCACGCGGAGCCGGACCAGCGCAGCCCGCCGTTTTCCTTGGCGCGCGCGTAGTTGATGTAGTACTGCTCGCGCAGCTCCTTGGCTTTCTTCCAGAGCTTGAGCTGCTCGGTCGGATACTTGTTGAATGCACTCATCGTTACTCTCCCGTCAGATCAGAACAGCTCTTCTTCACCCAGCGTTTCGAGGAATGCCTCGACGCGGATCCGGAAGGGGCCGATGGGGTTGGTGATGTCGAACTCGAGGAACAGCGTCGGAACGCCGTTGTCTTCGAGGTGACGCTTGAGGTCCGGGTAGTCGCCTTCGTGCGGATCGCAGAACTTCTGCTGCAGGAAGATCGCGCCCTGTACGCCGTACTCCTTGGCCAGACCCAGCACGTGGTCGTAACGGGTGTGGTTGGGGTAATCCTTGGTCGGGCAGGCGG
Organism: Rhodocyclales bacterium; assembly: GCA_016177805.1. Lineage (GTDB taxonomy): Bacteria > Pseudomonadota > Gammaproteobacteria > Burkholderiales > Rhodocyclaceae > JACOUN01. The sequence goes on from JACOUN010000105.1 coordinate 9,795, forward strand.
GGCGGTCGCAGTAGCGGTCGGCAATCGCCTTGATCACGTCATCTTCGGGCTTGGAGGCATTCCAGAAGTGACGGGTGCCGGAGCACTGGTCGTCGATGACGATGGTGCCGCCGACCGACTCGATCATCGCCATGAACGCGACGTCGTCGTTTTCCGAACCGATGGTCATGAAGCGCACGCCTTCGGGACGGTTCAGATCGCGCGTCGGCAGGGCCGCCAGCACTTTCTTGAGCATCTCGTTGTGCTCGCGACGATCGACGAACTGGGCCGTGATCGAGGCATACAGCGCTTCCACGCCGGTCACGCGCGGATTGGCTTCCTTGCGGTAGTCGAACAGCTTGCGCAGCAGGGTGCGGTTCTCATCCACCACCGCGAGCGCTTCCTTGAGCATCTCGTCGGTCAGCGGCTTGCCGGTCAGCGCGCCGAGGAACTCGCGGAAGCTCTGCACTTCGGCGTAGTGCGCCTTGCGGGCATGCGGCGACTGCACGTCGTTGGGCATCGGCACGTAGTAGTCCCACTGAACGGTGGGAACGTGCATGCGCCACGAGTTGAACGTCTGGCGATACTGGATACAGGATTGCGTCAGGGTCACGCCCTCGGCGTAGTCAAAACGGCCGAGCAGGCCCTGCGCGAGCGAATCGCGGCAGAACGGGCAGAACATGCCGAAGATATGCGGCTCGGTGACGTTCTGCGGCTCGTGTGCGCCGAGCACGCGAACCGGCAGCATCCCGGCGGCAATCAACAACTCTTCGGGGGTGTAGGTGCACATGGTGGCCACCACCTGGCCACCGGTACGCGCTTTCCAGTCACGTGCGTAATCGTGGCGCTTCTCGTACCAGGTCTTGAACTGGTCGAACAAACCGTCATTCATCGAATCCTCTCCTTTGGTGTTCCGCGTAGTCACTCGCTGATTCCGCGGGCGCTGCACTATACTTCCTGTCCTGCATTATTTCGCATCATACGCACGGAAGTGCAGTACGAGTTGACCTATGTCAACGGATGAGCGTTTTGAAATGCACTTTCGTGCATAAATCGTGATGGGTGCAGACTTGGAGTGCAGCTCACGTGCACTTTCGCGCACGGAAAAGACGTGGCAAGGCCAAGGTGGTTGCCTGGACACCAAGGCGCGGTTCAACTGCTTCGTAGGAGGGGCTTCAGCCCCGAACTTGCTGTTGGTGTGGGCGTCGATGACGCCTACCCGCCCGTCTTGTCGCGGTCGATGCCGTACGTCTGGGCGAGTTGCGCGCGCGCTTCGATGGCGCGCTGGCGCGCGCCCTCGTCGCCATATTTGTGGATGGCGAAATAACGGGTCTTGATGCGTCCGTCGGGCAGCGTGATGCAGGCACGCCAACCCGTGTCGTGACGGTACACGCCGATCACCCCGCTCGCTCCGGCCGCCGCGCCGCTTCGCGCCGTATACGGTTCACCGCGCGCCCGCTGTGCCTCCCACGCCTGGCGCTGCGCGATCGCCCGGCGTCTGGCCTCCTCGTCACCGTGGCGCGGCACCGAGAAGTAGCGGCGCAAGGGGGTTCCGTCCTCGCGCTCGATCACTGCGGTCCAGTAGGACGTCACCTGGTGGCTGCCGTCTGGCCTGGGGCGCTTGTCCTTGACATGGGTCAGATGCACCCCCACCACCTCGCAGGCTATCGGCGACGCATACGGGTTGGGTTGCGGGTCCAGGCGCGTCGGTTGGCGCAGCACCTCGTCGAAATCCACGACCGGCGGGTTGTCATGCCGCGCCGGCGCGCAGGCCGGCGCCGTACCCTCGACCAAGGCCAGCAGCTTGTGCCGCGCCTCGACCGCCAGTTGGTAGGCCCGGTCCTCGCCGTATTTGGCGATCGAGAACTGGCGGGTCTTCTGTCGCCCATCGGACAAGTAGACGTGGGCCTTCCAGTGCTCGCCGGTGCGATCGCTCACGCGGCTCACGCCGGGCACGCCGGGCACGCCGCTGGTGTTGGTCGAGCGCAGCGTGGCGCACCATTCGCGCTTGCTCATGAGCGGGTGTTCGCGGTCGATTTCGTCGCGCAGGGCCAGCGCCGCCTGGAGCGCGCCGTCCAGCCCGCCGTAGTCCCGCGCGTTGAACGAGCGGTGGAACATCACTCCACGTCGGCGGATGTCGAGCTTCCAGCCCCGTTGCTTGCGTCCCTCGCCCCAGTAGGGGGAGATGCCGTAGGGCTTGTTGGCGGGGGTGTCGTCCATCTCCGGGCGCGATGGCGTTGCGGCTCGTTTCGTCATGGCAGCATGCCAAACGGCAGCTTGCCGAACGCGATAGGGACTGTTACCGGTTTCGGTGCGATTGTCTTCTGCGGCATCTTCGCCAGCGCGTGTAGCGCGTCTATACAGGCCGTGGACTGTGCTTGCGTGCCAAAGGCGATGTTCAACAACAGTTGGATGGGCATCGGCATTTTTTTTCTCGACTCGTACCGGCTGCCGCCGCGCTGTGTGATGTGAAAGCATTGCCAGAACTCG
>JACOUN010000103.1 GCA_016177805.1 Rhodocyclales bacterium
ACCTCGGACAGCGCCCCCAGTCCGCCGCCCACCAGCGAGGCGTAGAACACGAAGGCGGACAACTGGCCGGCGCTGATGCGGCCTTCGAGCACGTCATGGCCGCCTACCCACAGGATGAACGAGATTGCGCCGAACACCAGCAGCAGCACCACCGCGACCAGCGTGGCGCGGGTGCGCACGCGCTCGCGCGCGGTGTCGAAGCCGCGCCGGATCAGCTCGCCGAACTCGCTCCGGTCGACATCTTCGTGACCGTAGGCCTGGACGATGCGGATCTCGTGGATGGTCTCGTCGATGCGGTTGCCCAGGTCGGCGACGCGGTCCTGGCTCGCGCGCGCCAGGCGCCGCACCTTGCGCCCGAACGACACGATGGGGATGACCACCAGCGGCACTCCGGCCACGGTCAGCAGCGTGAGCTTGAGACTGGTGGTGAACATCATCGCCAGTCCGCCTATCAGCAACAGCAGGTTGCGCAGCGCGATGGACAGGCTGGAGCCGACCACGCTTTCGATCTGCGCGGTGTCCGAGGTCAGGCGCGAGATGACCTCGCCGGTACGTCCGGCCTCGAACCACGCCGGCGGCAGCGTCAGCAGGTGGTTGAACACGCGCTGGCGCAGGTCGGCCGTGACGCGCTCGCCCAGCCATGAGACATGGTAGAAGCGCGTCCAGGTCGCCGTGGCGAGCACCACGATCACACCGAACATCGCCGCCAGGGTGCGATCCAGCCAGGCCGGGTCGTGCGCCGAGAAGCCCTGGTCGATGACCGCACGCAGTCCCTGACCGACCGCGAGCATCGACACCGCCGCGACCACCAGCGCCAGCCCGGCGATGGCGACGCGACCACGGTAGGGCTTGAGCATGGCCAGCAGGGCAAAAGTCGAGTTGATGGTCGGGGACATGGGGTCGCGGGTGGGTTACCGGTTCATGGGCAGCGCAGCCAGGCTGTTCCGGATGCGGACACTATCGGGGGTGCCGGGCTGGGCGTCGCCTGGCCTGGGGACGCTCACTACCGGCCTTCGCTGGCGGCGTTGAATTCTTCTATGCAGCGCTTGAGCAATTCGCCGGCGGTTGCGAGATCGCCGCTGATGGTGCAGTCGACGCTGGGGCGCGGGGTGTCGCCGGTGGCCGTGTCGGCGGTCGCCGTCGCCGTGTCGGAGCTGGTCGCGCCGGGCAGCGGCGATCTTGAACGCGGCGCGGTGGCGGGGGGCGCCGCGCGACGGGCCGCTGCCTCCTGCAGCCTGCGGTTGCGTTCGGCGAGTGCGTTCTTTTCGAGCAGCAGGGCGTTGCGCTCCTGCTCCATCTTTTTCAGTTCCGCTTCCAGTGCCTTGGCGCGTTCCAGCGGATCGACAGGCGTGGGGGCGGCAACCGGAGGGGGCGGGTGATCCGTTGCAGGCGCTGCGGTTTCACCGCCGTCAGGCTGGGCAGTCGCAGTCGAGTCGGCTGGGTGTTGTTCTGCCGCGTCGTCCGCAGAACCCAGGAAAAGCGCCGCGACGCCGGCAATGATGATGACCAGCAGCAATGCCGGCACGGCGATGATGATGCGTCTTTTCCACACCAGACGCCGGCGCGCCCGCTCCACCGCCGCCTCCATGTCGTCGTCCGGGCTGTGCGGCGGAGCGGCTGCTTCCGTCGTTGTGTCCACGGCGGAGGCTCCGCCGTGTCCTTGAAGATCAGTTGTGTCGGTGGCGGCCTCGGCCTTGCGGCGCGAAGGCAGCATCGCCAGCAGGCGTTGCAGCAGGGCGGTGATCTTGCTCATTGCGACGGGGTGTCAATGGTTGAGGCAGTTGCACGACAGACTACTCCAGAACGCAGGCATCCGCTCGCTGGCAAGCCGCGCCGGTGCCGTCGACGGTTGTGAACGACGTGCCGCCCAACACCCGGTGCAGCAGCGCTCGATCGACGTTGCCACCGGTCATCACCACGCCGGCGCGCCGTCCGGCGTGCGCGGCGCGGGTCTGCATCAGTGCGGCGAACCCCGCCGCGCCCGAGCCTTCGGCCACGTTATGGGTGTCTTCGTAGAGCGCCCTCATCGCACCCGCGACTTCGTCGTCGGTGACCTCGACGATGCGGCTCACGCCCGCGCGGATGATCTCGAATGCCGCCGGGTCCGGGGTGCTGCATGCCATGCCGTCGGCCAGCGCGGTGGACACCGTGTGCGGAAGTATCTTCCCCGCTGCCAGCGAACGCGCATAGGCGGGGGCGTGGGCGGAGACGACGCCGACGATCTCGGTGTTCAAGCCGAGGGCGTCGCGCGCCGCGATCATCGCGCAGATGCCCGACCCCAGTCCTATGGGCACGAATACCACGTCCAGCGCCGGTGTGCCGCGCAGGAACTCCAGGCAATAACTTGCCACGCCCGCGACCAGGTCCGGGTGGAAGGATGGTACGGCGTGTAGCTCACCGCTGCGTGCAAGCACGGTTGCGTGCTCGCGCGCCGCCTGGAAGTCGTCCCCGGCTTCGACCAGTTGCGCCCCCAGCGCGCGCATCGCGGCATTCTTTTCGCTGCTGTTGCCGTGCGGCACCACGATGGTCGCGCTCAGCCCGTGGCGGGCGGCGGCAAACGCGACGGACTGGCCGTGGTTGCCTCGGGTGGCGCACACCACGCGCCGGATCTCCGGCTGAGTGCGGCGCAGTTGCTCGAAGTAGGTCAGTCCGCCGCGCACCTTGAAGGCGCCCAGCGGCGTGTGATTTTCATGCTTGACCCACACTTCGATGCCGGCCCGCGTGTTCAGCAGCGGCCAGCTATATTGCGGGGTGGGCGGCATGACCGCATGGACGGTGGCGGCGGCGGTTTCCAGCGTGGCGAGGGTGGGGCGCATGACGATCTCCGGCGGGTGGGGGCGGCTGGCAGGCAGCCGCGCTTTGCGCTATTTTGTATGCACGATTGACTCAATTGTGTGTATCACAATGTGGCTGCCCCAACTTGCACCAGGCATGCCCGCCTACCTCGCCATTGTCGAGGAGATCGCGCGCGGTATCCGCAGCGGTGTATTGCGCGCGGGCGACCGCCTGCCGACCCATCGGCTGCTCGGTGATCTGCTGGGCCTGAACGTCAGCACCGTGACGCGTGCCTACCATGAGGCGGCGCGGCGCGGGCTGGTGAGCGGCGAGACCGGACGCGGCACCTATGTGCTGGCGCGCGCGAGCGAGGCGCGCCTGTTCGCGCTGGAGCAGCGCCCGCGCGTCGACCTGGTGGATCTGTCCACCAACACGCCGCCGCTGGAACAGCGCGACGTGGATCTGGCGCGCAGTGTCGCGGCGATATCGGCGGGCGAGGCGGCGGCGACGCTGCACTACCTGACGCCGGGTGACTGGCTGGTGCATCGCGCGGCCGCCGCCGGGTGGCTGCGTTCGCGCGGGCTGGACATCGATCCGCGGCACATCGTGGTGTGCGCCGGGGCGCAGCATGCGCTGGATGTCGCGATCGGGCTCTTTGGCGACACCGACGCGATCGGGGTGGAGGCGTTCACCTATCCCGGCCTCAAGGCAGTCGCGCGCCAGCGCCAGTTGCGTCTGGCGCCGTTGGCGATGGATGCGCAGGGGGTGACGCCGGAAGCGTTCGAGTCGGCGTGTCGCAGCCTGCCGGGGCGGCTCGCGATCCTGTCGCCGACCCTGCACAACCCGACCACCGCGACCATGGGGCTGGCGCGGCGCCAGGCCATCGTCGCCATTGCGCGGCGCCACGACGCGCTGATCGTGGAGGAGGATGTGTACGGCTTGCTCGCCGAAGATGCACCGCCCCCGCTGGCGGCGTTGGCGCCGGAGCGGGTGTGCTACATCAGTGGCCTGTCCAAGACCATCGCGCCGGGGTTGCGCATCGGCTACCTGGTGCTGCCGCTGCGCTTGCGTGAGCGGCTGGCGGATGCCGAGCATCACACCAGTTGGTACGTCTCGTCACTGTCGGCGACGTTGGCGACGCACTGGCTGAATGATGGTACGGCGCTTGAGCGGTTGCGCCGGCAGCGGGCCGAACTGGCGGCACGGCACCGCATCGTGGTCGATTGCCTGGGCGGGATGGACTGGGCCGGGCGCGCCGATTGTCCGCACGTATGGTTGCGCCCGCGTCGTGGCGACAGCGCGGACTTTGTCGCACGGGCGCTCGCGGCGGGGGTGGCGGTGGCGGGCGATGCGGCGTTTGCCGCCGGACGCGGGGGTGGTTACGCCGGGGTGCGGATCTCGATCGGCGCGGCGGTGAACCGTGAGCAACTGCGCAAGGGGCTCACGGCGCTGGCCGCGCTGGAGTGAGCCCTTCACCGGAACTGCTTCAGGCCGCCAGCACCGCGCTGGCGTGCACCGTGAAGGTGCCGGCGTCGATGATGCGCTCGACGGCGGCGATGTCCGGGGCGAAGTAGCGGTCCTGGTCGTAGTGCGGCACCTGCGCGCGGATCGCCGCGTGCGCGGCTTCCAGCGCTTCCGAACTCCTGAGCGGACGACGGAAGTCGATGCCCTGGGCGGCGGCCAGCAGTTCGATGGCGATGATGTGGCGCACGTTCATCGCCATGTCGGCGAGCTTGCGCGCGGCAAACGTTGCCATGCTGACGTGGTCTTCCTGGTTGGCCGAGGTCGGCAGCGAATCGACGCTGGCCGGGTGCGCGAGGGTCTTGTTCTCGCTCGCCAGCGCGGCGGCGGTGACGTGCGCGATCATGAAGCCGGAGTTCAGGCCCGGTTCGGCCACCAGGAAGGGTGGCAGGGCCGAGATCGAGGCATCGATCAGCAGCGCGATGCGCCGCTCGGACAGCGCGCCGACTTCGGCGATCGCCAGCGCCAGCGTGTCGGCGGCAAAGGCCACCGGCTCGGCGTGGAAGTTGCCGCCCGACAGCACATCCGCCTTGCCGCTGTCCGGGTCGATGAAGATCAGCGGGTTGTCCGACACCGCGTTGGCTTCGGTCACCAGCGTGGCGGTGGCGTTGCGGATCAGTTCCAGGCACGCGCCCATGACTTGCGGCTGGCAGCGCAGCGAGTAGGGGTCCTGCACCCGGTCGTCGCCGGTGCGGTGCGAGGCGCGGATCTGGCTGCCGGCCAGCAGTTCGCGGTACAGGCGCGCGGTGTCGATCTGGCCACGATGGCCGCGCACCCGCTGGATGCGTTCGTCGAACGGCGCATCCGAGCCGAGGGCGGCATCGACACTCATCGCGCCGGCCACCACGGCGGCGGCAAATACCTGCTCGGCGCGCAACAGCCCGGTGATCGCGATGCCGGTCGACACCTGGGTGCCATTGAGCAGTGCGAGGCCTTCCTTGGCGGCGAGTGTCACCGGGGTGATGCCGGCGCTGCGCAGCGCTTCGGCGGCGGGGCGGATACGGCCCTCGACGCGCACCTCGCCTTCACCCATCAGCGCCAGCGTCAGGTGCGCGAGCGGCGCCAGATCGCCGGAGGCGCCCACCGAACCCTGCGACGGAATGCACGGCCAGATGCGGGCGTTGTACAGCGCGATGGCGGTGTCGACGACTTCCGGCCGGATTCCGGAGTGGCCGCGCGCCAGCGAGGCGATCTTGAGCGCGAGGATCACGCGTACCGTATCGTCCTCCAGCAACGCCCCGACCCCGACCGCGTGCGACCGCGCGAGATTGGCCTGCAGGGTCTCCAGTTGCGAAGTCGGGATGCTCACTCCGGCCAGTTTGCCGAAGCCGGTGTTGATGCCGTACGCCGGTTCTCCGGCGGCCACGATGGCCTGCACCGCCGCGGCACTGGCGGCGATCGCCGGGCGGCAGGCCGGGTCGAGCGCGATGGGTTCAAAGTGGGTGTGCAGGCGGCGCAACTGCGCGATCGTAAGGCGGCCGGGGGTCAGGGTCAGCATGGGTGGGGGCTCCAGGCTCGTGGCGAGTTCACGCCCGAGCGATTGATCTTGAAATCCATGGGCGTATTCTAGCAAGCCTCCGGCAAATGTATATACAAATACATGGCCTTGCTGGTGCACCGTGTTTGGCCGATCGGTATGAGCTACGTGCTCGACAAGACCGGACACCCACCCAATAGCCGAGCAGATTGCACCGTCAAGAGAGATGCTTGAGAGGTGCGCACAATTAGGCTCCTGACATGCTGCATTCTCTCCTCTCCAAGGGCATCCAGACCGTTCTGAAGCAATTTCTTGTAGCGGCCTTTCAGCTAGCCGATCCCTTCTGCATGGTCTGATAAGCCGCGTTGTCGAGGAGGAGGTCGTCCAGGGTGGTCGTCCCCGCATGCGCCGCTGGAAAAAGGATTTTGCATATGAAAGAATCATTGCATCGTTCAATGATGCGGAGCAATGATGAGCAGACCTTCATTTAGCAGTGCCTGGAACGCATTCGCGGATGTGCGGATTCCGGTCGCAGAGGTTGGTAAGAAGATCGGTGGCAAGGTGCAGGTGAACATCGAGGCCAACATCTTTCAGAATGCTTGCCCGATCCGCATGAGCTATGTTCTCAACAAGACCGGATATCCGATCGCCAGGAGTTCCGGGTACGCATCGGTGAGCGGGGCCGACATGCGGCAGTATCTCTTCCGGGTGAACGACATGATGGGTTACCTGGAGCAGAGATTCGGCAAGCCTGACAAGACAGCTCAGTCGCCGACGCCATCCGATTTTTCGGGAATGAAGGGCATTATCGTGGTCAAGGGGCACGGCTGGGCCAACGCGAGAGGCCACGTCACCTTATGGAATGGACATCAGTGTTCCGATACTTGTCACCTGATGCACGATCCCGACAACGGCCCCTTTGTCCCGGAAACCGCTTCATTATGGGTTTTGCAATGAGGGCGGCGGTCCATGTGGCTTGTGTGCTGGTGTTCACGCTTGTCGGGACGGCGCAGGCGCAGGGCGAAATTCGCGGCTACTCGCAAAAGATGCTCTTGAAGAACTGGGCCCTGAGCCGCTGTCTGGGTCAGGTGTACGAGGATGCCGGGGCTCGGCAAGACGCGAACGCATCGGCCGGCGCCTACCTGGAGTTTGGTGATCAACCGATTGAGACCTACGAGGCATTGAGCGTTATCGTTGATGAGTTTGCCAATCGCAATTACAGCGGTTCGGTTGATTCACGCTTTGGCACGATGAAATGTATCGATCTCATGAACAGCAAGAGACTCGACGATCTGGCGACCGAACTCGCGCCGTCCAGGTAGCGCGCGTGTTGTTTGTTCCGGTCGGGAGGTCGGTCGTGCTTGCGGTATCGGAGCGGGCGCTTGGTAAAACAAGTACCAATTCGGTATTGATTTGCCTGCCGCCCAAGACTAGGATGGAGTTGCGCTCAAGAGCGCAGACCTCCCCGGGCCGGACCTTACCTTCCAGGCTGTTAAGCGAACCGTGCGGCGAAGCGTTGTGCCCGGGGGTTCGATCAACCGGACATCAAGGAGGCCCGTCATGTCTTTACGACTAGGCGACGAAGCGCCCGATTTCACGGCCGAGACCACCCAGGGGCCGATACGCTTTCACGAATGGATAGGCGAGGGATGGGCGATCCTGTTCTCGCATCCCAAGGATTTCACCCCGGTGTGCACCACCGAACTCGGGTACATGGCCCGGCTCAAGCCGGAATTCGACAAGCGCAACACCAAGGTCCTGGGCTTGAGCGTGGACTCGGTCAGCGATCACGACCGATGGTCGCGTGACATCGAGGAAACGCAGGGATACAGGCTCAACTATCCGCTGATCGGCGACTCGGAACTCAAGGTCGCCAAGCTCTACGACATGATCCACCCGAACGCCAGCGGTGACGCGAAGTCGCGCACCGCCGCGGACAACGCGACCGTGCGCTCGGTGTTCGTGATCGGGCCGGACAAGAAGATCAAGCTGATGCTGACCTACCCGATGAGTACCGGGCGCAACTTCGACGAGTTGCTGCGGGTGGTGGACTCGATCCAGTTGACCGCCAGACACAAGGTCGCGACCCCGGTGAACTGGAAGCCGGGCGAGGACGTGATCATCGTGCCGGCGGTGTCCGATGAAGAGGCCCGCGCGAAGTTCCCGGACGGCTGGAAAGCACCCAAGCCGTACCTGCGGATCGTGCCGCAGCCCCGGTAACCGGGCTCAGCGTTCCACGAACGCGCGTTCGATCACGTAGTCGCCCGGTTCGCCGACCCGGCGCGAGATCTCGAAGCCGCGTCGGTCGAGCATGTCGCAGCAGTCCTTGAGCATCGCCGGGCTGCCGCAGATCATCGCGCGGTCGACGGCCGGGTCGAAGGTCGGCAGGCCGATGTCGGCGAACAGCTTGCCGCTTTCGACCAGGTGCGGGATGCGCCCCTGGTTGTGGAAGGCTTCGCGCGTGGTGGTGGGGTAGTAGATGAGTTTGTCGCGCACCTCGTCGCCGATGAACTCGTTGCGGGGCAGTTCGCGGGTGATGAAGTCGGCGTAGGCCAGTTCGGATACCGCGCGGGTGCTGTGCACCAGGATCACGCGCGCGAAGCGCTCATAGGTGTGCGGGTCCTGGATGACGCTCAGGAACGGGGCGAGGCCGGTGCCGGTGGCGAGCAGGTAGAGGTGCTTGCCCGGCTTCAGGTCATGCAGCACCAGGGTGCCGGTGGGTTTCTTGCTGACCACGATCGGGTCGCCCGGCTGCAGGTTCTGCAGTTTCGAGGTCAATGCGCCGTGTTGCACCTTGATGCTGAAGAACTCCAGGTGTTCTTCGTAATTGGGGCTGGCGATGCTGTAGGCGCGGGTCAGCGGGCGGCCGTCGATCTCCAGCCCTATCATGACGAACTGGCCGTTCTCGAAGCGCAGGCCGCGATCGCGGGTGGTGCGGAAGCTGAACAGATCGTCGTTCCAGTGGTGGACGCTCAGGACGCGTTCGGTAGCGAGATGGGTCATGGTGGTTGTCGTGCCGGTTGATGAGTTGCTGGCATCGTATGCGGTGCTGCATAATTGATAAAACAATTTGTTTTTGTATTAATTAGCTGAAATGTCGATATGAAGTTTACCTTGCGCCAGATGGCGGTGTTTGCCGGGGTCGCCCGTGGCGACAACGTGTCGCGCGCGGCCGAGACGCTCAACCTGTCGCAGTCGGCTGCCAGTGCGGCCCTGGCGGAGTTGGAGCGGCAGTTTGATCAACCGCTGTTCGATCGGGTCGGCAAGCGCTTGCGTCTGAATGATCGTGGCCGCCAGGTGCTGCCGCTCGCCATTGAACTGCTGGACCGGGCCACCGAGATCGAAAGCATGCTGCGCAGCGATTCGGCGCCCGGCAATCTGCGCATCGGTGCGACACTGACCATAGGCAACTATCTGGCGACGCTGATCGTGGCGGAGTTCCTGCAGCTCTATCCCGATGCCCAGGTCCAGTTGCTGGTGCACAACACCGCCACCGTGATCGAGCAGGTGGCGTGTCACGACATCGATCTGGGCATGATAGAGGGCGTTTGCGTGCATCCGGATGTTGAGTCGGAGACGTGGGTGGAGGATGAGCTGGTGGTGTTCTGCGCGCCGCATCATCCGCTGGCGCGATCTACTGCGGTGCTGTTGGATCAACTCGCGGCGCAACCCTGGATACTGCGCGAACAGGGGTCGGGTACGCGTGAAACGCTGGAGCAGGCGTTGCGCCTTCGCCATTCACGCTTGAATGTGCGGCTGGAACTGGAGCACACCGAAGCGGTCAAGCGTGCGGTGGAATGCGGGCTGGGAGTGGGGTGCATTTCGCGGCTGGCGCTGCGCGACGCGTTCCGGCGCGGCAGCCTGGTGCCGCTGGTGACGCCCGAGCTGGATCTGCGCCGCCAGTTCCAGTTCGTCTGGCATCGGGGCAAGTATCAGAGCCGCGCGATGCAGTTGTTTTTGGAGCGCTGCCGCAAGCTTACGGCGGGCGTGAGTCGTAGCGACGAGATCGTGTTGCCGGTGATCGCGTAACCTGCCGCCCGGCGCGCCGGCGCGCGATCACATCGCCATCGTGACCCCTCGTGCCCCATTGTGATGACTGGGAGATCAACCATGAATACCACCTCAACCGCATGTATCGCCGACAGACACTGCCGCCCGTGCGAAGGCGGGGTTGCACCGCTTGCGCCGCCGGTGGTGGCCGATTTGCTGGAGCAACTCGATGGCTGGGCGTTGCAGGATGCAATGATCGCGCGGACTTTCCGCTTCAAGAACCACTACGAGACCATGGCCTTCGTCAATGCGGTGGCGTGGGTCTCGCACCGCGAGGACCACCATCCGGAGATGGTGGTCGGGTACGCGGAATGCACGGTGCGTTACTGGACCCACGCGATCGGCGGGCTCTCGGACAACGATTTCATCTGCGCGGCCAAGGTCGACCGGCTACTCGCCGCCTGAGGCGCGCCGGCGGCCCGCTCAGCCCGTTTATTACGCCGCGATGTCGCTCTGGCGTGTCGCGTCGTGCGACACGAGGCTGTGCTGCCCGGCCGGCGCGTAGGGCGAGGTGATGGTCTGGTCGCTGCAGGTGGTCGCCTCGGTCGCGGGCGCGGGCCTGTCCGGCATGTAGGACGCTATCTGGCATGCAACGGCCGCGATGTACGGTATGCACTGCAGGGTGAGGATGCCGACCCACAGCCGGGCTTCCAGGTCGGTGGTGCCGCGCATCACCACCAGGGCCGTGGCGGCCGACACCAGGGCGATGAGCAGGCCCAGTTCCTCACGTATCGGCGCGAAGAAGGCGAGCTTGCCCTGCGATTTCCAGCCTTTGGGAGTGCGCACGAATTCCCCGTGGCGCTTGACGATGCCGGCGAAGATGCCGCGCGAGATCGCGTGGGCCAGGCCGACCGAGAGTATCGATGCGCCCAGGATGTCTTTCCACGGTGCGTCCATGGTACGGCGGTACAGTATCGGCCCCAGTGCTGCCTTGAACGCCATGAAAGCCAGCACCGGCAGCGCCAGCGCCGACACCGGCAGGCCGAAGGCCTTGGGCATGAACAGCATGCCCAGCGTCCACGCCAGACTGGCGAGCACGAACACCAGGTGCAGCGCGTCGCCCAGCCAGGCGAACCAGCCGGTCAGGAAATGGTAGCGCTGCGCCACGTTGAGCTTGCCCCGCCCCAGCATTTGCGGCAGGTGGTGCTTGAGGATCTGCATCGCGCCAAAGGCCCAGCGGAAGCGCTGGCTCTTGATCGCGGTGAAATCGGACGGAGTCAGGCCGCGCCCGAGGATGTGATCGACGTAACGCGTGTCGTACCCCTTCTGGATCAGGCGCAGGCCCAGTTCGGTGTCTTCGCAGATGCACCATTCGGACCAGCCGCCGACTTCCTGCAGCGCGCTGCGGCGTACCAGGGTCATGGTGCCGTGCTGGATCAATGCGTTGCGCTCGTTGCGATGGTGCATGCCGATGCGGAAGAAACCGTCGAACTCCCAGTTGCACATGCGCCGGAACGGCTGGGTTTCCCAGTCGCGGTGGGCCTGTGGCGCCTGCACCACCGCCACGTCGGGGGTTTGGAAATGCGGTATCAGGCACGACAGCCAGTCGGGCGAAACGACGTAGTCGGCATCCACGACGCCGACCACCTCCGCGCGCGGATCGGTCTGCTCCAGGCCGAAGTTCAGCGCTCCGGCCTTGAAGCCGGGCCAGTTGTCGAGGTGAAAGAAGCGGAAGCGCGGGCCGAGTTCGGCGCAACGGGCTTGCAGCGGTTTCCACAGCGCCTCGTCGCGGGTGTTGTTGTCCAGCACCAGCACTTCGAAGTTGGTGTAGGTCATGGCCGCCAGGCTGTCGATGGTGGCAATGACCATCTCGGGCGGTTCGTTACAGCAGGCCAGGTGCACCGAGACGAAGGGTTCACATTCCGGACTGTGGGGCGGGAGCGGCGTGAAATGCCGGCGCCAGCGCCGCTTGAACAACACCTCGCCGAACTCGAATCCGTGGGACAGAAGCACCGCGATGGTCAGGACGGTGGCGATGATGAGGCCGGCCAGCCCGATCAGGTCGCGCTGGCTGAGGTAGTAATCGGCCGGCACGTTGGCGCCGACCACCAGCGTGGTGGCGCAGGCCTGCACCAGCGCGGCCAGCCATACCCGCCCGAGTACGCGCCAGTCACTGAGCAGGAAGCAGATCAGGACCATGGGGAGGAAGGCGATGGCGGCGGCGATGCTGGCCTTCTCGGCCCAGCGGATGTCCTTGACCACGAGTCCTTCTAGGGGGAACTTGGCTTCGCGCTCGGCGTTGTACATGCCCCAGTAGGGACCAGCCCAGCCTTCCAGTTCGACCTTCCAGGGCTGGTCGATGGCTTCCATCAGGAAGTAGTCCAGCTTGGGCGCACGCGGATGGGAGAGGAACTCGCGGATGAAGCGAGCGGCATTCTCGGGCGATGCGATCGCCTGAGTGGGGTTGGCGCCTTCGCTGGTCATGATGGGGCCGCGGCTGGGCCAGCCGATCTCGCCGATCACGATCTTCTTGTTCGGGAAGGTTCTGGCCAGTTCGTCGTAGCGCATCAGTGCGTACTCGACCGCCTTTTCGACCGGAACTCCTTCGTGGTATGGCAACAGGTGAACCGTGATGTAATCCACGCTGGTGGCCAGCTCCGGGTATTTGAGCCAGATGTGCCAGGGTTCTGCGGTTGAAACGGGTTTGTTGTAACGTTTGAGCGTCTTGCGCACGTGCGCGATGTAGGTGGTCAGTTCCTGAACCGTGATGTCCTTGCGCAGCAAGACCTCGTTGCCGACAATCACGCGATTGATGTGACGCCGCGAGCTGGCCGCGTCGATGATGGCGTCGATCTCGCGCGAATTGCCGTCGTAGTCGCCCGAGATCCATGCCCCGGCGGTGACATGCAGCTTGCGCTTCTCGGCAAGCGCTGCGACGGTCGGGTTTTCGGTGACGCCATAGGTGCGGATGTTCTTCGCCGCTTCGGCGAGCAGATCGAGGTCGGCGCCGATTTCTTCGTCAGTGGGGTAAGTATTGGTAAACGGACTTTGATCGCGCTGAAACGGACTGTAGGCAAAACCCTTGATCGCGCTCTCGCTGCCGACCGTCACGGAGCTGCGGTTCCAGCGTTCCCATGCGACGTACTGGATCGCCGCGATGGCGCCGGCAAGCAGGACGGCGACGACAAGGCGGAAGAGGAACGAAGTAGCGGTTTTCATCGATGGTCCGGATATGATGGGGCGCTTCTGATCGGCCGCCGTCGCCCGGTTGAGGACGGGTGCGTTTGGCGCGATGTACAAGCACGACGGTTTGTTGCAGCAACGCGGTGGGAGCGCATGTTGTGCCCACCCCTGTGCGGAGCGCAGTTTATTATATTTTTCAGTGCTTTAGAGATTATTTCGGCAAGAATTTGCAACACTATGCAGGCGCTGGAATCCAGCCTTGATTTGTAACGGGAAACATATTGTGCGGTGGCGAAAAGTGAATCCATATGGCATTGCCGCAACCGTTGTCGCGGTGGGTTTGGTGGCGATCGGGAGTGCGGTCGCGGTCCGCTATGGTCTGATCGAGTCAGGCCGTCTCCCGGCGGATTGCGGAGGGTCGATTGCCGAGGGGGTGCGCGGGTGGTGTGGCGTGAAGTGGCTGGTGCTGCAATCCTTCGCGCAGCAACGGTTGGGCTGGTTGAGCCTGGTGTGTGGCGTGGCGGCGTTCGCGTCCGGTCGCCGCGGCCTCGCCTGGGCAGGCTGGGTCAGCGGACTGACGGGACTGGTGCTGTACAACTTCGACCTGGCCGCCGTCGGGGGACTGCTGGCGCTACTGGTGCTCGCGCGCGGGCCGGCGCAGGAACGGCAGGGCAAAGACCAGGCAGGTGAGCAGCCATGCGATGGCCTGGGGGTTGGCCGGCTCGGCTAGCCAGCGCGCGATCGAGGCGAGCGCCAGCACGCTCGCGCACAGGCGCTCTTCCATGGCATGGCGGCTCACGCTGGTCCACCCGGTGACGCCGAAGACCAGCGTCGGGGCGAGATACAGCAAGGTGGGGAAGTCGCGGTAGCGCGGATCGGCGAACAGCAACACTGCGGCGACTGCGGCGGCGAACAGCAGTACCCCCCTGATCAGGCTCAGCGCGCAGGCGTTGGACGAGCACCGTGCGCTGGCGCGCGTGCGCAGGGTTTGCCATGCGGCAGCGGCCGACGGTATCGGCGTGCTGGCGTTCCAGCGTGCCAGGAGCAGCGGCACGAGTGCGGCAAGCAACGCCACCAGTCCGAGCACGCTCCACTCTGGCACGTCGCGGTACGCAAGCCGGGCATGCTCGATGTGCAGGGCGGCCACCAGCGCGCCGACTGCGCCGGTGGCCGCTGCCGTGGCCAGGCGCAACGTGGCGGGCCGGGCGCGTCCGCCGGCGGCCGCCAGCAACAAACACAGCGCCGCGCCGGCCAGCGTCGCGAGCGCGGGCAGGGTGTAGCTTTCGCGCTCGGCCACTGCTCCGGCCAGCGGGAATTTGGGCGTCAGGGTGCTGTCGAGTATGCCCCAGTGGCCGCCCACGGTGCCCTCCAGGCGCCGTTTCCATGGTTGATCGATGGCTTCGATGAGGTTGTAGTCCCAGCCTTGGTCGTGCGCGCGGCGCACGAATTCACGTATGTAGCGGGCCTGGTTGACGCGCGACGGCTGTGACGCTTCGCGTTGTCGCCCGGCGCTGGGCCAGCCGGTTTCACCGATCATGACCGGCTTGTCGAAGTGCTGCCGGACTTCATCGAGTACCGCCGCCACGTGTGCGACCGCGTTTTCAACCGCGACTGGCTGGTCTTCCCAGAACGGCAGGATGTGCACGGTGACGCGATCCACCGCGCTTGCCAGGGACTGGTTGCGTACCCAGAACTCCCACACGTCGGCGTAGGTGATCGGTACCTCGGTGCGCGCCTGCGCGTACGCGATGAGTTCGCGCATCTGCTCGGCGGTGCGCTCGCGGCGCAGCAGGACTTCGTTGCCGACGATCAGGGTCGCTACCGTGGCGGGGTGCCGGTTGGCGATGTCGATGGCGCGATCCAGATCCAGCTTGCTCAGTTTGAGGTCCGAGCTGATCCAGGCTCCGAGCAATACCTTGAGCCCGAGCGCCCCCGCGATCTCGGGCACCTGCTCCAGCCCCTGCCCAACCGAGTAGATCCGCACGCACTCGGTGATCCGCACCAGTTCGGTGAGATCGGCCACGATCTGCTCGCGGCTGATGCGCAGATCCGGATCGAAGGGGGTCTGGCCGGGCAGACGGAACGGCGCGTAGGATACGCACTTGAGGCGCTCGCCTTCGTCCAGATGCAGCGCCTGCATGTTCACCGGTTTCAGTTGCTGCGCGACCCATGCGCCCAGCGCCAGCAAGGCAGCCAGATGCGCCAGCAGCAATGCCAGCCAGATACGCGCGTGCTGTCGCGACTCAGTGTTCTCGGATGCGCTCATCGGGGGTCGCGGGTTCCGTGCATACTAAAAAGGCCACACCCGAACGGGTATGGCCTCATGACAGGGTGGCGCGATGTCTTACGCGTTGGCGACAACCGCCGCGTACGCGCTCGCGTCGAGCAGCGCGGCAAAATCGGCGCTGTCGGGCTGCAGCTTGAACAGCCAGGCCGCGTAGGCGTCCTGGTTCACCGCGTCGGGTGCTTCGATCAGATCCTGGTTGGCCGCGATCACGGTGCCGGATAGCGGCGCGTAGATGTCGGAAGCGGCCTTCACCGATTCGACGACCGCGCAAGCGTCGCCCGCGCCAACGATACGGTCGGCCTCGGGCAACTCGATGAACACGATGTCGCCCAGTGCTTCCTGCGCATGGTCGGTGATGCCGACGGTGACGGTGCCGTCCGCTTCGATGCGGACCCATTCGTGCGATGCGGTGTACTTGAGTTCGGCGGGAATGGCGCTCACGGAAGTCTCCAATAAGTAGGTTCAGGCAATCATCGCAGTGGGTGCGGGACCGGCTGCCGGTTGCTCGCCTGCACGACGGGCGGACGATAGCATTGCGCGGGGCCGGGTGGCAACGCCGGTCATGGCCCCCTTACTTGACGTGTATGATGCGGCGAAAAGCTGTTTTCGGGATTTCCGCGAAGTCGCGATTGCCGATGGCGGCCATGCCCCATCACGATCAGCCCGAGCGCCTTGCGGCAACCCTTGAGGCTTTTTTCTGTCCTGATACGTGGGCGCCCGATTTTTGTGCCCATTGCGGGTTGATCGCGCATCGCGGGAAACGAGTTGATGAACGCAGATCTGCATTGTCATTCCACGATTTCCGACGGCTGGCTGGACCCGGCCGCGGTGGTCCGCCGCGCCTATGCCAATGGCGTGACCATGCTGGCGCTCACCGACCATGACGAGGTTGCGGGAGTGGATGAGGCGGCTGCGGTGGCGGCCGAGTGCGGCTTGTCGCTGGTGCCGGGGGTGGAGATCTCGGTGTCGTTTCTGGGGGATACCGTGCATATCGTCGGGCTCGGCATCGATCATCGCGATCCGCGACTGGTGGCGGGCCTGGCGCGGGTCAGGGCAGGGCGCGATGCGCGGGCGGTGCGCATGAGCGAAGCGCTCGCGGCGGTCGGCATCCGTGGCGCGCTGGAAGGGGCGCGACGCTTCGCGCGTAATCCGGAGCTGATCAGCCGTGCCCACTTTGCGCGCTACATCGTCGAAACGGGCCTGATGCCGGACGTCAGCACCGTGTTTCGCCACTATCTGGCCACCGGCAAGCCCGGCTATGTCGAACACGAGTGGGCGAGCCTGGAAGACGCGGTGGGGTGGATACGCGCGGCCGGCGGCATCGCGGTGCTGGCGCACCCGGCGCGCTGCCGGTATTCGGAGCGGGAGATGGAACAACTGCTGGACCGCTTCGTCGCATGCGGTGGCGAGGGCATAGAAGTGGTGTCGGGCTCGCATACCGACGCCGAGGTGCAGCGCTTTGCCACGGTGGCGCGGCGGCGCGGCCTGCTTGCATCGCGCGCCTCGGATTTTCATGGTGAGCAGGAAAGCCCGGTGGATCTGGGCGCGTGCCCGGAATTGCCACCGGATCTGGTGCCGATCTGGAGCCGATTGACCGCGTATGATCGCGCTTGTGGCAACCATCCCTAGTCTGAGTAGCGTTCAACGATGTCACAGTTCTTTTCCCTGCATCCCGAACAACCCCAGCCACGTCTGATCCGGCAGGCAGCCGAGATCATGCGCGGTGGCGGTCTGGTGGTGTTCCCCACCGACTCGGCCTATGCGCTGGGCGGACATGTCGGCGACGCCACCCTGCTGCAACGCATCCGCCGCATCCGCGGCGTGGATGAGCGCCATCATTTCACGCTGATGTGCCGTGACCTGTCCGACATCGCCACCCACGCGCGGGTCGACAACAGCCAGTACCGTCTGCTCAAGGCCACCACCCCCGGCACGTACACCTTCATTCTCGAGGCGACCAAGGAGCTGCCACGCCGGGTTATGCACCCCAAGCGCAAGACCATAGGCCTGCGGGTGCCGGATCACCCGGTGGTGGCAGCGTTGCTGGCGGAACTGGGGGAGCCGATCCTGTCGTCGACCTTGTTGCTGCCCGACGACGAGCTGCCCCTGACTGATCCGCACGAAATCGTCGAGCGCTTGGGCAAACAGGTCGATCTGGTCATCGAGGCGGGCTATTGCGGGCCCGAGGCGACCACGGTCATCGATCTGACCTCCGGAACCCCGGTGTTGGTGCGGGCCGGGCGCGGTGATCTGGCGCCATTCGGGCTGAATGCCGATTGAAAGCCCCCGCGGGCGATGCCTCCGTGACCGGCCGCGCCTGCCGGTCGGTGCCCGGCTCTGGTAGAATCCGCGCTTTTATGCCGCCGACGCAATGGAATCTCTGATCTCGTCCCTGGCCATATGGGCGCTTCCGGTGCTGCTGGCGATCACGCTGCACGAAGCCGCGCACGGCTATGTGGCGCGACACTTCGGCGATCCGACCGCGCATCTGGCCGGGCGCATCACGCTCAATCCGTTCAAGCATATCGATCCGATCGGCACGGTGCTGGTGCCGGCCGGGATACTCGCGATGTCGATCCTGTTCAACGGCAGCGGCATCCTGTTCGGCTGGGCCAAGCCGGTGCCGGTCGATTTCGGCCGGCTGCGCAATCCCAAGCGCGATATGCTTTGGGTGGCGGCGGCGGGGCCGTTCATGAATTTTCTGATGGCGTTCGCGTGGGCGGCACTGTTTAAAGTGGTCCATGGCATGCCCGTGCACGAGTATTCGCTGCCCATGTTGCACATGGCTAACGCGGGGATACAGATCAACCTGGTGCTGATGTGTCTGAACCTGCTGCCGATACCGCCGCTCGACGGCGGGCGCATTGTGGTCAGTCTGCTGCCCAATCGATACGCTTGGCACTTCTCGCGCATTGAACCCTATGGCTTTCCGATACTGTTGGTGCTGCTGTTGGGGCTACAGAGCCTCGGCCACCTCGGATCCGTGGTGTGGTTGTTGATTTCTCCGTTTCGCCTTCTCATTGCAACGATTTTTGGTATCTAACTAGACATCATGTACGCAGAGCGTGTTCTTTCCGGCATGCGCCCGACCGGGCGATTGCATCTTGGCCACTACCATGGCGTCCTCAAGAACTGGGTCAAACTGCAGGAGGAATACCCCTGCCTGTTCTTCGTCGCCGACTGGCACGCGCTGACCACCAACTACGACACGCCCCACATCATCGAGGAAAGCGTCTGGGAGATGCTGATCGACTGGCTCGCGGCCGGTGTCGATCCGTCCCAGGCGACCCTGTTCATCCAGTCGCGCGTGCCTGAGCACGCCGAACTGCATCTGCTGCTGTCCATGATGTGCCCGCTGGGTTGGCTGGAACGCGTGCCGACCTACAAGGATCAGCAGGAAAAGCTGTCGAGCAAGGACTTGTCCACCTATGGGTTTCTCGGCTACCCGCTGCTGCAGTCGGCCGACATCCTGATTTATCGCGCCGACAAGGTGCCGGTGGGTGAAGACCAGGTGCCGCACGTCGAGATCACGCGTGAAGTGGCGCGGCGCTTCAATCACTTGTACGGGCGCGAACCGGGTTTCGAGGACAACGCCAGGGAGGCGGTCAAGAAGCTCGGCAGCAAGCGCGCGCGCCTCTACCTTGATCTGCGTACGCGCTTCCAGCAAGAAGGCGAAACCGCCGCGCTGGAACAGGCGCATGCGCTGCTGGAAGAAGCGCAGAACCTCAACATGGGGGATCGCGAACGCCTGTACGGCTATCTTGAGGGCAGCAGCAAGATGATCCTGGTCGAGCCGGACGCGCTGCTCACCGATGCGGCGCGCATGCCGGGGCTGGACGGGGCGAAAATGTCCAAGAGCTACGGCAATACCATATTCCTGCGCGAAGACCCGGACTCGGTGACGAAGAAGATCCGCACCATGCAGACCGATCCGGCCCGCGTGCGACGTACCGATCCGGGTGATCCGGAAAAATGCCCGGTGTGGCAGTTCCACCAGATCTATTCGGATCAGGCCACCTGTGCGTGGGTGCAGCAAGGGTGCCGCAGTGCCGGGATAGGCTGTCTCGAATGCAAGCAGCCGGTGGTCGACGCGGTGCTCAAGGAGCAGGCGGTGATGCGCGAGCGCGCCCAGCCCTATGTCGACGATCCGTCGCTGGTGCGCAACATTCTCGCGGACGGCTGCGAACGGGCGCGCAAGCTCGCTCAGGAAACGATGCGTGATGTGCGCGAAGCCATGGGGTTGCTGTATTCGTGATTCCGGCAGCACCCGGCCGCATGCGCGGCCGGGTCGGGGGTGCGGATGTGGCGTGGCGACGGAGGTGCGATGAGTCTGGTGCTGGATCTTGCTCCGGTCGAAACCACCGCCCAGGCGGACGCGGTGGCGCGCCTGTCCGGCGTGCCGATGCTGGAGCTGCCCCAGGATCTGTACATTCCTCCGGATGCGCTGGAGATCATCCTCGAAGCGTTCGAGGGACCGCTGGACCTGCTGCTGTACCTGATCCGCAAGTCCAATCTCGACATCCTCGACATACCGATGGCGCCGCTGACGCGGCAATACCTCACCTACGTCGAGGCGATGCGCAGCCACAACCTGGAGCTTGCGGCGGACTACCTGCTGATGGCGGCCATGCTGCTGGAGATCAAGTCGCGCATGCTGCTGCCCCGCCCACGCCAGGAGGCCGAAGCCGAAGAGCAGGATCCACGCGCCGAGCTGGTGCGGCGCCTGCTCGAATATGAACAGATGAAGATGGCTGCCGCGCGCCTGGACGCGATGCCGCACGCGACGCGTGACTACGAGTGGGTCGGGGTGGTGGTGGCGGGGAAGGTCGTCGAGCGCCTGCCGGAAGTGAGTCTGCACGATCTGCAGCTCGCATGGCTGCGTATCGTGACCAAGGCCAGACTGGTGCAGCATCACACCGTGCGGCGCGACGAGCTGTCGGTGCGTGAGCACATGAGCGCGATACTGCGCAAACTGGCAGGCGGCGCGTTCGTGGTGTTCGATGGCCTGTTCGAGCCCGGACTGGGGCCGGCCGGGCTGGTGGTGAGTTTTCTCGCGGTGCTGGAACTGGTCAAGGAGCGGCTGGTGGATATCGCGCAGAATGAGCCTTTCGCGCCGATCTACGTGAAGCTGGCAAGTGAATCTTAGGATGAATCCAACGAGTGCTGACGATTACAGGCGGGTGATCGAGGTGGCGCTGCTGGCGGCGCCGGGGCCGCTGGGCATCGGCAAGCTGCGGCAGATGTTCGAGCTCGATCCGGGCGCCGATCTGGTGCGCCGCCTGCTGGATGAACTGAAGCAGGAGTGGAGCGGGCGCGGAGTGGAACTGGTGCAGCTGGCCTCGGGGTGGCGCTTCCAGACCCGCCCCGAGTATCAGGTGTTTCTGGAGCGGCTCAAGGAGGAGCGCCCGCCCAAGTATTCACGCGCGGTGCTCGAAACTCTCGCTATCATCGCGTATCGGCAGCCGGTCACGCGCGGCGATATCGAAGACATACGCGGTGTGGCGGTATCGCCCAACGTGATCAAGACCCTGGAGTCGCGCGGCTGGATCGACATCGTCGGCCATCGCGACACCCCTGGCAGACCGGCACTGTTTGCCACCACGCGGAGCTTTCTCGATGATCTGGGCTTGCGTAGCCTGACCGAATTGCCCGCCCTCACCGAACTCGAAAGGATAATGGATCTTGTCGACAGCAAAGAAACGCAGCCCTTTGCGCCAGCCCACGAAGAAGCTCAAGACTGACGCGACGGCACCCTCGGGACGTGGGCGCCCCCAGCCCGACACGGGTGATCGCGTTGCGGGGGCCTCCGTGCAACACCACGAAACCCCTGCCGTGGCGGGGCACGCACCACCTCAGCGGCGTGGTGCGCATGCGCGCGGTGAGGCGCAAGTCGAACCCGAGCGCCTGCAAAAGGTACTGGCACAGATGGGGCTGGGCTCGCGGCGCGAGATCGAGGAGTGGGTTGTTGCCGGACGTATCCTGGTCAATGACCAGCCGGCTGAACTGGGGCAGAAGATCGGCCCCGGTGACCGGGTCAAGTGCAACGGCAAGCTGGTGCCGCTCAGGTTCGACACCCGCACGCCGCGCCTGATCATGTACCACAAGCCCGATGGAGAGATTGTCTCCCGCGATGATCCGGAAGGGCGTCCGACGGTGTTCGACCGCTTGCCGATGCTGCGCAAGGGGCGCTGGATCGCGATCGGGCGGCTGGATTTCAATACCTCCGGATTGCTGCTGTTCACCAACGACGGCACGCTGGCCAACCGTCTGATGCACCCGCGCTACGAACTGGAACGCGAATACGCGGTTCGTTTGCTTGGCCAGCTCACCGATGAGCAGGCCGAATCGCTGCGCAGTGGCATCCAGCTCGAAGACGGCGTCGCACGCTTCAACAGCCTGCGTGATGAAGGCGGCGAGGGTATCAACCACTGGTACCGCGTGACCCTCTCGGAGGGACGCAATCGCGAAGTGCGGCGCATGTTCGAGGCGGTCGGCCTGACCGTCAGCCGGCTCATGCGCGTGCGCTACGGCCCGGTGGCGCTGCCGTCCAAACTCAAGCGCGGGATGTGGATGGATCTGCCGGAGGCCGAAGTCTGCGAGATCGCCGGTTTGCCCAAACCCAGGCACGAGGCGGGGAGCGCGGACAAGAACAAGCGCCGGGACAAGCTGCATCGCACCACGCCGCATCCGCGGGGTGGATAGGGTCACGCATGGCGGCGCCAATCGCCGCCATGCTGCCCGTGGGGATGGAATAAGTGCTTGATTCAAAATTGCCTGAGGCAGGGTAAAGGTTTATACTTGTACAGCTTTGGCAGGTCAGTTGCATCGCCTGTCGATTTCCGGTTGCGGTTAACAGGGATGGGCGTTATGCCCTTTTTTTATTTGTAGGTCAGGAAATGGATATCGAACGTCTGATCGAGCAGGTGGTTGTCGGGTTGGGTTATGAGCTCGTTGATTTCGAGACCTCGCCCAAGGGGCGACTGATGCGCGTATTCATCGACGTGGAACGTGGTGTGACGGTTGACGATTGCGCCGCCGTAAGCAACCAGCTGACGCGCGTGTTCGAGGTCGAGAATGTGGTCTATGACCGGCTGGAGGTGTCCTCCCCCGGACTGGACCGGCCGCTCAAGAAGGCGGCTGATTTCGAGCGATTCAAGGGCAGCGAGGTGCAACTGCGGTTGCGCATGCCGGTGGGCAATCAAAGAAATTTTGCGGGCGTGCTGAATGGTCTTGTCGAAGGCGCGGTGTTGTTGAGCACCGAAAAGGGCGATGTGACGTTCCCCTTCGACGACATCGAAAAAGCACGACTGGTACCCCGATTTTGAGCATTCGGATGTGGAGGTTTCTATAAATGAGCCGCGAGATACTGCTGCTTGTGGATGCGCTGGCGCGCGAAAAGAATGTCGAGAAGGATATCGTTTTTGCCGCCCTGGAATCGGCACTGGCATCGGCCAGCAAGAAGCGCATCCATGATGAGTCCGATGTCCGTGTGTCGATAGACCGCGAGACCGGAGACTATGAGTCGTTCCGTCGCTGGCTGGTCATGCCGGATGAGGAGGTCGTCAACGATGAAGCCGAAATGGGCATCATCGACGCGCGTGAAGTCGATCCGGACATCGAGTGTGGCGAGTACATCGAAGAGCCGCTCGAACCGATCGACTTCGGTCGGGTCGGCGCGCAGGCGGCCAAGCAGGTCATCCTGCAGCGCATCCGCGACGCTGAGCGCGAGCAGGTGCTCAACGACTTCCTGGAGCGCAAGGAGCACCTGGTTTCGGGCTCGATCAAGCGCATGGAGCGCGGCAACGCGATCATCGAAGTCGGTCGTCTCGAAGCAATGATTCCGCGCGACCAGATGATTCCGCGCGAAAACCTGCGCGTGGGTGATCGCGTCAAGGCTTTCCTGCTGCGCATCGATCGTGGCGCCCGTGGCCCGCAACTGATCCTGTCGCGGACCGCGCCGGAGTTCCTCGGTGCGTTGTTCGAGCTTGAAGTTCCGGAGATCGAAGAGCATCTGCTGGAAGTCAAGACCTGCGCCCGTGACCCTGGTCTGCGGGCCAAGATCGCGGTGCAGTCGCACGACCAGCGCATCGACCCGATCGGCACGTGCGTGGGTCTGCGCGGCTCGCGTGTCACTGCGGTGCGCAATGAAATTGCCGGTGAGCAGATCGATATCATCGTCTGGTCGCCCGATCCGGCCCAGTTCGTGATCGCCGCGCTGCAGCCGGCCGAGGTTGTGTCCATCGTTGTCGATGAAGAAAATCACAGCATGGACGTGGTGGTGGACGAGAACAACCTGGCGATCGCGATCGGGCGCAACGGGCAGAACGTCAAGCTGGCGTCCGAACTGACTGGCTGGACCATCAACCTGATGAGCGAGGAAGAGTCGGCGCAGAAATCGGGTGAGGAACGTCGTGTGATCAGCGACCTGTTCATGGAGAAGCTCGATGTCGACGATGAACTTGCCGATATCCTGATCGATGAAGGATTTACGTCGCTCGAAGAGATCGCATACGTCCCGCTGGCCGAGATGCTCGAGATCGAAGCATTCGATGAAGAGACCATCAACGAACTTCGGGAACGGGCGCGTAACGTCTTGCTGACCGAGGCGATCGTGACGGAAGAGCAACTCGAAAACGTTGCTGACGATCTGCTCGGCCTTGAAGGCATGGACAAACCATTGGCAGCCAAACTGGCCGGACACGGGATACGCACACGCGATGATCTCGCCGACCTGGCCGTCGACGAACTGGTGGAGCTTGCGGAGATTGACAGCGAGCGGGCAGCGGCCCTGATCTCGGTGGCCCGCGCTCACTGGTTCGAGGAATGAGGGGAGGGAATCGATGGAAGAAATAAGCGTAACCCAGTTTGCCGGCGAGCTGAAAATGCCGGCCGCGGTGCTGCTTGAGCAGCTGCAGAAAGCCGGGGTCGTGAAAGGTGGCGTCGAAGACCTGCTCAACGAACAGGATAAGGCCCGTCTGCTCGAATATCTGCGTCGCTCCCACGGTGATACCAAACCCAAGGGCAAGATCACGCTCACGCGTCGTCAAACCTCCGAGATACGCGCGACGGATTCGTCCGGACGGGCGCGCACGGTGCAGGTTGAAGTGCGCAAGAAGCGTGTTTTCGTCAAGCGTGACGAATTGGCCGCCGAAGGGGTGAGCCATGAAGATGCGGCGGAAACGGCTGATGACGTCGATGTGGATGCGGTGGTCGAGGTGGTAGAGCAGGTTGTTGCGCCGGTTGAACCGGTTGTGGTGCAGGCGGAAGCCAGTCCCGAAGCCGAACCGCAGGCAGCGCCCGTAGCGCCGGAACCCGTCGCCGAGGTTCAGCCGGAACCCGAACCCGCACCGGTTGAGGCTGCTGCGGCCGATCCCGTGGCGAGCCGTGCCGATGTTCAGGAACGGATTGCCGAGGATGAACCGGTGGCCGCGTCGCGCAAGATGCGTGCGCCCGCGCCTACCTCGATACTGAGCACCGAAGAGAAGGCCGCACGCGAGCGTGAGAGCAAGCGCCATCGCGAGTTGCTCGCGCGTCAGGAAGCGGATCTGAAGGCGCGCCAGGAGCGGGAGGCCGCTGCGCGCGCGGCAGCCGAAGCACGCCGGGTGGAAGAAGAGGTGCGCGCGGCGGAAAGCAAGGCAGAAAAGCCCGATGCCGCAGCGCCCAAGGGACCTTCCGGCACGCTGCATCGCCCCGCCAAGAGTGAAGGTGGTCAGGGCAAGGATGCCAAGCGGGGTGGCGGTGCCCGAGCGGGTGCAGGTGCCGGTGCGGGTGCGAGCGACGATGCGTCGAAGCGGCGTGGACTCAAGACGCGTGGCGAAATTGGTGGAGCGGGTGCGTCGTGGCGCGGCGCGCGCGGCGGTGGCCGTTCATCGCGCGGCAACCAGCGCGACCAGAAGAATTTCCAGGCGCCGGTCGAACCCATCGTGCATGACGTGCATGTGCCGGAAACGATTACCGTGGCCGACCTTGCGCACAAGATGGCGGTCAAGGCCGCCGAGGTCATCAAGACCCTGATGAAAATGGGCTCCATGGTCACGATCAACCAGGTCCTGGACCAGGAAACGGCCATGATTCTGGTCGAGGAGATGGGGCACAAGGCATACGCCGCCAAGCTCGACGACCCGGACGCCTTTCTCGACAACGCCGAGCCGGCGCAGGACTACAAGCTGGAGCCGCGCGCGCCGGTGGTCACGGTCATGGGGCACGTCGATCACGGCAAGACCTCGTTGCTCGATTACATCCGTACCGCCAAGGTTGCCGCCGGCGAATTTGGCGGCATTACGCAGCATATCGGCGCTTATCACGTCGAAACGCCGCGTGGCATGCTGACCTTCCTCGATACGCCGGGCCACGAGGCCTTTACCGCCATGCGTGCGCGGGGCGCCACGGCGACCGACATCGTGATCCTGGTGGTGGCTGCCGACGATGGCGTGATGCCGCAGACGCGTGAGGCAATCCACCACGCCAAGGCTGCCAACGTGCCGCTGGTGGTGGCGATCAACAAGATCGACAAGCCGGACGCGCATCCCGATCGAGTCAAGCAGGAGCTGGTTTCGGAAGGCGTGCTGCCGGAGGAGTACGGCGGTGACGTAATGTTCATGCCGGTCTCGGCCAAGACTGGCAAGGGTGTTGATGAGTTGCTCGAAGCCGTGCTGTTGCAGGCCGAGGTGCTGGAGCTGACCGCGCCGGTCGACAGTCCAGCCAAGGGTCTGATCATCGAGGCGCGTCTGGACAAGGGGCGCGGTCCGGTCGCGTCTTTGCTGGTGCAGTCCGGAACGTTGCGCAAGGGTGACAACATCCTGGTCGGCGGAACCTTCGGCCGCATCCGCGCGATGCTCGACGAGAACGGTAAGTCGGTGGATGAGGCGGGTCCGTCGATTCCGGTCGAAATCCTTGGGTTGTCCGACGTGCCGGCGGCCGGTGACGAGGCCATCGTGCTTGCCGACGAGAAGAAGGCGCGCGAGATCGCGTTGTTCCGCCAAGGCAAGTTCCGCGACGTCAAGCTGGCCAAGCAGCAGGCGGCCAAGCTGGAGAACATCTTCGAACAGATGGGTGAAGCCGAAGTCCGTGCCTTGCCGCTGATCGTCAAGGCCGACGTGCAGGGTTCGCAGGAAGCGCTGGTGCAGTCGCTGAACAAGTTGTCGACTGATGAAGTGCGCGTAAACGTCATCCACGGCGGAGTGGGCGGCATTTCCGAATCCGATGTCAACCTCGCCCAGGCTTCGGGTGCGGTGATCATAGGCTTCAACGTGCGTGCCGATGCCGGTGCGCGCAAGGTTTCGGAGACTTATGGCGTTGATATCCGTTACTACAACATCATTTACGAGGTTGTGGACGACGTGAAGGCCGCCTTGTCTGGCATGCTGTCGCCGGAGCGGCGCGAGAACATCATCGGTCTGGTCGAGGTCAGGCAGGTGTTCCGGGTGCCGAAAATCGGTGCGGTGGCGGGGTGTTACGTCAAGGAAGGCCTGGTCAAGCGTGGCTCGCAGGTACGCGTGCTGCGCGACAACACGGTCATCCACGACGGCTTGCTGGATTCGCTCAAGCGCTTCAAGGACGACGCGAAGGAAGTCAGGACCGGGTTCGAGTGTGGTCTCTCGGTCAGGAACTACAACGATGTCCAGGAAGGGGATCAGCTCGAGGTGTACGAAATCCAGGAAATCGCGCGGACCCTATAAGCCATGCCCAAGGAGTTTTCGAGAAGTCAGCGCGTCAATGAGCAGATCCAGCGTGAGCTGGCCGAGTTGATACGGTTGGAGGTGAAGGATCCGCGCGTCGGATTCATCACCCTGACCGGGGTCGAGGTGACGCCGGACTACGCGCATGCCAAGGTGTACTTCACCTCCATGACCGGTGAGGCCGATGTGGAACAGATCCTGGTCGGGCTGCGCCGTGCCGGGGGGTTTCTGCGGCGAGAACTGGGCAAGCGGGTACGGATACACACGCTGCCGGAACTGCATTTCTGCTATGACCGCTCGGTCGAGGAAGGCAGCAGGTTGTCGCAATTGATAGACAAGGCGGTGCGTGAGGATCAAGAACGCTCCGGTAACGACACCCCGGATTGAATAAGAACGGGGCGGAGCGTACATGCAACGCAGAAGTAACTGGCAGGCGCTGGACGGCGTTCTGCTGCTCGACAAACCGGGTGGCATGACCTCCAACACGGCGCTGCAGAAAGTGCGGCGCCTGTTCAATGCCGCCAAGGCTGGTCACACCGGCACGCTCGACCCGATGGCAACCGGCCTGCTGCCGCTGGCGTTTGGCGAGGCGACGAAGTTTTCGCAGATGCTGCTCGATGCTGACAAGGTCTACGAGGCCAGGGTGAGTCTGGGCGTGGAAACCGATACCGGCGATGCCGACGGGCAGCAGATCGCGTCGGCGCCGGTTGCGGTGGATCGCGAGGGCATCGTCGCGGCGCTGAAGAGGTTCGAAGGTGAAATCGAGCAGATTCCACCGATGTATTCAGCGCTCAAGCTGAATGGCAAGGCGTTGTATGAATATGCCAGGGCCGGCATCGAGGTGGAGCGCGCGCCTCGGCGTGTATGCATGCATGCGCTGGAGTTGCTGGACGCCGGTCCCGACTGGTTCGTGATGCGGGTGCATTGCAGTAAGGGGACTTACGTCCGCACGCTGGCCATCGATATTGGCCGGGTGCTGGGCTGCGGGGCGCATCTGGCCGCACTGCGCCGGACCGCGATCGCGGAGTTCGACGTCGGGCAGGCGACGCCGCTGGAGGTGCTGGAAAGTGAGGCTCCTGGGCAGCGCATGGCGCATCTGTGCCCCGCCGATACACTCGTCGCGCACCTGGAGCGTCGCGAGTTGAGCGCGGAGCAGGCTGATGCGATGCTGCAGGGACGCACGATTGCAACAACGGAAACAACTACAGGTTTGGTGCGCATCTATGGCGCCGAAGGGCGGTTTCTCGGGCTCGGAGAGCGATTTCCGGGTAAGGGCTTGTCGCCTAAACGACTCATCGCAACCGGCGCAACAATGAATTTGCGCGGAAGTGATTGAGTTTTATACCGCGCGTTGGATATAATTACGCGCTTCAGATTAGCAGAACGAAAAGAGTAAATACCCACATGGCTCTCGATACCGCACAAAAGTCGCAGATCGTCAAAGACTATCAGCGCGCCCAGGGTGATACGGGCTCGCCGGAGGTCCAGGTTGCACTGCTTACCGCCCGGATCAATGGTTTGACCGGACACTTCAAGGCTAACGCCAAGGATCACCACTCGCGTCGTGGTCTGCTGAAAATGGTCAGCCAGCGCCGCAAGCTGCTGGACTACCTCAAGGGCAACGATGCCGACGGCTATCGCAGCCTGATCGAGCGACTGGGCCTGCGCAAGTAAGTTCGGGGTCGTGCCGACACGCATGTCGTATATAGCACCGCCGAACAAGGCACGTTAAGCCAGAAAAGCCGGTACGGCTCCCTCGTGGGCCATGCCGGCTTTGTTCTTTGGGCCACGGCCCTGTTCATTCCGCAGTTGTAGTTTGCTGCCTACTCATAGAAAAGGAATTCACCTTGCCTACCGCCATCAAGAAGACATTTGCATACGGCGCTCACACGGTCACCCTCGAAACGGGTGAAATCGCCCGTCAGGCCGGCGGTGCCGTTCTGGTCAACATGGACGACACCGTGGTACTCGCAACGGTTGTTGCCGCCAAGGAAGCCAAGCCCGGTCAGGATTTTTTCCCGCTTACCGTTGATTACGTCGAGAAGTTCTACGCCGCCGGTCGTATTCCCGGCGGCTTCTTCAAGCGCGAAGGTCGTCCGACCGAGAAAGAGACGCTGACCTGCCGGCTGATCGATCGTCCGATCCGTCCGCTCTTCCCGGAAGGCTTCTACAACGAAGTGCAGGTCATCGTCACGGTCCTGTCGCTCAATCCGGAAGTGGATTCCGACATCCCGGCGATGATCGGTGCCTCCGCCGCGCTGGCGATCTCCGGCATTCCGTTCGATGGGCCGATCGGCGCCTGCCGCGTAGGCTACGAAAACGGCGCCTACATCCTCAACCCGACCGCAACCCAGCTCCAGACCAGTGCCCTGAACCTGGTCGTGGCCGGCACGGAAACGGCAGTGCTGATGGTCGAGTCGGAAGCGCGCGAGCTGTCCGAAGAAGTGATGCTGGGCTCGGTGGTATTCGGCCACGAGCAGATGCAGACCGTGATCAATGCGATCAACGAACTGGTCGAAGTGGCGGGCAAGCCCGAATGGGACTGGCAGGCGGCTCCGAAGAACGATGCGCTGATCGCTCGCGTGCGCGAACTTGCCTATGCCGATCTGGAGCAGGCGTTCAATATCACCAGCAAGCAGGAGCGGACCGCGAAGGTCAACGAGATCCGGCGCAAGACCCTTGCGGCGGTCACGGAGGGCGTGGACAACCCTCCGTCGGCGAACGAGTTCAAGGATATCTTCCACAACTTCGAAGCCGAAATCGTGCGCAGCCGCATCCTCGGAGGCGAGCCACGCATCGATGGGCGCGATACGCGTACCGTGCGGCCCATCGACATCCGTGTCGGTGCATTGCCCCGCACCCATGGCTCAGCGCTGTTCACGCGTGGCGAGACCCAGGCGCTGGTTGTGGCAACGCTGGGCACCGGTCGTGACGAACAGATCGTTGATGCCATCGGCGGCGAGTATCGCGAAAGCTTTCTGCTGCACTACAACTTCCCGCCGTTCTGCACCGGTGAAACCGGTCGCATGGGCGTGACCAAGCGTCGTGAAGTCGGTCATGGCCGTCTGGCCAAGCGCGCCCTCATCGCGGCGCTGCCCGATGCCAAGGACTTCAGCTACACCATCCGCCTGGTATCGGAGATCACCGAGTCCAACGGCTCAAGCTCCATGGCTTCGGTGTGCGGTGGTTCGCTGGCGATGATGGATGCCGGTGTGCCGCTCAAGGCGCACGTCGCTGGTATCGCGATGGGCCTGATCAAGGAAGGCAACCGCTTCGCGGTGCTGACCGACATCCTGGGCGACGAGGACCACCTTGGCGACATGGACTTCAAGGTTGCCGGTACCGAAAACGGTGTCACGGCGCTCCAGATGGATATCAAGATCCAGGGCATCACCAAGGAGATCATGAAGGTCGCGCTGGCGCAGGCAGGCGAAGGGCGCCTGCACATCCTCACCCAGATGAAGCAGGCGCTGGCCTCCAGCCGTGGTGAAGTCTCCGAGTTCGCGCCGCGCATGATCAACATCAAGATCAACCCCGAGAAGATCCGCGACGTGATCGGCAAGGGTGGTGCGGTGATACGTGCGCTGCAGGACGAAACCGGTGCGGTCATCGAGATCGCCGATGACGGCAATATCACCATCTCGTCGGTAAGTTCCGAGGGCGCCCAGGCGGCCAAGTCCAAGATCGAAGCAATCACGGCCGAAGCCGAAGTCGGCAAGGTCTACGAAGGCACGGTGGTGCGTCTGCTGGATTTCGGCGCGATCGTGAACATCCTGCCAGGCAAGGACGGCTTGCTGCATATCTCGCAGATCGCCAACGAGCGCGTCAATGCCGTGACGGACTACGTCAAGGAAGGCCAGGTCGTCAAGGTCAAGGTTCTGGAAACCGACGAGCGCGGCAAGATCCGCCTCAGCATGAAGGCCCTGCTGGAGCAGTCCGCCGAGTGATACCCATCACTTGATGAAAGCAATAAAGGACGCCTCGGCGTCCTTTATTGTTTGAGGCGTTGATTTCCGGTTGTGCGCCTACTTGGCGACCTGACGCTCCCGGATCTCCTCCAGCATCTTGCAGTCTATGCACAGCGTCGCGGTGGGGCGTGCTTCAAGCCGCTTGAGCCCGATCTCGACGCCACAGCTATCGCAGTAGCCGTACTCCCCCGCGCCTATCCTGGCGAGCGCTTCGTTGATCTTCTTGATCAGCTTGCGCTCACGGTCACGGTTCCTCAATTCCAGGGCGATATCGGATTCCTGGCTGGCGCGGTCGTTGGGGTCGGCGAAGACCGTTGCCTCGTCCTGCATGGCGTGCACGGTCCGCTCGATGTCGCCCATCATCTCGGTGCGCACCGATTCGAGTATCGCGCGAAAATGCTCCAGTTGTTTGTCGCTCATGTAGTCCTCGCCCTTGGCGGGGGCGTAGGGCGGGAAGTGCTTGTGCAACTGATCTTCGGGCATGCTGGAGTTCCGGTAGTGAATCGAGCAAGCGCACTTAATAGCAGAATCCGCCGAGGGCGGCAAGCGCTTGAAGAACAGCGTCTCGCCTCATGAAAATGATGTTTGACGCACCTGCGGCGGGTGTGTATTATTCGCGGCTCTCGGGGTGTAGCGCAGTCCGGTAGCGCGCTTGCTTTGGGAGCAAGATGTCGGGGGTTCGAATCCCTCCACCCCGACCAGCTATCCCCGATTGCCCGCGGAATTCTGCCCGTAGCTCAACTGGATAGAGCACCGGCCTTCTAAGCCGGGGGTTACAGGTTCGATTCCTGTCGGGCAGGCACATGGTTTTTCGACCGCAGCGTTGCTGTGGTCTTGAAAGTGGCGGCATTAGCTCAGTTGGTAGAGCACTGGATTGTGGCTCCAGTTGTCACCGGTTCGATCCCGGTATGTCGCCCCAAGTAATTGAAGCCTTTTCCGTTGCCGGAAGCGCACATCGTAAAACGCCTGCCTTGAGCAGGCGTTTTTTCGTCTGCAACTTGGCGTTTTCGCATTCCTTGGTTTCCCTCCTCAACGTCGATGCATGCGTGTGGCGCGCTCTGCGTGGGCCGTGGCGGTGCGCGGTCGCGTACTATCGCCAGTGGGCCGCTCCACGGGAAAGGGGCGAGGGTTCCGTGTGCGGTGGCACTGTTGGGCACTGGCCGTGTCGACATACCGGGGGTGATGGGGTCATGAGTCTCGCGACGAAATACGCTTTGGTGGGGCTGCTGTGGGGCCTGGTGCTGGGGTATGGCGCCGTGGCGGTGACTACCGGTCTGGGGGTCGCGGTCATGTTTACCCTGGTCCATGGTGCCGGTCCGTGGGGCGATGACACCGGGAGCGTGTTGTACGGTCTTGCGGTGTTGGGTTGGGGCGGATCGGCGGTGTTTTGCACGGTGCTGGGCTATGTGCATGGCAGGCGGGCGCAGTTGGTGGATGCGGGGGGTGATCAGGATGGCGAGCATCGGCGCGCGCACTTGCTGGCTGCCGCTGCGGTGTTGGCGGCGGTGCTGGGCGGTTATCAGCTTTATGCGCGCAACGCCGCGCTGAGCATGCGGCAGAACTACCTTGATGAGGCGTTGCAGGCGCGGCACCAGATTGATTCGGTGGCGGTTACCGAGGGCCGCGATGGTCGCGGTCTGGAGTTTGTCGTCAGCGCGGACGGGCGCCGGGCTGGGCGGTATGTGCTGGAGGTGTCGGTGCGCGACGAGCGGGGACGGACGCTGCACGTCGCGCGGAATGAGCTGGATGCGGGTGCGTACGAACTCCGCCACAGGGCGCACGTCGCGTATGCGGTGATCGTGCCCACCGATGCGGGCGTGGGTGAGGGTGGCGGTGCGGAGCCTGTTGCGCGGCGGCTGTCGCTGACGCTGTCAGCGCGTCTGACACCGCAGCTGACCCCCCGTGAGTTGCGCACCTTGCCCAGCCACGCCGCGCAACACTACCTGGCGGACGATTCTCCGTTTCACAGTACGTTTCAGATGACCCACGTGGTGCAGTGGCGCAACTCGGGTGGCCGGCGCTGGGTCGTGGGGCGGGATGGCGAGGTGCGCGAGTTGATTCCCTGAAACCCGGCGGCTGCCAGGACGGTAGGGGTCAAGCGGTTTCGATGCGGACGATCAGGTCGTTCTCGGCGATCGGGTCGTTTTCCTCGACGCACACCTCGACGATGATGCCGTCGCATGGGGACGGGATGTCCAGCGCGACCTTGCCTGTTTCCAGCATGATCAGGGTGTCGTCGCGCTTGACTGCCTGCCCGACCGTGACGAGTACGCTTTCGACGAATATGTCGCCGGATGCGCATTGCCCGCATGCATCCCAGCAGTCGGGAAATTTCGGGATGCGTACTTCTCTAGTCGTAGTCATGCCGGTCGGTCTTGTTCCGTGGAAGCGGGAACGATAGCAAGCCGCGGCGGCAAGTCAAGGCCGTCACTCGCGGCTGGACGTGCGCGTGTCGGGGTGCGGGCAAACGCTTGCGGCAGTCAGTCAGATTGTTGCGATGTATTGCCCGATGGGGGTGTCGGTTTTACTTTCCCGGCTCCAGGTGGGAGAATTGCGTTCGCCCAATGGTGTATGCGGAATTCATGAATTGATGCGCGTCAATATGCCTCGCGGCGGGATTCGCTACTATCCAACCCCCCTATGTCCGTTGCCTTGCACGGACTGACAGATCAGACATCAGGAGTTGTTATGAAAATCGGATCGATACTCGTGGCCGCGTCAATGGCCGTTGTGCTCGCGGCGTGTGACAAGCCGGAAAGTGCGGCCCCGGCCGCCGCTCCGGCTACTGCTCCGGCGCCTGTTGCAGCCGCACCGGCTGCCGCGACCCCTCAGGTAACCACCCCGGCCGCCGCTCCGGCTGCTGCCGCCCCGGCCGCCAACGCGGTCGGCAAGAGCGTGTATGGCAAGACGTGTGCCCTGTGCCACGCCGCAGGCGTCGCTGGCGCGCCCAAGCCGGGCGACAAGGAAGCGTGGGCGCCGCGTATCGCCCAGGGCAACGACGTGCTGTACAAGCACGCGATCGAAGGCTTTACCGGTGAGAAGGGCATGATGCCCGCGCGTGGTACGGGTGCGTCGCTGTCGGATGATGAAGTGAAGGCTGCCGTTGACTACATGGTCAGTCTGTCGCAGTAATCGTCTGGCAATCCGGCACCGTCTTCGGGTGGTGCCCGTATGCTGAAGGGGCGGGAAGGCAGTGAGCCTTCCCGCTTTGTTTTGTTATTGCCCCCGGCGTGTCAAGCCTGCCGGTTGTTCGTGACGGGCTTTCGCCGCGTTGGTCAGTCGATCGAAACCGATATCGATTTCGGCTTCGACTCTGCATTCTTGGGTAGTTCAACGGTCATCACACCATCCTTGAACGCTGCCTTGATCCGGTCCTGATCGACATTGTCCGGTAGCGTGAAGCTTCTGCTGAAACTGCCGAAATGACGTTCGATGCGGTGGAATGTCTTGCCCTTTTCTTCCTTTTCCTGTTTGCGCTCGCCCTTGATGGTCATGACGCCATTGTCGATGGAGACGTGTACGTCCTCCCTGTTAACCTCGGGCAGTTCGGCCTTGATCTCGAACTTGCTTTCAGTCTCGACGATGTCGACCTTGGGCGACCAGTCCTGTGCCGTGAGAGGTTCCTGCAAGCCCGCGCGTTGCAATCCGGTCGATTTCATGTAGCGGTCGAACAGACTTTCCATCTCGTGCCAGGGATCCCATTTCACGATGGCCATGATGTCGCACCTCTTCTGGGGAATGATCCTGCCTCCGGGGATCTGCCCCGAATCTGGATGCCCGGAGGTGAGCAGGCGGGATGGCCTGCGCTACCTTGATCCTAGATCAGAATTCCTGAATATCCATGTTGCTAACGTGGATGTTGGTGGTGGCGTGCCGATGGTATGGGCGTACGCAAGCTGTCCAGCGTGACGTCGTCGGCGACGATGACCTTTCCGCCTTGCTCTTGCGCGAAGGCGAGCGCCGATTCGCGCGTTGCGAAGGCCGGAAGGTTGCCGTCGCGCATGGGGCCGAGGGCGTTCGAGCCCAGCACGTACCAGGCGGCGGAGGCTTGCAGCCAGCTCCCTGATGACAGGTCGGTGACGTAGCTGGCGCGGATGTCCGCCTCGGTGTAGGCGGTGGTGTAGCGGGACATGTCGGCAAGAAATACGTGCAGGTTGACCGGGGAGTCGAAGAAGTGGGACGCGCCGTCCGTGTAGATGATTTGCGCCGCCCATCTTTCGAAGCGCGCCGGATACATGCCGCACACCGGGCAGCGTGCGTCGCGCGGTACCGGTTTCGGCGCCAGCGGGGGTATGCCGGAGGCCGGATCGTGGGGGATCGCCGGGGCGACGATGCAGTAGTCGTCCCCCGTTCCGGACCCGGCGGTGGAGTATGTCCCGGGCGGCACGAACATGGCCGCCGCGCTGGCCAGCAGGAGTATGAAGCCGGCGGCAATCAGGCTATGGGAACGGGTGATCACGACGCGAGCGTGCTTCCCAGGGCCGGGTTGTCGATCAGGGCGGTGATCAGGCGGCGCAGGTTCTCGGTCGGATGGTGGTTCGGACTGGTGAGCGGGTCGGGTCCGAGTTGTCCGGCGCTGTCGTGCATGTGGTTGGGGAAGGTGGCCAGATCGCGGTGCAGCGGCGCGGTGTCGATGCCTGCTTGCTGCCCGTTTGCCGTCCAGCGCATGGAGTAGGCATCGGGCTCGGCGTAATGGACGGTGATCGACACGCCGTTGCTCAGATGCACGATCAGGGCATCCTGGGTGCGCTCGACCGGGCTGGCCAGGTGCTCGGCTAGCGTTTCATCCACCATGGTGGCGAGTTCCAGATTGATGCTCATTATCGGTTTGCCTCCGCCAGTTTTTCCGATACCAGGATGCGTGCGCTTTCCTGCGTTTCGGCCATGATGCGCAGCGCCAGATAGTGTTCGTAGGCCGGGTGCTCGGCGAGTTTTCCGGTATAGATCTGTTCCAGCAGGGCCAGCTCGTCATCGACGCCGTAGGGCGCGAGGACGGCCTTTCGGTTCTCGCGCAGTTCGTACATCAAGCGTGTCAGATGTTCGATATCAAGGGCCGACTGGTAATCGATGCGGTCGAGATAGTTGGCCATGATCACATCCTCTTGTCGTGAAGTGCGCCGCCGTCCAGAACCACCATATCGGGCGTGATGCCGTCAAAGGGCAGGGCGGTGCCACCGAAGTCGGTGGCGAACTTCCGCGCCGCGGCTTCGTCGGCGAAGCTGGCAATGGCCGGTCCCATCGATCCGCGCCGCGACGAGCCGTGCACGAACCATGCGGTTTTGGCATCGACCCAGTGACCTTGGGGATCATCCCATACGGCTTTGCCCATGTCCTGGACGAACAGCGCGCGCACCGGCACCACCACCTCGGGGTTGAGGTAGACGTGGAACAGTTCGGTCAGGTCGCAGAAATAGTCCGGCGTGGGGCGGTCGGCGTAGTGGATCTGGCCCTTGGGTCCGGGGAAATCGGCAAGCAGCATGCCGTCCAGCGCGCATGAAGTGTGCCGGTCGATCTCGATTGCGATCGGGGCATGGTCGCCGCCCGCCTGCTGGCCGCAGGCGGCCAGGGTGGTCGAGATCAGGGTCGCAAGCAGCAGCTTGCGTAGTGGGGTATTCATTTGCGAACTCATTTGCGAACTCATTTGCGAAACCTCCATGCGGCGATTGCCAGCGGTGTTGCGATCCAGGCACACATGACCAGGCCGAGCAACCACGGGGCCGCCAGTGCCTTGGGAAAAACGGTGCTCAAACCGTAGAGGCTGCGGACGTCGTCGAGGGAAAATATGTTGAGGATGCGGAACACGTCGGCCGGGTTGAGCAGTAGCAGGTAGGGGAAGATCTCGCCGCCGTAGCTTCCACCGGTGACGACCAGCGCGCCCAGCAGCAGCAGGTCGAACACAAGGACGAAGAAGAACCACAACGCGATGGCCAGTCCCGAGGCGTGGGCACGGTCTCCGGCAAACACCGAGAGCATCACCGCCAGACTCAGGAACACCATGCCCAGCAGCACCGAGCTGAGCATGAAGCCGAAATAGTGGAACAGCCCCGCGAGGTCGAGTTGGGCGGACAGCACCACTGCAACCAGACCGAAACCGGAGATGGTCGAGAAGGTCAGGGCGCCGGCGAGGCCGAAGAACTTGCCCAGCAGCAGTTCGAAACGCGTGATCGGTAGCGACAGGAGCAGGTCGAGCGAGCCACGCTCGCGCTCGCCGACGATCGCATCGAAACCCAGGATCAGCGCGATCAGCGGCACCAGGTAGATGACCAGGCTGACCAGGCTCGCGATCGTGAACTCGATCGAGCGGAATCCGACCGTGCCTTGCTGCGCGCCGCCGAAATAGGCGATCACCAGCGCGAACACGGTGAATACCAGCGCGACCGCGAGTACCCAGCGGTTGCGGATACGGTCCCAGAATTCCTTGCCGGCGATGGTGGTGATCTGTCTGAATTCCATGGCCCGCCCCCTAATCCGAAAAGCCGAAGAACACGTCTTCGAGCGAGGGTTCGCGCACGTGCAGATCCAGCATCTTGCCGTTGAGTCCGGCCAGCGCCTCGATCACGGCCATCTTGGCGTCGCGACCGCAGCGCACCGAGACGTGTTCGTCGTGTGCCTCGATGGCGCTGATCGGCAGGTCTCCGAGCAGATTTCGCACGGTGTCGAAATGCTGGGCTGCGATGCGGATGTCGAACCACAACGGCAAATCCATCTGCTCGCGCAGCGCCTGGACCGTGCCGAGAGCCTGGATGCGGCCGTTGGCCATGATCGCGAGCCGGTCGACCCGCTCCTGGATCTCGGCCAGGATGTGCGAGGTCAGAACGATGGTGACGCCTTCGGCCTTGAGTCCGCGCAGGATGGTGTAGAACTCGCGTATCGCTTCCGGGTCGAGGCCGGTGGTGGGTTCGTCGAGAAACAGGATGCGTGGCGAGCCGAGCAGCGCCTGGGCGAAGCCGAGCCGCTGGCGCATGCCTTTGGAGTATTCCCGGACGCGCCGGCGGGCCGCGTCGGTCAGACCTACCCGCTCCAGCGCCGGCAGGCAGTCGAGCGATGACGCGCCCTTGAGGCGGGAGAAGAACTGCAGCGTCTCCAGCCCGGTCAGGTTGTCGTAGAGCACCACGTTTTCGGGCAGATAGCCGATGCGCTGGCGCACCGAGCGAAAGGTGCTGCCGGTCGCGGATTCGCCGTCGATCAGGATCTCGCCACTGCTCATTGGCAACAGGCCGAGCATCATCTTGAACAGCGTGCTCTTGCCCGCGCCGTTGTGCCCGATCAGGCCGAACAGCTCGCCCCGGCTGACGGCGAGATCGACGCCGTCGACCGCGTGCACCGCGCCATAGTGCTTGTGCACGTTGCGCACATGCACGGCAGGCCCATCAACGGGCGGGGGGGTGGGCCGCTCAGCGGCTGCCGGGGTAGTGCTTGCCAAACCAGTCTCTCCAGTCGTTGTTCTTGGGTTGCATGCGCGGTTTGGGGTCGACGATACTGGGCGCGCGCAGTAGCGGAAACTGCTGCGCGACCAGGCGCAGGCTGTGTATCGCCGGGCTGGCGAGCAGCAGTTTGGTCATGGGGTGGCGCCAGGTGAGACGGTCGACCATGTCGTTGGCTTCGTAGGGCACGTCGCCCGCGCCGTCGCCGTCGCGGTCCCAGCCCAGGTAGTTGCTCCAGTGGTTGCCGTCCTTCTCGCCCCACAGCTCGTCGCGCGCGGCGACGTAGCGCACCTGTTCGCGGTTGCTGATGAAGTCGTTGCGCTCGACGATGTTGTTCTTCGAGCCGGCCCATACGTGCATGCCGACGATGTTGTCGGTGATCAGGTTGCCGCGCAGGGTGTTGTATTCGGCGTCGTAGATGAAGAAGCCGCGCGAATTTCCGGCGACGATGTTGTTGTCGACGGTGGTGTCCTGGATGGTGCGCAGCATGATGCCGAAATCGGAATTGCCCCACACGCGGTTGTTGCGCACCACCTGGTCGCGCACTTCCATCAGCGCCAGACCGCCACGGTTCATATAGACGTCGTTGTCCTCCCACAGGTTGCGGTAGGAGTTCATGTAGTGAGTGCCGTAGCGGCTGTGGTGCAGGCGATTGCCGCGAAAGATCGCGTCGTGGGTCACGTCCACGTACAACGCATCACGCACGAAGCCGATGTTGTTATTCAGGATTTTCGGGCGGCGCGTGTTGTAGAGCTGGATGCCGTTGCCGCGCTGGGATGAGCGGTAGTCGCGCTTGCCCACGATCACGTTGTTTTCGATCACGACATCGTTGGCTTTTTCCACCCACAGCCCGAACAGGTTGTACACCAGGGTGGAGTTGCGCACCACCGCGCGATGCGCCCCCGGCCACAGGTAGATGCCGGCGTTCTGGTCGCGCAGGCTGTCGCCGGAATCGGAGACGATGAAGCCGTCGATGGTGACATCCTCGGCCGTCACCATGATGGTGTGACCCTGCAAGCCCCCGTCGATGGTCGGGCGGTCGATGCCCTTAAGCGTGAGCGGTATCGCGATGCTCAGGTTCTCGCGGTAATGGCCGCGCGCCACTTCGATGATGTCGCCCGGCTGGGCGCTATTGATTGCCG
The DNA here is from genome assembly GCA_016177805.1 of Rhodocyclales bacterium. Taxonomy (GTDB): domain Bacteria; phylum Pseudomonadota; class Gammaproteobacteria; order Burkholderiales; family Rhodocyclaceae; genus JACOUN01. Next base: position 39,446 of record JACOUN010000103.1, read on the forward strand.
CCTGGATGGAAGCCCCTTGCTCGACCTGCACCACGCCGGCGTACGCTGCTCCGCCCAGTGCAAACATGATGCACGTGATGGCGTCGCGGGTCAGACGGGCGGCGAAGGTCAGGCCATTCATCAGACGTAGATCAAGCCGGCCCACTTCAGCGCCAAGAACAGCGTCGCGCCGATCAGCAGGTTCTTGAAGCCGACGTAGCACACCATGTCCATCAGCGTGGCGCGCCGGTACACCCGCCCCCACCACGGCCCCTGCTTGACGTAGGGCTTGGAGCCCATGCGGATGATGACCTCGAACACGCTCCAGCCAAACCACCAGCCTATGATCGCGCCCGCCTGCAGGTCGCCGATGGCCGCAAGTATCCAGGCGATCGATACCGCGATCGCCAGCGAGAACTCCGCCGCCAGCACCGCGCGGCGGCGCTTGAAGCCGTGGTGGCTCCATGGCCACAGGTGGTCCCACGCCTCGGCGGCGAACAGCGCGAACATGTTGTCGGTGTGCGCGTAGGGCGGTTTGACCGGTTCCGTCATCAATTTTGGATCAACCATCTTCGCTATCTCCTCGGCCCTGTTACCGCGTCGAACCGGCCGCGCGGGCAGGGACCGGCTTGATCGGTATGTAGTAGCCATCTTCGCCGATCGGGGTCAGCGCCAGCCCGGCCTTTTCGCGCTGCTTGCGTTCCTTGACCAGCGGCGGGCAGGCGCGATCGTCGGTGTACAACACCATGCAGTCAAGGCACAGCATGCATTCACGGTGGTCGATACGGCCGTGCTTGTCGATCGCGAGCGAACCGCAGCCGACCGCGCAGGCGTGACAGGTGCTGCATTCCTGTTTGCGCCGCAGGCCGAACCAGCGGAAGGTCGAAGGCATTGCCAGCGCCGCGCCGAGCGGGCACAAATACTTGCAGAACGGCCGCTCGGTGAAGATCGACAGCCCGAGCAATACCGCGACGAACAAGCCGTAGGGCCAATTGCGGTTGAGCACCCCGACCAGGAAGGTGGTCTTGAACGGCTCCACCTCGGCCAGCACTTCCGCCAGCCCCATCGAGAACACCGACACCGCCAGCAGGCCGAAGAACACCCAGTACTTGAGCCACTTCAGGCGGTCATGCGCGCGTTGCGACAGCTTGAACTGGAAACGTTTCAGGCCAATGCTGCCCGCGATCTTGTACAGCAGTTCCGAAGCCGAACCGAACGGACACATCCAGCCGCAGAACAGGCCGCGCCCCCACAGGAACACCGTGACGATGATGAAGATCCAGAACAGGAAGATGAACGGGTCGGTCAGGAACAGCTCCCAGGTCCATTGGAACAGCAACGCGTGGAACCAGGTCAGCACCTGGGTGATGGACGGCTGGGCGAGCAGGTGGAAGCCGACGAAGCCGATGCTGATGATCCAGCCGGTGTACTTGAAGGCATTGACCGGCCACTTGTTCTTGCGCGTCGAGGCGCGCGTGAGCCGGTCGCGGTTGGCATAGACCGCCGCGACCGCGATGAGCAGCGCGACAAACAGGCCGATCTCGACCGCGCGCGTCTTCCACACGCGCAGCCACGGCGCGTCGGGGACCACGATATGCGGGCGGCCGCCTTCCAGGTAGGTGTCCTGCAACCAGTAGTCGGCGTCGAAGTTGGCGAAACTGCGGGTGCCGGTGGCGCGGTCGACGCGGTTGCCGAGGAACACGAACTTCCACGGATAGGCGCCCGAGAACGAATCCGAGCGGATGATGAAGATGCCCGACTCGGAAAACGCCGGGGCGCCCGGTGCCGCGACACTGTAAAGGTTGTAGTAGTCGAGGTCGCGGAAGGTGAAGGCGTCCATGTCCTGGCGCACCTGGACCCGGTCGTAGATGCCGCCGCGCACGAAGCCCGAACCCTTGAATGATTCCTTGCCCGCCGTGCGGACGACGAACAGGGCGTGTTCGCCTTCCTTGAGCCGGCCCATCAGGTTGCTCCAGGCCGATGCCCCGAGGACCGCCTTGCCGATGTCGGGCTGGTTCAGGTAGCCGAACCACAGCTCGATGAAGGGCTCGGACCCGCGCGGCAGACCGACTTGCTCGGGCGTCACGACCAGGCGCTTGATGCTGCCTTCCTCGACCAGCGCATTCCAGTCGGGGGCATGTTTGCGCTCGATGAAGCGCGCCTGTTCGCGCACCACCGGCTCCAGGATGCCGACCTGACGCCCCACCGCCGCGCCCGCGGTCATCATGACCTGGTTCTGCGCGATGACGGTGACCGTGGCGCCGGAGATCGCGTCCAGGCCGATGATGTTCTCTTCCGGGCGGCTCTGGCCGACCTGGATGTTGTCGCCGACGAACTTGCCCAGGTACTGGTCGTTGAACTTGATCAGCGCCGACTCCGGTATGCCCAGCAGCAGTATCGGTTCGGAGTGCTTGAGGATCTTGACCCCGGCAAAACGTCCTTCAGCGTCGAGGCCGATCAGCGTGATGACCGGCTTGCCCGAGTAGGCGGGCAGATCGGTCACGTCGGTCGACAGCACTACATAGCCCAGCAGCTTGCGTTTGCCATCGGCCTCGGCATAGGCCTCGACATAGAACGGGCGCCCCTTGCGCTCGGAGAACGATGTGGCGTTGGGGAAAATGTCCTTGCACGGCGCGTAATCGCACAGTTGTGGCGCGGTGTTGATCTCGGCCGGAAGGTGGGCCTCGTAAGCGTTCGCCAGGGCAGCGGGCGCGGCCAGCGCCAGCGCGGCGGAAACCACGCAGTGCCTGAGGACCGTCAGTAGTGTTTGCATGCTGAATCTTGATCTGCGGGGGGATGGACACAGTCTAGGAAGCGACAGCATCCGTGTAATTGTTTGCGGTCAATTAGAAAATAAGAAATTGATTATTTTGCAGCGACGGCACCCACTGCGCGGTCAATCGTGTCCCAAAAAATTACGAGGAACCCAAGGCTCCTCGTGTGGTGCTGCGGACCGGACGCCCCCGGTTGGGGGTGTCCGGTGGGTTCGAGATCAGGCTTCCACTATCATGCGGCTGCGCATTTCCAGGTGCAGCGCGTGGCAGAAGTGCGTGCAGTAGCACCAGAACACGCCCGGCTTGTCCGCCTTGAACGACACCGACGCCGTTTCCTGCGGGCTGACGATGAAGTTGACGTTGTACTCCGGAATCGCAAAGCCGTGGGTCAGATCTTCTATCTTGTCGAGGTTGGTCAGGATCAGCGTGACTTCGTCACCGACCTTGAGCTTGAACTCGCGCAGCGAGAAGGCCGGGGCTTGCGACGTGATCTTGACCGTGACCTTGTTGCCTTCACGGAACACGCCGGATTGAGCGGGGTCCTTGATCGCGAGCGGGAAGTCGTCGAGGTTGTAGATCTTCTTCGGGTTCAGCAGATCGCGCTTGAAGATGATGAAGTCGTGCGGCTCGGGACGGATCGGGTGATCCGCGACGTGCACCATCTTGTCGCCGGAGATGTCGACCAGTTGCTCGTTTTCCGGATGCATCGGGCCGATCGGCAGGAAGCGGTCCTTGGAGAACTTGCACCCCACCGCCAGCCACTTGCCGTCGGCGGCGATGGTTTCCGACTGCGACGCGTTGATGTGGCCCGGCTGGTAATGCACGTCGAGGCGATCGACCACGTATTGCGAGTTTGCGTCGCCAGCGTGGAACTTGATCGCCGCCGCCACGTTCCATTTGACGATCTGGCTGTCCAGGAACAGCGTGGTGTAGGCGTTGCCACGGCCGTCGAAGGCGGTGTGCAGGGGGCCCAGGCCCAGTTCCACTTCGGCGGCGATCGCCTTGTCGGCGTCCGCGAGCTTGCCGTCGAACCAGTCCAGCACCTTCTGCAGTTCGATCACGGTGGCGGTCGGTGACAGCTTGCCGGCGCAGATGAAGTACTTGGCATCCGGGCTGGCGTTCACGCCGTGCGGGTTCTTCGGCACGGTCACGGTGCAGGTCAGCGCGGTCTTCGGGTCGGTGTTCGAGGCACGCGTGCCGTCGACCACCGGGACCTTGGAGGTGCCATAGGTCTTGAACTTGCCGTCCTTGACCGCCTGCTCGATGCGCGCGATGTTGAAGAACAGGCAGGCGTCGCGTTCGGCCGACATCATGTTTTCGTACGTCATGCCGTTTTCGACGTTGTACTGGTTGGTCGCGGCCAGCTTGCCGTCGTACGACGTCGCCACCAGGTCGCAGTTGCCGTCGATCAGCACCTGCCAGCGCACCTCCATGGTCTCGGCGTCGACGCACGAGAACAGCGAGCGGTAGGCATCCATCGAGTCGGCGTTGGTGCCGTTGTTGGGCAGCGGGATGTGGAACTCGGCGCCGCAGAACACGCGCGTGGTGTAATTGATGGCCGGATCGACCGGGTCGCGCTTGTCCGGGAAGATGCCGTGGAAACCCTGCACGTTGGGCAGTTTGGTGATCTTGTCGCACACGAAGTAATCGAGGCGGATACGCGCGATGCGGGCGTTGATCTTCTCGTTGATCCAGGCGTAGCGGCCGTCGTAGTTGCCGTCCTTGTACGAAGCGTGGGTGTGGTGCGTGTCACCGACCGTGAACTGCAGCTCGCCGTTGGGCTTGGTGCCCATGACCGCCTTCGATTCGTTGGTGACGCCCCAGCCGACCAGCGCATCCGGCACGAAGCACGGCACGCGATGCAGCTCGCGCCCGGACGGCATGCCCAGCACGCGGAAGTCGCCGGTGTGGCCGCCGCTCCAGAAACCGTAATAGGTGTCGAGCTCGCCCGGCTTCATGTGGATGTTGGCGTGCTCGGCCACCGGTGCGGCAGCGGGTGCAGCCGCCGGCGCGGCAGCCTTGGGCGCGGGCGCATCCTGCTTGCACGCCGACAGGCCGACCGAAAGACCGGCGCCCGACAAGCCAACCAGGGCAGCGGTGTTGAGGAACTTGCGGCGACCAGGATCGGGTTGGGCATCCAGCGGTTTGGTCAGATCTTGACTCATGGTTGACTCCGTTCTAACAGGTAATCGGCTTGCATCAGGCCGCGCACCTTGGTCGCGCCATGGACGCATGACGCATGGGCGGAGGTCTGATGTTGATGTTCTTGTTGCGACTAATTGTCACTGCGGCGCATTGTCGCACCTGCGGGCAATGTAATCGAGCCCCAGCCCCACTTTCCTTGACGCAGGGTAAAGAGATGCAGCCTTGATGTCCTGGCTTACCCCAGGATGCCCGCTCGCCAAGCATCCGGCCCATGCCTGATAATCCTGGATTCCTCGGTTGGACGTGCCCGAGTGTGCGGTTTTGGGGCTGTCTGGCAAGGCGCGACGACGCGGCATGGTCGTTCCCTGCAAGGAGGAGCAACGAAGCCAGGCGGCCCCAAAATCGTGCAATCGGGCACGTAGCGCGCTCACCTGTTCGATGAGAGCGAACGAAACCCGAAATATCAGTATTCATACGCAATCCAGATCAGCAACAAGCGGTCAACCGAGGAATCCAGGATAATCGCGCCATGACGAATCCCGCACGCCCCTCGGCCATGCCTTCCGGACTGCTTGCCGCCCAGCTGCGCCGACTGGTCATGTTGCGCTGGCTGTCGGTGGCGGGAATGCTGTTGTCGGCGTTCGCCTTGCCGCCCTTGCTGGGTTTGTCGGTATTGCTCGGACCGCTGGTCTCGGTGGCGCTCGCGATGGCGGCGGCCAACATGTTCACCCTCGCGTGGCTGGCACGCAGCCGCGCCCCGGCCGCCATCGCGTTGCTGCTGCAACTGCTGCTCGACCTCGCGGGCTGGAGCGCCTTCATCTACTACGCCGGCGGCGCGACCAACCCGCTGATCTCATTGTTGTTGTGCCTGGTCGCGATCGGCGCGGCCGTGCTGCCGGCGGTGCAGGCGTGGCTGCTCGCGGCGCTGGCGGTCGCGGCCTGCACCGTGCTGTGGCGCTACAGCCACCCCATCCAGTTGCAGGACGAGGCCATGGCGGCGCAGTGGCATCTGTCGGGCATGTGGCTGACCTTTGCCGTGTCGGCATGCGTGATCGCCGGGTTCGTCGCGCGCATGACCGCCGCGTTGCGCGAACGCGACCGCGCGCTGGCCGACGCGCGCGAGGCGCGCGCGCGTGACGAACGCATCGTCGCGCTGGGCAATCTCGCGGCGGGGGCCGCGCACAGTCTCGGCACCCCGCTCGGGACCATGCGCATCCTGGTCGATGAGTTGCTGCGCGCACCGGCACTGGAGGCGACGATGCGCGAAGACCTGCAACTGATGAGCGAGCAGATCGAGCACTGCAAGCAGACCCTGGGCGTGCTGACCGCACGCGCCGGCAACATGCGCGCGGAAGGCGGCGGTGTGATCACGGTGCGGCAATGGCTGGACGACGTGCTGGGCGAGTGGCAGACGCAGCGTCCGCACGCACGGCTAAACCGGGAGTCGGAGCCGGGTCTCGATGAGGTCGCCATCGTCGCCGACGCGACGCTGGCGCAGGCGCTGCAAACGCTGGTCAACAACGCGGCCGACGTCAGTGCCGATGAGATTGAAGTTAGCGCGCAGGTGCGCGACAGGACGTTGTGCATCGAGGTCCGCGACCGTGGTCCAGGCATCCCCGAGTCGCTGCGCGGCTCGCTCGGCCACGCACCGCTCGAAGGCCGGCCGGCCGGCATGGGCATAGGGCTGTTTCTCGCACGCGCGGCGCTCGAGCGCTACCGGGGCCGTCTCGATTTCAGCGCACGCAGCGGTGGCGGCACCGTCGCGCGCATGCAGCTACCGTTGGAGATGATGGAAAAGTGAGCGATAGCACCGAACTGGAACGCCTGCCCGTCCTGCTTCTGGTAGACGACGACCCCGCATTCAACCGGGTTCTCGGGCGGGCGCTGGCGCAGCGCGGCTACCAAGTACTGCAAGCGTTCGGTGCCGACGACGCGTTGTCACTGGCACGGCAGCACGAACCGGAATTCGTCGTGCTCGACCTGAACCTGGCCGGCGAGTCCGGCCTGCGCCTGATACAGCCCCTGCTCTCGGTCAACCCCGACGCGCGCATCCTGGTGCTGACCGGCTACGCCAGCATTGTGACTGCCGTCGACGCGGTCAAACTCGGCGCCACCCAGTACCTGGCCAAACCCGCCGACCTCGACGCCATCATCAAGGCCCTGCACAGCACCGACGTCGAAATCTCCGACCGCGCGCCCGATGAGCCGATGTCGGTCGACCGGCTGGAGTGGGAACACGTGCAACGGGTGCTGGCCGAGCACGGCGGTAACGTGTCGAGCACCGCGCGGGCGCTCAAGATGCATCGGCGCACCTTGCAGCGCAAGCTGGCGAAACGGCCGGTGAAGGCGTAGGGGGAGGTCATCGTGTCGCACGAGCTATACAAACTCTTGAGTGCGCTCGAATCCGCCCGAGTTTACTTCACTCTTGACCGCCACCGCACGGATACCGTTCTCGTGACCCTCACTCTGGTCGGTGAACGGGTTGAAATAGATGTGTTCGGTTCGAGGATGGGCACATGGAAGTCAGCCGGTTCAAAGGGAGCGAAGACATCGTGGGTGGTAGCGAGCTTGTGTGGAAACTCATAGCAAGCAACTGGAGCGATTGACCGGGCGGATTGATACCGTCGCACCAGTAAGGGCAAGTGAGTTGTCTGTGAAGGGCGGATGAGCCGCCGGCGTTATCCGCCGGATGGTTAGCACATAAGCATGCGGCGGATAACGCTTCGTCCATCCCATTGCCC
>JACOUN010000104.1 GCA_016177805.1 Rhodocyclales bacterium
GCTGCTGGACCGGGGCAAGCAGCGGCACACCGGCGCGGCCCAAGCCGTGGCGGACGGGAAACTCTTCATCGCCGGCGCCCTGCTCGCCGGCCTGGCGGCGGCCGTGGTCTTCGCCCTTTTCGTGATCCGCTCCATCACGCGGCCCCTGCGGGCGGTGGTGGCGGCCGCCGAGTCGGCTACGAAGAACGACGATTTCACGCACCGGGTGCCCGTCGAGGGGCATTGCGAGGTGAGCCGCGCCGCCCAGTCCTTCAACCAGTTGCTGGACAAGTTCGCCGCCGTGGTACGGGAGACGCGGGGTTCGGTGGGGGAGATTACCGATGCCTCCTGTTCGCTGGCCGAGGCGGCCGAACAGGTGACGCGGGACTCGGGCAGCCAGGCGGAAGCGGCCTCCACCGTGGCGGCGGCCGTGGAAGAGATCTCCGTGAGCGCCTCGGAGACCTCGGAGCACGCCCGCCAGGGGGAGACCCTGGCCGAGCAGGCGCGGGAGGAGGCGATGAACGCCATGGGCATCACCCGGCGGGCCATGGCCAACCTGGAGGAGATCGCCGCCGCCATCAAGCGCACCAGCGCCGGCGTCACCCAGCTGGCGGAAAGCTCGACCCGCATCAACGGCATCATCAACGTCATCCGGGAGATCGCCGAGCAGACCAACCTGCTGGCCTTGAACGCCGCCATCGAGGCGGCCCGGGCGGGCGAGCAGGGCCGCGGCTTCGCCGTAGTGGCCGACGAAGTGCGCAAGCTCGCCGAGCGCACGGCCCATTCGACCCAGGAAATCGGTGGACTGATCGACGGCATCCAGTCCCAGATCGCCGGCACCACCGAAGCCATGCAGGCGGTGGACGGCCAGGCGAGCCAGTCCGCCGACCTGGCGCGGGAAGCGGGCGGGGCGCTGGAGAAGATCCGCGGCGGCTCCGAGGCCGTCACGGCCCGGGTGAAGGACATCGCCGGCGCGGTGCGGGAGCAGAGCGTCGCCATCCAGGAGATCGCCCGCAACATGGAGCGCATCGCCCAGATGACCGAGGAGAACAACGCAGCGGCGGGCGCCAACCGCAACACCGCCGAGCGCCTGGACAAGCTCTCCCGTGGCCTGCAGCAGCTGGTCTCGCGCTTCCAGGTCGCCTGAATATTTCAGGTGTCAAATTAAAGACTAAAGGGTCTGGAAATCTGCTTTCCGGATCGAAAGGGCGGCTGGCTGGTTTTCCTGTCCACGCCGCCCGCCCGCCTTTCCCCGCTCTTCCCAACTCTTTGTTCCGCATGGTTTTCGCCCGGGCCTGAGGCCAGGCACGGAACTTGATCCTTACGCTCCAGGCGTTTCCGTCGCGGCAGGGCTGCTGCCGTCCGGAATCGCTCCGGATCAGGAGGGGGCCCCGGCGCCGCCGGGGTGCTGAAAGCGACGCAAGGTCGCGACCAAGCCAAGAGGGCCGAAAACATGAGTGAAACGTTTCTCGAAGACGCAACGCAGGCCGCCGGCACGGTGACCAACCGCCTCGGCATCGGCCGGCGCGAGTTCCTGCAGTTCTGCGCCGCCACCGCCACCACCCTGGGCCTGCCCGCCGGGGCGGAGGCGGCCATCGCCAAGGCGGTGGAGAAGGCCAAGCGGCCTTCGGTCATCTGGCTGCATTTCCAGGAATGCACGGGCTGCTCGGAGTCCCTGCTGCGGGCCGAGCACCCGACCATCGAGAAGCTGATCCTTGACCTCATCTCCCTCGACTGCCCCGAGACTCTCATGGCCGCCGCCGGCCACCAGGCGGAGGCGGCGCGCAAGGCCGCCATGAAGGCGAACAAGGGCAAGTACATCCTGGTGGTCGAAGGGGCCATCCCCACCAAGGACAACGGCATCTACTGCAAGGTGGGCGGGCAGAAGGCCATCGACATGGTGAAGGAGGTGGCGGCGGACGCCGCGGCGGTGATCGCCATGGGCTCCTGCGCCTCCTGGGGCGGCATGCCCTCCACGGACCCTAACCCCACGGGCGCCTCCAGCGTGGGCCAGATCCTCGGCAAGCCTGTGGTGACCATCCCCGGCTGCCCGCCCAACCCCTACAACTTCCTCGCCACCGCGGTGCATTTCCTCACCTTCGGCAAGCTGCCCGACGTGGATGAGCTGGGCCGGCCCAAATTCGCCTACTCGCGCCTCATCCACGAGCACTGCGAGCGCCGCGCCCACTTCGATGCGGGCCGCTTCGCCATGGAGTTCGGCGACGAGGGCCACCGCAAGGGCTACTGCCTGTAC
>JACOUN010000110.1 GCA_016177805.1 Rhodocyclales bacterium
GCATAGGTATCTACACATGATGCTTCCCCTTTTCGCTGCGAGCGCCATGGAGAATGGAATCAGCAAACCCCCTGAGTTCGGCAGGGGAATAGTGCTGGAGGGCTTCGAGCATGGCGAAGAGCTTGAAGGCGCCATCGAGCAGCGCTGGCATGGTGATGGGGCGAGAGGCTTTCATCTGGCGTCCGGACAAGCGCACCAGAAACGCTCGGGATTGCTCGGCCGCCTCGCCGTGTTCGCGAGCGAGGCGCCAGACGAGCAGACAGGCGTGGGAAGCAATGAGCAGCCGCTTGAAAATAGCCCGCCCGCTCTCCTGCTCCCAGTCCTCCAAGTGATGGCCGGCCTGCTTGAGCAGCTTGAAGAAGGACTCGATCTGCCAGCGAAAGTAATACCACAGCGCGATCTGCGCATCGCTCACCGTCTCGGGGAGCGCACTGAGCAAGTACCATTCGGCGACCAATCGGCCCTGCACATCATAGAGACGGCTGACCACCATGCGCAGCGCCAGCGGCTCGCCTGCAATGGGTGCGACGCGCCGACCGCTCGGCGCGCACCGGGTGGGTTTGGCCTTACGCGTGAGCACCACAGGCGCACTGGCAATCCATTGAATGGCGGGTTGGCCTTTGCACTGAACCTGGCGCGCTTCGCGAAACGTCAACTGCTTGGCCACCTCCTTGACGCTCATCGAACGCTTGCCAAACTGCACCGACGAGCCTGCTTTGACGCGCACCAACCAGTGTTGGCCTTGGGCACTCCATCGGCGCATATGGGCCGCCGAGTCGGCCTCGCGGTCGATGATATGCACCAGCCGCTTGCCAAATTGCTGCGCCTCCAGCCAGTCCATACGCTCGCTCAGCTCGTCCAGGTGCGTCTGCCCGCCGGCGCTGATGGTCTCATCCCGACAGCGCCATAACCCCTGCGCCGTGACCAGGTTCTGGGCCGGCACCGCCAGCGGCGCCCCGTCAGCGGCACTGACGAGCAAGCTGCTTTGCAATTCGTAGCCCACGTCGTTTTTGTGTGTCATCTGCAGGCGGTCTTGCTTCGCCTCGTGGCACCTGTAGTTCAGCCTCGACCAATCGTGGATGCACAACACCGACTCGCCTACCTGCTCGGCCACCGCCTCGTGCGCCGCCTTGAGCAAAGGCACCGCCAGTTCCTTGGGGCTTACCCGCGGATTGGCCAGAAAGCGCCACATCGCCTGCGTATGGGCAAACGCCTGCACCCCGTCGGGCAACGCTTTTGCGCCCGCCGACAAGGGGCTTGTGCAATTGGTATGGTTCATTACCAGCTTCTGGTATCGAACATTAAGTCGATCATCAGTAAATTCAGTCGCATACAGCGTAAATCTAACCTAATTTCAAGGTGTGTAGATACCTATGCCTTGAAGGGGGAGGAACCTGCTAATTGACCACTTCAACGTACACCGTGGGACTCATCGGTGGGCGGGGAGTCGAATCTGACAAAGTAGAATCAATAGACCTTGGAATACCGTCATGGAAACCATACTCGCCAACAAATCGGTCGGCCTGAGCGAATTCAAGGCCAACCCGGCCGCCGTGATGCGGGCGGCAGAAGACGAGCCCGTTGCCATCCTCAATCGCAACAAGCCGGCTGGCTATGTGATTGGTGCCGCGCAATGGGAGGCCATCACCGAGTTGCTGGAGAACGCGGAGCTGGCTCGAATCGCCAATGCTCGACTGGCGGATGGTCAACGGCCGGTTCGAGTCACGCTTGATGAGCTATGAGCTGGCTTTCCACCCTGCCGCATTGATGGAGTGGCAGGTTCTGGACGGTTCGATCAGGCAGCAGATCAAGCGCAAACTGGCCGAACGGCTGGAACAGCCGCGCGTGCCTGCCGCTCGCTTGAGTGGCGGAGCCGATCTGTACAAGATCAAGCTGCACACGACGGGCTATCGGCTGGTGTACCAGGTACAGGACGCACGCGTGACGGTACTGGTGCTGTCGGTCAGCAAACGTGACCGGCTGGCCGCCTACACCGCCGCGCTGGGCAGGATGGATGATGACGCCTGAACACCCGCCCCTCGCGTTCCTGCCCTGAAGCACGGGCAATAACGCGAATCATCAGACCAAACGGTCAGCCCCCTGGCAGGAGCGGCTTCAGCCGCGAAAGCTTTCTGTTCGCGGCTGAAGCCGCTCCTTCTATGACGCGTACAACGCGCCCTGCAAGTATGCCCGGAATGCTGTAAAGAGCGCTTCGTGCGATTGCCCTGCCTGGACGCCCTGTAGCCCCCCTACCCCAGCTCCACCAGCAGATCCTTGGCCTCGATGCGATCCCCCGGCGTCACCAGCACGCGCACCACGGTGGCATCGCGCTCGGCGGTGATGGCGGTTTCCATCTTCATCGCCTCTATCGACACCAGCGGACTGCCCTTGCGCACTTTCTGACCTTCGCGCACCGACACGGTAACCACCGCGCCGGGCATCGGCGCGCCGACGTGGTTGGGGTTGCCGTCTTCGATGCGCGGGTGGGCGCGGGTGACTTCGGCGCCGGCCTGGTGGATGCGCGCCATGCGCGGCTGGCCATTGAGTTCGAAGAAGACCTTGATGCGGCCCTCGTCGTCGGCGCTGTCGCTGCGGCCGGTCTGGCGGATGATCAGGGTCTTGCCGCGATCGATCTCGACCGCGATTTCCTCGCGGTCGCGCAGGCCGTGGAAGAAGGCCGGGGTCGGCAGTTGCGACACGTCGCCATAGAGCTTGCGATGCTCGACGTAGTCGCGGAACACCTTGGGATACATCAGGTGCGAGGCCAGTTCGTTCTCGCTCGGGGCGCGGCCCAGCAAGGCTTCGAGTTCGCGGCGGTGGGCGTCGAGATCGGCCGGCGGCATGCTATCGCCGGCACGTCCCGGCAGCGGCGTGCCGCCCTTCAGGACCTTGGCCTGCAGCGCGGCGGGGAAACCATCCGGCGGGAAGCCCAGTTCGCCACGGAACAGCGAGATCACCGACTCGGGGAAGGCGATCTCGCGATCCGGGTCTTCGACGTCGGTGCGGCTCAGGTCGTTGGCGACCATGAACAGCGCCATGTCGCCGACCACCTTGGAGGTCGGGGTGACCTTGACGATGTCGCCGAACATCAGGTTGACCTCGGCATAGGCCCGGGCGACTTCCGGCCAGCGATGCTCCAGCCCCATCGCGCGCGCCTGTTCGCGCAGGTTGGTGTACTGGCCGCCCGGCATTTCGTGGCGATAGACGTCCGAGGTGCCGGCGCGCAGGTCGGATTCGAACGGCGCGTAGTGGCGGCGCACCGCCTCGAAGTAGTGCGACAGCGATTGCACCGCCTCCAGGTCCAGCCCCGGATCGCGCTCGGTGCCGGCCAGCGCGGCGGCAATCGCGCCCAGGCTGGGCTGTGAGGTGAGGCCGCTCATCGCGTCGAGCGCGCCGTCGACCGCGTCGGCGCCGGCTTCGATCGCGGCCAGCACGCTCGCGGCGGCGATGCCGCTGGTGTCGTGGGTGTGGAAGTGAATCGGCAGGCCGACTTCGTTCTTCAGCGCGGTGACCAGCTCGCGCGCCGCGCGCGGGCGGCACACGCCGGCCATGTCCTTGATGCCGAGGATGTGGGCGCCGGCCTTTTCCAGTTGTTTGGCCAGATCGACGTAGTACTTGAGGTTGTACTTGGGGCGTGACGCGTCGAACAGGTCGCCGGTGTAGCAGATCGCGCCTTCGCACAGCTTGCCAGTATCGCGCACCGCGTCGATCGCGACGCGCATGTTGTCCACCCAGTTGAGCGAATCGAAGACACGGAACAGGTCGATGCCGCCGTCCGCCGCCTGGCGCACGAAATGGCGCACCACGTTGTCCGGGTAGTTGGTGTAGCCGACCGCGTTGGAGGCGCGCAGCAGCATCTGCAACAGCACGTTGGGCACCGCCTCGCGCAGACGGTTGAGGCGCTCCCACGGGTCTTCCTTGAGGAAGCGGTAGGCCACGTCGAAGGTCGCGCCACCCCAGCATTCGAGCGAGAACAACTGCGGCAGCATGCGCGCGTAGTGCGGCGCCACCGCCAGCATGTCGGCGCTGCGCATGCGCGTGGCAAACAGCGACTGGTGCGCGTCGCGCAGGGTGGTGTCGGTGAACAGCACGCGACGCTCGTCCTTCATCCACTGCGCGAAGCCGTCGGCGCCAAGCGCCAGCAGGCGGTCGCGGGTGCCCGGCTGGATCGCCGCGCTCAGATCGCAGCGGGGCGGGCGGGCGCGCGGCAGCGCCGCGTCGGGGGCCTTGCGGCCGGCCATCTCGGGGTTGCCGTTGACCGTGACTTCACCGAGGAAGTCGAGCAGCCGCGTGGCGCGGTCGCGGCGGCGGGTGAACTGGAACAGTTCAGGCGTGTCGTCGATGAAGCGGGTGGTGCACTGGCCGGAGCGGAACTCCGGGTGCGAGATGACGTTTTCGAGGAACTGCAGGTTGGTCGACACCCCGCGCACGCGGAACTCGCGCAGACCGCGATCCATGCGCGCGATGGCCTCGTCGGCGCTGTGCCCCCAGGCCGTGACCTTGACCAGCAGCGAATCGTAGAACGGGGTGATGACCGCGCCGCTGTAGGCGGTGCCGCCATCCAGTCGCAAGCCGAAACCGGCCGCGCTGCGGTAGGCGGTGATGCGGCCGTAGTCCGGGGTGAAGCCGTTTTCCGGGTCTTCGGTAGTGACGCGGCACTGCAAGGCGTGGCCGTTGAGGCGGATGTCGGCCTGCGCGGGCAGGCCGGCGGCGGTGTCGCCAATGCGCATGCCTTCCGAGATATGAATCTGCGCCTTGACGATGTCGACGCCGGTGACCTGCTCGGTCACGGTGTGTTCGACCTGGATGCGCGGATTGACCTCGATGAAATAGAACGCGCCGCTGTCGGCGTCCATCAGGAACTCGACCGTCCCGGCATGGGTGTAACTGGCCACGCGGCAGAGGTTCAATGCCGCATCGCACAATGCCTTACGCGTAACGTCATCGACATAGGGCGCGGGGGCGCGCTCGACCACTTTCTGATGGCGCCGCTGCACCGAGCAATCGCGTTCGAACAGATGCACCAACTGCCCGTGCTGGTCAGCCAGCACCTGCACCTCGACGTGGCGCGCGCGCCGTACCAGCTTCTCGACATAGACCTCGTCGTTGCCGAAAGCCGCCAGCGCCTCGCGCCGCGCCACCGCGATCGCGCCGTCGAGTTCGGCTTCGCTTTCGACCACGCGCATGCCGCGCCCGCCCCCGCCCCAGCTCGCCTTGAGCATCACCGGATAACCGACCACCGCCGCCTCGGCGCGCGCCGCCGCCGGGTCGGCCGGCAGCGCGCCGCTGGCCGGCACCACTGGCACCCCGGCCGCGACGGCGAGCGCGCGCGCCGCCACCTTGTTGCCCAAAGCCCGCATCACGTCCGGGCGCGGGCCTATGAAGGTGATGCCGGCGCGCTCACAGGCCTCGACGAACTCGGGGTTCTCGGAGAGGAAGCCGTAGCCGGGATGGATCGCATCGACACCCGCCTCCTTGGCCACCCGCAGGATTTCCGGAATGTCGAGATAGGCGGCGATGGGCTTCATTCCGTCGCCCACCCGATAGGACTCGTCGGCCTTGAAACGATGCAGCGCGAAGCGGTCTTCGTTGGCGTAAATCGCGACGGTGCGGATGCCCAGTTCGCTGGCGGCGCGGAACACGCGGATGGCGATTTCGCCCCGGTTGGCGACGAGGATGCAGCGGATCTTCTTCATGACGGTTTTCCAGCGGTCGGTTGTTGCGGACACCTCCGGACACACGCGGAATGGTCAGCAATAACCGACCGCACCCCGCTGCGGCCGGGACAAATCAACCCCGATAATACCGCTGTGCAACAAAAGGTGTCCGGACAACTTCGACCGGCACGGGTTTACCCCTAACCAGCGCGGCGAGTGCGGTTCCGGGCTGTGCCAGCGCGGTCTCTACATAGCCCATGGCGACTGGAGCTTCCAAAGTGGGGCCAAAACCGCCACTAGTGACAACCCCTACGACGCGACCACCCTCGTCGACCAGTTCGGCGCCCTCGCGTACCGGCACGCGCGAGTTCGGACGCAGGCCGACGCGTTTTTTCGCGACACCGTTGGCGATCTGGCCGAGGATCACGTCGGCGCCAGGGTAGCCGCCGGGACGCGCGCCATCGGCGCGGCGCGGTTTGGACAGCGCCCACAACAGGCTGCTCTCGACCGGCGAAGTGTGCACGTCCAGGTCATGCCCGTACAGGCACAGCCCGGCTTCGAGGCGCAGCGAGTCGCGCGCGCCCAGGCCGATCGGCAGCACTTCGGGTTGCGCCAGCAGCTCACGCGCCAGCGCTTCGGCCTGGTCGGCCGGCACCGAGATCTCGAAGCCGTCCTCACCGGTGTAGCCCGAGCGGCTGATGTAGCACTCCACGCCAACCAGCGTCGCGGTGGTGAAGTTCATGAAGATCATGTCGGCGGTCGCGGGGGCGAGCCGCGCCATGACCGCACCCGCGGCCGGACCCTGCAGCGCCAGCAGCGCGCGCTCGTCCAGCACCTCGACCTTGCAGCGCGCCGCCAGATGCTGCCGCATGTGGGCGATGTCCTGCGCCTTGCACGCGGCATTGACCACCACGAACAGGCTGCCGTCGCCCATGTTGGCGACCATCAGGTCATCCATCACGCCGCCGGTCTCGTTGGTGAACAGCGCGTAGCGCTGCATGCCGGCCGGCAGGTCGATGATGTCCACCGGCACCAGCGTTTCCAGCGCGGCGGCGGCATCGGCGCCGACCAGGCGCACCTGCCCCATGTGCGAGACATCGAACAGCCCGGCCTGGGTACGGGTGTGGGTGTGTTCCTTGATGATCCCCGTCGGGTACTGCACCGGCATCGCATAGCCGGCGAACGGCACCATCCGGGCGCCGAGGGAGACGTGCAGGTCGTACAGCGGGGTGTGGAGGATGGGGGTGTCGGAGGTGGTAGCGCTCATCGTGGTTCCTTGGGGTCGGGTGGTGCTGGAATCAGCACTCGATGATGTTCACGGCAAGGCCACCGCGCGCGGTTTCCTTGTACTTGGTCTTCATGTCGGCGCCGGTCTGGCGCATGGTGCGGATCACCTTGTCGAGCGACACGAAGTGCGTGCCGTCGCCGCGCAGGGCCATGCGGGCGGCGTTGATGGCCTTGATCGAACCCATCGCATTGCGCTCGATGCACGGCACCTGCACCAGCCCGCCGATGGGGTCGCAGGTCAGGCCGAGGTTGTGTTCCATGCCGATCTCGGCGGCGTTCTCGACCTGCTCGGGGGTGCCGCCCAGCACTTCGGCCAACGCGCCGGCGGCCATCGAGCAGGCCACCCCGACTTCGCCCTGGCAACCGACTTCGGCGCCGGAGATGGAGGCATTCTCCTTGTAAAGAATGCCGATCGCGGCGGCGGTGAGGAGAAAGCGCACCACGCCATCTTCGGTCGCGTTGGGAATGAAGCGGTGGTAGTAGTGCAGCACCGCCGGCACGATGCCGGCCGCGCCGTTGGTGGGCGCGGTGACCACGCGGCCGCCGACTGCGTTTTCCTCATTCACCGCCAGCGCGTAGAGATTGACCCAGTCCATGGTCGTCAGCGGGTCGCGCATGCCGGCTTCGGGAGCGCTCGACAGCTTGCGGTACAGGCTCGCGGCACGGCGTTTGACCTGCAGCCCGCCGGGCATGATGCCTTCCTGTTCGCAGCCACGGCGCACGCATTTCTGCATCACCCCCCAGATGTTGAGCAGACCGGCGCGGGTTTCGGCGTCACTGCGCCACGCACGCTCGTTTTCCAGCATCACCTGGCTGATCGGAATGCGCTTGTCGCGACAATGCGACAACAACTCAGCGGCGCTCTTGAACGGGTGGGTCAGGCGGGTGGTGTCGGCGACGATGCGATCCGCTCCGGCCGCCGCCTCGTCGACCACGAAGCCGCCACCCACCGAGTAGTACACCTTCTCCTTGATCGCCTCGCCCGCCTGGTCGAAGGCGGTGATACGCATGCCGTTCGGGTGAAATGGCAGCGAGGTACGCCGATGCAGGATCAGGTGCTCGCGCTCGACGAACTCGATGGAGTGCTCCCCGGCCAGCAGCAGACGGCGCTCGCCACGGATACGCGCGAGCTTGCCTTCGATCTGCTCGACGTCGACCAGATCCGGCGCCTCGCCTTCCAGCCCCAGCAGCACCGCCTTGTCACTGCCGTGGCCCTTGCCGGTGGCGCCGAGCGAGCCGTACAACTCGGCCTTGACGCTGACGACGCGCTCCAGCGCCCCGCTGTCCTTCAAGGCGGTGGCAAACAGCAGCGCCGCGCGCATCGGCCCGACGGTGTGCGAGGACGACGGGCCGATGCCGATCTTGAACAGGTCGAAGACGCTGATGGCCATGGGGGTTGCGTCTCAGCAGCCGTACACGGGGAAACGCGCGCACACCTCGCCAACCTTGGCACGCACCGCGTCAATCACGACCGGGTTGTCGATGTCGTCGAGGATGTCGCAGATCCACCCAGCCAGCGCGGTGACTTCGGCAATGCCGAAACCGCGCGTGGTCACCGCCGGCGTGCCGATGCGGATGCCGCTGGTGACGAAGGGCGACTGCGGGTCGTTGGGCACGGTGTTCTTGTTGACCGTGATGTAGGCCGCGCCCAGCGCCGCGTCGGCGGCCTTGCCGGTGATGCCCCTGGAGATCAGGTCGACCAGGAACAGGTGGTCGTCGGTGCCGCCCGAGACGATGTTGTAGCCGCGCTCGACAAACACCCCCGCCATCGCGCGGGCGTTGGCGATGACCTGCGTCTGGTACTCGGCGAAGGCCGGTTCCAGCGCCTCCTTGAAGGCCACCGCCTTGGCCGCGATGACGTGCATCAGCGGGCCGCCCTGGGTGCCGGGGAACACCATCGAGGCGATCTTCTTCTCGATCTCGGCATTGGCGCAGCCGATGATGACGCCGCCGCGCGGGCCGCGCAGGGTCTTGTGGGTGGTGCTGGTGACGATGTCGGCGTAAGGCAGCGGACTCGGATAGAGGCCGGCCGCCACCAGACCCGCGACGTGGGCCATGTCGACGAACAGCAGCGCCCCGACCTTGTCGGCAATCGCGCGAAAGCGCGGGAAATCCAGATGACGGGCATAGGCCGAGAAGCCGGCGACGATCATCTTCGGCTGGCATTCCACCGCCAGCGCTTCGAGCGCGTCGTAGTCGATCACGCCTTCGTCGGTCACGCCGTACTGCACCGCGTTGAAGATCTTGCCGGAGAAGTTCACCTTGGCGCCGTGGGTCAGGTGCCCGCCGTGGGCCAGGCTCATGCCGAGTATGGTGTCACCCGGCTGCAACAACGCCAGGTACACCGCCGCGTTGGCCTGCGAGCCGGAGTGCGGCTGGACGTTGGCCCAGTCGGCGCCGAACAGTTGCTTGACCCGGTCGATGGCGAGCTGCTCGACCACATCCACGTGCTCGCAGCCGCCGTAGTAACGCTTGCGCGGGTAGCCTTCGGCGTACTTGTTGGTCAGCACCGTGCCCTGCGCCTGCAGCACGCGCGGGCTGGCGTAGTTTTCCGAGGCGATCAGCTCGATGTGGTCTTCCTGACGCTGACGCTCGGCCTCGATCGCGTTCCACAACTCGGGGTCGTAACCGGCGATCTGCATGGTTTTGTCAAACATGGGCGTTCCTGTGGGAATGGGGTTGGGGGTCAGGGCAATCGCATGAAGTCCACTGCGTTCATTCCGTGCGCGCGGGTTTGGCTTGGGACACTCCGTAGGAGCGGCTTTAGCCGCGATAGCGGTGCTATTCGCGGCTAAAGCCGCTCCTACGAGATGGCTGATCGTCCGGTTTGAAGGATCATGCGATTGCCCTGCTTGGGGGGTCAGCGACCGGCGCCGGACTCAAGGGTGATATCCACCATCAAGTCGTTGGCCAGCGCCTCCAGCTCGGCCTGCAGGCCGGCGGTCTGCGCCGAGGACGGGATCTGCATTTCGATGCGCGCGCGGAACAGCGTTTCGCCGCTGAACGAGGCGCTTTCGCACGCGGTTTCGAGCTTGTCGATGCTCGCGCCGTGGCGCGCCAGCACCGCCGAGATCTCGCGCACGATACCGGGCCGGTCCTGCCCGACCAGTTCCAGCGCGGTGCGGCATGGTGTGCCGGAGGCCGCCGGGGCCGCGCCCTGCTCGATGGTCAGGCGCAGCCCCTCGGCTTCCAGGTCGCGCAGCGCCGCTTCCAGCTTGGGCGCGTCGGCCTCCTCGATTTCCAGGCGCACGATGCCGGCGAACTTGCCCGCCAGTTGCGCCATGTTGCTTTCCATCCAGTTGGCGCCGCAGGCGGCCGCGCGCGCGGCCATCGCGCTGACCAGACCGGGTCGGTCGGTGCCCAGCAGGGTAATGACGAATGAAGTTTTCATCGCAGCGGTTCCTCAGCTAGCTTCGTAATCTGACATCGGCGGGCAGGCGCACACCAGGTTGCGGTCGCCATAGACGTTGTCCACGCGCCCGACCGGCGGCCAGTACTTGTTGGCGCGCAGGCTGGCGAGCGGGAACACCGCCACTTCGCGGCTGTACGGGTGGACCCACTCGCCCGCCAGCGCGGCGGCGGTGTGCGGCGCGTTGGCGAGCGGGTTGTCGTGGGTGTCGAGACGGCCGTCGCCGACCTGCTCGATCTCTTCACGGATCGCGATCATCGCGTCGCAGAAGCGGTCGAGCTCGTCCTTGGATTCGCTCTCGGTCGGCTCGATCATCAGTGTGCCGGCCACCGGGAAGGACATGGTCGGGGCGTGGAAGCCGAAGTCGATCAGACGCTTGGCCACGTCATCGACCGTGACGTCGGTGCGCTCCTTGAGCGGACGCAGGTCAAGGATGCATTCGTGAGCCACCAGACCGTTTTCGCCCTGGTACAGCACCGGGTAGTGCGGCGCGAGGCGCGCGGCGATGTAGTTGGCGTTGAGGATCGCCATGACGCTGGCCTGGCGCAACCCTTCGGCGCCCATCAGCATGATGTAGGTCCAGGTGATCGGCAGGATGCTGGCGCTGCCGTAGGGCGCCGCCGCCACCGCGCCTATGCCCTTGAGGCCGGTTTGCGCGTGGCCGGGCAGGAAGGGCGCGAGGTGCGACTTGACGCCGATCGGGCCGACCCCCGGTCCGCCGCCGCCGTGCGGGATGCAGAAGGTCTTGTGCAGGTTCAGGTGCGACACGTCGCCGCCGAACTTGCCCGGTTCGCACAGCCCGACCATCGCGTTCATGTTGGCGCCGTCGATATACACCTGGCCGCCGAACGCATGCACGATCTCGCAGATTTCGCCGACGGCGGTCTCGAACACGCCGTGGGTGGACGGGTAGGTGATCATGATCGCGGCCAATTGGTCGGCATGCTGCTCGGCCTTGGCGCGCAGATCGGCAACATCGACGTTGCCGTTGGCGTCGCAGCCGACCACCACCACGCGCATGCCGGCCATCTGCGAGGTGGCCGGGTTGGTGCCGTGCGCGGAGCTGGGGATCAAACACACGTCGCGGTGCCCCTCGCCCCGGCTGGCGTGCCAGGCGCGGATCGCCAACAGGCCGGCGTACTCGCCCTGCGAACCGGCGTTGGGCTGCAGCGACACCGCGTCGTAGCCGGTGCACACGCACAGCATGCGCTCCAGTTCGTCGGTGAGCTGCTTGTAGCCGAGCGCCTGCTCGGCCGGCGCAAACGGGTGCAGGCCGCCGAACTCGCGCCAGGTCACCGGGATCATCTCGGTGGTGGCGTTGAGCTTCATGGTGCACGAGCCGAGCGGAATCATGGTGCGGTCCAGCGCCAGATCCTTGTCCGCGAGCTGGCGCAGGTAGCGCAGCATCTGGGTTTCGGAGTGGTGGCGGTTGAACACCGGATGCGTCAGGAAGGCCGACTCTCGCAGCAGCGCGGCCGGCAGCGCGTCGGCAGCGCGGCTCTCGGTGGCGGCGAAATCGGGCACCGGCTTGCCGGCGGCAAACACCGCCCACAGCGCTGCGACATCGGCGCGGGTGGTGGTCTCGTCGAGCGAGATGCCGAGCGTGGTGGCGTCGATGTCGCGCAGATTCATTTCACCGGCGCGCGCCGCCGCCAGCATCGCGGCCGCATCGGCAACACGCACCGTCAGGGTGTCGAAGAACTGTTCGGTCGCAACCTCCACGCCCATCTGGCGCAGCCCTTCGGCCAAGGTGGCGGTCAGGCGATGGACGCGTTGCGCGATGGTGGCCAGCCCGCGCGAACCGTGATAGCAGGCGTACATGCTGGCCATGATCGCGAGCAGCGCCTGGGCGGTGCAGATGTTGCTGGTGGCCTTCTCGCGGCGGATGTGCTGCTCGCGCGTCTGCATCGCCAACCGGTAGGCCTGGTCGCCGTGGCTGTCGATCGACACCCCGACCACGCGGCCCGGCATGACACGCTTGTTCGCGTCGCGGGTGGCGAAATAGGCCGCGTGCGGGCCGCCGAAGCCGAGCGGCACACCGAAGCGCTGGGCACTGCCGATCGCCACGTCGGCGCCGAATTCGCCCGGCGGCTTGAGCAGGGTCAGCGCCAGCAGATCGGCCGCCACCACCACCAGCGCCTTCTTGTCATGCGCGGCGGCGGTCACGGCGGCGTAGTCATGCACCTCGCCACCGCTGGCCGGGTATTGCAGCAACACGCCGAAGTATTCGAGCGCGGCCAGTTCGGTGGCGTGGTCGCCCACCACCACCGCTATGCCCAGCGGCTCGGCGCGGGTGCGCACCACCTCGACGGTCTGCGGGTGGCAGTCGCGCGAAACGAAGAACACGTTGGACTTGTTCTTGGCCAGGCGCTGGCAGAAGGTCATCGCCTCGGCGGCGGCGGTGGCCTCGTCGAGCAGCGAGCCGTTGGCGATCTCCATGCCGGTGAGGTCCGAGATCATGGTCTGGAAGTTCAGCAGCGCCTCCAGCCGCCCCTGCGAGATCTCGGGCTGGTACGGGGTGTAGGAGGTGTACCAGGCCGGGTTCTCCATCACGTTGCGCAAGATCACGCCCGGAACGTGGGTATCGTGGTAGCCCATGCCGATGAAGGACTTGAACACCTTGTTGGCCGACGCGATCTCGCGCAGCCGCGCCAGCACCCGCGCCTCGGTGCTGGCACCGCCCAGCGCCAGCGGCGCGTGCGAGCGAATCGCGGGCGGAATCACCTTGTCCACCAGCGCGTCGAGCGAGTCCAGCCCCAGCGTGCGCAGCATCGCGACGGTTTCGGGGGCGTCGGGGCCGATATGGCGGCCGATGAAGTCATCGCGCTGCTCAAGCTGTTCAAAGCTCGCGGCGCGGGGCGTGTCGTGCATGTTCATGGCGTGGGCGGCTCCCGTAGTCAGGCGATCAGCGCGTTGTAGGCGGCCTCGTCGAGCAGCCCGTCCAGTCCGGCCAGGTCGTCGACGCGGACGCGGATGAACCAGCCGGCGCCGAGCGGATCTTCATTGACCGTGGCGGGTGCGTCGTTGAGGGCTTCATTGATCTCGACCACCGTGCCAGCCAGCGGCATCTTCAGATCGCCAGCGGCCTTCACCGACTCGATCACCGCCGCCTCGTCGCCCGCGCCAAAACTCGCGCCAACCTCCGGCAACTGCACGAAAACGATGTCGCCCAGCGCGTTCTGGGCGTGGTCGGTGATGCCGACGGTCACCACGTTGTCGCCTTCCAGGCGCAGCCATTCGTGGTCTTCGGTGTATTTGAGCGTGCTCATGTGGCGTCCTTGCAATGTGGATGTCGAATCGGAAGCGGGTTTGCAGCTATCGGGGTCCATGGTAGCGGCGTCTTGACATTTGCGTTCTTGATAGTTCAAATCAAATCATTAACACCGCAAATGGCAAACGGCGATGATCAACATCCCCACCGAACTGCTGCGCACCTTCGTCCAGGCCGTCGAATCCGGCAGCTTCACGCGCGCCGGCGAAGCGGTCGGACGCACCCAGTCGGCAGTCAGCCTGCAGATCAAGCGTCTGGAAGAGATGCTGGCCGCGCCGCTGTTCGTGCGCGGCCAGCACCAGATGCGCGTCACCGATCAGGGCGCGATCCTGCTGGAGTACGCCCGGCGCATCCTCGCCCTCAACGACGAGGCCGCCGCCAACCTGTTCCGCCCGCGCGTCGCCGGCAGCGTGCGGCTGGGCGCGCCACACGAATACACCGCCTCGCTGCTGCCGGTGATCCTCGGCAAGTTCGCCCAGTCCCACCCCAACGTGATGCTCGAAGTCACCTGCGACCTGAGCAAGAATTTGCTGCGGCGCATGGAAAAAAGCGAGTTCGATCTGGTAGTGGCGCTGCACGACGACCCCACCGACACGCGCGGCACCAAAGTGCGCACCGAAACCCTGGCATGGATCACCAGCCCCGACCACGCCCGCCACGAACAGCGCCCGCTGTCCCTGGTCGTCGCCCCCGACCCATGCATCTACCGCAGCCGCGTGCTGCAAACCCTGAACCGCCTAGAACTGCCCTGGCGCATCGCCTACACCAGCTCCAGCTACAGCGGCATCAGCGCGGCGGTGCGCGCCGGCCTGGGCGTCACGCTACTGGCCGGCAGCACCGCGCCGGAAGGAGTACGAATACTCACCGAACGCGACGGCTTCCCCGCAATGGGACATCTGGACGTGCGCCTGCACCGCGCCTCGGAACACGGCAGCGCGGCGGTCGCGCGGCTGGCGGATTATGTGGCGGATAGTTTGTCGGGGTAGTGAGGCAAGCCCTGCGTCGGTGGCGGCGCCGGGCTGGCCGACCTCAAGATCGAAGCCAGGCCCTATCCGGGACCAACCGGGCTGCACGAAGGCGAGGCGTTAGCCGGTAGTGGTGTTTGGGCAAGGTAAATCAGCACCGGCGAGGAAAGCGTCAGCCAGCCCAGGGCCTCCTGTTCGAGCTGGTCTTCGGTCAATTCAGCACCTCCCAGTGCCCACCCTTGGCTGAGCCGATACGCGACAAACGCCCTTGTTGCTTGAGCTTTTCGATCTGCTTCAGAACAGCGCGCTTACTAATACCCAAGGCATCGCCCAACTGCTGCGCAGAGTATTTCGGATCGTCACGGAGCATCTTGAGGATGCGGTCTTCAGTCTTCGACGAACCTATCGGTGAACCTATCGGTGAACCTATCGGTGAACCCGTGCCTGCCACTTCGGTAGAAACCACCAAATCGGATGCGCCCCAGGTCATCTCCAGTACCGTGTGATCAAAGGGCTCGAAGCTGTCGAACAGGCGCAGCCCATGCCCCTCCTGCTCCCAGCCGCTGCGAATCTTCGGCACCCCCGACCCGGCCCGCTCGCCCAGATTGATCAGCAGGAACATCTGATGCAGGGTCCGGTTGCGGCAATCGCTGGCACCGCCGTGCAATGCCTGCGCGACAGGCAGGCGCATCACGCCGGGGTTGCGGAAGCTGAAGCCGTTGGGCGATTTCACCACCAGCACCGAGGTCCGATCCGAGTAGTCGGCATGAATCAGGCAATTCACCAGCGCTTCGCGCAGCGCCTGGTGCGTCGGCGTGTCGTCGATGCGCACCCCATCCTTGAGCGCGAACGGCACCTTCAGATCAGCCGTCAGCTTGCGGATTACCCGCCGGAAGAAATCGTACAGATTGCCGGACCACGAACCATCGGGCACCACCCGATCCAGCCAGCGGATCGGGGAATCCGGTTCGCCGGTCTGTTCCTGATAGTCGACAAAATAGAGCGGAAAAACCTCGGGAATCGCCGGCCAGCGGCCGAACATCAACAAGCCTGCCGCCGTCAGGCCGGTCAGCCCGGAAGCTCTATCCTCCCGCCAGCCGCCCACCATGCGCAGAAACGCCGGATCATCCAGCGCAATCCACGGATGCCCCGGCCGATGCACCGCAAAGGCATTCCGATACGCATGCAGGCTGTCGAGGTCCAGATCATCCAGCCCGAACTTGTCCAGAATGCGCGTATCCCGGCTATCCTCCAGTTGCTCGGCCAGCATGCGCTTGACCGTTGCCTCGTCGCACTGCCGGTCGCCATCGTTCAGCCGCCGCCAGGTATGACCCAAAGGCTGGCCGTGCAGGAACACCGGCCGCTGCTGGCGGGTAGCAGCGGGAATGCGCACCGCCAGGATTAACTTGTCCTCGATGCGGATTTCTTCGACATCGGCATCGCTCAGCAGATTGACGCTGACCTTGGTACGGTTGTTCAAGGTGTTGAACAAGTCGGCCCGCAGCTTGGCGGGGTTCTCCAGTCCGGCGATGCTGAAGCGGCCGTTCTTCTCCCGCACGCCGAGCAGCACCACCCCACCGTGGGCATTGGCCATGGCCGAATAGGTCGGCCAGAAATCCCTGGGGATTTCACCTTTGCCGTCCTGTCCTTGGGCGAGCTTGCATTCCAGTTCGACCGTCTCGGCCAGCGAATGCAGGTCATCCAGTGTCTGCAGGTCGAACATCAAGCCGTCTCCTCATTAAAACCAGGAAGGTTAATCGTCATCGTCATCTTCTGGTAAGCACAACTGGCGGGGGGAGCAAGGTGTCGCGAAGGGTGGAGAGGGTTTGGGCGTGTTTGGCGTTGCTGAAAATGCGCTTGCGTCATTTGAACAGCACCAGGAACGATAGTTGTTTGTCCGTCGGCCAGCGGCGGAACAGGTCGAGCATGTCGCGTTCGACTTCGCTGGTGATGCGGTATTCGGCCTGAGCGTCTTCGACGTGGCGGGCGTTGATCGGCTCGAAACTGTCGCCCAGGCGAGCGAGCAGTTCGGCATTGAGGCTGCGCTTGTTCCGCTTTGCGGAGGACTCCAGCCGTGTCTTGAGTTCTGGCGGCATGCGCACGCCAAACGGCGCAATTTCTCTCATTCCCATAGCTGCGCAGTGTAGACGTTGGGTGTCGACGTGTGTAACCACTTTGAGTAGCGTTTCACCGCGTAATCATTCATCATGAAACCAATAGGTTTAGAGCCATTGATCGTGTGGCTTGATCTTGCGAATTCTAAACGGGCCAGTGACCGTTCGGCCCAGCACCCGCCGTTTGCCCTCGCGACCCGCCGAGCGCAGCATGGCGGACGCGGATCAAGAAGCGGCATTGTCTGAGCCCCGCAGGGGCGAGTTCATGCCGCTTCCCGCGGCCGGCGTGCGTAGTGAGGGCAGCCCGAAGGGCCGGGGCGTTGGGCGGCGTTTCTTTGGTGACTTTCTTGTCGCGACAAGAAAGTCACTCGCCCGCCGGGGCGAGACCCGGCCGACGGACAGGTGATCAGCCCCGGACGGGGTATCTCCCGGATGGGATGCACATGCGACCATGAAACAACCGAACCATGCACTCCGTAGCGGCTTCAGCCGCGACCAGAGCGGCATTCGGGGCTGAAGCCCCTCCCACGGAGCGACTGTGCCAGTGGGCGCGATGCCCGCAAGGCATTGCGCTTAAGAGCAAGAGCTGGCCGAGCTGTCTGTGATATTTGCAAGGCAATCGGGCCCGAAGACCGTATGCGCGGTCTTCGGGCCCGTCCATTGCACATGCTGCGATCAGACGCGGCGTGCTCTCAGCGTGCCGCCGCGTTCGCCACGGCGCCCGACGGGATCTTGCGCCCGGCGAAGTAGTCCTGCGTCAGCTTGGCGATGACCGGCGACAGCAGCAGCAACGACACGAGGTTGGGGAAGGCCATGAAGGCGTTGAGGGTGTCGGCGACCAGCCACACGAAGTCGAGTTGCGCGACCGCGCCGAGCAGCACGAACAGGGTCCACAGCACGCGGTAGGGTATTTCCACCGCCGCGCCGAACATGTACTCCCAGCACTTCTCGCCGTAGTAGGCCCAGCCGAGGATGGTGGTATAGGCGAACACCGCCAGCGCGATCGCGAGGAAAGCCGCGCCTATGCCGGGGAAGGCGGTGTCGAAGGCGCTGGAGCTGAGCGCCGCACCCTTCAGGCCGCTGCTCCACGCGCCGGTCACGATCAGCACCAGGCCGGTCATGGTGCACACGATCAGGGTGTCGATGAAGGTGCCCATCATGCCGACCAGGCCGGACTCGACCGCGTTCCTGGACTGCCCGGCGGCCTGCGCGATGCCGGCGGTACCGAGGCCGGCTTCGTTGGAGAAGATGCCGCGCGCAACGCCGTAGCGCATTGCCAGCATGATGGCCGCGCCGGCAAAGCCGCCGGTGGCCGCCGCCGGGCTGAAGGCGTGGGTGAAGATCAGTGAGAAGGCCGCCGGGATCTGCTCCGAGTACAGCGCGAGCACCGCCAGCGAGGCGGCGATGTAGGCCACGCACATGAACGGCACGAGCTTTTCCGCCACCGCGCCGATGCGCTTGACCCCGCCCAGCAGCACGAAGCCGGTCAGCACCGCCAGCACGCCGCCCGTCACCCACGGGTCGATGCCGAAGCTCGCCTGCATCGCTCCGGCGATGCTGTTGGACTGGACCATGTTGCCGATGCCGAAACCGGCCAGTCCGCCGAACAGCGCGAACGCCGCGCCCAGCCAGCGCCAGTGGCGCCCAAGGCCGTTCTTGATCGCGTACATCGGGCCGCCGACCTGTTCGCCGTTTTCGTCGGTTTCGCGGTAGTGCACCGCCAGCACCACTTCGGCGTACTTGGTGGCCATGCCGACCAGCGCGGTCATCCACATCCAGAACAGCGCGCCCGGCCCGCCGATGGCGATCGCGGTGGCGACCCCGGCGATGTTGCCGGTGCCGACGGTGGCGGCCAGCGCGGTCATCAGCGCCGCGTAGGGGCTGATCTCGCCCGGTGCGTCGGCGGCCGGCCGGCGGCCGCTCCACACCATCGCGAAGCCGGCGCCGATCTTGAAGATGGGCATGAGCTTGAGGCGCAGTTGCAGGAACAGGCCGGTGCCGAGGATCAGCACCAGCATCGGCGGCCCCCAGACGAAGTCGTTGATGGCGGTAACGAACTGGGTAAGCATTTCCATTGATGGTCTCCTGTTGTTGTGGTGATCCTGATTACGCCTGGAGGCGCACGACCGCTTCGATCTCGACCCGCGCGCCGGTCGGCAGCGCCACCACCTGGACGGTGGAGCGCGCCGGGCGATGGGCGCCGAAGCGGCGTGCGAACACCGTGTTCATGTCGCCGAACTCGGCCAGGTCGGTCATGAATACGGTGACCTTGACCACGCGCGCGAGCGAGGCGCCGCAACTGGTGATGATGGCTTCGAGGTTGTTGAACACCTGCTCGGTCTGTGCCGCGATGTCGCCCTGCACTTTGTCGCCGGCGGCCGACAGCGGGATCTGCCCCGACGTATACAGCCAGCCGTCGGTGATGATGGCTTGCGAGTAAGGGCCGATGGCCTGGGGGGCGTCGGTGGTCGATACGATCTGCATGAATGCTGCTCCTTTGGTGTGTTGTGGGGGGGGTCAGGAATGTCGTTATGTCGAGCAGTGTCGTAGGAGGGGCTTTAGCCCCGAATGATGTCGTTGTTCGCGGCTGAAGCCGCTCCTACGGGAACGCGGTACAACTGCTTCGCAGGAGGGGCTTCAGCCCCGAACGCCTTTGCGGTCGCGGCTGAAGCCGCTACGGGAAGGCTCGCGGCGGGGGTGTTCCAAGGCCGCTCAGCCGTAGCGCGCGACGGTAAGACCTTCCATGCTGATCTCGGGGCGGCGCCCGCTGACCAGGTCGGCCATCACGCGCCCGGTGCCGGCGGCCATGGTCCAGCCCAGCGTGCCGTGGCCGGTGCTGAGCATTAGGTTGTCGTAACGGGTCTCGCCGATCACCGGGGTGCCGTCCGGAGTCATCGGGCGCAGACCGGTCCAGAACTCGGCTTTCGACACGTCGCCGCCCTTGGGGAACAGGTCGGTGACGACGAAGTCCAGCGTGGCGCGGCGTGATGCGTTCAAGCGCAGGTCGTAGCCGGACAGTTGCGCGGTGCCGCCGACACGGATGTTGTCACCCAGCCGTGTGACGGCGACCTTGTGGCTCTCGTCCATGATGGTCGACTCGGGCGCCATGGCCGCGTCGGTGATCGGTACGGTGATGGAGAAGCCCTTGACCGGATAGACCGGGATGTCGATGCCAATGGGCTTGAGCAGCAGCGGCGAATAGCTGCCCAGCGCGAGAACGTATTTGTCGGCGCTGAGCACCCCGGTATCGGTGTGCACGCCGGTGATGCGGCTACCATCCTGCTCCAGCCCCCGGATGTTCACGCCGAACTTGAACTTCACCCCCAAGGCTTCAGCCATCGCGGCAAGGTTGTTGGTGAACTTGAAGCAGTCGCCGGTCTCGTCGCCGGGCAGGCGCAGCGCGCCGACGAACTTGTGCTTGACCAGCGCCAGCGCCGGTTCGTATTCGAGGTAGGCGTCGCCTTCCAGCACCTGGTAGGGCACGCCGTATTCCTTGAGGATTTCGACATCCTTGCCCACCGCGTCGAGCTGCTTCTGGGTGCGGAACAACTGCAGCGTGCCCTGGCTGCGCTCGTCGTAGGCGATGCCGGTGTCGGCGCGCAGTTGCTTGAGGCAGTCGCGGCTGTACTCGGCCAGGCGCACCATGCGGCTCTTGTTCACGCGATAGCGCGCCTCGGTGCAGTTGCGCAGCATCGCCAGCCCCCAGCGCCACATCGCCGGGTCGAGCATGGGCTTGATCACCAGCGGGCTGTGGTGCATCAGCATCCACTTGATCGCCTTGACCGGCACCCCCGGTCCGGCCCACGGCGCTGAATAGCCGGGTGACACCTCGCCGGCATTGGCATAGCTGGTTTCCAGCGCCGGCCCCGGCTGGCGGTCCACCACCGTGACCTCGTGCCCGGCGCGGGCGAGGTAGTAGGCCATGGTGGTGCCGATGACACCGCTGCCGAGGATGAGGACATTCATGGTGCTGCTCCCGTGGTTCGTATGAGGTCGGTCACGCTGGAGGCGCAAGCAACGGATGAAGCAGCCTTAGCAACGCCCATGCCAGACGCAAAACTTCTGAAAAAACAGCATGTTATGGATGAACCCCAGGCGCATCCGTAGCGATATCGTTACAGATCGGGGTCGACGCTTGCTGTCTGGCGATAAAATATGGTTATAGATCAATAATTTGATTCTGTCGTAAGGAAATCGCTACACTGTATCGATTCAAACACGGATCGACCATGCGCATCGTCATCGTATTCACCGACCGGGTCGGCATCGCGCAGGAAGTGCTGGCGGTGCTGGCGCAACGCGCGCTGAGTGTCGCCGCCGTCGAAGTCGAGCCGCCGCACATCTACATCGAGGCTCCAGCGCTGGACCAGGCCGGTCTGATCAAGCTGCGCGGCCAGTTGCTGCAGGTCGCGGACGTACGCTCGGTCGATGTCGTCGACATCCTGCCGGGGGCGCGGCGGCGGTTGTATCTGGAAGCGCTGATGGCGTCGCAGCCCGACCCGGTGCTCGCGGTCGACGCCAACGGCCGCATCGTGATCGCCAACGGCGCGGCGATCAGCGCCAGCGGCATGAGCGAATCCGAGCTGCTGAACACCTCGCTACAGGCGCTGATCGGCGACCCGACCCTGCGTGATGCGTTGATAGACGGTGGTTTCCATCTGCCGGTGCGCGAAGTCGAGATCAACGCCGAGCCCTACATGCTCGAAACCCTGCCGCTGCACGAAGCCAGCGGTCGCGTCGCCGGCGCGATGCTGACCCTGCACGCCCCGAGCCGCATGGGCGGACGCCTGAGCGCGCTGCAGAACTACAACGCCGGCGGCTTCGACGCCATCCTCGGCAACTCGCCCGTGATCGAGCAACTGCGGCAGCGCGCCGCGCGCATGGCACTGGTCGACGCGCCGCTGCTCATTACGGGCGAAACCGGCACCGGCAAGGAACTGCTCGCCCACGCCTGCCACGCCGGCAGCGGTCGCAGCACCCAGCCCTTCTTCGCGCTGAACTGCGCCGCGCTGCCGGAAAGCCTGGCCGAGAGCGAACTGTTCGGCTACTCGCCCGGCGCCTTCACCGGCGCGCTGCGCGGCGGCAAACCGGGGTTGCTGGAGATGGCCGACGGCGGCACCGTGTTCCTCGACGAGATCGGCGAGATGTCACCCTATCTGCAGGCCAAGCTGCTGCGCTTTCTCAACGACGGCAGCTTTCGCCGGGTCGGCGGCGACCGCGAGGCGAAGGTCGACGTGCGCATCATCAGCGCGACCCACCGCCCGCTCGAAGACATGGTCGAAGCCGGCCACTTTCGTCAGGATCTGCTGTTCCGCCTCAACGTGCTCAACCTGCACGTGCCGCCGCTGCGCGAGCGCGCCGGCGACATCCTGCCGCTGGCGCAGTTCTTTCTGCAGCGCGCCTGCACCCAGGCCGCGCGCCCATTGATGCGCCTGTCGCCCGCCGCGCGCACAGCCTTGCTCGGCAACGCCTGGGTCGGCAACGTGCGCCAGTTGCAGAACGTGATATTTCGCGCGGTGACGATGGCCGAGCGTCTCGTGATCGACGCTGACGATCTGGAGCTGGCGCGCGCCACCCGCAGCGCCGACCAGCCCCCCGCCGCCGACGTCACCTCCCTCGAACAGGCGGTCGCCGATTTCGAGAAGGCGCTGCTGCAGCGCCTGTACCACGACTACCCCTCCACCCGCCGCCTCGCCATGCGCCTGGGCGCCTCACACTCCGCGATCGCGATGCGGCTGCGCCGCTACGGCATCGGTCAGTTCGAGTCGCGCTCGTAGAAGTAGATCATCTGGTGGTGCGGCGCGAGGTATTCCAGGGTTTCGGCGGGCACCGCGTCGCGCCGCATCGCCTGGTCGATCCTGACCTCGGGCGCGTCGATCAGGTCGACGATGTTGGCCTCACCGCGCGGCACGCTCGCGTCGTGGATCAGCACGCTGGGCTTGAGCAGGTCGGCGCGATTGCCCGCGACCACCAGCCCGACCGCACCATTGGACAACTGCACGATGGAACCGGGCGGATAGACCCCGAGCAGTTTGATGAAACCCGACAGACACTGGGCGTCCCACCACTTGCCTTCCTTGCGGAACATGTGCGACAGCGCCTCGGCCGGCGTCATGCCGCCGCCTTCCGTGCCGTTGCACAGGTTGTCGTAGCGATTCGCGATCGCGACGATGCGCGCGCCCGCGCTGGTTTTCGTGGCGCTGATGGCATCGGGAAAGCCGCTGCCGTCCACGCGCTCGTGGTGATGGCGCAGGATGCTCAGCGCGCCGGGGGTGAGCACGCCGGTTTCCTTGCCGATCTGCTCGCCATACACGGTGTGCAGACGGTAGAAATCCTCTTCCACCCTGGACCGCGCGCTGCCCTTCTTCAGCACCGCGTCGGGCACCCGCAGCTTGCCCAGGTCGTGGAACAGCGCGCCCATGCCGAGATCCTGCAACTGCGCTTCATTCAAGCCCTCGGCGTGGCCCATGATGAGCGACAGCACCATCACGTTCAAAGCATGGAAATAGGCATTCTCGTCACCGCGCTTCTGTCCGATCAGGTGCAGCACCGCGTCCTGGTCGCCGATGAAGGCGGCAACCGCCTCATCCACCACCTCCCGCGCCATCTCGGCGGCCTGGCGTGGCGACGAATGCAGGCGTTGCATGACCCCGCGTATGACTCCGGCGGTGCGTCCGTAGGCTTTTTCGCAGCGCGCGATTTTCTCGCGCTGGCGCGCGATGCGCTCGGTGCGCACGCGCTTTTCCTCGATCCGGGCCAGTTCCTCGGCATCGGGAGGCGCCACCGCGACAGGCGCCGGCGTTTCGGTGGTGCGCTGGCGCGGCATCGCGGTGCTGCGCGACGGGTAGCACAGCACCGTGTCGATGCCGCTCGCACGCAACACCTCGATCTGGTCTTCGCTGCTGATACGGAAGTCGTTGAACAGGAACGGGTGGTCCATCCAGCGTTCCGACAGGGAGATGAACACCCCTGGGCACAACTGGTCGACGTGCAGGCGTACAGGCTTTTCGGTTTTGCTCACTGACTGCGTCCCTCGCTAACTGCGTCCCGTACCCGCGTTCACCACTTCATCCGGCACCATCGCAGCCGGCTTGCACGTCGCCCCCTTGTATACAGCGGCATCCACGCGCTCGGAGTTTAGCAAAAGCAGCTTCGGCGTCGGTGCAAGCGTGTGAACCTCGGGACGTACGCGTTTCTATTGCACAATGCGCTGTACCCGCCAGCGCTGCGCGAACAACCCACATCCGTTTGGACAAGACAACATGGGCGTCATCACCAGAAACATCCTGACCGGACTGATCACCATCCTGCCGGTCGTACTCACCATCTATCTGCTGTACTGGCTCATCGTGTCGACCGAGACCCTGCTCGGGCAACAGTTGCAGGGCATGCTGCCGGAAGGCGTCTACCGTCACGGCATGGGCGTGGCGGTAGGTCTGGGGCTGACCTTCGTCGTCGGCATGCTGATGCACACCTACGTGGTGCAGCGCATCTTCGCCCACGCCGAACGCCTGTTCCAGCGCCTGCCGCTGGTGCGGCTGGTATACCCGGCGCTGCGCGACTTCATGGACTATTTTTCGCCGATGAAGAAGAAGGAATTCGAGCAGGTGGTCGCCGTGACGCTGGGCGACACCGGCATGCGCGCGATCGGACTGGTCACGCAGGAGGACATGGCGCGTCTGCCGCGCGGCTTCAACGACGAGGGTAGCGTACTGGTGTATCTGCCGATGAGCTACATGATCGGCGGCTACGCCCTGCTGGTGCCGCGGCGCGACCTGCAGCCGCTCGACATGAGCATGGAAGATGCGATGCGCTTCATCCTCACCGCCGGGGTCGCCCACACCCGCAATGGCAACGGCAAACGCGTCGAGCGGGAGTGATCCGGGGCACGTCGACTTGCCCGGCGCAACGACGTTGGCCACAATGACAGTCAGGCTTCCACTCATTTCACCGCATCGCCACAACACGCGGCATCGACGCGATGCCGGCACCCCCGGAAACCGGACTGTTTCCACAGCACGTACCAGAGCACCGACCTGACGACGGAGCGGCCATGACGGACGACGATCTGCTGGAATTTGCCGACGAAGCCCCCCCGGACTGGCCTGCCGCGACCACGCCGTCGTGGAAGATCCTGATCGTCGACGACGACCCCGACGTGCACGAAACCACCAAACTGGGGTTTCTCGGCATCAGCATCTGTGGCCGCCCGCTGGAATTCCTGCACGCCTATTCGGCCGGCGAGGCGCGGGCGATATTCGCCACCAAGCCCGATATCGCCATCATCCTGCTCGACGTGGTGATGGAGACCCAGCATGCCGGGCTGCAACTGGTCGACGAGATCCGCAACCGCTACGACATGAAGGAAGCGCGCATCATCCTGCGCACCGGACAACCCGGCTACGCGCCGGAGATCGACGCGATCCGCGACTACGACATCAACGACTACAAGAGCAAGGCCGACCTGTCGCGCAACCGCCTGTATGCGGCGCTCACCTCCGCGATCCGCACCTACCAGCAGATCCACGTCATCAACGCCGGGCGCGAGGGGCTGGCCAGGATCGTGCGCGGCAGCGCCGCGCTGCTGTACACCGACGGCCTGAGCGAATTCGCCTCCGGCGTCATCGTGCAGATGTCGGGCCTGCTCGGGCTGGAGCCGGAGGGGCTGGTGTGCGCCCGCCAGGTCAACGGTTGCGCCCCCATGGTCATTGCCGCCGCCGGGCGCTTTCAGGGCGCGGTCAACCAGCCGCTGACCGCGCTCGATGACGCAACCATACGGCGCATGCTCACCAGCGCGCTCGAAGGCGAACAACACGTGATCGAAGCCGGGCGCGGGGTGGCATTGCATTTCGGCGGCCGCGACGACAAACGGCTGGCTGCCTACATCGATGCCGAACCGGATTCCGAATCCCTCGACCCCAGCCTGCTGGAAGTGTTCTGCACCAACGTCTCGGTGTGCCTGGACAACACCGCGCTGGTGCAGCGCCTGAAAACCTACTCCTACCGCGACGCGCTGCTCGACCTGCCCAACCGCCGCGCGCTGGTCGATCGCATCGACAACTGGCTGCATGGCACCGACGCCCCGCATGGCTGGCTCGCGGCCATCGACATCGACCACTTCGGCGAGATCAACGGCGCGCTCGGGCATCGCCTCGGCGACCGCCTGCTGCAAGCCGCCGCGCAGCGCTTGCGCGAGTACTGCGCCGACGCCGACTGCGTGGCGCGCATCGGAGGTGACGCCTTCGGGGTGCTGTGGACCTCCAGCACTCCGGAGCCGGAGCGCTTGCGCACCGCCTTTGCCGCCCCCCTGGAGATCGACGAACACCGCATGACACTGTCCAGCACCACCGGGGTGGTGTGCTTTGCCGACATCAGCGGCGGCGGCAGCGAAGCGCTGGAAGACGCCTTGCTCGCCCTCAAGCAGGCCAAGCGCGCCGGCCGAGGCGCGGTGGTGCGCTACGACCCGCACATGGGCGCCGAAATCCGCGACCGCGTGCGCCTGCTCTCCGACCTGCATGACGCGTTCGCGCAGGAACGGCTGTTCCTTGCCTACCAGCCGCAGATCGAGCTGGCCACCGGCCGTTGCGTCGGAGCCGAAGCCCTGCTGCGCTGGCGCACCGCCGACGACCTCCACATCCCGCCGGACAGTTTCATTCCGCTGGCCGAACAGTCCGGCCTCATCGTACCGCTGGGCGAATGGGTGCTGCGCCGCGCCTGCCATGAAGCGGTGACCTTGCACGCCCAGGGTTACAACCTGCGCGTCGCGATCAACGTATCGCTGATCCAGTTCCGCGACCCGCTGTTTCTCGACAAGCTCGACGCCGTGGTACGCGAGACCGGCGTTGCGCCACACCGCATCGAACTGGAAATCACCGAATCGGTCGCGATGGGCGAGGCCGCGCGCATGACCGAGATGTTCGGCCACATCAAGGCCATGGGCATCGAAATCGCGATCGACGACTTCGGCACCGGCTTCTCCTCGCTGGCCCATCTGCAGCGCATGAACGTCGACCGCCTCAAGATCGACCGCAGCTTCGTCAGCGAACTGGGGCTGCCCGGCAAGGGCGGCGACATCGCCGGGCTGGTATGCGGCCTGGGCAAGCGCGTGGGGCTGGAACTGGTGGCCGAAGGCATAGAAACGGCCGAACAGGCGACTCTGCTGCGCGGCATGGGCTGCCAGGTCGGCCAAGGCTATCTGTTTGCCCACCCCATGGCGCCCGAGCAATGGCATGCCTGGCTGGCCGAACATTGCGGCGGCAACGCGTTCTGACCACGGGCCATGCAACCGGTCGGGTTATCCCGCTACCTGCTGTCGCGCGCGATATTTGCCGCGCTCGCCACCATACTGGTCGCGTATCCGCTGGTCACCGGCTGGTTGATACCCACGGCCCAGCATGAAGTCCAGATGCGCCAGATGCAACTGGCGCGAGCCATTGCCGGGCAGATTGGCGCCCTGCTCAAAGGCCCCGAATTCGCGATAACGCAGGTGCGCCGCAGCCTGACCGACGAACCGCCGCGCGACGGCGACGAACTCGACGCAGCGCTCGCCGGCCACCTGCAGCACGGCGAGAGCTTTTCCGCGCTGTACGTCACCGATAGCGCGGGCATCATCATTGCGTCGGCACACTTTCCGACGCTCGCGCCAGGCGCCCCGGACATGAAGGGACACGACCTATCGGCCGACCCGCTGTGGCAGCTCGCCGCACAAAGCAGCGGCCTGCACTGGGCCGACACCCTGCACATGGCGGCCGACTCGGACCACGGCGTCGCGGTTGCAACGCGCAGCGGTACTCGGGTGGTAATCGGCGAGTTGTCGATGGCGGCGGTGATGACGCGCCTGCGCGAGGTGGGCAACGAGGGCGATCTGCGCACCCTGGTACTCGACAGCACGGGCAACACCCTCGTCGACTCGCGCGCCACCCGCGCCGCGCATCCGCTACCGGCCGATCTGGCGCTGCCGACGTCCGGCGAGCCATCACGCGCCCATACGGTGCATTTCGTGCTGGACAATGACGAAATGGTCGGCGCCATGGCGACGCTGCCCCACACCGCGTGGCGCGTGCTGGTCATGCAGCCGGCAAGCGAGGCCTACCGCCCGACCCGCACCGCCACCACCATCATGGTGCTGGGGCTGCTCACCGCCGTCACGCTCGGGCTGCTCGGCGCGGTGTTCCAGGCGCGCGGCTTCGGCCGCCAGTTCCGCACCTTGCGCGCCTTCGCGCAACAGGTCGCGCACGGCAACTACGAACTCAAATGGCCGCTCGCTCGGGTCAGGGAACTGAACTCGCTGGCCACGGCGTTTGAAACCATGAGCCACGCGATCCGGCAGCGCGAGGCCGGCATCGCCAACAGCGAAGCCAGGCTGCGAGCGATGCTCGACGCCTCGACCGGCCTGTCGATCAAGTGGCTGGACCGGTCCGGACACATTGTTTACTGGAACCCCGGCTCCGAGCATATGTACGGTTACTCCGCGGCCGAAGCGCTCGGGCGCAAGCTCGACGCGCTGACCTGGGCCCCTGGGCAGGATGTCAGCCTTGCCGACCTGCTCCAGCGGCTGGATCAGATCGGCGGCACGCTCGGCCCCATCGAGATCGCCGTCATCAACCGCGCCGATCAACCCGGCCACGTGCTCACCACCCTGTTCGCCCTGCCCGATGACGGCGGCGAGCGGATGCTGGTCAGCATCGATGTCGACATCACCGACCGGATCCGCCAGATGCGCGCGCGCGCCGAGGCGGAACGCAAGTTCGGCGTGGTCTTCGAAGCGTGTCCGGTGGCAATGGAAGTGGCGGTCATCGCCACCGACCACGCCGCAATGAACGTCAACGACGCCTGGGTCAAGCTGTTCTGCATCCCGCGTGAAACCGCGATCGGTCTCAACGGCATAGAAATGCGCATGTGGACCAACAATCAGGTCAGGCGCAAATTCATGGACCTGCTCGACACCACCGAAGGCGTGAGCGACCAGGAAGCGTGGATGCGCCGCAGCGATGGCGAACAACGCCTGTGCCTCGTCTCGGGCAAGCAGTTCGTGCACGGCGGCGAACGCCTCGCGGTCATCGTGTACGAAGACATCACCCTGCAACGCGAAACGCAGGAGCATCTGCGCGAACTCAACGAGGCGCTGGAATCGCGCGTGGCCGAACGCACCAGCGAGCTGTCAGGGGCGCTCAAACACCTGCAACTGACCCAGGACGAACTGCTGCGCGCGGAAAAGATGGCGGCCCTCGGCTCGCTCGTGGCCGGCGTTGCCCACGAACTGAGCACCCCGCTGGGCAACAGCCTGATGGCCGCCAACACGGTGGCCGACCAGGCCCGTGCGATGCGCCGCTCGGTCGAGCAAGGACTCAAGCGTTCGACCCTCGACACCTTCCTCGCGGAAGCCGAAACCGGCAGTGCCATCATCGAACGCAACCTGCAACGCGCGGCCGAACTGGTGGCCAGCTTCAAGCAGATCGCGGTCGACCAGTCCAGCTCGCAGCGACGCCGTTTCGATCTGGCCGCGGTCATCGACGAGATCGTCATGACCATGCGTCCATCGTTCAAACGCCAGCCCTACCGGCTCGATACCACCATCGCCGGCAACCTGGTGCTGGACAGCTACCCCGGCCCGCTCGGCCAGGTGCTGTCCAACCTGATCTCCAACGCCCTGATCCACGGGCTGGACGGACGCGAGCGGGGCTACATCCGCATTACCGGCCAAGCCGACGGCGACGACCACGTCGTGATCGAAGTCAGCGACGACGGCAACGGCATTGCCGAAGACGCGCAGCGACGCATTTTCGACCCGTTCTACACCACCCGCCTCGGCCGGGGCGGCAGCGGCCTCGGGCTCAACATCGTGCATAACCTCGTCACCCACGTACTGGGCGGCGCCATCACGGTCATCAGCGCCCCCGGTGTGGGCACCACGATGCGCGTTCGCATCCCGCGCGCCGCCCCCGAACGCGACACGAACGGCACCGACACGGCGCCCAACACCCCTCCCGAACCCCCTCCCGAACCCCGCCTCGAAGCCCCCACCGACGGTCTCAATTCCGTGGGCGACGGCATATGAGCCACCCGCCCCCTCGCATGCGCG
Source organism: Rhodocyclales bacterium (assembly GCA_016177805.1). Classification (GTDB taxonomy): domain Bacteria; phylum Pseudomonadota; class Gammaproteobacteria; order Burkholderiales; family Rhodocyclaceae; genus JACOUN01. The sequence goes on from JACOUN010000110.1 coordinate 29,785, forward strand.
CCATCGCCGGACACGCCGGCCCGCGACCGCTCACCGCCCGGATCACAACGACCGCATCAGGCCACATGAGGCCACATGAGGGTGTCAAGGCAAAGTAGAAATGTCCGGTTGTTGAGCCAGATAGAGATGTCCGGTCGTGATGCGAGGCGGGTAGGATGTTGGCCCTCAGGGGCTGGCCAATTGGCCAGCCCCTGAGGGCTGCGGCCCGAGCCAGCGGCGCCATGGGTGATGGGGTGCGGGGCGGGATTTCTCGGACCAGCGGCGGGCGCTCAGTACGGCATCAACGCGCGCATTGAGTGTCTTGTCATCAACGGCGGCGGTGTCCGGTGCCGGTGCCTGTGCATCAAAGATTCGATAGGGCAGCGTCTCGTTTCTGTGCATCAGTTCAATGCGCCCATCGGTATAGGTGACGATGGTGACGGAGGCCCCGCGCAGCGCGTAGCGTGGCGCACCGCCGGTCTGGACGATGTAGCGCTGGCGGCGAAATGACAGCACCAGATCCTTGGAGAGCTTGCGGGTGTCGTGTATCGCGCAGATGCGGGCCAGTGCGGCGGGCTCGCCCACATAGGCGCAGTGAGCGTCTTCGGCATCGGCCGGGGCGACGGCAAAGCGCGCATTGTGGGCCTCGATCAAGGTGGGCAGTGCGAGGTTGGCCGCCTCCATGTCATTGATACCGGCCAGCCGCAGCGCCTTGACCAACCGATCCTGCAGCGTCTGAAACAGTCGCTCGACGCGCCCCTTGGCCTGCGGGGTCAGGGCTTGAATTCCGGTGATCTCCAGACTGCCCAGCGCGCGCTGGAACTGGGTCGGTTGCCCGTCCTCGGGGTCGTGCTTGGTGAAGATGCCGTGCCGGTCGCTGTACAGGGCCGCCGGGCGGCCGTAGCGTTCGACATAGGTGCGCAGGCAGTCAAGGTAGGCCCGGCTCGTCTCTGCCGGGACAAAGCGTGCTTCCATCACCCGGCTGCTGGCATCGTCGATGAAGGCTATCAGGGTACAGCGCGGGCCTCGCCCTTCGAACCAGTCATGTGGGCTGCCGTCGATCTGCACCAGCTCGCCTTGGCGCGCACGGCGCGGTCGCGGCGGATGCAGTGACTGGCGCCGCCCACGCGCCGCCTTCCACAGACCCGCCTCGATCAACCAGGTGCGCAGCGTCTCTTTCGATAGTTCGTATCCGTCGCTGCGCAGATACTCCGTTGCCAGGGTCGGGCCAAAGTCCGCGTAGCGGGCGCGCACTTGTGCCAGCACAGCCGACTTCACTTCGTCGCCAATGCGCCGGTTCGAAGCCCTGCCTCGGCGCTGGCTTACCAGCGCCTGCGCGCCACCCTGCTCATACTTGTGCAACAGCCGCCGTACCTGTCGCTCCGACAGCCCCAACGTCACGCTGGCTGAACGCTGGCTGCACACTCCCTCTGCCACACGGCCAAGCACCTCAAGCCGCCTGATCTCCTTGCTACTCATCTCGATCCGATCCACCACAGCCTCCGCCAGTAAAACCAGCGGACATTTCTAACTTGCCCAGACCGGACATTACTAACTTGCTCCTACATGAGGCCACATGAGGGTGGCCGGGCAAGCGCTCTCGCCGTATAATCGGCGGCTACGAGGAGCGCTGCAAGGCAACGGGTATACGGTTCCCACCGGCCCGCCCCAGGCTCGAAAGCTCGTCCGGCCCCGGACGTGACTTTCAAACCGCGCTCACCTGACCAACCCCTGCCGGGTTCGGGATGACGGGTGAGCACATATCGAGCACGACCCCTTCCCTCCCGGTCATAGCATGGAGCAACCCATGAACGCTGTGACTGACTTCAACGACTACGTGATTGCCGATCTCAAGCTGGCCGACTGGGGCCGTCGCGAGATCCGCATTGCCGAAACCGAAATGCCGGGCCTGATGGCGATCCGCGAGGAATTCGCCAGGACCCAACCTTTGCGTGGCGCGCGCATCACCGGCTCGCTGCACATGACCATCCAGACCGCGGTGCTGATCGAGACGCTGACCGCGCTGGGCGCCGAAGTGCGCTGGGCCTCGTGCAACATCTTCTCGACCCAGGACCACGCCGCCGCCGCCATCGCCGCCTCGGGCGTGCCGGTGTTCGCGGTCAAGGGCGAAACACTGAAGGACTACTGGGACTACACCCATCGCATCTTCGAGTGGGCCGATGGCGGCTACTCCAACATGATCCTCGACGACGGCGGCGACGCCACGCTGCTGCTGCACCTGGGCGCCCGCGCTGAAAAGGACATCGCGGTGCTGGCCAAGCCGGGCAGCGAGGAAGAAACCATTCTGTTCGCCGCCATCCGCGCCAAGCTGGCCACCGATCCGGCCTGGTATTCGACCCGCCTGGAGTGCATCAAGGGCGTCACCGAAGAGACCACCACCGGCGTGCATCGCCTGTACCAGATGCATGCGCGCGGTGATCTCAAGTTCCCGGCGATCAACGTGAACGACTCGGTCACCAAGAGCAAGTTCGACAACCTCTACGGCTGCCGCGAGTCGCTGGTCGACGGCATCAAGCGCGCCACCGACGTGATGATCGCCGGCAAGGTCGCGGTGGTGTGCGGCTACGGCGACGTGGGCAAGGGCTCGGCCCAGGCGCTGCGCGCGCTCTCCGCCCAGGTGTGGGTCACCGAAATCGACCCGATCTGCGCGCTGCAGGCCGCGATGGAAGGCTACCGCGTAGTGACGATGGAGTACGCCGCCGACAAGGCCGACATCTTCGTCACCACCACCGGCAACTTCCATGTGATCACCCACGACCACATGGCCGCGATGAAGGACCAGGCCATCGTGTGCAACATCGGCCACTTCGACAACGAGATCGATGTCGCCTCGCTCGAGAAGTACGAGTGGGAAGAGATCAAGCCGCAGGTCGACCACGTGATCTTCCCCTCTGGCCGCCGCATCATCCTGCTGGCCAAGGGCCGGCTGGTGAACCTGGGCTGCGGCACCGGCCATCCGAGCTACGTGATGAGCTCGTCCTTCGCCAACCAGACCATCGCCCAGATCGAGCTGTACACCCGCACCGCGGAATACCCCGTAGGCGTGTACACACTGCCCAAGCACCTGGATGAAAAGGTCGCCCGGTTGCAGTTGCGCAAACTCAACGTCACGCTGACCGAACTGACCGACCAACAGGCAGCCTACATCGGCGTGCCCAAGGAAGGCCCGTACAAGGCCGAGCATTACCGCTACTGAGCGTCCTTGAAATTCTCTCGTCCAGTAACCACAATGGAACTGCAATGGTTCCATTGTGGAGGTATCCAATGCCCGTGACACTGACAATCAAACAAGTGCCCGACGAACTGGCCGAGCGCCTGCGCGCGCAGGCCGCGCGCAATCATCGCTCGCTACAGGGTGAGTTGATGCACACGCTGGAAACCGCGATCGCGGCACACGATTACGGCAAGGCGAGCGTGGCCTTGCAGAGCAGGTCCGCCCCCGCCCCCGCCAGATCGTTCGATCGGAGCGGCGCAGCGGATCAAGCCCAAGGGGATCTCCTCGCCCAGCTCGACAGCATCGTCGCCGGCAGCCACTGGGGCGAAGCGCCGCTGCTGGGGCGCGATCAGGCCAACGACCGCAGCCTGATGCGGGAATTCGACCATCTCGTGCAGGAACGGCAAGCCGACTACCGTCGATGAATACCTACTTTCTCGACACCAACATCCTGATATACGCCACCTCGCTCGCGGCCGACCACGCCGGCAGGAAAGCGATCGCACGCGATTGGGTGGCACGATCGGACTGGGGGTTGTCCACCCAGGTGCTGATGGAGTTCTACGCCAATGCTCGCCAACCGCGCCACGGTCTGCCCGCGCAGGCGCCACGGCGGCTGGTAGAGCAACTCGCCGCCAGTCGCCCGGTGCAACCCATGGAACACGCGCTTGTACTGGAAGCGCTCGCCCTGAGTGAACGCTACCGGCTCAGTCACTGGGACGCCGCCATCCTGTGTGCCGCCCGACGCCTGGGTGCCCATACCGTGGTCAGCGAAGACCTCGCCCACGGCCAGGACTACAATGGCATTACCGTGTTCAACCCGTTTCTGGGCTAGAAGTGAAAAAATCGACCGCCAGAACTCCGTTGCAAGGAGAGCCCGCATGAAACACCCCAGGGTGCGCCAGACGCGGCCGGACGACATTCCGGCGCTGATCGAGTTGCAGGCGCGCGTCTACCCCTCGATCCCGGCCTGGAGCCGGCGCAAGCTGCGCGAACAGCTCGATGTCTTCCCGCAAGGGCAGATCGTGGCCGAGGGCGAAAACGGCGTGGTCGGTTGTGCCAGTTCGATGATCGTGCCGTGGGACGAATGGGCCGAATCGCATTCATGGAAGGAAATCACCGGCGCCGGCACCTTTGAAAACCACAACCCGGACGGCAAGACGCTGTACGGCGCCGAAGTGTTCGTCGCCCCCGAATTGCGCGGCAAAGGCATCGGCCACCTGCTGTATGAGGGACGGCGCACCTTGTGCCGGGCGATGAACCTCAAGCGCATCATCGCCTGCGGCCGCCTGCCCGGCTATCACCAGTACGCCAATGAAATGAGCGTCGAGTTCTACGCGCGAAAAGTCGTATGGGGCGACCTGCGTGACATGGTGCTGAGCTTCCAGCTCAAGGAAGGCTTCAGCTACTGCGGCATCGTCGAAGACTACCTGCCGGAAGACAAGGAGTCCTGTGGCCACGCATCGATCATCGCGTGGCTCAACCCCGACTACGACCCGTCGCGCCCCACCACCATCCCCGAGGAGATCGCGCTGTGATCGTGCGAATCGCCGCCGTCCAGTACCTGCTGCGCCAGATCCACGACTGGTCCGGCTTCGAGAACCAGGTGCGCTTCATCATGAAGGCCGCCGGCGACTACAAGCCGCAGTTCGTGCTGCTGCCCGAGATCTTCACCACCCAGTTGCTGTCCTTCATGGACACCAGCAACGTGCGCGACGCGGTGCGCAACATGCACGACTACACCAAGCGCTACAAGGAGCTGATGCAGGAGCTGGCGGCGCAGTGGAACGTGCACCTCATCGGCGGCAGCCACCCCACCCTGCATGAAGACGGGCGCCTGCTCAACACCGCCTACTACTTCACGCCGGGCGGAGAAATCCACGAGCAGGACAAGATCCACCGCACCCGCTGGGAGCGCGAGAAGTGGAACACCGACGCCGGCGACCAGTTGCGTTTGTTCGAGACGCCGTTCGGCAAGATCGCCATCCTGATCTGCTACGACATCGAATTCCCCGAACTCGCCCGCATGGTGTGCGAGGCCGGTGCCGACATCCTGTTCGTGCCGTCGTGCACCGACGACCGCCAGGGATTCATGCGCGTGCGTTACTGCTGCCATGCCCGCGCCATCGAAAACCAGGTGTTCGTCGCGATGACCAGCACCGTCGGCAACCTGCCGGTCGAAGGCCTCGGACTGCACTACGGCCAGGCCAGCATCATCACCCCGTCGGACTTCGCGTTCGCGCGCGACGGCATCGCCGCCGAAGGCACACCCAACATCGAACAGATCATTGTTGCCGACGTCGATCTGGCCGACCTCGAAAGCTACCGCCTCAACGGCACCACCATCCCGCTCTACGACAAGCGCAAGGATGTGTATGAGCACCCGGTCGAAGTGGTCAACGTAAAATGAAGTCCTTCCACCGCCGCACCGCACGTCCCGCACCGGTCCCGCACGAGACGCCGGCGCCCGCCGTCGACAGGCACGGCCTGCAGCGCGTCGACAGCCTGCTGGTCGCGCAGGGACTGGCGCCGTCACGCACCGTGGCGCAGCGCATGATCGCGGCTGGGCGCGTCAGCATGGCGGGGCAGCCGGTCGCCAAGGCGTCGCTGGAACTGCCCGGCGACGCGCCATTGAGCATCACCCCCGACGATGACGACCGCTTCGTGTCGCGCGGCGGGCTCAAGCTCGCGGCGGCGCTGACACGTACCGGCCTGTCGGTCGCGGGCGCGGCGGCGCTCGATGTCGGACAATCGACTGGCGGCTTCACCGACTGCCTGCTGCAGGCCGGTGCCGCCAGAGTGATCGGGGTCGAAGTCGGCCATGAGCAACTGCACCCGCGCCTGCGCCACGACACGCGCGTGGTCTGCATCGAAGGACTCAACGCGCGCAACCTCGACCGCGCCGAGCTGGGCGAACACATGCCGACGGCCGGTTTCGATCTCATCGTGTGCGACGCGAGCTTCATCTCGCTGACCCTGCTGCTGCCGCGCTGGCCGGCGCTGCTGGCGCCGGGCGGCAGCGTGCTGGCGCTGGTCAAGCCGCAGTTCGAGACCGACGGCCCCGAAGCGTTGGGCAAGGGGGGGGTAGTGCGCAGCGCCTCGGCCCATGCCGCGATAGAACGGCGCATACGCGAGGCGGCCACCGCGAGCGGCTTTGCCGTGCGCGATTGGTTCGATTCGCCCATCACCGGCGGAGGGGTCGGCAAGATTGCCGGCAACCGCGAATTCCTGATCTGGATGCAACACGACAACCATGACCCACACTGAACTATCCATCGAATTCTTCCCCCCGCAGACCGACGAAGGCGCGGAAAAGCTGCGCCTCGCGCGCGCGCGCCTGGCGCAACTGAAGCCCGCGTTCTTCTCCGTCACCTACGGCGCGGGCGGCTCGACGCGCGAGCGCAGCTTCGCCACGGTGCAGGAAATCGCCGCCGAAGGCCACGAGGCCGCGCCCCACCTGTCGTGCATCGGCTCGACCCGCGCCGGGATCCGCGAAATCCTCGCCGAGTACGCCGCCACAGGCATCCGCCGCATCGTCGCGCTGCGCGGCGATCTGCCCTCGGGCGCCGGCGCGGCGGGCGAGTTCCGCTACGCCAACGAACTGGTCGAGTTCATCCGCAGCGAAACCGGCGACCGCTTCAGCATCGAAGTGGCCGCCTACCCGGAGTGGCACCCCCAGGCACGCAGCCCGCGCGACGACCTGCTCGCGTTCAAGCGCAAGGTGGATGCCGGCGCCAATTCGGCGATCACCCAGTATTTCTACAACCTCGACGCCTACCGGCATTTCGTCGATGAGGCGCACGCGCTGGGCGTCGCCATACCGATCATTCCGGGCATCATGCCGATCACCAGTTTCTCGCGCCTGGCGCGCTTCTCCGACGCCTGCGGGGCCGAGCTGCCGCGCTGGATGCGGCGCAAGTTCGAGTCATATGGCGATGACAGCGACTCGATCAAGGCCTTCGGCCTCGACGTGGTCACCGAACTGTGCCAGCACCTGATCGCCGAAGGCGTGCCCGGCCTGCACTTCTACAGCATGAACCAGGCCGGACCGACCTGCGCCATCGTCGAACGGCTCGGACTCAAGTAACCCCCCCATGGCACCCAAGCCCCCGCCCGAGATCGTCAGCTATGCACAGGAACTGTTCGCGCCGCTCGGGACCGTGCGCATCAAGGCGATGTTCGGCGGCTGGGGGTTCTACGTCGACGACCTGTTCATCGCCCTGGTTGCCTGGGACACCCTGTACCTGAAGGCCGACGCCGACAGCCAGGCGCCTTTCGCGGCGGCCGGCTGCCAGCCCTTCCGCTATACCCAGCCCGACGGACGCGAATTCGTCATGGGCTACTGGAGCGCCCCCGACGAAGCACTCGACAGCCCCGCCGCGATGGAACCTTGGGCGCGCCGCGCGATTGCATGCGCGCTGCGCAAGCGCAAACCGGCCAAGCGTCACCCCATGCCGTGACGCGCCATCCAGGCATGAAAATCACCCTTGTTGGCCAGGCGGCGCAGGTGCTCGAAGTGCAGCACCATGTTCTCCACCATGGTGTGCGCGGCTATCGCCGCCATGACTTCCAGACGCGCGTCGGCGCTCAGCCCATGCGCTGACAGGCGACAGTCGATTTCACAGAAATGGTTGGCCATGAGACGACGTACGTCACGCTCGTCCATGGAGAGGTCGCCGAGGTCGAGCGGATCTTCAATCTCGATGTCGGCCATCAACGATTCTACGGATTGCGGATTCATGAGCGATGCTCCTGCAGCCGGACAGGTGGAGTTTTGACAGCGCCGCTGCGACGCGAGTGCCCGAGACAACCGAACTATCCGCCTCGCACCACGCGGCCGCACCCATCACACTTCTGCAATACACCATTTGCCTGCATAATTGGGCCATGTTACCCATTCAGGGGAATTGCGGGCATGTCAACCCCGAGCACCAAAACCAGGCAGCAGCAGGTCGTTGCCGAGTGCCGCAGCGCAATGCTGAACATGCTCGATTCCTTCGTCGTGAACCAGGGTTTTCGCATGGCCGAAAGCCGCGACGCGCTGCGGCTCGCCGCGACCGAGTGCTTCGACGAGCTGGCGAGCCTGCGCAGCCGGCGCGGCTTCGAGCAGGCGCACGGGCTGACGGCCTCGCGCATCAGCCTGGTCAGCGAAGACGACCTGCTGTTCACGCTCGAACTGACCAGCCTCGCGCGCCGCCTGCGCGAACACTGCGCCTTCCAGTTGAGCCGCCTGCATCCGCGCTTCATGACCCTGCTGGACCAGGAAGATGCCGCCGCCGAACAACTACCGGTCGGTCCCGAGGCCATCAGCCGCGCGCTGCGCGGGCTGACCGAAAACGCCGGACTCGACCCGGAACAACGCATCGCGCTGCTGGAAAAATGGACCACGCCGTTGTGCGCCGAACTGCTGGTTTTCTACAAGTCGCTGGAAGAGCACCTTGATCAGGCGGGCATACGCGCGCGACCGCCCGCCTACAAGGTATGGAATGCGTCCGGGAACGCATCACCGGAGGAAGCCCCGGACGAGGCTCCGGCGCAAAGTACCCGTCCCGTGACGCCCCGCTCGGCCGATGCATGGCCAGTCATCAACGCGGAGCCGGCACCACCCGCCGCGACGCCGACCTCAACTTCGACGCCGGCCTCGACTTCCACCTCCACCACCCCGGCCTGGCCGGCGATTTTCGACCAACCGGTGGCGCCTCATGCACGCCTGCACCAGAAATTGATGCAAGCGCACCGGCAGCCGACCACCGGCGCGCTCGACCCGCAACTGGCGGCGTCCATGGTCGAACAGGTGCGTACCTGGCTGACCGGATTGCAGAATAGCCCGACTGCCGACATCCCGTCCGTCAGCGCCAGTCCGCTGGTGCACCTGCTGGCGCCCTCGATTTGCGCCGGCATCGAGACCCTGGAACGGATGTTCGAGTACATCACGGCTCATCCGGATCTACCCGCGCCGATCAAGCACACGCTGCGCATATTGCAGATTCCGCTGGTCAAGCTCGCGCTCGACGATCCCGATGTAGCCCAGGATCCCGAACACCCAGCCTTGAAACTGCTCGACACTATCGCGCTGGTCGGCAACACCTTGCCGCTGCACAACCCCGACCACCCCGGTTACGCGCGCCTGGCAGCACTGGCGCGCCAGTTGGCCGAGCTGCCCAGGCTCCAACTCAACCACCTCGAAGCCACGCTACCGGCCTTGCTACGCTATGCCGAAGGGCGTCGCAACACTGCCGCCAACGGTATCGAGCAAGCCTTGCCACTGGCCGCGCGGGCCGAGCGGCGCGAGATCGCGCGCGCCTTCGCCTCGCGCGCGCTTGGTGCGCTGATTGACGACGCCACCCCCCCAGCGCTGCGCCGCTTCCTCACCATCTACTGGATACAGGTACTGGTCCGCACCCTCTACAAGGAGGGGGAAAAGCACCCCGACTGGCGCGGCCAACTCGAAATCGCACACCAGCTACTGCTCACCGGCGACCCGGCAACGGCACGTCGGCAGCCGCCGGAAGCACTCGCCCGCCACCACGCCGAACTGATCAACCGCATCGCGATCCGGCTCACTAGCATCGGCCTCGGCACCCAGGCGCAGAACACGGCCCTGGCCGAATGCCGCGCGCTGCACGCCGCGCTGCTGGCGGGCAAGGCGCCGGATGCCGGCGCGCCAGCCGCCGACAAAGTCCCCCCGATGACGATTTCCGCCGCCCGCGAGATGCCGCATCTGCGCCTGCTGCACCACACCGGCTACACCGAATTGCAGACCAACGCTCCGAGGTGGATGACGCCCGACACCTGGCTGGAAATCTCGCTGTCGGGTCAAACCCCGGTGCATGGCTGCATCGTCTGGATGGGCCCCGCCGCCAAGGTCGCGCTACTGAGCAGCCCCGACACGGGTGGACTGCTCGCGGTCACGGCCAACTGCCTGGCCGATCTACGCGCCCGCGGTCAATGCCGGGTGGGCAGCAACGTGTCGCTCACAGAACGCGCGGTTCAGGCAACACTGAAAAGCATGCAGGCGTAGCGCCCGACGCGCGGCTTGCACGTTATCACCTGCGCCCGCCCAGCAACGACCCCAGCAAACCGCGCACGATCTGGCGTCCGAGGGCGCTGCCGATGGTGCGGGTCATGGTCTTGGCCGCCACTTGCAGCAAGCCGTCGCGTTTTCCCCCGCGCGGCCCGGTCGAGCCGAACAGCACGTCCGAGATGCCTCCGCCCGATGACTGCGGTGCCGCGTGGCCGAAGTCCCCGCCACGGCGCCCTTGCGCCGGTTGCGGCGCCATGTCGTCGACACGCTCGGCCGCCGCCTGGGCCTGCGCGCGCAACAGCTCGTAGGCCGATTCGCGGTCAACCTCCTTTTCGTAATGACCATACAGCAGCGACCCGCGCAGTGCCGCGTCGCGTTCGGCCTCGGTCATCGGCCCCATGCGCGAGGCCGGCGCGATCACGTGGGCGCGCTCGACCACGCCGGGCGAACCCTTGGCGTCGAGGAACGACACCAGCGCCTCACCCACCCCCAGCTCGGTGATCGCGGCAAGCATGTCGAACGCCGGGTTGGCGCGCATCGTTTCGGCCGCGCTGCGGACCGCCTTCTGGTCGCGCGGGGTGAACGCGCGCAGCGCGTGCTGGATGCGGTTACCCAGTTGCCCGAGCACGCCGTCGGGCACGTCCAGTGGGCTCTGGGTGACGAAATACACGCCCACCCCCTTGGAGCGTATCAGGCGCACCACCTGTTCGATCTTGTCCGCCAGCGCCTTGGGCGCGTCGTCGAACAGCAGATGCGCCTCGTCGAAGAAGAACACCAGCTTGGGCTTGTCCAGGTCGCCGATTTCGGGCAACTGCTCGAACAGTTCCGCCAGCATCCACAGCAGGAAGGTCGAATACAACTGCGGCGCCTGGTAGAGCTTGTCGGCCACCAGCACATTGACGACGCCACGCCCTTCGGCGTCGGTCTGGATCAGATCGGCCAGATCGAGCATCGGCTCGCCAAAGAAGCGATCGGCCCCCTGTTCCTCCAGGTTGAGCAGCCCGCGCTGGATCGCGCCTATCGACGCGTGCGAGATGTTGCCATACTCGGTGGTGAACTCACGCGCGTGTTCGCCCACGTACTGCACCATCGCGCGCAGGTCCTTGAGATCCAGCAGCAGCATGCCATTGTCGTCGGCGATGCGGAACACCAGGCTCAGCACCCCAGACTGGGTATCGTTGAGGTTGAGCAGGCGTGCCAACAGCAACGGCCCCATGTCGGAAATCGTGGCGCGCACCGGGTGTCCGCGCTCGCCATACACATCCCACAGCACCACCGGGTTGGCGCGCGGGGCATAGCTGTCGATGCCGATCGCGGCGAGGCGCTGCATCAGCCGCTCCGAGGCCACCCCCGCCGCTCCCACGCCGGACAGATCGCCCTTCACGTCGGCAACGAACACCGGCACCCCGATGCTGGAAAACGACTCGGCCAACTTCTGCAACGTGACGGTCTTGCCGGTGCCGGTCGCACCGGTAATCAAGCCGTGGCGGTTGGCCATGCGCGGCAACAGCCGCAGGTCCTGGTCAGGCGTTTTTGCGATCACTGGCGCTTCGGTCATGGGGGTTCCCTTGCATGTGGCGGTTGTTCCGTCCCGCGCCGCCCGGGCGGCGTCGGCCCTGTATAATGCCGCATCGTTCAATCCAATGCAGGCAGTATCGGGGACATCATGGCGGGTCATTCCAAGTGGGCCAACATCCAGCATCGCAAGGGTCGTCAGGACGCCAAGCGGGGCAAGATCTTTACCAGACTGATCAAGGAAATCACGGTCGCGGCGCGCATGGGCGGCGGCGGCGATCCCAACTTCAACCCGCGCCTGCGCCTGGCGATGGACAAGGCCAAGGGCGAGAACATGCCGGCCGAGAACATCGACCGCGCGATCAAGCGCGGCACCGGCGAGCTTGAAGGGGTCAATTACGAAGAGGCGCGCTACGAAGGCTACGGCATCGGCGGCGCGGCCGTGATCGTCGACTGCATGACCGACAACAAGACCCGCACCGTGGCCGACGTGCGCCACGCCTTCTCCAAGTACGGCGGCAACATGGGCACCGACGGCTGCGTGTCGTTCCAGTTCCAGCACTGCGGGCAGATGATGTTCGCCCCCGGCACCAATGAAGACGCGCTGATGGAAGCGGCCCTCGAAGCCGGCGCCGAAGACGTGGTGAGCAACGACGACGGCTCGATCGAAGTCATCACCGCGCCGTACGAGTTCGGCACAGTCAAGGACGCGCTGGAAAAGGCCGGCTTCAAGCCCGAGTTCGGCGAAGTCACGATGAAGCCCGCCAACGAAACCGAGCTGACCGGCGACGACGCGGCCAGAATGCAGAAACTGCTCGACGCGCTGGAAATCCTGGACGACGTTCAGGAAGTGTACACTTCGGCAGTCTTCGACGACTGACACATCCCCGCACCCCGCATGCGGGCCGGAACCCTGACATGCCACGACACCTGTTCCAGCCCGCCATGCCGTTCCTGTTCGTGCTCCTGTGGAGCACCGGCTTCATCGGTGCCCGCTTCGGCATGCCCTACGCCGAGCCGCTGACCTTCCTGTCCATCCGCTACGTGCTGGTCATCGCGCTGATGGGCGCGCTGGTGTTCGCCACGCGCGCGCCGTGGCCCGGCAACTGGCGCCACGCCGCCCACATCGGCGTGACCGGCCTGCTGGTGCATGGCTTCTATCTGGGCGGGGTGTTCGTCGCGATCAGCCACGGATTGCCCGCCGCCGTCGCGGCACTGGTGGTCGGCATGCAGCCGCTGCTGACCGCGCTCGGCGCCGGCTGGCTGCTCGGCGAGCAGGTGTCCCGACGTCAGTGGGCAGGACTGGCCTGCGGTTTCATCGGCGTCGCGCTGGTGGTCAGCAACAAGGCCAGCCTGGGCGCCACATCCTCCTCCGGACTGACCGCGATGATCACGCCGGTCGTGGTCGCGCTGATCGCCATCACCATCGGCACGCTGTACCAGAAGCGCTACTGCCCGAGCTTCGACCTGCGCACCGGCTCGGTCATCCAGTTCATACCGACGCTGCTGATCACCGCCGTGCTCGCCAGCCAGACCGAAACCATGCAGGTGACCTGGAGCGGCGAATTCTTGTTTGCACTGGGATGGCTGGTGGTGGTGCTGTCGCTGGGCGCCATCACCCTGCTCAACCTGCTGATCCGCAGCGGCTCTGCGGTCAACGTCGCGAGCCTGTTCTACCTGACCCCACCCAGCACCGCCGTAATGGCCTGGCTGCTGTTCGACGAAGCCCTGACCTACGTCGCGCTGCTGGGCATGGCCGTCGCGGTCACCGGCGTATGGCTCGCGCGCAAGCGCAGCGCATGAACACCGCCACCCGCAGCACCGCCACCCGCATCCTCGGACTGGACCCCGGCCTGCGCATCACCGGCTTCGGCGTCATCGACACGCTCGGCAACCAGATGCGCTACGTCGCGAGCGGCTGCATCAAGACCAGCTCCGGCGAACTGCCCGCACGCCTCAAGACCCTGCTCGACGGCGTGCGCGAAGTGATTGCCAGCTACAGCCCGGATCAGGTGGCGGTGGAAAAGGTGTTCGTCAACGTCAATCCGCAATCCACGCTGCTGCTCGGGCAGGCCCGCGGCGCGGTGATCTGCGGCGCCGTGTCGTGCGATCTGCCGGTCAGCGAATACACCGCGCTGCAGGTCAAACAGTCGGTGGTCGGCCACGGCAAGGCGAGCAAGGAGCAGGTTCAGCACATGGTGCAGCGCCTGCTGTCGCTCGCCGACTGTCCCAGCCCCGACGCCGCCGACGCCCTCGCCTGCGCCATCAGCCACGCCCACGCCACCCAGGGCCTGATGGGCAAGCTCGCGCAGCCGGGGGCAAGACGCAAGGCGGGGCGGATACTCAATCTGCCGTGAGGTTGCCCGGCCATACTCAACCGCACGTCCCCTTGCGGTAATACCCCGGCCCGGTCTTGCGCAGGAAGGTTTCCACGGTCATCGACGACGGCCCGGTGTAGCCCAACCAAACGTTGGAGCCGTAGGCACGGATGTTGATGTTCCAGAAGTCGGTATACGCCCGGTCCTCGTACCAGTGGTCGTAGTTGCTGCGGAAATACGGGTCGCACGCGGGCGGCGAGGCGGTGGTGGCGCGCGTGGCGATGGCGGAGTCCGCGCTCTCGACGCTGGCGGCGTTCACCGCACGCACCGTATAGCGGTAGCTGGTGGATGCCGACAGGCCCGCGTCGGCATAGCTGTTGCCCTTGACCGGCGCGGCGTTCTTTCTGACGAAGGCGCAACTGGCGCAATCGGCGCGATAAACGTTGTAGCTCACCGCCCCGGCCACCCCCTGCCAGTGTACTGCCACACGGTTCGCGGTGCTGTCGGAGGCGCTGACTCCGGCGGGTGCGCCGAACACTCCGCCTGGCGCGCTGCTCCAGCCGGTGTAGGCGCTCGCGAGGCGGTCGAGCATGGCGCGCACGACGCTGATCTGCTTGCCGCTCTTCTTCGCGTAGTCACCATTCGTATAACCCCACCAATCCCAGCAACCGTTGGGATTAAGCGGTGTCATGGTGGTTGCGACGGTCTGCGGATACAGCACGATCAGGTTGTTGCTGTCGGCCCACTGGTTGTAGCCGGCGTTGGCGTAGTAGTCGGAACCGATGGCGGTGGCGTATTGCTTGCAGCCATGAAAGGCCACATGCACCCGGCACGGCTGCTGCGCGGCGCAGCTCGCGGGAACATAGGCAAAACCGTAGTGCGACATGCCTATGCTCCAGGTGTCACCGCTATGGAATTCCGACTGGCTGAACTCCTGGATGGCACCCGACAGCGCACCGGTATTCCTCGGATTGAGCTTGCCGTAAATGTGCTGGAGGATCTGTCCGGCGGCGTCGTAGCCGCAGTTATTCATGAAGTTGCCCCCGGTCGCGTCGCAAGCCTGGCCGTAGCCGTCGGTGACCTGGGAATGGGCGGCGCGCAGGTTGTCCTTGTAGAACACGTTGGCGACGTTGTTGAAGGCGGCATGAAAGTCAAACAGCGCATCGCTGACCCCCTTCTTCACCACCCCGTCGTTGTAGCCGTTGAACAACCACACCTTCTGCGTGGCGAGGTTGGACGTAGCATCGATCGCCCCGCTGGAAGCCCAGTTCGCCGCGATGCTCACCAACGGCGCGGCGGTGGGGTAGGCCGGGTAACCGGTCATGCAACTGCGGTAGGCGGTGTTGACGCTGTTCTGCGCGCAGTAATACGGCCCGCCCGCCACCGCCCCTACCCCCTTGACGATGGACGAATGGGCCACCCCCACCTGCACCGCCATGTAGGCACCGGACGAGATGCCGGACACCGAGGTCTCGTCGAGCTTGACGTTGTAGCCACCCAGACTCCCCGTCGCTGCGGCCGGCACGCTCACCCCCAGGGTCAGGCCGGCGGTGGTCAGGATGCAAAGCACACGCACGTTGATCTTCATGTCTCCTCCAGTAACGGATGGCGCGGAGGGTGTAACCGCCGCAGGCTCCGAAGATCTGACGTCTCCGGTTGGCAACGACCCATGCAACATTGATGCCAAAGGCAAATATCCGGCATATCGCGCCACTTCTCGCCCACGCCGTCTCACGCTGAAGACAACCCGAAAACAAATCCTTTAACTACAACACACTAGCGATTCCAGATAGCGGGACATGTCGCCCGCTCAAGACATACAGTGCGCACCTGGCCGCCGACCGCCGACAGACATCAATTCCCGCACCCCGTCGCTGGCGTACGCGACAGATCACCGCTGTCGCCGCCCGGATGCGCCGAACCAGCACCAAGCGCCCGCTCAAGCTGGGTTGCAAGCTCACGCATTGCCACCGGCATGTACCACCACGCGTACAGGCCAAAACCGAATCGCACCAGATTGATCGCGGCGAGCATCAACACCATCCCGAGCGCGCCGAAGTTGATCGGCAGCCAGATCAGCATCAGCACCCCCACGTAGAGCAGCACGTTGCTTCCGGATTCGACGAAGATCCGCTGGTTGCTCCCACGTTTGCCACCGCGCGCCACCATTCCCGCGTATGCGGCACGCCCGGTCTGCAGCACCAGATCGGCCAGGGCCAGCCACGGAATGAAAGGGTCGGCGAGCAACTCGCGCCATTGGCCTATCCCCAGGTGCGGAGCACCGGGCAGCATGAACGCAAACATGAAGAGCGTCGCGACGCAGCCGAAAAAGTAGAGCATCTGCGGCGAAGTTCGTTGCGCCGTGGCGGATGATCGGTGCATCCCCTCGGCCAGATCGGAAGCCAGCCCCAGCATCTCCGTGCATTGCTGATCCTTGCGGTGCGCTACTTTCAACGCCGGCCCCGCCAGCGCCAGCCTTGCGCTGTCGGCAATCAGGGTATTCGCGCAATCGATGAGCAGCCACGCCAGCATCAACAGCGGCGTCCACCCCAACCATGCGTAGCCCGCGAACGGCATACCCCCCGCCCAGACCAACGCGAGGGCGCGCGAGCGCGCGTCAGCCAAGCCACCGTCCCGCATCCATGCCAGCGCCGAAGGCCCCTCCCGCCGCATCCGTGTCCAGTCGTCAGCCGACAGGGGTCGCGCACGCGTGCGCACGCTATTTTTTTCGGACTTCATGCATCATGCGCTCGGTGAACGGCAACGACTCGATCTGATCCCACGCGGCACGCAGGCGGATTCAGAGTGGCTGCGCATGTCGCGCGGGATAAGCTCGGCACTTGCGTGGCGGGTACTTCGCGGATGCCGTGGCTGCACATGTCGCGTGGGACAAACCTTGCCGAACTGAACCGCCGGAAATACGACAACACTGGGGATTCTACGCCCGGTTCATGCGCACTGGATAGAGCCTATATTCCGCAGTCCGGCGGCCAGGATCGTGGCCACCCACCTTGAGGTTGGCGCTACCGAGGACGGCTGATCCCGCACCCGTCTTTCGCCCTCGCGCGCCGCCGAGCGCAGCACATCGCGCCTCACCGGTCCACGCTGCGCGCGCACTCATGCCTTCGGTAGCCGCCCAAGCAAATAGAACTCATCGTTCGGCCGCATGCTCATCAAATTGGCCATGCGGTTGCTCAGGCCGAAGAAGGCGGTGATGGCGCCGATGTCCCAGATGTCGTCGTCGCTGAAGCCGTGTTCGTGCAGGGTGGCGAAGTCGCATTCGCCGACTTCACCAGAGCGCTGCGAGACTTTCATCGCGAAGTCCAGCATCGAGCGCTGGCGCGGGGTGATTTCGGCCTTGCGGTAGTTGGTGGCGACCTGGTCGGCGACGCGCGGGTTCTTGGCGCGCACCCGCAGGATGGCGCCGTGGGCGACCACGCAGTACAGGCAGTTGTTGGCGGCCGAGGTGGCGACCACGATCATTTCGCGTTCGGCCTTGGTCAGCCCGGCGTCCTTTTCCATCAGCGCGTCGTGGTAGGCGAAGAAGGCGCGGAATTCGGCGGGGCGATGCGCCAGGGTCAGGAACACGTTGGGCACGAAACCGGCCTTTTCCTGCACCGCGACGATCCTGTCGCGGATGTCGTCGGGCAGGTTGGCGAGTTCGGGCACCGGAAAGCGGCTGATGGGGCGGTCGGTCATGATGCTCTCCTCTTGGGTCATGGCTGAACTGTAACGCAGGCACCCACATCGGTTACAGTGCCCGTATCACTATTGCTTCGACTTCCCGCATGGACAACCACCCGGCACGCCATCTGCCGCTGTTCGCGCTCCTTGCCGCACTTGCTTACGTGCTGTGGCTGAGCCCGGAGTTCAAGGAGATCACTGCCGGCATCGCGATCTTCCTGTTCGGCATGCGCTCGCTGGAACAGGGGTTCAAGGCGTTTACCGGCGGCACGCTCGAACGCCTGCTGCAGTTCAGCACCGACCGGCGGTGGAAGAGCTTCGTGTTCGGCGCGGTAACGACCACGGTGCTGCAGTCCAGTTCGCTGGTGTCGGTGATCACGATCTCGTTTCTCAGTGCCGAGATGCTGGGGCTGGCGCAGGGCATAGGCATCATCTTCGGCGCCAACCTGGGGTCGACCACCGGGGCGTGGCTGGTGGCCGGGTTCGGCATGAAGGTCGACATTGCCGCCTACGCGATGCCGATGCTGACCTTCGGCGTGATCCTGGTGTTCAACCGCTCGAAAACACTCAAGGGCTGCGGTTACGTGCTGGCGGGGCTGGGCTTTTTGTTTCTCGGCATCCATTTCATGAAGGCCGGTTTCGAGTCGTTTCGCACCGCCTTCGATCTGGCGGAGTACGCGGTGCCGGGGGTGGCCGGGTTGCTGTTGTTCACCGCCATCGGCATGCTCGCGACGGTGGTGATGCAGTCCAGCCACGCGACCATGGTGCTGATCATCACGGCGGTCGCGGCGCAGCAGATTACCTATGAGAACGCGCTGGCCTTGGCGATCGGGGCGAACGTCGGCACCACCGTGACGGCGTTGATCGGTTCGATAGGCGCGAGCATGGACGGGCGACGCCTGGCGGCGGCACACCTGCTGTTCAACGTCACGACCGGGGTGGTGGCACTGGCGTTCATCGGGCGGTTCACCGTTGCGGTGGAGGTCGGCAGCGCCTGGCTGGGGATCGCGGCGGACGACCATACGCTCAAGCTCGCGCTGTTCCACTCCTTGTTCAACCTCGCCGGCATCGCGATGCTGCTGCCGTTTACCGGCCGGCTCACGGCTTTTCTCGAAACCCGCCTCAAGGCGCCCGCACGCCCGGTGATCGCGCCGCAATTCATCAACAGCAGGCTGTTCGAGATGACCGACGCGGCGCTCGAAGCAACGCGCAAGGAACTGCTGCATCTGTTCGACAACGTGTTCGAGATCATGGCGCTGGTGTTGCACGCAGACCCGGCCGGCTTGCGCAAGGGCGAGGCGCCGGAACTGCTCGCCCACCCCCCCGAGCGCATCCACGATGTCGACGTAGACGACTATTACCGGCGCCGGGTCAAGCCACTGCACGGCCTCATTCTCGATTTCCTGGCGCGCCTGCGCACCGAAGGCATGCAGTCGCGCCGGGCCTTCGCGCTACGCGGCGCCAGCCAGCACATGCTGGAAGCGTTCAAGGATCTGAAGCACTTGCAGAAGAACCTGCTGCCTTTCCTGGCAACACCCAACCCCTACCTGCGGCGCGAGTACGTCGCGATACGCCAGCATCTGGCGACCTTGCTCGCCAGTCTGCAAACGCTGGCCACGCATCCCGACAACGACCCGAGCGCCGCGCTGGCCACCTTGCGCGCGGCGTTGGCCGAGCACGACATCGTCGCCAACGGCACGCTGGACCGACTCATCCGCGACAAACGCATCAGCACCGAGAACGCCACCTCGCTGATGAACGACAGCAGCTACACCCACGACATCGCGACCAACCTGCTCGACATGGCAAGCGTACTGTTCAGCCCGCTCAAGGATCTGCCGCGTGAAGACCGCAACGACGCCTCACCCACCACCCAAGGCACCATGGCGGTGCAATAGCAACACCATGCGTCATGGACGCGACCACGCCGCAATGCTAGATTCCAGCGAACCGTCACGTTTGCCGGCATTACTCCCGTACCCTCACGCCCTCCAGGCCTTCAGCATGCCGACCTCTCCCGCCGCGAAAAAAGTCACGCTGACCCCGCATCCGGGCACACCCGCGCCCACGGTGCGCAGCATCATCGCCAGCGTCTCCACCACGCCGGGGTCGCTGACGCTGGGCTTCGAGCTGCACGCCGACCTCGCGAGCCTGCGCATCCCCTCCCCGGCGCCCTCGGAAGCCGCTGAATTCCTGTGGCAGCACACCTGTTTCGAGGCGTTCATCGCGGTTGGTGACGCTGATCCCTATCGCGAGTTCAACTTCTCGCCTTCCAGCCGCTGGGCCGCGTACGCCTTTCGCAGCTACCGCGAGCGCGACGCAAACTCGCCGGTACTGTCGCCACCGCGCATCACGGTGGCGCACTTTGCCGACGTGCTGACCCTGCAGGCATGGCTGCCAGCCGCCGCCATCCCGCGCTGCCAGGCTGGGCAACAGTTGCGCCTGGGGCTGGCAGCGGTGATTGAGTCCAGCACCGGCGAACTCTCATACTGGGCGGCGAACCACCCCGGCCCCAAGCCCGATTTCCACCAGCGCGCCGGGTTCGTGCTGGAACTCCCGCCCCTGCACCGATAAGTCCCATCATGCCCGTCACGATACAGTTCGGCCTCGACCGTCTGCTCGCGGACCCCACCCTGCGCGCTCCGCTCGCGGGCCGACGCGTCGCGCTGCTGGCCCACCCCGCCTCGGTCACGCGCGACCTGACCCACGCCATCGATGCGCTCGCCACGCTGCCCGACCTGCGACTGAGCGCCGCCTTCGGCCCGCAGCACGGGCTGCGCGGCGACAAGCAGGACAACATGGTCGAGTCGCCGGATTACCTCGACCCGCTGCACGGCATTCCGGTGTTCAGCCTGTACGGCGACGTGCGCCGTCCCACCGCCGCGATGATGGACAGCTTCGACGTGCTGCTGGTCGATCTGCAGGACCTCGGCTGCCGCATCTACACCTTCATCACCACGCTGCGCTACGTACTCGAAGCGGCGGCCGCGCATGGCAAGGCGGTATGGGTGCTGGACCGCCCCAACCCGGCCGGACGCCCGGTGGAAGGGCTGACGCTGCGCGACGGCTGGGAGAGCTTCGTCGGCGCCGGCCCCTTGCCGATGCGCCACGGACTGACCATGGGCGAGCTGGCGCGCTGGTTCGTCGCCACGCTCAAGCTCGACGTCGACTGCCGCGTGATCGAAATGCGGGGTTGGCAGCCGGACGCCGCCCCCGGCTACGGCTGGCCGATGGCCGATCGCGCCTGGATCAACCCCAGCCCCAACGCCCCCAACCTGTCGATGGCGCGCTGCTACGCCGGCACCGTGATGCTGGAAGGCACGACCCTCTCCGAAGGACGCGGCACCACCCGCCCGCTGGAGCTGTTCGGCGCACCGGATATCGACGCCCACGCGCTGATCGCCACGATGCACGCGCTGGCGCCGGCATGGCTGCGCGGCTGCCGCTTGCGCCCGTGCTGGTTCGAGCCAACCTTTCACAAGCACGCAGGCAAGCTGTGCGCCGGGGTGCAGATCCACGTCGAAGACCCGAGCCACTACGATCACGCCGCGTTCCGCCCGTGGCGCGTGCAGGCGCTGGCGTTCAAGGCGCTGCGCCGGCTGCGCCCGGACTACCCGCTGTGGCGCGACTTCGCCTACGAGTACGAACACGAACGCCTCGCCATCGACCTGATCAACGGCAGCCCGCTGCTGCGCGAGTGGGTGGACGACACGGCCGCGATGCCGCATGATCTGGACACATTGACCGAAGCCGACGAAGCGGCGTGGATGGCAGAGCGCGCCGCGTTTCTCTTGTACCGCTGACACCCTCCGGTCTGGCACCGCAGCCGGGCACCCATCGACCCGCCACGAGCCTCTTGCCCATGAAAGACGCCCTCCGGATCTTCTCCTGCAGCTCCAATCGCCCCCTGACCGAAGAGATCTGCGCCAGCATAGGCCTGCAACCCAGTCCGCTCGAAGTATCGCGCTTCTCCAACGACAACCTGCACGTGCAGATCCAGACCAACGTGCGCGAGCGCGACGTGTTCGTCGTGCAGTCGCTGACCGAACCAGTCAGCTACCACATCATGGAACTGCTGATCACGCTGGACGCGCTGCGCAGCGCCTCGGCGCGCCGCGTCACCGCCGTGATCCCGTACTACTCCTACGCCCGCTCGGACAAGAAGGACGCGCCGCGCATCTCGATCACCGGCCGCCTGATCGCCGACATGCTGGTCACCGCCGGCGCCAACCGGGTGCTCACCATGGACCTGCACGCCGACCAAGTGCATGGCTTCTTCAGCATTCCGGTCGATCACCTCACCGCGATCCCGACCATCGCCGAGCATTTCCGCACCCACTACGACACCTCCAAAATGGTCGCGGTCGCCTCCGACGCCGGCGGTGCCAAGCGCGCCGCGCGCTTTTCCGAGCGCCTGGGCATCCCGATGGCGATCATCGACAAGCGCCGCGTCAGCGATACCGACGTCAAGCAGGGCCAGGTCATCGGTGACGTGCGCGGGCGCACCGCAGTCATCTTCGACGACGAAATCTCCACCGGCGGCACCCTGCTCGCCACCGTCGAAACCCTGCAGGCCGCCGGCGCCGCGCGCATCCACGCCGGCGCGGTGCATCCGGTGCTATGTGGCCCGGCCATCGAGCGGCTGCGCAATTCCGCGATCGAATCGGTGGTCGTGACCAACACCGTGCACATGCCGCCGGAAAAACATCTGGACAAGATCAGCACCCTCACCATCGCGCCGCTGCTGGCCGCCGCGATCGAACGCATCCACAGCGGCGAGAGCGTCGGCGCGTTGTTCGAATAACCCCCCCCGCGCAGCACCGGAGCACATGCCATGGACCTTACCGCGCCGGAAACGCCCCCGCACACCCGGATCATCGGCCGCTACTACGCCGCCGGGATACTCGGGCATGGCGCCATGGGCACCGTATTCCGGGGTCAGGACCCACTCATCGGGCGCACCGTCGCGCTCAAGGTGCTGTCCGCCGAACTGCTCGCGGCACCGGTGCCGGGCGGCGATTTCCGCAAGGAGTTCTTTCGCGAAGCGCGCGCCGCCGGGCAACTCAACCACCCCAACATCGTCACCATCTACGACGTCGGCGAGTACGACGGACTGCCCTACATCGCGATGGAGTTCCTGCCTGGGCTGACCCTGCGCGAATACCTCGACAGCGGTGTGGTGTTCACGCTGCGCCGCTGCGTCGAAATCGGCATCCTGCTCGCACGCGGGCTGGATTACGCGCACCAGAACAACGTCGTGCATCGCGATATCAAGCCGGCCAACATCATGCTGGGGCGCAAGGGCACGGTGAAGATCATGGATTTCGGCATCGCCGTGGCACCCCACGCAGCAGGCAAGGCCCACACCGACGCGCGCGCCGGCTCGCCGCGCTACATGGCCCCAGAGCAACTCGGCGGCACGCCCACCAATGCGGCGGTGGACATCTTCGCCCTGGGCGTGACGCTGTACGAAACCCTGACCGGCAAGAACCCGTTCGACGCGCCGACCTTCCGCGAGACGGCGGAACGCGTGCTCAAACTCACCCCGCCACCCCCATCCTCGCTCAACCCGGACGTGCCGCCGCAACTCGACGCCATCGTGATGCACGCACTGGCCAAGAACCCGGCCAGGCGCTTTCCACGCATCAAGGACCTCGGGCACGCGCTGGTGACGGTGCGCACCGTGATCAAGAAGGCGGAACTGGCCGCCGAAAACGGCCCGCCCCCCACTGCGGACAGCGACAGCGCCTTCGACGCAGCGCTCGAAAGCGGCGACCACAGCCTCGACCAACTGGAACTGGCCGGCGCGGGCAGCCGCCTGCGCGGCGAGATACGCGAACACCTGCAGAAGCTGGACATCACGCGCGACCTCGACACCGACGAACACGATCATCTGGGCATGCTGCTGCGCCTCTACCTGCTGCCGGCCGCCACGGACTTGTTTCACGAAGGCGACGAAGCCGGCTACCTGGGCCTGCTCCTCGAAGGCCGGATGAGCGTGACCCGCCACGGCAAACCCGGCGCGCCACCACAACGCCTCGACACACTCACACCGGGCATGGTGTTCGGCGAAATGGCGCTGCTCGATCCCGCCCCCCGCTCCGCCACCCTGAGCGCCGACACCCCGTGCCAGATCGCGGTGCTGTCACGCCGCCACTTCCGCAAACTGTGCCGCGAACAACCCGCGCTGGCGGTCAAGCTGCTGCTGGGCCTGGGCGGGGTGCTGTCGCAACGCCTGCGCCGCGCCAGCGACAAACTGGCCGGGCGGCTATGATGGAAACAGACACCAACGGCATGGCGACCACAGAACATGTCACACGACCACAGCCTCGACAACCTCGAACTGGCCGGCATAGGCACCCGTTACAAAGACGAGATCCACCGCCACCTCGAAGGACTGGGGCTAACGCAGGAACTTGACCACGGCGAACAGGACTGCCTGAGCGGGCTGCTGCGGATCTACGATCTGCCCAAAGGGCATGTGCTGTTCCGCGAAGGCGACCCGGCCGGCTACCTCGCCTTGCTGCTTGATGGCCGCATGTCGGTATCCAAGCAGAAAACGCAGTCGGGCTCCGGCGCGCTGTACACCCTCGGGCCGGGCAAGCTGTTCGGCGAAATGGCGCTCCTCGATCAGGAACCGCGCTCGGCCACCATCACCGCCGAGAGCGACTGCCAGATCGCGGTGCTGTCACGCGACAACTTCCACAAACTATGCCGCGAACGCCCGGCGCTGGCGCTGAAGCTGGTACTGGGCGCGGCACGCACGCTGTCACAACGGCTGCGCCGCGCCAGCGGCCAACTGGTGGATTATCTCTAGGAGGCAGTCGGGCTCTCGGCCAGACGGCGGGTCACCGCCGGCAGGCGCGCCAGCGCAGCGATCACCAGCAATGCAAACGCCAGCCGCGCCCACAGTACGCCGGACAGGTCCGCCCCGAGCAGCAGGATCAGCAGGGTGTCCTCGATCAGGCTGTGGGCCAGCCCGAGAAAACCCAGCGTCAGGAAAATGTCGCGGCGGCTCAGCGTGCCGCCGCGTGCGTCCTTGAGCAACAGCCCGGCGCCGAAGCTCAGCCCCAGGGTAGTGCCGATGATGGTAATGTTGGCCGCTTCGCGGCGTATTCCGATCAGCTTGAGTACCGGCGCCAGCAGCACGTGCATGAGCCGCTCTATGCCCAGCAGGCGCAACAGCCGCAGGATCGCCATCAACGCCGCGATGACAAGGAAGATTCCCGCCAGCATCCACAACTGATCCAGCGCCCAGGCCGCCAACCCCGGCTCCACCGCCGCGGGCTGCCACAGCAGGTGGCTAGGGGTCTGCAGCCAGCCGCCGGTGCTGTACGCGAGATTGAGCAACCCGCCCAGCGCCAGCGCGCCACAGCGGTTCGGACAGCGCCAGGCTGGCATAGACGATCATCGCGGTGTAGATGTTGGTCAGGATCGCCGCCGCCCACACGATGCCCATCTCGCCCGGCAAGCCGACCACGTTCATGGCCGGCGCGAGCAGCCACGCCAGCCAGCCGGTGCCACCGGCCAGATCAAGCGCCTTGACGACGATCAGCGCCGGCACCATCACCTTGAGCAGGATGCGGTACACCGTCACCACATCGAGCATGAAGCCCTTCACCACCCCGCCTGCCGCCCCCATGTCCACCCGCTTCATCACAACTCCAGAGTCATCGACTGAACCATCGATTCTAGCCACTGAGCACAAAATATTTCTTCTTTGGCGATGGCGACTTTCTTATTTCATTTGTTTGTTACGATAATAATGAAACAAAATTAATTCAGGATCTCACATGCACCTGGACCGTACCGACCGCCGCATCCTCACCCTGCTGCAGCAGGATTGCAGCCGCACCAACCTGGCCCTGGCCGAACTGATAGGACTGTCGCCGCCAGCCTGCCTGAAGCGGGTGCACCGCCTCGTAGCGCAGGGCTACATCGCGCGTCAGGTCGCCATCCTCGCGCCGGAAAAGCTCGGCGAGTTGCTGCACATCGTGGTCGCGGTACAGATGGAACGCGACCACAAGACCCTCACCGAACAGTTCATCACGCGCATGCAGGACGCACCCGAAGTCAAGCAGTGCTACCACGTCACCGGCGAAACCGATTTCGTGCTGATCGTGGTCGTTCCCAACATGGACGCCTACGACCGCTTCTGCGACCGCACCCTGCATTCCGACCCCAACATGCGCAAATTCACCACCATGATTTCGCGCGTGCGCAGCAAGTTCGACACCGCGCTGGACGTAGCCCCGCACACGTGAGCGCGCTACGCTACCGCCACCCGGCGCTGCCACGGCTGATGCAACACCAGGTAGGCGCACCCGCCGATCACCAGCCCCCAGAACGCCGCGCCTAGCCCAAGAAAGCTCATGCCCGAGGCGGTCACGAGGAAGGTGACCACGCTCGCGTCGCGATGCTTTTCGTCCTGCACCGTGCCGATCAGGCCGGTGGTGATCGCGCCGATCAGCGCCAATCCGGCCAGCGCCGCAATCAACTCGCGCGGCAACGACGCGAACAGCAGCGCCAGCGCACCGCCAAAGATCCCGATCACGATGTAGAACAGCCCGCACGCGATACCCGCGACGTAACGTTGGCGGGGGTCTTCGTGCGCCTCCCGTCCGGTGCAGATCGCGGCGGTGATGGCCGCCAGGTTGATCGCATGCGCGCCGAACGGCGCCAGCAACAGAGAGGCTACCCCGGTGGTGGTGACGATGCCGCGCGCCGCCGTGTGATAGCCCGACGCGCGCATCACCGCCATGCCCGGCACGTGCTGGCCGGTCAGCGTCACCAGCGCCAGCGGCAGCCCCAGGCTCAGCACCGCATGCCACGACCACTCGGGCGTCACCAGCACCGGGCGCACCGCCACCAGGCTGATCTGCGACAACTGCGTGGCGCCGGTCGCGGCCGCGAACACGATGCCGACCAGCATCACCGATGCGATCGCGTAGCGCGGCAGCACCCGCTTGCACAGCAGGAAGGTCGCCACCATCAGCAACACCAGCACCGGGCTGGCATCGATGGAGGCGAACACGTCGACGCCGAAACGCAGCAGTATTCCCGCCAGCATCGCCGCCGCGATGCCCTTGGGTATGCGCTCGATGAGCTTGTCGAAGGCACCCGACAGGCCGATCGCGGTAATCACCAGGGCACTGACGATATACGCGCCGATGGCCTGCGCCAGCGGCATGGTCGGCAGCATCACCACCAGCAGCGCCGCCCCCGGCGTGGACCACGCCGTGATGACCGGCACCTTCAGGCGCCAGCTCAGGAGCAGCCCGGTCACGCCGCTGCCGATCGACACCGCCCAGATCCACGACGAGGTGAATTCGGTGGGCAGATTGGCCAGGCTTGCGGCCTGGTACACGATCACCAACGGACCGGCGTAGGAAATCAACACCGCGAGAAAACCGGCCACCACCGCCGACAGCGAAAAGTCCGCGCGGACAATGCGTATCTGATCAAGCATGCTTACCCTCCCAGGCGCAGGCGCCGTTAGCACTACACTTGTATTACATCGATTCAATTAAGTAATAAGCCAAGCGCAAACTGTAATTGCACCGCAGCAATAAATCAAGCACGAACACCGCGTACAGCGCCCCCGGCGCATCGCCCCGTGATCGGTTAAAGTCGGGAAGCAACGCGCATTACACCCATGCAATGGAGCACCCCATGTGGACACCGAACCTGCTCGACTACGAAGGCCCGATCTACGAGAAGATCGCGGCGGCGCTCGCGCGCGACATCGCCAGCGGCGTCCTGCCCCCCGGCGCCCGCCTGCCGACACTCAAGGCCCTCGCGGCGGCGCTGGGCGTGACACCGGGCACGGTCAACCGCGCCTACGAGGTGGCACAACGCCAGGGGTTGGTGGATGGCGAGGTCGGGCGCGGCACCTTCGTACGCGGCTCCGCCGTGGCGCCTGCCTCGGCACCGGCGGCGCCCGGCATGCCCCCACCCGCCGCAGCCGACCTGGGCAACGACTGGATCGACCTGTCCATCATCAAACCGAATGTGCACCTGCAGGCCGGGTACGCGCGCACCTTGCTGCGCGACCTGGCCGAAACGCCCGACCTGAGCGGGCTGCTCGACTACACCCCGGACGGCGGCCGGCCTCGCCACCGCGAGGCCGGCGCGCGGTGGATGCAGGCCATGGGCATGCCCGCGCGCGCCGAACAGGTGGTGCTGACCGCCGGCTCGCAACACGGCCTGTGGGTGGCGGTCAATGCCCTGACCCGTCCGGACGAGCTGGTACTGTGCGAATCGCTGTGCTATCCGGGAATCGCCTCGGTGGTGCTGAGCCTGGGGCGACGGCTCAAGGGGGTCGCGACCGACGACCAAGGGATGACGCCGGACGCCTTGCGCGCGCAGTGCCGCGACGAACGTCCGGCCTTGACCATCTGCATCGCCACCTGCCAGAACCCCACCGCCGGCGTGATGTCAGTCGAGCGCCGCGAGCGGATCGCGGCCATCGCGCGCGAGTTCGATTTCATTCTGGTCGACGACGACATCTACGGCTTTCTCGCCCCCGAACCACTGCCTCCACTTGCAAGCTTCGCCCCGGAACGCTCACTGTACTTGACCAGCCTGTCGAAATCCGCGCTACCCAGCCTGCGCCTGGGCTACGTGCACGGCCCGGCCGAATGGCTGACCCGCCTTGCCGCCAGTGTGCGCACCAGCATCTGGATGGTGTCACCACTGGCGGCACAGCTCGCCACCACGCTGATCGACAGCGGCAAGGCGCGGGAACTCGCCAGCACCCAGCGCGGCGAAGCCGCCGCACGCCAACTGATCGCGCGCGAACTGCTCGGCCACCATGCCTACCGCGCCCTCCCCGCCAGCTACCACCTGTGGCTCAAGCTGCCGCCGCACTGGAGCAGCGGCGAACAATTTGCCGCCCTCGCGCGCAGCCACAAACTGATCGTGGCGGGCGGCGACAGTTTCGCCATGAACCGCGACGGCGAAGGCCGCCAGTACGTGCGGATCGCGCTGATGGGGCCGACGCGAGAACAACTGCGCTTCGCCCTGACCAAGCTGGCGGGGTTGCTGAGTACGCCGGATGCGGCGTGGCTGTAGGCGCTACACAAACCCGCGAACGCGCTCAGCGCAGCATGCGTTTCACCTGCAGGTCGAGACTGCCCATGAAGTCTTCGACCGCCTCGGTGTAGGGGCCGGGCAGGCCCAGTTGGTCATTGATCTCGCCGTGCGACAGATCCTGCTCCAGCACCTGCGCGCGCACCTCCAGCCTGTCCGCCCTGGCCGCAAACGCATGCGCCTGCGGGCAGGCGTCGTCGCGCCGGGAAGAACACACCGCGAGCATCGGCGTGGCGATCGGCTGCAGTGCGTGGTAGGGCGAAGCCGCCAGCCAGTAGGCCGGCTTGTCGCCGAAGGCGTCGTCGTAGAGACCGGGATGCGGCGCCTGCATGATTTCGACCACGTTGAGCGCCGCGCTATCGAGCGGGATCGTGCCCAGCCAGCGCTGCCGCACACCTTCGGCGATCGCGCTGGCCGGTGATGCGCCCAACAGCGCCACCAGATGCGCGCCGGCGGAGTGCCCCATCACGATGAACTTGCCCGCGTCACCACCCCACGCTGCGGCCTGGGCTTGCGCCGTGCCGAGCGCGCGGGCGATATCGTAGGCCTGCGCGATCGGGGCGGTGTCGGGCAGCAGGCGGTAGTTGGCCGAGATGAAGATGAAGCCCTTGGCGACCCAGCGTTCCATCTTATTGGTCACCACGCCGCGCGCGCCTTTGTCTCCGCGGCGCCAGCCACCGCCGTGCACCATGAAGATCACCGGGGCGCTTTTCGTGCTCGGCGTGCTTGGCAGATACACGTCCATGCGTTGCAGCTCGTGCGGGCCATACGGTACGTCGCTGATCAGCCGCACCCCGGCTGGCAGCGTCGCGGGGCCAAGCGCGCCGCCGGATTCCAGTTCGGTGCGGTCCTGACGCGCCGTGCGGCGCTCGGCGGACGCATCCTGCGTTCCGAGCAGCAACACGAGCATGAACAGGCAAAGATGCCGCAATTTGAAGCGCGCAACGATGGAATGCATGGATGTGTTCTCCACAAGAAGTGTATGAAATGCGGTGCTATTCGATGAGCGCGCCCTTGTCCGCGAGCAGCACCCGCAGCACCGAGCGGTGACAGCGCGCTTCGTCCTCGCAGTAGCATCCGATCGAGAAATTGCTGTGGTGTGACAGCGCCGCGAGCAGTTCCAGCACATGGCTGGCATCGGGGGTGGCCATTTCGGCCCGATAGCGTTTGACGAAGGCCCCCCATTCGGCGGGGGTGGCCGCCGCCAGCGCGAGCTTGACGCTCTCGGCGCTGGGCGACAGATTGGGCAACCATACGTCGTACCAGTCCCGCGCCGCGAACTCCGACTTCGGCACTCCGCGCGGTGGACGCCGCACGGTGCCGATCCGCACCCCTTCATTCGCGCCGCGCGCGCTCCCGAGCCTCACCACACGTATGACCATGCCACCTCCGGATCATGACGGACGGGACAGTATGCATTGCCATGCGTGGTTTGGCGAAGCGCCAATCGGCAAGCGGTTGTTGCCGCGCGACCGGCGGAGCCGAACGGGCTGGCCGACCCATCGAAGCCCGGACCAGCGCGCCTCAGCGCACGTTCTGGTGAGCGCGCTTTTCCTGGTACATGAGCCGGTCGGCTTCGTCCCAGGCGCTCTTGAGCCCTGCCGACGGCGGGGTTCGCCCCGACACGCCGATCGATGCCTTGATGCGGGCATCGGCAAAGGCGTTGCGTACCCGCTTGAGCAGGGCCTTGGCGCCGGCGCGGTCGCACTCGGAACTCATCACGCCGAACTCGTCGCCCCCCAGGCGCGAGACCACGTCGGAGGCGCGCGCCGCATGGGTCAGGGCTTCGGCGACACTGACGATCAGGGCGTCGCCGGCCGCGTGGCCGTGGGTGTCGTTGACCGTCTTGAGGTCGTCCACATCGACGATCAGGATCGCCGCCGGATGGCCGTAGCGGCGACAGCGCTCGTCTTCGGCATCGAGAAAGCGGTCCCAGGCGCGGCGGTTGTACAGCCCGGTCAGCTCATCGGTGAGTGCCTCGGCCTGCAAGCGCTCCAGCCGCCGCGCTTCTTCGCTGGCGCGGATGTCGGCCTGCAGGACGGAACTGAGCAAAGCCGCCAGCATCTCGACCATTTCCAGCTCGGCTTCGATGGCGGGCGGCTGGGGTTCGGGGTCGATCGCGCACAGCGTGCCGAACAGCGACCCGTCGGAGAACGTCAGCGGCAGCCCCACATAGGCCTTGATGTCCACTTGCCGGCCGATCGGCGCATCGGCGTACGCCTGCACGAGGTTGACGCATGGCGCGATGCGCGGGCCGTTGCCCTTGACCATCTCGGAACAGAGCGAGTCGCTCCAGCGGAACACGGTTCCCGACGCGAGGCCGTAGCCATGATCCTCGCTTTGCAGCACGATCCAGTCGTCGCCTTCGGTGCGGGTGATCATCCACAGCCGGAAGCCCAGGCGCCGGTGCAGGAAGGCGAGAACCTCGCGCCCGGCCTGCGCGAAGTCCGAAAACGAGGATGAGAGCATCACCACTCCTTGCCCGCTCCTGGCGCGATGCGCCCGGAACCGCGCGTGCCTGCCAGGCGAGTCCTGGTTGGCGTGTGTTGATTCAATTATCGACGATGGCGCCGATACTTCAACCCGGATTCCCGGTACACGGGCCATCGCATGAACCGCTCGCCATCATTGCGGGCGCGCTTGCAGGACGAGGCACGCGTAGGCGCGGCTGGCTGTTGGGTGCGGTTGCCGCCATGCATCGGCGCGCCGACCGGCGATGCTATTCGTTGCGCGCCTTGAGCAAGTCGCGGATCTCGGCCAGCAGTTGCGCCTCGGCGCTGGGCGCGGGTGGTGCGGCGGGCGCTTCCTGTTCCTTGCGCTTGAGCGTATTGATGGCCTTGACCGCGATGAAGATCGCGAATGCGACGATGGTGAAGTCCATCACCGTCTGGATGAACTTGCCGTACGCGAGCGTGACCGCCGGCACATCACCGGCGGCCGCCTTGAGCACGATCGCCAGATCGGAAAAATCCACCCCGCCGATCAGCAGCCCCAGCGGCGGCATGACCACGTCGCCGACAAAGGACGAGACGATCTTGCCGAACGCCGCGCCGACGATGATGCCGACCGCCATGTCGACCACGTTGCCCTTGACCGCGAACTCCCTGAATTCCTTGAGCATGCCCATGACGACGCCTCTCCGCGTGGTTGTTGTTGGTAACGGCGAAATCTACGCCAGATCGCGCGCGATGTGCACCCCCGTCACAGCAGCGGCGCCAGCCAGCGCCGCGCGGCATCCACGCTGAGGCCGGTGCGCCGCGCCCAGTCGGCGAGCTGGTCTTCGCCGATCTTGCCAATGGCGAAGTAGTGGCTTTCCGGGTGCGAGAAGTAGAAACCGGCGACCGAGGCGGCCGGCGTCATGGCCATCGATTCGGTGATGCCCATGCCGGCGTTGACCGGCACGTCGAGCAGTTCGAACAGCGCGGCCTTGACGGTGTGGTCCGGGCAGGCGGGGTAGCCCGGCGCCGGGCGGATGCCGCGGTACTGCTCCTTGATGAGCGCCTCGTTGTCCAGCGTTTCGTCGGCGGCGTAGCCCCAGAACTCCTTGCGCACCCGCGCGTGCAGCCACTCGGCGGCAGCCTCGGCGAGGCGGTCGGCCAGGGACTTGAGCATGATCGCGTGGTAGTCGTCGTGGGTGGCCTCGAACTCGGCGAGCTTCAATTCGATGCCCAGGCCGGCGGTGACGGCAAAGGCGCCGCACCAGTCCTTGACCCCCGAGTCCTTCGTCGCGATGAAGTCGGCCAGGCACCAGTTGGGCTTGCCGCTGGGGCGCTCGTGCTGCTGGCGCAGGCCGTACCAGCTCATCATCGGCGTGGCGCGCGACTCGTCGGTATAGAACTCGATGTCGTCGCCGACCCGGTTGGCCGGGAAGATGCCGAACACCGCCTTGGCCTGCAGCCATTCCTGAGCAATGATCAGTTCGAGCATTTCCTTGGCGTCGGCAAACACGTTGCGCGCGGTCTCGCCGATCACCTCGTCGTCGAGGATCTGCGGAAATTTGCCGGCCAGATCCCAGGTCTGGAAGAACGGACCCCAGTCGATGTACTCGCGCAGGTCTTCGAGGTCCACATCCATGGCCATCACGCCGGTGGTGTTGGGTTCGACGGGCGTGTAGCCAGGCAGGCTCAGCGGATCGTAGGCGTTGGCGCGCGCCGCTTCCAGGCTGACCAGCGTGACACCTTTCTTGTTGGCGTGCTGGGCGCGGATCTTGTCGTAGTCGGCGGCCAGTTGCACACGGAAATCTTCCGCGCCGCCTTCGGACAGGAGCGCGGTGACCACGCCGACCGCGCGCGAGGCGTCGGGCACGTACACCACCGGCCCGCTGTAGTGCGGCGCGATCTTGATCGCGGTGTGGGCGCGGCTGGTGGTGGCGCCGCCGATCAGCAGCGGCACCGCATTTCCGTCGCCAAAGCCCTGGCGCTGCATCTCGCCTGCCACATGGCTCATCTCCTCCAGCGAGGGGGTGATCAGGCCGGACAGGCCGATGGCCTGCGCGCCATGTTCCTTGGCCGCATGCAGGATCTTCTCGGCCGGCACCATCACGCCGAGGTCGACCACCTCGTAGCCGTTGCAGCCGAGCACCACGCCGACGATGTTCTTGCCGATGTCGTGCACATCGCCTTTCACCGTGGCCATGATGATCTTGCCCTTGCTGGCCGCGCCGGTGCGCAGCTTCTCGGCCTCGATGAAGGGCAGCAGATGGGCCACCGCCTGCTTCATCACGCGTGCCGATTTGACCACCTGCGGCAGGAACATCTTGCCCGCGCCAAACAGGTCGCCGACCACATCCATGCCGGCCATCAGCGGGCCCTCGATGACCGCCAGCGGCGGCTTGCCGGCAGCCGCCAGGGTGGCGCGCACCTCTTCGGTATCCTCGACCACGAAGTCGGTAATGCCCTTGACCAGCGCATGCTTGAGCCGCTCTTCGACCGTGCCCTGGCGCCAGCTCAAATCCGGCCCGGCGTTCCTGGCCTTGCCTTCCTTGACCGTCACGGCGAAGTCCACCAGCGCCTCGCCGGGGCTCGGGTGGCCGCTTTTGTGTCGATTGAGCACCACGTCCTCGACCTTGTCGCGCAGCACCGGATCGAGATCGTCATAAACCCCGAGCATGCCGGCATTGACGATGCCCATGCTCATGCCAGCCTTGATGGCGTGGTACAGGAACACGGTGTGGATCGCCTCGCGCACCGCGTCGTTGCCACGGAAGCTGAAGCTCACGTTGGACACGCCACCGGAGGTCTTGGCGTGCGGCAGATTGGCGTGAATCCAATGCACCGCCTCGATGAAGTCGACCGCGTAGTTGTCGTGCTCGGCGATGCCGGTGGCGATGGCGAAGATGTTGGGGTCGAAGATGATGTCTTCGGGCGGAAAGCCAATGCCAGTCAGCAGTTCGTAGGCGCGCTTGCAGATCTCGGTCTTGCGCGCATAGGTGTCGGCCTGGCCGGTTTCGTCGAAGGCCATGACGATCACCGCGGCACCATACTGCCGGCACAGCCGTGCCTGACGCAGGAACTCGGCCTCGCCCTCCTTCATCGAGATCGAGTTCACCACCCCCTTGCCCTGGATGCACTTGAGGCCGGCTTCGATCACGCTCCACTTGGAAGAGTCGAGCATGATCGGCACCTTGGAGATGTCCGGCTCGGAAGCGATCAGCTTGAGGAATTTCTCCATGGCGGCGAGCGAATCGAGCATCGCCTCGTCCATGTTGATGTCGATCACCTGCGCGCCGTTTTCCACCTGCTGGCGCGCCACCGCCAGCGCGTCGTCGAAGCGGCCTTCGAGGATCATGCGGGCGAAGGCTTTCGAGCCAGTGACGTTGGTGCGCTCGCCGACGTTCACGAACAGCGCGTCCTTGCCCACGTTGAAGGGTTCCAGGCCCGACAGGCGCAGCTTCTTCTCCAGCGTCGGCACCGCGCGCGGCGCAGTGGCCTCGACGGCCTGGGCGATCGCCGCGATATGCGCCGGGGTGGTGCCGCAGCAGCCGCCGATGATGTTCACCAACCCAGACCGCGCCCATTCGGCCACGGCGCCGGCCAGCGCCTCGGGGGTTTCGTCGTAGCCGGTGGGCGACAGCGGATTGGGCAGGCCGGCGTTGGGGTGGGCGGAGACGAAGCAGTCGCACACCGTTGATAGCTCGTCCACATACTGGCGCAGCTCGGCCGCACCCAGCGCGCAGTTGAGGCCGAAGCTCAGCGGCCGGGCATGCGACAGCGAATTCCAGAAGGCCTCGGCGGTCTGGCCCGACAACGTGCGGCCGGAGGCGTCGGTGATGGTGCCGGAGATCATGACCGGCAGGCGCTGGCCCAGCTCGGCGAACACCTGCTCAATGGCGAACACCGCCGCCTTGGCGTTGAGCGT
The DNA here is from genome assembly GCA_016177805.1 of Rhodocyclales bacterium. Taxonomy (GTDB): domain Bacteria; phylum Pseudomonadota; class Gammaproteobacteria; order Burkholderiales; family Rhodocyclaceae; genus JACOUN01. Next base: position 64,988 of record JACOUN010000110.1, read on the forward strand.
GTCGAAGATGGTCTCGATCAGCAGCAGGTCGGCGCCGCCTTCGATCAGGCCGCGCGCGGCCTTGCGGTAGTCGGCCACCAGCGCGTCGAAGCTGATGTTGCGAAAACCCGGATCGTTCACGTCCGGCGAGATCGACAGCGTGCGCGAGGTCGGGCCGAGTACCCCGGCACAGTAACGCGGTTTGGCTGGGTTCTTCGCGGTGTATTCGTCGCACAGCGCGCGCACCAGGCGCGCGCCGGCGACGTTGATCTCGTAGGCCAGCGCGGCCAGCCCATACTCGGCCTGCGACACCTCGGTGGCATTGAAGGTGCAGGTCTCGATGATGTCGGCACCGGCGTCTAGATACTCGCGGTGGATGCCGGCGATGACCTCCGGCCGGGTCAGCACCAGCAGGTCGTTGTTGCCTTTCAGGTCACGCGGATGCCCCTCAAAGCGCTCGCCCCGATAATCGCGCTCACTGAGTGGGTGCTGCTGGATCATGGTGCCCATCGCACCATCCAGAATCAGGATGCGTTCGGACAGCAGGGTCTGGAGTTCGGCGGTACGGTCGGCTTGCATGGCATCTACCTCGGGCGTTTCGGGCTAGCCGGGAGTGTGCATGCAGCGGAGGGAGGTCCGGCAAAGTCACAAACCCGGTCTACAGGTTTGCGAGCGCCGTTGATGAATTGCCGAGCCTGGCCCGGTCAGGGTCGCAGCGCTCCTCGGCAAGGCGTGGATTTTAACGCCGCTGGCGCCGACTTGCCAAGGCCAGGCCCGCGCTTCGCTACACTCCGCTTCCGCTCACCACGCGTGCGGGCGCCACGGCCAGCCCCAGCCCAGGCCCCAGAATGCGCCCGAACCATGACCGTGACCGATGCCGAAGTTGAACATCACGCCGTCGCGCGGGTACTCGACGCTGCGGCTGGTGCGGACGACCTTGCCATTGATGAAGTGCACGTTGAAGCGGGTGACCTCATAGCGCGAGTAGTCGCCGGCAATGGTCCAGTCCCACACCTCTTCCCCCGACAAGGCAAAACGCTGTATCGAACGATGCTGCCCGAGCAGACGCTGCACTTGCTCCACGCTCATGCCCTTCTCCACGCGTGCCAGATTGGCGTCCGACAACGCGTCATGCTGGTGGGTCACCCGACCATCCGCCGCCACCGTGTACATCCAGCCGCGGCTACCGTTGGGCTGGGTCGCGTACTCCAGCGTGCGCGAGCCGTCATCGTTGTGCCACACCCGCGTCGGTTGCCCGAGGGTGGCGATCACCTCCTTCTCGTGGGTAAAGCCGCGCGCTTCCGGATAGCCCGCGCAGCCCGCGATTGCCAGCGCCAGCACTACACATACCCATATACGTGACCACATGATCGCTACTCCACGGCGCTTCCGCGCTACGGCGACAGACGCGCCCTCTGCCAGCATCCATCCGCCTGCAAGGTGTAGGTGATCCGGTCGTGCAGGCGCGACGACCGGCCTTGCCAGAATTCCCAGTAGTCGGGCTTGAGGCGATAGCCGCCCCAGTGCGGCGGGCGCGGCGGCTTGAGGCCGAACTTGAGGCCGAATTCGGCCGCGTGCGCGACGATCACCCCACGGTTCGGGATGACTTCGCTCTGGTTCGACGCCCACGCACCAATGCGGTGCGCCAGCGGTCGGCGCGCGAAATAGTCGTCCGACTCCGCGTCCGACGTTTTTTCCACCACCCCTTCTATGCGCACCACGCGCTCCAGCTCCACCCAGTGGAACTGCAGCGCCGCATGCGCGTTTTCCGCCAGTTCATGCCCCTTGCGGCTGTTGTAATTGGTGTACCAGACCAGACCGCGCTCGTCGTAGCCCTTGATCAGCACCGGGCGCGTGGAAGGGCGGCCGTTGGCGCCGACCGTCGCCACGGTCATCGCATTGGGTTCATTGACGCCCTTGGTGAGCGCTTCGGAGAACCATGTTTCAAACTGGCGCAACGGCTCGCTGGCAACTTCGTGGTCGTCGAGGCTGTCCAGTTCATAGCTCTTGCGCAGATCGGCGATCGGGGTTTTGTTCATGTGTCAGGAGTTCCGTCGGACTGGGTTACCGACTTTCAAGCATACAGCAACGATCGACGCGCCCGCCGTGGCGTAGCGCACGTCGCCATCCTTTTGGACAGGGGAAACGCGCGCTTGATTCCAGCGCGTGGCGTTCACCCCAGCGCGCGCCGGTACTGGATCGCCTCGGCCACGTGCGGCGCCGCGACCTCGGCGGCGCCGGCCAGATCCGCGACCGTGCGCGCCACCCTGAGGATGCGGTGATAGGCGCGCGCCGACAGGTTCAGGCGCTTGATCGCGTCCGCCAGCAGTTGCCCGCCGGCCGCATCGGGCGCGCACAAGGCATCGACGCGCCCGGCGCCGAGGCGGCTGTTCGGCCCCTGTTGACGCTGCAACTGGCGCGACCACGCCAGCACCACACGGGCGCGCACCTCGGCGCTCGACTCCCCGGCCGGGCGCGCCTGCAGTTCGGCGTGATCCAGCGACCCGACTTCAATCAGGATGTCCATGCGATCGAGCAACGGACCGGAGAGCTTGGCGCGATAACGCGCAATCTGCTCGACGCTGCAGCGACAGCGCCCGCCCGATGTGCCGTGGTAACCGCACGGGCAGGGATTCATCGCCGCGACAAGCTGGAAACGCGCCGGAAATTCGGCGCGGCTGCGCGCCCGCGACACGGTGATGGTGCCGCTCTCAAGTGGTTCGCGCAGCGCTTCGAGCACCCGCCGGTCGAACTCGGGCAGTTCGTCGAGAAACAGCACGCCGTGGTGCGCCAGGCTGATCTCACCGGGACGCGGCGAGGCGCCGCCGCCCACCAGTGCCGGCGCCGAAGCGGAATGATGCGGGGCACGATACGGCCGTTGCGCCCAGCGACGCGGATCGAAACTGCCGTCGAGCGATTGCACCGCCGCGCTTTCCAGCGCATCGGCCTGGTCGAGCGGCGGCAACAGACCGGGCAGGCGTTGCGCGAGCATCGACTTGCCGGTGCCGGGCGGGCCGAACATCAGCAGCGAGTGCTGCCCGGCCGCCGCGACTTCGAGCGCCCGGCGCGCGAGCGCCTGACCCTTGACATCGCGCAGATCCGGCTGCGAAGCACCATCCGCGCTGGCGAGCGGCGCCGTGTGCGCGGGCAGCGGCGCAAGCCCGTTCAGGTGCGCGCACACCGCCAGCAGACTGTCCGCCGACAGCACCCGCACGCCGCTGGCAAGCGCGGCCTCGTCGGCGTTGTCTGCCGGCACCACCAGATCTCGCCCGCTGCGCGCCGCCGCCAGCGCCACCGCGAGCGCACCACGCACGCCGCGCAGCGCGCCGTTGAGTGACAGCTCGCCGGTGAATTCATGGCGTCCGAGCCGATCGGCGTTGATCTGCCCGGAGGCCGCCAGGATGCCCAGCGCGATCGGCAGGTCGAAACGCCCGCCTTCCTTGGGCAGATCGGCCGGGGCAAGATTGACGGTGATGCGGCGCTGCGGAAATTCGAAGCGCGACGTGACGATGGCCGCGCGCACGCGGTCACGCGCCTCGCGCACCTCGGTATCGGGCAGACCAACGAGATTGAAGGCCGGCAGTCCATTGGCAATATGGACTTCCACCGTGACCTCGGGTGCATTGAGACCGGACAGCGCCCGGGTGCACACCAGCGCAAGCGACATTGATGTCTCCGTAATATTACGGAGGCAAAGTGTAACCCTTCCCGCGCCTCATTTCAGGTTTCCTGAGACGGTGAAGGTGGCTCCACCGGGTCGTAGGAGGGGCTTCAGCCCCGAATGACATTGTGGTCGCGGCTGAAGCCGCTCCTACGAAAGCATCGCAGGGCGCGTGCGGCGGCTGCTGTATTGCCTGCGTCAGTCCGGCGTCTCGTCGCGCTCGCGCAGGCGCTCTGCTTCCAGCTCGGCCACCCGCGCCTCCAGTTCCAGCAGTTTCTGCCGCGCATGGGCGAGGACTTCGCGCTGCACCTCGAACTCCTCGCGGGTGACCAGATCGAGCTTGCCGAACGCGCTGCCGAGCAGCGCCTTGACGTTCTTCTCGATGTCCCTGGCCGGGCTGTTGGCCGCCAGCTCCGAGAGCCTGGCGCCGATTTCGTCAAGTATCCGTGGGGCGGTCATGGCGGTCCCTTGTGTGTGCTTGCTTCCGATATATGGCTGAAGTCTAGCACGCGCCGCGCGCAGTCATGACGTGCCCCGTCACGGTGCGCACCATGTTGGTGCAGATGCACCCAAAATGTGGCGGCCTTGCCTGCGCCATCGTCCCGATGCCTCCCGTGAATCCCCACAACACACGGTTTTTACTTACATTTTTCAACTGGCACAGTTTCTGCAACAGTGCCTGCGACCGCTATCCATTTTCCGGAATTCCCGGTTGTACCCCTCTGCAATGAACGCGACGTCCACCGTTGCCAGGAGATCAGCATGAAACTCGTTACTGCCATCATCAAACCCTTCAAGCTCGACGAAGTACGCGAAGCCCTGTCGGGCATTGGCGTGCAGGGCATCACCGTAACCGAGGTCAAGGGCTTCGGGCGGCAGAAAGGCCACACCGAGTTGTATCGCGGCGCCGAGTACGTCGTGGACTTTCTGCCCAAGGTCAAGATCGAGGCCGCCATACCTGACGACATCCTTGAACACGTGCTCGAGACCATCGAGAAATCAGCCTCCACGGGCAAGATCGGCGACGGCAAGATCTTTGTCTTCGAACTCGAACAGGTCATCCGCATCCGCACCGGCGAGACCGGCGCCGAAGCGCTGTAAAGGAGAATTCCCTCATGAAAACACTGCTTTCCATCCTGCTGGCCGGCGCGGCCGTCGGCCTCTCGGGGGGCGCGTGGGCCGCGGACGCCGCCGTCGAAGTCAACAAGGGCGACGTGGCGTGGATGCTGACCTCGACGCTGCTGGTGCTGTTCATGGCCCTGCCGGGCCTGGCGCTGTTCTACGGTGGCCTGGTGCGCACCAAGAACATGCTGTCGGTGCTGATGCAGGTCACCGTGATCTTCTCGCTCAACGCCATCCTGTGGGCGGTGTACGGCTACAGCCTCGCGTTCACCGAAGGCAACGCCATCATCGGCTCGCTCGACAAGCTGTTCCTGTCCGGGGTATCCATAGAAACGCTGGCCGATACCTTCACCGACAACGTCAAGCTGCCCGAATACGCCTTCATCGCGTTCCAGGCCACCTTTGCCGGCATTACCGGCGCGCTGATCATCGGTTCGTTCGCCGAGCGCATGCGCTTCACTGCGGTGCTGCTGTTCTCGGTGATCTGGTTCACCTTCAGCTACCTGCCGATCTGCCACATGGTGTGGGGTCCGGGCGGCTTCCTGCTGGGTGATGGCGCGCTCGACTTCGCCGGTGGCACGGTGGTGCATATCAACGCCGGCGTGGCCGGTCTGGTGGGTGCCTACATGGTGGGCAAACGCGTCGGTTTCGGCCGCGAGTCAATGACTCCGCACAGCCTGACCCTGACCATGGTGGGCGCGTCGCTGCTGTGGGTGGGCTGGTTCGGCTTCAACGCCGGCTCCAACCTCGAAGCCACTTCGGGCGCGGCGCTGGCCTTCATCAACACGCTGTTCGCCACCGCCGCCGCAGTGCTGGCGTGGTCGGTCGGTGAAGCCATGTTCAAGGGCAAGCCCTCGATGCTGGGCGCGGCCTCGGGCGCGGTCGCGGGTCTGGTCGCGATCACCCCGGCCTGCGGCTCGGTCGGGCCGATGGGCGCGATCGTGATCGGCCTGCTCGCCGGCTTCATCTGCCTGTGGGGCGTCAATGGCCTCAAGCGCATGCTGGGCGCGGACGACTCGCTCGACGTATTCGGCGTGCATGGCGTGGGCGGCATCCTGGGCGCGATCCTGACCGGTGTATTCACCGCGCCGGGCCTGGGCGGCACCGGCGGCGAGGACTTCTCGATCGCCTCGCAGGTGTGGATCCAGACCTACAGCGTGATCATCACCATCGTGTGGTCGGCCGTGGTCGCCTTCATCGCCTACAAGATCGCCGATGTCGTGGTGGGCCTGCGCGTGCCGGAAGACGAGGAGCGCGAAGGGTTGGACATCACCGCCCACGGCGAAACCGCCTACCACCACTAAGCAACAACCGCCACATCACGACCCACGGGAGGCGCACGATCGCCTCCCGTTTTTGCGAGCACGCCGTTACTACTGGAGATGCCATCATGAAGTCGAGACTCAAACCACTCGTCACCACCCTCGCCTGTCTCACCACCCTGTCCGGCGCGGCCATGGCCGAAGAAAGCCCGTTCTCCGCCAACATCGGCATCACGTCCGACTACATCTATCGCGGCATCAGCCAGACCAACCAGCGCCCGGCACTGCAGGGCGGCTTCGACTACGCCCATGCCAGCGGCTTCTATGCCGGCATCTGGGGCTCCAACGTGTCGTGGCTGGCGGACGCCGATCCGGACGTGAGCAACAGCCTGGAGCTGGACATCTACGCCGGCTACAGCGGCGAGGCCGGCCCGATCGGTTACGACGTGGGCCTGCTGCAGTACTACTACCCCGGCAAGTACCCGTCCGGCTTCACCAAACCGCACACGCTGGAAGGCTATGTCGGGCTGTCGTGGGAATTCCTGAGCTTCAAGTACTCGCACGCCTTCACCAACCTGTTCGGCTTCGACGACTCGCGCGGCAGCCAGTACTACGATGTGTCGGCGGCCTACCCGCTGACCGAGAGCCTGACCCTGGACGCGCACTACGGCTTCCAGCGCATCCGCAACGCGGACGACTACAAGGACTGGAGCCTCGGCCTGACCCAGACGTGGGCCGGCTATGAGTTCGGTCTGCACTATGTCGATACCGACATCAAGAACGACAAGCTGTCCGATGACCGCATCACGGTATCGGTCAGCCGCAGCTTCTGAGTCCTGGTCGCGGCTGAAGCCGCTCCTACGAAGACGTGGCTCGACTGTTTCGTAGGAGGGGCTTCAGCCCCGATCCGCTCTCAGAGCTTGCGAAGAAATCGTAGCGAGCAGGACCGAGTGCAAGGCCTCATTTGGCAACTGAGCGAGCGAACGACGAGACATATCAAATGGATAGGCGAGGGCGCAGGCGGGGTTTCGCGACGCACCGCGTTGCGCCGCCGTAGCCGGCCGGGTGTGCAAACCCGGCCGTGGGCAGAGCGAGTAAGCAACGCAGCAATCGGCCCGCGCAGTGGATTTTTTCTCAAGCTCTCAAGCCGTGGCGGCAACGCCCGGCCTGACCCACAGCAGGTAGGACAGCAGGCAGCCGATCCCGCCAGCGACGATGCCCAGCACCATCGGCAACACCGAGCCATCGAGGCCGTGGCCGACCAGCGTGCCCACCA
>JACOUN010000012.1 GCA_016177805.1 Rhodocyclales bacterium
CTGCCCGCTCAACGAGCACACGCACAGGTTGATCGGGGCGGACGAACTCGCATTGATGAAGCGCGGCGCGATCCTGATCAATACCGCGCGCGGTGCTCTGGTGGACGAGGCGGCGCTGGCGCAGGCCCTGCGCAGCGGCGGGATTGGCGGGGCGGGCGTGGACGTGCTTTCGCGGGAGCCGCCGCGCGCGCCGAATCCGCTGCTGGCGCCCGATGTTCCCAACCTGTTGGTCACGCCGCACATGGCTTGGGCGTCGGTGGGCGCGATGCAGGCGCTGGCGGACCAGGTCATCGACAACATCGAGGCCTACGCCGCGGGCAAGCCGCGCAGCCGGCTGGCATGAGCGGCGCGGTCGCTCCGTGGGAGGGGCTTTAGCCCCGAATGACTTGATGGTCGCGGCTGAAGCCGCTCCTACGGGAGGCTTGGTCAGGTCGTTTCGTAGGAGGGGCTTCAGCCCAGAACAATGCTGTGATCGCGGCTGAAGCGCTCCTGCGGAGTTGCTCGGACTCGTGTATGGCAGGCAGGGCATGTCTTGCAGCTCATGGGGCGGCGGCGCGGGCGCGAAGTTTGCTACGAGTTTGCCACCTGAGGCCGTCATGTTCGGGATTGTGCGGATAGGGCGACGGGTTGCACTTGGGTAGAATCAACGCCATCCGGGTTGCGCGTGGCGCCTCCGGACTGGGAACCGCCCCGGATCGCGCCGGGGCTTTGTTTGTCTAGCCCGGATGTTTCATGAATGCGCGTGATGATCGCGCAGGGGTTTGTTTTGTAGGGGAATTCCGTGAAGGAGCGGCGTAGTGGTTCGTACGCCCGACTGAGCGGAATTTCCATACGGAACAAAGGCCAAGCGAGCGCGCGTGCTATTCATGAATCATCCGGGCTGAATTTGACCATCGTAAGGAAGCGGGATGAACCTCGCCCTGATAGTGATGCTGCCCTTTCTTGGGGCGCTGCTGCCGGCGCTGATGATACGTGCCGGTCGCAACGCTTGCGCGATCGCGACCGGATCGGTCACCTTGCTCGCACTGGCGCTGCTGCTGTCGCACGTGCCGGCGGTGCTGCGCGGGGAGGTGCTGCAGGTCGGGTGGGCGTGGTTGCCGGGCCTGGGGCTGAACGTCAATTTCTTCCTCGACGGGCTCGGGCTGCTGTTTGCCGGGCTGATCCTGGGCATCGGCCTGCTGATCATCGTCTATGCGCGCTACTACCTGTCGGCGGACGACCCCATGGGGGTGTTCTACACCTACCTGCTGTTGTTCCAGGGCGCCATGGTCGGCATCGTGCTGTCGGACAACGTGCTGTTGCTGCTGGTGTTCTGGGAGCTGACCAGCCTGTCGTCCTTCCTGCTGATCGGTTTCTGGCGCCACCTGCCGGAAGGGCGGCAGGGCGCGCGCATGGCGCTGGTGGTGACCGGCGCGGGCGGCTTGTCGATGATCGCGGGGATGCTGATCCTGGGCGGCATCGTCGGTTCCTACGATCTGACCGTGATCCTGCACAATGCCGAGCTGATCCAGGCCGACCCGTTGTACCTGCCGGCGCTGATCCTGATTCTCGGCGGCTGCTTCACCAAGAGCGCGCAGTTCCCGTTCCACTTCTGGCTGCCGCACGCGATGGCCGCGCCGACCCCGGTGTCGGCGTACCTGCACTCGGCCACCATGGTCAAGGCCGGCATCTTCCTGATGGCGCGCATGTGGCCGGCGCTCGCGGGCAGCGACGCGTGGTTCTATCTGGTCAGCACCGCCGGGCTGGTGACGATGCTGGTTGCGGCCGGTGTCGCGCTGTTCAAGGATGATCTCAAGGCGCTGCTCGCCTATTCCACCGTCAGCCACCTGGGCCTGGTGACCATGCTGCTGGGTTTCGGCACGCCGTTGGCTGCGGTCGCGGCGGTGTTCCACATCATCAACCACGCGACCTTCAAGGCGGCGCTGTTCATGAGCGCGGGCATCATCGATCACGAAGCCGGCACGCGCGACATCAAGCGTTTGGGTGGCCTGATGATGCTGATGCCGGTCACCGCGACGCTGGCGATGGTGGCGGGCGCATCGATGGCCGGACTGCCGCTGCTCAACGGTTTCCTGTCCAAGGAAATGATGCTGGAAGAGGCCGCGCACGCGGTGTGGGCGGGGCAGGGCTGGGTGGTGCCGCTGCTGGCCACCGCCGGCGCGGTGTTGTCGGTGGCGTATTCGTTCCGCTTCGTGCTGCACGTGTTTCTCGGCCCCCGGCGCACCGACTACCCGCATCAGCCGCACGACCCGCCGCCGGGCATGTGGTTGCCCCCGGCGCTGCTGGCGGTGCTGGTGGTGCTGATCGGCTTGTTCCCCGAAACGTTCACCGGCGCATTGGTGCGCGCATCCGCCGGGGCGGTGATCGGCGACGCCGTGCCGCAGTTTCACCTGTCGCAATGGCATGGCCTGACCCCGGCGCTGTTGATGTCGACCATCGCGGTGGCGATCGGCGCGCTGACGGTATGGCGTTATCCGGTGGTGCGGGCATGGTGGGAGGCCGGCGCGCATCCCGAGGCCAAGCGCATGTTCGATACCTGCGTGGCGAAGGCGGTCGATTCCAGCCGTAGCCTGGTGCATGGCCTGCACAACGGCTCGCTGCAGCGCTACCTGGCGTTCATGGCCGGCGCGGCGGTGGTGGTGGGCTACGCGGCCTGGTTTGGCGCCAGCCACGAGGCCGGCACACGCCAGACGCTGGTCGCGCCGCCGGTCGCGGTGGTGGCGTGGCTGCTGCTGGTCGGGGCGTGTGGCGCCACGGTGCTGGTGCATCGGCGTCGCCTGATCGCGCTGCTGACAATAGGCATCATCGGGCTGGTGGTGTCGCTCGGCTTTCTGTATCTGTCGGCGCCGGATCTGGCCCTGACCCAGATATCGGTCGAAGTGGTGACCGTGATCCTGATTCTGCTGGCGCTGTACTTCCTGCCCAAGCACACCCCCGCCGAGAGCAGCGGCGCGCGCAAATGGCGCGACGCGGGGCTGGCGGTGGCGGCCGGGCTGGGGCTGGGGGGAGCGACCTGGGCGGTGCTGACGCGCGACTTCGCCACCATCTCGGGTTACTACATCGACAAGTCGGTGGCCGAAGGGGGCGGCAGCAACGTGGTGAACGTGATTCTGGTGGATTTTCGTGGTTTCGATACCTTTGGCGAGATCATCGTGCTGGGCATCGCCGCGCTGGCCATCTACGCGCTGCTCGACGGCGCGATGCGCGGACGCGTGGCGCCCAAGCTTGCGGCCTGGGTGCCTGATTTTCCCAAGTCCGCCGACCGCCACCCCATGATCATGGTGGTGGCGACCCGCGTCATGCTGCCGCTGGCGCTGATGGTGGGGGCTTACATCTTCCTGCGCGGGCACAACGAGCCCGGCGGCGGCTTCATCGCCGGGTTGGTGGTGGCGATCGCGCTGATCATGCAGTACATGGCGAGCGGTTTCGGCTGGGCGGTCAAGCAGATGCGGGTCGGCTATCGCGCCATGATAGGCGCCGGGGTGCTGATTGCCGGGGCGACCGGGATCACCGCGATGGCCTTCGACTACCCCTTCCTGACCAGCGCCTTCGTGCATCTGCACCTGCCGCTGCTCGGCGACGTGGAACTGGCCAGCGCGATGGCCTTCGACACCGGGGTGTTCCTGACCGTGATCGGCGCGGTGATGCTGGCGCTGGCGAACCTGTCGCACATGGGGCGCCTGGCCGCGCACGCACCGGTCAACCAGACGCCGATGGATGTCGATCCATCGATAGTTACCAGCACTGTGCGAGGGCGTTGACATGGAATTCCTGGTTGCAAGTTCGGTGGGCATCATGACCGCCGCCGGAGTGTATCTGCTGCTGCGTGGGCGCACCTTTCCGGTGGTGCTGGGGCTGGCGCTGCTGTCGTACGCGATCAACGCCTTCCTGTTCGCCATGGGGCGGCTTACGATCCACCAGCCGCCGCTGGTCAGCGCGGCCGCGAGCGGTTATACCGACCCGTTGCCGCAGGCCCTGGTGCTGACCGCGATCGTGATTTCCTTCGGTATGACCGCGGTGATCGTGGTGATGGCGCTACGCGCCTTTCTCGAAAGCGGCGACGACGACGTCGACCTGCTGGGCGAGCGGCGCACCCGGCCGGGGCAGGCGCAATGAACCACTGGATCATCCTTCCTATACTGATGCCGGCACTGGTCGCGCCGCTGATCGCGCTCACCGCGCGCCACGACATCGTGCTGGCGCGGATCTTCTCGGTCGGGGCTACGGTGCTGTTGCTGGGCCTGGCGCTGATGCTGACCGGTGTCGCCAGCGCGGGCGAAGCCCAGGTGTATCTGCTGGGCAACTGGGTCGCGCCGTTCGGCATCGTGCTGGTGCTGGATCGCTTGTCGGCGCTGATGCTGACCCTGACCGCAGTGCTGGGGTTGGCGGTGCTGCTGTACGCGATCAACGGCTGGGACAAGCGCGGGCCGCACTTTCATTCGCTGTTCCAGTTTCAGTTGATGGGGATCAACGGCGCCTTCCTGACCGGCGACCTGTTCAACCTGTTCGTGTTCTTCGAGGTGCTGCTGATAGCCTCCTACGGCCTGATGGTGCATGGCGGCGGCGCGGCGCGGATCAAGGCCGGGGTGCAGTACGTGATCGTGAATCTGCTCGGCTCGACCTTGTTCCTGGTCGCGGTGGGTCTGATCTACAGCGTCACCGGCACGCTCAACATGGCGGACCTGGCGCAGCGGGTGGCGCTGGTGGCCTCCGCCGACCAGGGCTTGCTGCATGCCGGAGCCTTGCTGCTGCTGCTGGTGTTCGGCATCAAGGCGGCGCTGGTGCCCATGCAGTTCTGGCTGCCGGGCACCTACGCGCTTGCGCCCGCCCCGGTGGCGGCGCTGTTCGCCATAATGACCAAGGTCGGCGCCTATTCCATCATCCGCGTGTTTACGCTGATCTTCGGCGGCGAGGGCGTGGCGGCGCTCGCCACCCCGTGGCTGCTGCCGGCGGCGCTGGTGACGCTGGTGCTGGGCATGCTGGGGGTGCTGGCGGCGCGCGCGCTCGGGCAGTTGGTGAGCTTCGCGGTGATCGCCTCGATGGGCACCCTGCTCGCGGCGGTGGCATTGTTCACCCCGGCCTCGGTGTCAGCCGCGCTGTACTACCTGGTGCATTCAACGCTGGTGGCCGGGGCGCTGTTCCTGATCGTCGACCTGGTGGGCGAGCGACGCCCCGGTCACGGCGACAGCCTCACCGTGGCGCCGGTGTTCGCTCACGGCGGGGTGATCGCGGCGCTGTTCTTTCTCGGCGCGATCGCGATGGCCGGCATGCCGCCCTTGTCCGGCTTCATCGGCAAGCTGCTGATCCTGGACGGGGTGCGCGGACATGCCGCCGCGAACTGGATCTGGGGCGCGATCCTCGGCACCTCGCTGCTCGGCCTGCTCGGTTTCGCGCGTGCCGGCAGCACCCTGTTCTGGAAGAGCGTTTCGGTCGACGGCGCCTTCGCCGCGCCCGAAGGCCCGGCCCCGATGCTGCCGTTTGTCACGGCAGGCTTGCTACTCGCGGCATCGGTGCTGATCACGATCTTTGCCGGCGTGCTGAGCGGGTATCTCGATGACACGGCGGCGCAGCTATTCGATACGCAGCGCTACATCGATGCGGTGTTGGGGCAAGCCAGAGTGGGGGTGCGGTGATGGCGGCGAAAATGGACCAACGTAGTCTCATGCGGCGCTGGCTGCCGCATCCGTTGTTGAGCGCGGTGCTGATCCTGCTGTGGATGCTGTTGCTCGACAGTTTCACCGCCGGCGGGCTGCTGGTTGGCACCGTGCTGAGCCTGGTGATCTCGGCCGTCACCAGCAACTTCTGGCCCGCCCGCCCGCCGCTGCGCTCGTGGCGCCGGGCGCTGGCGTTCATGTTGCTGGTGCTGTGGGACGTGGTGGTCGCCAACGTGCTGGTCGCGCGGCTGATCCTGTTCCGTCCGTCCAGCGCGCTGCGCTCGCGCTGGATCACGATCCCGCTGAGCCTGACCTCGCCCGAGGCGATCACGGTGCTGGCCGGCACCATCACCATGACGCCCGGCACCGTCAGCGGCGACGTCGCGGCCGATGGGCGCAGTCTGCTGGTGCATTGCCTGGACGCGCCCGATGCGGAGGCGGCCGTGCGCGACATCACGACCCGCTATCAATCGCGTCTCATGGAGATTTTTTCATGATCGGCTACGCACTGCTGTTCGGCTATTTCGCGATCTCGACCGCGCTGCTGCTCAACCTGTGGCGGCTGGCGGCCGGACCTACCCTGATGGATCGCGTGCTCGCGGTCGATACCATGGTGATCAACGCAATCGCGCTGATCATCCTGTACGGCATCGAGCAGCACACCAAGGTCTATTTCGAGGCCGCGCTGCTGCTGGCGATGTTCGGCTTCATCTCGACCGTTGCCTACTGCCGCTTCGTCCTGCGCGGCGACATCATCGAATAGGGGGACGCATGGATTTCGTGATTGAATTGCTGGTGTCGGCGCTGATCGTGATCGGCGGCGCGTTCGCGCTGGTCGGCTCGATAGGGCTGGTCAAGCTCCCCAGCCTGATGACGCGCCTGCACGCGCCAACCAAGGCCACTACGGTCGGGGTCGGCGGCGCGCTGATCGCCTCGATGCTGTACTTCACCCGTGCCGATGGTGCGTTGTCGATACACGAGCTGCTGATCACCCTGTTCCTGTTCCTGACCGCGCCGGTGACCGCCCATTTCATCACCAAGTCCTACCTGCACCTGCATCCGGACGTTGCCAGAGAACTCCCCCCCGCGAGCGGCGATTGCGGCTGGAGCACTTACAATGCGGTTCCCGCCGACGACGCCGAAACCGAGTCGGACCGACGCCCGCACGAATGAATCAATGAGCCGATGACCAAAACGCCCAAACCCCCGCCCCGCGAAGACGAGTCGGCCCCCGCGGCCGAGCGCGAGCCGCGCGATGACGCCACCGCGCAGGATGGGGTGCCCGCCAGGGACAAGCTGCGCCTGAAGCGCCCCGCTGCCGCTGACTCGACCGGCGCCGCGCCCGGCAAGGCCGCGCCGCGCCCTGGCGTGCGGGCGCGCTTCAAAGCCGACGGCCTCAAGCCCAAGCGCAAACCGGAGGCCCGCCCGCCGGAGGCCGCCCCGACACCCCCCGCCTGGTCGTCCGCCGGGGCGCGCGAACGGCTGTTGCGCAAGGAAGGCGCACGTCCGGCGCCGTCAATGCCCCGGCCCGCACGCGAACCCGAGCGTCAGCGCGGCGTGCATGTCGAACGGCGCGCCACCGCCGCGAGCACCGCAGCGCGCGCCGCGCAGCCTGCGCCGGAAACAAGCCCGGAGGTGGTGGCGAGCCGCGAAGGCGTGCGCCTGTCCAAGATCATGGCCGAGCGCGGGCTGTGCTCGCGCCGCGAGGCCGACGGCTTCATCGAGCGCGGCTGGGTGTTCGTCGACGGGCAACGCATCAGCGAACTGGGCACCCGGATCAACCCGGACGCCCAGGTGTGGCTGGCGCCCGAAGCCGCGCAGCGGCAGAACATGCAGGTCACCATTTTGCTGCACAAGCCGGTGGGCTACGTGTCGGGCCAGCCCGAACCCGGCTTCGAGCCGGCGGTGGCCCTGATCGGGGCGGACAACCAGTTCGACAAGGACGTTGCGCAGCGCTTCCACCATACCCATCTGCGCGGCCTCGCGCCGGCTGGACGCCTCGACATCGATTCGACCGGGCTGCTGGTGCTGACCCAGAACGGACGCATCGCGCGCCAGTTGATCGGTGAGGACTCCAAGACCGAGAAGGAGTACATCGTGCGCGTCAGCGGCACGCTCGCTGCGGACGGCCTGGCCTTGCTCAACCACGGCCTGGAACTGGACGGGCACAAGCTGCGCCACGCCAAGGTGGAATGGCTCAACGACGACCAGTTGCGCTTTGTGCTGCGCGAAGGGCGCAAGCGCCAGATCCGGCGCATGTGCGAGCTGGTCGGACTGAAGGTCACCGGGCTCAAGCGGGTGCGCATCGGCCAGGTCAAGCTGGGCGATCTGCCGCTCGGGCAGTGGCGCTACCTGCGCGCCGACGAAACGTTTTAAGCTGGACTGCGCCCCTCGCTCTCCCCCCACACAACGACGCGGTTGCGTCCCAGTTCCTTGGCCCGGTAGAGCGCCTGGTCGGCTAGAGCAAGGAATGCCTCGCCGTCCTCGTACTCGTCGGGCACTCCGGCGTGTCCGCCGGCGCTGACCGTGAGCCGGACCTCGCTGCCATTGCAAGGGATCGCCAGCGCCCGGATGCGCTCGCATAGCTTGTCCAGATGTTCATGCAGTTGCGCGGCCTGGAGTCCTGACAAAACCACGGTGAACTCCTCGCCGCCGTAGCGCGCAACTACGTCCGAGCTGCGCTGGAAGTGATCCTCCAGGGCGCGCGCGACATGTCGCAGGCATTCGTCGCCGGCCTGGTGTCCATGGTTGTCGTTGAGGTTCTTGAAGCGGTCGATGTCGATCATCGCCACCGCCACCGGCAGACGATTGCGCCGGCACAGATTGAAAATCTCGCTCAGGCGCTGCGCGAGCCAGGCCCGGTTGTGCAGCCCCGTCAGCGGATCACGCACGCTCAGCTCCTGCAGGCGCGCATTGGCTACGGCCAGCTTCTGGTTCAGCACGCGCAGCCTGCGGTTCCACGAGACGATCCCGAGCGCGAACAACAACATGGCTCCCAGCCATTTCGACAGTGTCGCGTAGTCGAAGCGTTGTTCGATGCGCATCGCCAGCCAGCGGTCCTGGATGCGCTGGAGGTCGGCCGTCGTGACCGAGTCGAGCAGCTTGCCGATTATGTGTCCGAGTTCGGGCTCGTCGTTGCGCGTTGCGATCGCGAAGCGCCAGTCCTCGGGCAGGCGGCCCGCGATCTTGATGTCGGAAATGCGGTGTTGCTGCAACTGCTGTGACAGATTCGCCATCGCGCTGACGTAGCCGATGAGTTCACCGTCGCGAACCTGGCGAATGCCCTCCAACGGCTCGGCAACGGATACCAGTTCCAGCCTGGGCGCGCCACGCTCCAAGGTTTCGGTTTCGACGTACTCGTTGCCCGCAAGCACGCCGAGCGGGCCGTGGCCGAGTTCTTCGATGCGATCGAAGAACGGCGTATCGATCGCGGTGGCGACAACCCCCGGAACGGTGAGGTAGGGCTTGCTGAAGTCGAACGAACCGGACAAGCGCGCGGTCGGCATTGCCATCGGCAACAGATCGCACTCCCGCCGTAGCGCGGCCGCGAGTGATTCCGCCCAGTCGCGTGTCGCGACCGCCTCGAAGCTGACCTGGCCGCGCTCGGCCAACAGCGCGAGCAGATCCGCCGCCATCCCGGAGTGCTTGCCGCCTTCGAGTGCTTCATACGGCACCCAGTCGGGGCGAGCGCAGAAGCGGATGACCCCCTTGTGTTCCAGGTAATCCCGCTCCTGTGCGTCGAGCACGACTTCGCGGTACCGCGGCGCATGCGAGCGCGATGACAACCATCGATTCTGTAGCGCTATCGTCTCTTCCACGGGAATCGCGGCCATGGCCTTCTCGAACAACCCGTGCAGCAGCGGCAGGTCCGGGCGGATGCCGAAGCGCAGATCCTCGAAGCCCACGCCTTCCAGAACCAGCTCGCCGGCAATCTCGACATTCAACAGCCCCTGCCGGCGGACGTGCGTATTGCCGGTGTTGAGCGCGGTCACGACGGCGTCGACACGCCCGAACGACAGTGCCTTCATCATCTCGTCCTGCGCGTCGAACGGAACCAGCGCGTGCCCGAGGGCGCCGGCCAGGCGATCGGCGTAGAAGACGTCGCGCGTGATCGCAAGCTTGCGCCCCCGCAACGATTTCAGGCCCTCATAGGTGCCGAATCCGTCGCGCACGAAGACTACGTTCGGAATGCGGTAGTAGTCGCGCGTGAAGAGCGTGTACCGCTCGCGCTCGTCGCTGTGCGAGATGTTAGCGATGACGTCGACTTCGCCCCGGCGGAATGCGTCGAGCATCTGACCCCAGGTGCCGACGACCGGTTCGACGCGCATCCCGATGCGCCGCGAGATCTGTCCCAGCAGATCGACCGAATAGCCGCTCACCTTGCCGTCGTGTTCAAAGCTGAAGGGTTCGTAGTCCTGCAGGATTGCGGCCTTCATGACCGGGTGTGCGCGCAGGAACGCTCGCTCGGCGTCGTCCAGAACGAGCGTCTGGGGCAAGGGCCGGTCCTTGCCGCGGAAAAGCTGCCAGCGTTCGCTCATGGCGGCAAGCCGTTGTTCCGGAATCCCGGCCAGTCCCTTGACCAGTACCCGATGCAGAACCGGCTTGTCACGCCGCACGCCGATCCGGTAGTCCTCGAACGCGAGTCCCGCCAGATCGAGCGCCCCGGCGATCCGCAGGTTCGGCAAATTCAGTTCGCGCGCGTGGTACTCACCGGTGAGCGAACCGGTCACGATTCCGTCCGTCCATCCGAAAGCCAGCGACTTGATCAGGTCGACGTAGTTGTGATACTCGACGATCTCCACATTGCCGAATCCTGCGAGCAGATCACGGTAGTAGATGTCCCTGATCACCCCGATGCGCTGACCCTGCAGCGCGCTGAACCGTTCGAAGGCAGGCAGGGGCCGGTCCGCATTCTCGAACAGCACGGTGTCACGCAGGTGATAGGGCTCGGTGAACAGGGTGAACGCCTCGCGCTCGGGCGTATGCGACATGTCCGCCACGGCATCCAGCTCGCCGTTCAGATAGGCCTGATAGACCTCGCTCCAGTTGCCTATCCTGAAGTCGAAACGCAATCCGGTATGGGTCTCGATCTCGCGCAGCACATCGACCGACAGGCCGTTGATCTTGCCCTCGGAGAAGAACGTGTACGGCTCGTTGTTTGCCACGAGTCCGACCTTCACCTTCGGTTGCGCATCAACCCAGGCTCGCTCCTCGTCATCAAGCCCGGCGGCGTTTGCGGGTAACGCCAACCACCACCAGGCGGCAAACAGCCAGACGCACACAAGACGTAGCCCGTTGGTCAAACTCATGCACGCTCCACAGCCAGGGGTTCCAGGATCGCAGCCATCAGCGCGGGGGGGCTTGCGGTAGCACTGTGGCACGGCAATACGGTTCGATGCCAAGGCTATAGTGGAACAGCGCTCGACTCAACCATGGCGTGGAACTGGATATGCGCGAGCCGCGCCACGCCAGGGTGGAACGGCTCGATGACGGTCAGACGTGTTTTGTGCCGCGTGGGTCAGGTTCGGCAGGGGTGAACATCCACGGGCAGGCGCCGCGGCGCCTGCCCGATCGCAGTGCTCAAGCCACGATGCCGCGATGCTGGCCTTCGGGCAGGACGCCGCGCGGCGCGATGCGTTTGTCGTGATCGCAACTGATCAGGATGGTGCCGGGCTGGCCGCGCGGAGCGATGTCGTCACGCTGGCCTTCGGGCAGGATGCTGCGTGGTGCGATGCGCTCGTCGTCATTCCAGCCGACCATGACGGTGCCGGGTTGGCCGCGCGGAGCGATGTCGTCACGCTGACCTTCGGGCAGGATGCTGCGTGGTGCGATGCGCTCGTCGTGGTTCCAGCTGATCAGGAGGTCCGCCGGGGTGTCGGTCCGTGGGGCCGGCTCGGTGTGGCGGGACGAAGACGTTGCGGCGGCGACCGATCCGGCCGCGAAGACCAGCGCGAAGGCGAGAGTGATGGCGTTGATCCGATAGTTGGCAGTGGCTTTCATGATGAATCTCCTTTCATATCCATTCGGGGGGTGGTCCACCAAGCGCGCACTTGTTGATGAGTAGTCGTACTGGAGCGGTGATCCTTACAGGGGGCGGACCGAATTCCCGCCGCGCGCCCTCACTCGGCGCGCAGCGCATCCACCGGATCGAGCCGCGCGGCCTTGCGCGCCGGCAGGACGCCGGCCAGCAGGCCGATCAGGATAGCCATGGCTTCGGCGGCGATGACGAATGATGCCGGGGTGCTGACCGGCAGGGCGGGGGCGAGCAGTCCGACGAGTTGGGCGATGCCGATGCCGGCGAGCAGGCCGACCAGCCCGCCGACCGCCGCCAGGACCACCGCTTCGCCGAGGAACAGCCCCAGCACGGTCGTGCGGCGGGCGCCGAGGGCGACCAGCAGGCCGATTTCGTTGGTGCGCTCGGTCACCGCGATGGTCATGATGGTGGCGATGCCGACCCCGCCGACCAGCAGCGAGATGCCGCCCAGCGCGCCGACTGCGGCGGTGAGGATGCCGAGGATGTTGTTCAGCGTGGCGAGCATGTCTTCCTGGGTCTGGATGGTGACGTCGTCCTGGCCGTGGCGGGTGGTGATGAGTTTGCGGATGTCGGCGACCACGGTGGCGGCCTCGATCGCCTCGTCGTAGGTGACGTCGATGCCGGCCAGGCCGTCGCGCTGGTACAGCGCCAGCGCGCGTGAGGCGGGGATGTACACGGTGTCGTCGAGATCGATGCCGAGGAACTGCCCCTTTTCTTCCATGACGCCGATGACGCGGTAGCGCTCGCTGCCGACCTGCAGGCGCTGGCCGAGCGCGTTGTCGTGGCCGAACAGCTCCTGCTTGACCTTGGCGCCGAGCACCGCGAAGGCGCGCGCGCTGACCAGGTCGTCGGGCGGCAGGAAGCGGCCCATGCGCACCTGGATCGAGAACATGCGGTGCATCTGGGGGCCAACGCCGTACACGGTGGTGCGCCGCACGCGGGTGCCGGCCTGCACTTCGGAGTTGCCGAAGACGATGGGGGTCACGCCGTTGACGTGCGCGATGCGCTCCAGCGCCAGGGTGTCTTCCAGCGTCAGCTCGCGCGCGGTGCTGGGCAGCCCCGGCGGGCCGCCCTTGGTGCCTTGGCGGCCGGGGGTGATCTCGATGATGTTGGTGCCGAACTGGGTGAATTCCTTGAGCACGAACTGGTGCAGGCCTTCGGCGATCGAGGTCAGCAGGATCACCGCCGCGATGCCGACCGAGATGCCGAGCAGGGTCAGGAAGCTGCGCAGCCGGTGCGCGATGATGGAACTGAGGGCCAGATGCAGGAAGTCGCGCGCGCTCATTTCGCGTTCACCGCTTGGCCAG
>JACOUN010000109.1 GCA_016177805.1 Rhodocyclales bacterium
CCACGCGCGCCACCTGCTCGCTCGTTTGGGCGCGCGTGGTCGCCTGATGTCAAAATATCGGGAGAGGGTTTTACAACACCCTCTGAAGCCCCTCCTACGGACCGTCTGAGCGTTCATGAACATGTCAGCAAATAGCGCTGCTGCGACCATGGCATCGCTCGCATGGCACGCCCAGATCCCGGCCCGCGTCGGGCGCCACATGCTGCTCAAGGCGGTCGGCACCACGGTGTTCATCACGCTGTTCTTCGTCGCCTACTTCTGGGTGCTGAAGAATCCGCTGTTCGCCGTCACCACCATGCCGCTGACCTGGGCCGATCGCGCGGTCGAGTTCTGGCCGCCGGCGCTGCCGGCCTACCTGTCGCTATGGTTCTATGTGTCGATTCCGCCGTCGCTGCTGCACGACCGGCGCACCCTCAACTACTACGGCATCGCGGTCGGGGTGCTGTGCCTGGTGGGACTCGCATGCTTCATCCTGTGGCCGACCACCATCCCGCCGCTGCTGACCGGTGCCGATACATCCGCGATCGCGCTGCTGCAAGGCATGGACGCCGCCGGCAACGCCTGCCCGTCGCTGCACGTGGCAACCGCGCTGTATTCCTGCCTGTGGCTGCAACGCATCCTGGCCGAAATGCGCGCACCCGCCTGGGCGCATGCGAGCAACTGGATATGGAGCCTGGCGATCACCTGGTCGACGCTGGCGGTCAAACAGCACGTATTCGTCGACCTGCTGGGGGGGGTGGTGCTGGGAGTAGGCGGCGCTTGGTTGGCGCTCGCGTGCTACGACCAGCGCCTGGTCCGGCGCGGCGCGGCGATCTGACTCAGGCGCGCAGCCGCCGCCACAACAGCCACGGCAGGCGCACGATGAAGCCCAGGCACAGACGGGTGTGCATCCAGGTCAGCAGCACGTTGTCGCGCCAGTAGTTGAAGTGCGACACCCCGCCCTCTTCGGCGCTCAGATAGCGCACGGGCGCGGGCAAGTTGACCGGCCGCACCCCCGCCCAGGCCAGACGCACCACCGCCTCCGGATCGAAATCGAAGCGCCGCATCCAGCGCTGACCCTGCATCACGCGGCATAGTGGCGCCACCGGATAAACGCGGAAGCCGTACAGCGAGTCGCCAATACCGGCCCACAGCGTCTCCAGATTAGCCCACGCGTTCGACACCTTGCGCCCGCGCACCCGCAGCAGCGGCGCGCTGGCGTCGAACACCGGCTTGCCCAGGATCATGCAGTCCAGCCGCGCCTGCGATTCGGCCATGAAGCGCGGAATCAGGTCGGCCGGGTGCTGGCCGTCGGAATCCATGCTCAGCGCGTGGGTGTAGCCCGCGCGCGCGGCGATCTCCAGCGCGTGCAGCACCGCCGCGCCCTTGCCCGCATTGCACGCCAGCCTGAGCACGCGCAAGCCGGGGTCGTCGGCCGCCATCGCTTCCAGCCCTTCGGCGGTGCCGTCGGTACTGCCGTCCACCACCACCCACACCGGCGTCCACAGCGCGCGCGCCGCGCGCACCGTCTCGTAGACCTTGGCGCCGGGGTTGTAACTGGGAATCAGGACAAGATGGGTGCTGGAAGCGTTCATGTTTCAGACACCGGCGGCGGTGCGTCCATGTTCAACGCGGCGGCGTAGTACTGCTCCAGTTCGGCGGTAAAGGCGCGTACGTCGGCGGGCGCGGCGAAGCGCGCGCCGAGGCGCACTCGATAGTTGATCGGCATGTCCGGGCGACGGAACAGCGGCCATCCCTTGGACAGATAGGCGGAATCCGACTCGACCAGCAGCGCCTGTACCGGCACCCCGGCACGATGCGCGATGACCGCCGCGCTGGACTTGAACGCCCGCAACTGCCCACCCGCGCTGCGCGTGCCTTCCGGGAAGATCAACAGGTGGCTGCCGTGGCGCACGTCGTCGACCGCCCTGCGTATCATGCCGACCGGCGGATCGTTGCGGATATAGCGCGCCAGGCGCGCGCCCGCGCCGAGGAACACGTTGTTGAGCAGGCTCGCCTTCATGATGCAGGCCACGTTGGGCAGGCGCGAGATGATCATCGGCGCGTCGAGCAGACAGGGGTGGTTGGCCACCAGGATCAGCGGTCCGCTGTCGCGCAGCGCATCGAGCGCCGAAACGTCGAAACGGCAGGCGCCGAGCAGCGTCAGCCAGCGCAGGTACAGATCGAAAGCGGCCGAAATCACCCACCGCCCCACGCGCCGCCCCGGCGTTGCCGGCATGACGGCGTTGAGCACCACCGCGAACGGCAGCCACAGCAGACACATCAGCCCGAGGAACCCCAGCCCCAGATACAGACACAGGTATTCGTAAGCTCTGGGCAGGCGTGTTCTGGCAGGATCAGCGAGGGACATGGGGCGTGACATCGACGGTTCAGGCATCGGCGTTGATACTACCCATGCCGGCGCCGGCCGTCATCACCACGTCCAGCCCACCCACCGCCTCGATCTCGACCAGCAGGTCGGCGCGGCAGATGTCCGCCTGCACGAAGATCATCGGACAGCGTCTCCCCAGATGCTCCAGCAGGATGGCCTTGACCGCGTCGAGATCGTCGCCGTGGCGCAGATAAACGGTGTACGCCAGCCCGCCGAGGGCAAAACGTTGCTCACCCAGGTGTGCGTTCGCACGCTCGACCAGCGCCGCGAGGTTGGCCACGGTTTCGTGCGTTTGCGCCCGCACGTCGCCAACGTGCAGCGAGCGGTGCCCGACGATGGAAGCGGTTCCGGAAATGAACAGCGCGTCACGTTCGTCGATGCGGGTCAGCCCGGCACGCGAAAAGGTCGGGCTGCGCGCGCCGTACTCGGACGGGTAGTGATAGGCGCTGACCTGGCGCGGATTCTCCAGCGGGGTAAACGCCGCGCGCGAGGCCAGGAACGCGATCGACAATGGCCCACCCGCCACCCCCAGCGCGCACGCCGCCGGTACATGCCCGGCCAGCGGGCGCGCGTACTCGGCAAAGGCGTTCTGGCGCCCGGCGTTGAACTGGCGGTAACGCTCCAGACCGTAAGTCTCGGTATTGATGTCGGGCAGATAGTTCCAGGTCCGCAGCAGGGTCGGGTAGGCAAGTGAGTCCAGCGCGTCGAACAAAGTCCGGTAAGCCGTTTCGGTCGCGGCCTGCAGCGGGGTGCGCTGCGCGTCAAACGGGTCGAAACCGTCTTCACCCACCTGCACCACACCGAACAGCAGCGTGTCGGTGCAGGCATGGCGCAAGGCTCCGCGTTGCCCGCGCCGTATGGCGCCCGCCGCGTGCAAGTGCATGGCCGACAGGCCGCCATCAACCAACACCCGCGCCGTCACGCTCAGCCGCGCACCCTCGGGCGCCACCGCGTTTTCGCCTTCCGCATAGACGATGCTGCCCAGCATCCGGCGGTCCACGGTGGTCGCCGACGTTTCGTTCAATACACGCACACTACCCACCCGTCAGACCTGTTCATCACTTTGCAATCCACCTGCATCCACCGGTTGGATATTGACGCGCCGCCGCCGCCACGCGGCGAACGAGCGCCGGAAGTTCAGCACGCTGCTGGCGTAGTAGAGCACCTTGAACGCCAGCAACGAGCGCCAGATCGGCGTCTTGCCGAAGATGTCGCCCGCCAGCAGCGACAGCAGGGCTTCCTTCATGCGCAAGATGTTGCGCGGGCCCATGAACAACTCGCGCATGGTCGGCGAGGTGATGCGATAGATGAACCAGGAGAATTCCGTCGGCCCACGCCGCACCGCCTTGTCGAAGCGCGCCAGCGCGGCCATGCGCCGCTCGGGCTCGCGCAGGCAGGTGTCGATCGCCTCGGCGCCGAAGACGGCACTCTGCATCGCCAGCATCACCCCGGATGAGAACACCGGATCTATGAACGCAAAGGCATCACCGAGCAGCACGTAGTTGTCGCCGTGGGTGTGATCGGTCATGTAGGAGAAATTCCCGGTTGCCTCGACCGGCGTCACGATGCGGGCATCCTTGAGCCGCTCCGCCAGCGCCGGGCACTGCGCGATGGTTTTGTCGAAGAACTCGGGCAGCGGCTCCCGGCGCGTTTTCATGTAGTACGGCCACACCGTCGCGCCTATGCTGGTCACCCCGTCCTGCAACGGGATAAGCCAGAACCAGCCGTGCTCGAACCAGAAGATGCAGATATTGCCTTCGGCCCGCCCCGCGTTGCGCGTGACGCCTTCGAAGTGCGCATACATCGCCGCGCTGTTGTGCCTGGGGTTTCGGTGCTTGGCCTTGAGGCGATTGGCCATGAAGGTGTCGCGCCCCGAGGCATCGACGACGAAGCGGGTCTGCCACTGCTCGCTGCGGCCATCCTCATGCTCGGCCTTGACGATGGCGCCCGCGCCCCGCGCCAGGAACTCGACATCGCGCACCCGGCATCCCTCGATCACCTGGACGCCACGCTTGGCGGCATTGCGGATCAGGATGTGGTCGAAATCGGCGCGCTTGACCTGGTAGGCATGCGGCATGGACTTGTCCCACGCGTCGCCAAACTGGAACACCTGGCGGTGCGCATGCCACGGCGACACGAACTCGGCACCCCATTTTTCCATGCCGATGCGGCGCATCTCGTCGGCCACGCCAAGGCGTTCAAACATGGGCAGATTCGCCGGCAACAACGACTCGCCGATGTGAAAGCGCGGATGATGCGCCTTTTCCAGCAGCACCACCCGGTACCCCTTCCCGGCCAGCAGCGTGGCCGCGGTCGAACCGGCCGGGCCACCGCCTATGACCAGTACATCACACGCGCACGACGCGGTTGGTTCGCTCACTTGTTCGCCACTCCTGACTCGGATCGCCTGCCACCGGCATACGGCCGGGCACCACCATGGGCACCGGCGCGAAAGGGCGGCAGTATAGCGCAAAAGCATGAGCGGGCGACCGCCCGCGACACCTTGCGGCACAACGAAACCCTGAAGAATCAAGGTGGTTGGTCATACACCCATCAGCGTGCGCGGCGTAGCTGGCACCATAAGTACACAGCCGGCCGGGGCATTCGCGGAGATGGTCCTGGAACCAGGAAAGGCAGCCGTTACGGCGCCGGTGGCGACGAGCGTCTCAGGCTGGAATCAGAAGGTTCGTACCGCCTTCACGAAAACGAGATTCCCGCCCGCTACTTCGGAAACTTCCGCGCCGTGTGCACGACATTGAGCACGACGATCCCGTCGGCGGCGACCTTGACGAAGACGACATACGGCAGACGCCGCACGACTAGCTCGCGGGTTCCCGGAACGCGGTCGCTCGCCCGGATCCGCTCCTGCAACGTCCGGAGGGCTTCGACTTCCGAGACGATCCTGTCCTGGACCGCACCCGCCGTCATCGGACCCGCTTCGAGGTAGTAATACGCGAGGATTTCCTCGAGGTCGAAGAGCGCCTCTTCGGTCCAATCGATCCCCATCCTTACGCGGTCTTACCGGGCACGCGCGCCCGCAGGCGCTCTTTCAGCTGGGTCATCGCCTCGTCGTGGCCGCGCAGGCGGGTAGCGCCCGAGTCGACGCGCGCGAGGGTCGCCGAAACCTTGTCGAAGAGCCAGCCGTCGTACCCCGGCTCCTTGTCGAGCAAAAATTCCGGGAGCAGCGTGTCCGCGGCGTCCTCAATGGAGATCATGATCCCGACGGGACGGTCGTTCTTCGTGACGACGACGGGTTCCCTACGGGCGGAGTCGAGAAATTCGCCGAACCGGTTCTTGGCGTTGCGCGCCGACATGATTTTCATGGCCATCGCCCTCAGGCTGTTTGAATGTGTCCACTGTAGCCACTTTGGCCACCTCTGCAACTCAGGGTATGGTTTGAAGTCGGAGATTTCCGTCCCTGCACCTACGACTTCAGGATCGCTATGATCCTGCACGATGGTGCCTTATTCCCGTTTCGACGCTGGAGCGCGATATTGAGCACTTTACGACATGACCATTTGCGCCGAGAATCTTGCTTGAGATGACCAGAAACGGAGCCGCAGGATGAAAACCACCACCGTCGCCGATGCCAAGTCGCATCTCTCCGCCCTGTTGACTGAAATCCAAACTGGCGAGGAGGTGGTCATCACCCGGCGCGGAAAGCCGGTTGCCCGGCTCGTGCAGGAACCTCCCGCTCATGGCTTTGATTGGTCCGACCTGCGCGACTGGGTTTCTGCCGGCCCGGCCCCCGGACTGACGGTCGCCGACATGCGCGAGCAAGATCTCCTGTGATCTATCTCGACACGTCAGTGCTCGGGGCGGTGTTCTTTCGCGAGGCCAGAGCCGCCGATCTCGTGTCACGGCTTGAAAGCATGCGCAAGGAACGGCTGATGATTTCGGCGTGGACCCTCACCGAAATGGCCAGCGTGGGCGGGATCAAGCAACGGACAGGAGCCATCGACGGTGCCATGCGCCAAGCGGCGCTCGCCAATTTCCAACGGTTTGCGTCGACCCATCTGGGCACCATCGAAATCGAACCCGCCGATTTCCGCACCGCTGCGGTGCTCATCGAAACGCCGACCGCGCTGCGCGCCGGCGATGCCTTGCACCTGGCAGTCGCCCGTCGTCTCCAGGCCAGAATCGCGACGCTGGACCACGGGCTACGCCAAGCAGCCGAGATGCTCGGATTGCCAAGCGTTCCGCTGCAAGACTGACTGGGGCGCGACTATCATCCTGGACGGCAGTGCCGGTGGCGATCAAGGCCGCCGAACGCGATACGGTCAACCTGCGCCGTCGCGGCAACAAAAAACCCGCCGAAGCGGGTTCAAGTCATTGATTTCTTTGGAGGCGCGACTCGGAATCGAACCGGGGTACACGGCTTTGCAGGCCGCTGCATAACCACTCTGCCATCGCGCCAGTCCTGTTTGCCGGACCAGTATTCCGGCTTTCATTCCGCCGGACTCACTGAACTGCATTAGAGCGTCCAGGGTAGACTGGAGCAGGGAAAAAACCTCAATTCCCCACTCTAACCCATTGATAACGCTAGAATTTTCTCAAACACCGGCGCAAGCAACGGACTGAATTATGTACTAATGATCCGAGGCTGGCAACACCTCGGCGAAAGTTTTCCTCCGGGGCGTTTGGTATTCGGCGGCCCGCCCCGCGCGATCGAGGCGCCGGACATCAACGAATCAACATGTAAGCCTTGTAGCTCGGTTCAGCCACCTCGAGCACTTCGCGGACTTCCTCATAGCTTTGAAAATCCCGGCACGTGTCTCCCAGCAACCAGGTGCCAGACTTGCAGGCGTACTTGGCCCACAGCTTTTCGTAATCACCGCTCGACACATCCCTCATGCGCGGGAACGCAAAGAACAGCTTCTCGCCCACTCTCCTGATGATGCCGTAGGAATATTTTCCGGAGCTGTCCTGCCCAACGAACCTGAGCTGAACGAGCAACAGGCCCGTTCCCGCGTTCAGATCGGCAAATGCAATCTCGGCCATCTCGACGACCTCGCCGGACGCCCCCTCCTTCGTGCCAAAGAGCGCGTATCTCTTGTCACGCCGCTTGAGCAAGTACGACTCCGAGGGCTCCGTGTCCCACCGGGTCGGGTCGTCACGATCCTGATTGAATAGCAGGCCCCGCGTGTCACCCTGGAATGGCAGCACCAAGTCCGTTTCGGGAATGAGGGGAACCGGCGAGGAAAGGCATCCCGCCAGGAACACACAAACTGTCAGCAGCACCAGAAATTTCTTCATTTGCCCCCCAGAAGTCCCGATTGTCGAAACGACATCTCCGGTCCAAACGTGAAAGTCGCCTTGGCGACTCGCGGCGCGCCCCTCTCCCGCGTGCGCGGAAATCCGGTCATTGCTGGGTACGGCGGCGTTCAGCGCCGGAGACGCGGAGCGCCGCGAGGGCGCGCTCGGCCAGCGTGGCGTCGCTGTACGTAATCAGGTAGCCATATACGCGCGCGCCCGTCTTGCGGATGTCCACCATCGCCACGGTGCCGCACTGTTTCCACGCGGCAAGATGCGCGCGTGTTTGCGGCTGATCAACGCCGGCAAGCTTGGCAACACGTCTCGCATAATCGGGGATGAGAAAGCCGCACTCGGCGCGGTTGCCTGACATGGCCGTATGCAGCTTTTGCCCGGCGCGCTGCTGGCCCTGACTCAAGAACTCCGCCTCGCTCATCACGCCCGCGCGCGAGCCCGCGCTCAGCACCTTGGTATGAACAAAGTAGACCATCAGGTTTGCCGGATCGGCAATGTCGCCCTGGGGGTTGACCGGATAGACGAATAGCGTGGTCATTCCCGCGCGGCCGTTCTGGATGGGCGTGTCCGGGTTGAATGCATCCGGGTGGCCGCGATAATTCGCGCCGGGATGAGCGTAGTAGACAAACAGCTCCCGATCTCCCGTTTCCAGCGTCGCGCCCCATGTTTCCAGTTCCGCCCGCGCCTCGCCCAGCGTCATGCCAGGGCGCACGCCCAGCACCTCAAGCCCGGTCAGGAAATCGTTCGACATCCGCGGGTAAATTGCAGGCGCGGGTGCCGCCGCCTGATTGTTGTTGTCCCGCCCCTGCTGGCGGAGCCATTCCGCCTTGGACGGTCGGGATGTGGCCGATTGCCCAGCGCCCGCGGCCGGCGTCGCGATCAGGGCGCAGCCCAGCAATACGGCCAGAATTCGGGATTTGACGTTCATTCCTTGTCCTCGCTTGTTGTCGATGCCGGCTCCACGCCCGATCCGCCCCCGCGCGCATGACAATTCGATGGAGTCGGCGAAATATAGCCTGCGATGCAAGGCATGCGCAAGCGCAAGCACCACATGATGGTGCGCGCGGCGGTGGCGGAAACGGCACGGTTGCCGTGTTCCTGTCAGGAGTCCGG
Organism: Rhodocyclales bacterium; assembly: GCA_016177805.1. Classification (GTDB taxonomy): domain Bacteria; phylum Pseudomonadota; class Gammaproteobacteria; order Burkholderiales; family Rhodocyclaceae; genus JACOUN01. Next base: position 8,753 of record JACOUN010000109.1, read on the forward strand.
CGTTCGGCGCCGAAATATTTATTGCCTAACGTGACGTTTGTGACTAACATGACACAATGCACGATAGGAACGCAACGCCATGACCGATACCTTGACCTCCCGCGAAGCCGCCCGCAGGTGCGGAGTCAGTTTTCGCACCGTCATTCGCTGGGCCGAACGCGGAGAATTGCAGGCCTATCGCCTGCCGGGGCGAGGCGACTACCGGGTGCCGATCGAAGAGCTTCGCCGGTTCATGCGCGAACACGGCATTCCGGAACCCGATGAAAGCGCCGACCACGCGAAGCGAGTCCTGGTGGTCGATGACGAGCCGGCGATGGCACAGGCCATCAGGCGCGTGTTCGACCGCGCGGGTTTCGAGACCGCAATCGCCAGTGACGGCTTCCTCGCCGGCTCGCTCCTGCATACGTTCAAGCCGCACCTGATCACGCTGGACATCCGCATGCCTGGCATCGACGGCTTCGGTGTGTTGCGCTTCCTGCGCGAGACGCACCTTTCCACACCCCTGAAAGTATTGGTCGTTTCGGGCGAGAGCGAAGCGCGCCTTGCGCAGGCGGTGACCCTGGGCGCCAACGGCGCCCTGGGCAAGCCTTTCGACAACCAGGCGTTGCTGGCGACCGCGCGCGAATTGCTGGGTGAAGCCAACCATCGGAGTTGAGGCTGATCGATTGCGCCATGGGCGCCCGACTCAACAGGAGACCTGACATGAATCGCCAATCAGCAGTGGCCGGCATCTGTTCCGCACTATTGATATTCAGCGTTGGCAGTGTGTCGCCCGCACGAGCCGGCACGATCAAGATCGGTGGCACGGGTGCCGCCATGGCCGCAATGAGCTTATTGGCGCAGGAATTCCGCAAAGCCAGCCCCGATGCCGATATTGCCGTGCTTCCCGCAATCGGCAGCGGCGGCGCCATCAAGGGGGTGCAGGGCGGAGTCATCGACCTCGGAGTCAGCGCCCGATCCCTGAAAGACAGCGAGCGCGGCAAGGGCGCCGAAGAAGTCGAATTCGCCCGAACCCCGTTCGTGTTCGTGGTTCCGAAGGGCAACGCCGTTGCCGGTTTCAGCGAAGGCGAACTGGTCGACATCTACGCCGGCAGGCGCACGACCTGGCCGGATGGCAGTCGCATACGCCTCATCATGCGCCCGTCCGATGATTCGGACACAATCATGCTGAAAACCAGGTTCTCGCCAGCCATGGCGGAGGCGGTGAAAGCGGCGGAAACAAGACCGGGCATGCTGTTCGCGGCCACCGATCAGGATGCCGCCGAGATGCTGGACCAGACGCCCGGCGCATTGGGGGCGCTATCGCTGGGGCAGCTCGTCTCCGAGCGGCTGGCACTGAACCCACTGCGGCTCGACGGCGTGGAACCGAGCGTCCAGGCCGCGGTCGATGGCACCTACCGCCATTACAAGGTGCTGTACCTGCTGACATCCCCCGATGCGAAACCGCTCGCCAGGGAATTCGCCGCATTTGTCCGATCCGTACACGGCAGGGAGCTGCTAGCGCGACTGGGATTCTGGACGACGGCGGATTGACCGCCCGACCGCGATCATGAACGCACAGCAAGCACGAGCAACCGCCGTCATCACCTGGGTAGCCGGAGCGGTCGCCCTGTTCGTGACGCTCGCGCTGCCGATCGGCTGCTTCACCACGGGCCTGCGCGGCGTTGAAGCGTTGATCTCCGCCAAGGCCGCCGTCAGGGCTGAGAAAGTCAGCCAGATCATCGCAGCCTCGCACGACTTCTGGAAAATTGACCTCCACCACCTGAGTGCATCCCTGCAGAACAACCCGACCCACGACGAAGGGGAGAGAAGTGTCGTGCGAGATATGCAGAACGACGTGATCGTCGCGTTCGGCCCGGCACCTGCCCGATTGACACTGACCACGACACGCGCGCTCTACGACTCAGGCGTGGTCGCCGGCTATCTGGATGTGCACTACCCGTTGCACGCCCTGGTCCGGGAAACCGCATGGATGGCGGTGCTGGCAAGCCTGTTGGGGGCGGGGATCTTCGTGGTGTTTCGCCAGCACCCCCTTCGGGCGCTCGATCGGGCGTTGCGCACGATTACCGAGGAGCAGCAACGCGCCGCGCGACTCAAGATGGAGAAAGAAGACGCGGAGGCCATCACCCGCGCCAAGTCGCAGTTTCTGGCCAAGATGAGTCACGAAATCCGCACGCCGATGAACGGCGTGCTCGGCATGACCGAACTGCTGCAGCGCACCGAACTCTCCGCCCAGCAAGCGCGCTTCGTCGGCACGGTGCAGCGGGCCGGCGAGTCGCTGCTCGCCATCATCGACGACATTCTCGATTTCTCGAAGATCGAGGCCGGCAAACTGGCGCTGGAACACGTCGACTTCGACCTGCGGCAGACGATCGGCGACGTCGTCGCGCTGTTCGCCGAGGGCGCGCGGCACAAGGGTCTGAGCTTCGCCTGCCGGATGGCGGCGGACCTGCCGCCGCACGTGCGCGGCGACCCGGTTCGGCTGCGCCAGATCCTCACCAACCTGATCAACAACGCGATCAAGTTCACCGAACGCGGCGAGATCGTGGTCGAGGTGAGCCGCACGGGCGCGGAATGCCTGCGCCTGTCGGTCGCCGACACCGGCATCGGCATCGCCCCCGAAACCGCCGCGACCCTGTTCCAGCCCTTCCACCAGGCGGACAACTCCACCTCGCGCAAATTCGGCGGGACCGGACTCGGCCTGGCCATCGTCAAGCAGCTCGCCGAGATGATGGGTGGCACGGTCGAACTGGAGAGCACGCCCGGCCAGGGCTCGACCTTTTCGGTGACCGTGCGGCTGGCGCCGGCCGCCGCTGATGCCGCCGGGCCGCCCCCGCGCGATTTGCCCACCGCTGTCCCGGTCACCGCCGAATTGCTGCTCGCCGAAGACAATGCGATGAACCGGGAACTGGCGCTGGAAATGCTGGCCGACACCGGCTACCGCGTCTCCCTCGTCGGGAACGGGCGCGAGGCGCTGGCGGCACTCGCGGGCGCATCCTTCGCTGCGGTGCTGATGGACTGCCACATGCCGGAACTCGACGGTTTCGAGGCGACCCGCCTGCTGCGCCGTCAGGAAGCCGAAACCGGCCGGCGCCGCACGCCGGTCATCGCGCTGACCGCCAATGCCATGAGCGAGGATCGCGAGCGCTGCCGCGAAGCCGGCATGGACGATTATCTCGCCAAGCCGTACCGCCGCGACGCGCTGCTCGCGGCGCTCGCGCGCTGGACGCAACCCGGAGAGGCCGGTGCCGTGGCGGAGGCCCCGGTCACGCCTGACGCAACCGGCGCAACGCCGATCGATGCGGGCGCGCTACAGGCCCTGCGCGCGCTGCAACGCCCCGACCGGCCCAGCGTGCTGACGCGGATGATCGATCTGTTCGACCGCGACGCCCCCCGGCTGCTCGGCGAAATGCGCGACGCCGCCCGCACCGGCGACACGACAGCCCTGCGCGACGCCGCGCACCTGCTCAAATCGAATTGCGCGACCATCGGCGCCACGGCGCTGGCGGCGATCTGCCGCGAAATCGAACAAAACGCCAAACAACGCGCGCGCGGCGCCGACGCCTCCGGCGCTATCGCCATCATGCCGCTTGCCGCGGCCGAGTATGAGTTGGAACGAGTCCTCGCGGCGCTGGCGCGGGAAAGGAGAGCCGCATGAACAACCCCGAAACCGATGCCATCGCGCGGGTGCTCGTCATCGACGACGACCCGCAGACCCTCCTGCTCGTGACCGAAGCGTTGGAACCCGAGGGTTTCGCCATCGACGCAGCGGCAAGCGGCACGGCCGGCCTGGATGCGTTCGGGCGCGCCCGTCCGGCACTGGTGCTGCTCGACGTGACGATGCCGGGCATGAGCGGCTTCGAATGCTGCGAGCGCCTGCGGCACCTGCCGGGCGGCGAGCGCGTGCCCATCGTCGTCCTCACCGGCCACGACGACGACGCCTCGATCGCTCGCGCCTTCGCCGCCGGCGCCACCGACTTCATCTCCAAGCCGATGCGCTGGCAACTGCTCGGGCACCGGGTGCGCTACCTGCTGCGCGCCAGCGATGCGCTCGAAGCGCTGGCGCGCAGCCAGGCGAGTCTTGCCCATGCGCAGGAACTCGCGCATATCGGCAATTGGGAGTATCGCCCCGGCAGCAGCGTCGGCTACTGGTCGCCGGAGGTCTATCGAATCCTGGGGCTCGACGGGCGGTGCGATCCGCCCCGGTTCGAAACCCTGGCGCAACAGATCCCCGAGGGCGAGCGGGCGGAGTTGGCACACTTGTTCATGAAGCTGCACTACGAAGGTCGCGGCTACCGCCTGGAACACCGGGTCGTACGCGGTAACGGAACTGAACGCTTCGTCTTCCATCAGGCCGAAGCGGTGCACGAAAACGGCCGCCTGATCCTGCTGCGCGGCACGCTGCAGGACATCACGGAACGCAAGGCGCACGAGGCACGGATCGAGTACCTGGCCAATCATGACGCGCTGACCGACCTCCCCAACCGCAATCTGCTGAGCGACCGCCTTGCCCAGGCGATCGCCCAGGCGCGCCGCGGCGGGCAAAGCCTGGCCACGCTGGTTCTTGACCTGGATCGGTTCAAGTTCATCAACGACAGCTTCGGCCACCCGTTCGGCGATGCGTTGCTCAAGGACGTCGCCGCCAGGCTTCAGACCGCGATTCGCGCGGGCGACACCGTGGCGCGGCTGGGTGGTGACGAATTCGTGATCATGCTGCCGGGACTCGCCAGTGCGGCGGACGCGGACGTTGTCGTGCACAAGGTGCTGCGCAAGTTCGCTGACCCGTTCGTGGTGGCGGGTCATGAACTGCATGTGACGACCAGCATGGGCGTGAGCATCTATCCCGACGATGGCACCGACATCGAAACGCTGCTCAAGAGCGCCGACGCCGCCCTGTACCGCGCCAAGGACGGAGGGGGCAACGGCGCCCAGCTCTACACCGTGGCCATGGGGGTCGAAGTGGAACAACGCGCCGAGGTTGAAAACGCGCTGCACGGTGCGCTGGAGCGTCACGAATTCGAGTTGCACTACCAACCCAAGGTCGATCTGCGCAGCGGGCGGGTTCGTGGCGTCGAGGCGCTGATCCGCTGGCGCCATCCCGAAGCCGGGCTGATCGCACCGGACCGCTTCATCCCGCTGGCCGAGGACACGGGGTTGATCCTCCCCATCGGCGAATGGGTGCTCAGGACCGCGTGCGCCCAGCTCAAGGCGTGGCACGCGGGCGGGCACCCCGAGCTGTCCATGGCGGTCAACGTCTCGGCGCGTCAGTTCCGCCAGCAGGACATACCGGATCTGGTTGCCGCCGTGCTCGCCGATACCGGCCTGACCGCCCGGCATCTGGAACTGGAACTGACCGAAAGCCTGCTCGTGCAGGACAGGGAGGCGGTATCGCTGGCGCTGCGGCGGCTCAAGCAGATCGGCGTGATGCTGTCGCTGGACGACTTCGGCACCGGCTATTCCAACCTCTCCTACCTCAGGGACTTTCCGATCGATGTGGTCAAGATCGATCGTTCCTTCGTCCAGGACGTGACCAGCAGCGTCACGGGCGCCTCGCTCGCCAAGTCCATCATCGCGATGGCCCGCTCGCTGGACTTGACGACGGTTGCCGAGGGTGTCGAAACCGAGGGCCAATTGCGCTTCCTCAACACCCACCGCTGCGACGCGATCCAGGGCTACTACTTCAGTCGCCCGCTGCCCAGCGACGACCTGGCGGCGCTGCTACGCGCGGACACCCGATTGCCGCCCGACGGCGCGCGCGGCAACCTCGGCCGGCACACGCTGCTGCTGGTGGACGATGAAAAAAACATCCTCGCCGCCCTCAACCGGGCGCTGCGGCGCGAGGACTACCACGTCCTGAGCACGACCAGCCCCCAGCACGCGCTCGAACTGCTGGCAACCCACCCGGTCGGGGTGATCGTGTGCGACGGGCGGATGCCGGAAATGCACGGCATGGAACTGTTGTGCCGCGTCAAGCGGCTGTATCCGGACATCGTGCGCATCATGCTGTCGGGCTACACCGACTTTGATTCGGTGACCGATGCGATCAACGAATGCGCCGTACACAAATACATCGCCAAACCGTGGGACGAGCGGGTACTGCGCAAGCACATCGCGGAGGCGTTTCTCCGCCGGGACGACCCCCTCCACGTCCGTGGCCTGCCCTGCTCGCCCCCCGAGGGGGGCAACGAACCGGGCCACCCGGCCTTTCCCTGACCACGGAAACGCCCCTTGCGCACGGCGCGAAGCATCACGGCTGCCGCCGGCCCCGCCATGGGCGGTTCGCATGCTGGCATCACGGCTGCCGCCAACGGCCCTCTTGCCGCTCGATGATTCTCCCGAGCGCGTGCGCCTGCCGCAGATGGTAGTTCACCTGCCGCGTGAGTATCGCCGCCTTGGCGCGCAACCACCCCTGCGGCGAACGTTGGTACAAGGCCATCACCGCGTTCAGGCGCGCCGCGGCGATCCGGGCACGCTGCCCGCGGCGCCGCGCCAGGGTCTTCAGGTCGGCGTTCACCGCGCCGGCTCCCCGCGCGCGGCACCGGCCAACGCTGCGTATGCAACGGATTCCATGAGAGACATCAGCGCCTGGGTAAGATGCCGTACCGTGGTGGTTGTGGGGCCGGGCAGCGTTTTCGCCCAAGGGGCGGATCAATCGACCTGCGCGAGCGCCTTGTCGAAGCGATCCTTGCCCAGGGCGAAGGCGGCCTGCGCCTTCGCGGCAACTGCCTTGGCGTCGGGCAGGTTGACCGATTTACCCGCCTGGATCACGCCGACCATGCCCATCACCTTGTGCGGCTCGCACACGTAGAGATAGACCCCTTCCTTCTCGATCTTGACCCTCACTTCCTTGTCCGGGCCGCCCTTCCAGGCAGTGGCGCCGTCCGGCACCAACAGTGACGCGCTGTTGTGGGCTCCCTTGTCGGCCGGGGTGAACACCACCGTGTCGCCCACGGCCACCTTGACGAACGCGGGTTCGAACACCATCGAGCCGTCCTTGCCGGTGTTGAGCATCTTCACGGCATGGTCCGCGGCATGGGCCGAAGCACCGCCCAGAAGCAGGCACAGCGCGCCCAGGACGATGAGCGGGCGATCAATCGGGGAAACGGACGCGCTTTGGGTGTGCTGCATGGCGAAGCTCCTTGAAAGGGGGTGCGTGGAAAACCGGGAAATTCTGGAACGCACTGGCTGGCGAATGCTGGCTGATGCATGCGTGACGAGGCCGCCGCTGCGGGCCTTGACGATGCCACGCCACATTCCGGCATCTTAAATGCGAATGAACCGCATTTGCAATGGTGATACAAACGAAACAAGGTGTGAGCCGTGTTGCATTTGCGAATGATTCTCATTAGTATTTTTGCAGGCTGCCGAGCTTGAGCGATCGTCACATGCCGGACGGGAAAACGCGGACCGCCTTATTGACCGCACCCGACAGCCTCCTGGACAACCGATGCTTTCCCTATCAAGGAGTCAGCGCAATGCACGAAGTGAACCCCGCCGGATGCCAGCACCTGCTGGTCGCACGCAGCCCCGTCGGTCAGGTGGCCGCCTGTCCTGCCTGCGGTCAGATCCACCTGAGCCTGGAGTACCTGACGCTGCGCTTCGAGGCCGAGTCATTCCGCGAGTTGGTGGGCATGCTGGCGATCGCGCAGCAGCGCCTGGACGCCGACCCCGCCTTGACCGAGCCAACACCAACGCCGACGCGGACGGCCGCGCGGCATTGACACGAGGGGGTGCCACGATGCCCGAACGCAAACCCGAACCTGCACGCGCAAGCCAGCGACCACACCCGCCGGAGGCCACCCATCACGCCGAACTGGGGCAATTGGCAGGCCTCGCCGAAGAAAACGGCGTGCTGGCGCGCGAACTCGGCGCGGCCCAGGCGCGCGCCACGCGCGTGGTCGCCGAACGGGACATGTGCATCCGGCGGCTGACCGCCGAGAACATGCAACTGCGCGGAGCCTTGATCGGCAAGGAGACGCTGGCAGCCGGGTTGCGCGACGAAATCGCGCGGCTGGAGACCGCCATCCCCAGGTTGCGCACCCGCGTCGAGCAGGCGTGCCAGATCGAAAGCCAACTCGACCGCATCCACGACCTGGAGCGGCAACTCATGCGGTGGCAACACCGGACGCAGGCGCTGGAGGAACGCATCGAGCATGCCCCGGCGGCGCACGCCAGGGCATCGACCCGCCCCGCCACCCCGCCAGAGCGAACCATCCCGGCGCTCGCGGCGCTGCGCGACAAGGCGGTGTTGCGCGTAGGCGGGCGTGCCGGCATCGCCCCGTTCTACCGCCAACTGGTCGAGCGCACCGGCGGACGCTTTCTGCAGCACGACGGCGGCGAGGACAACCACGCGCCGGGGCTGGACGCCAGCCTGGCCGCCGCCGACCTGGTGATCTGCCAGACCGGCTGCGTCAGCCACGGCGCTTACTGGCGGGTCAAGGACCACTGCAGGCGCACCGGCAAACGCTGCGTGTTCGTCGACCAGCCAAACACCAACAGCCTGGTCCGCAGCCTCGACGGCATCGAACGCCACGATGCCGAGACCAGCGACGCGACGGAAAGCGGAAACGCTTGCGCCGCGTGCGACCCGATGCATCCACCAGGGCGGCGCAGAGATACTTGATCAGCGCCGGTCGATGCAGTGCCAGTAGTCTGCTTCGCAAATACCGAAACACGAAAACGCGTCTTGAGGCGCATGGCGGCGTTGCTCATCCTCGCAATAGTGACGACTATTGCTGCGGTTCGCGCCTTGCCCTGCACCTCAAGCCGTCGTTTTCGTCATGTTCCTTGATTTGCGAAGCAGACCACTAGATGTAGCCCAACTCCACCCCTCGGAGCACCGCCCTGACGCGATCGCGCACGCCCAGCTTGGATAGTATGCTCGACACGTGGTTCTTCACCGTTCCCTCGCTGGTGCCGATGGCATCGGCGATTTCGCGGTTGTTGAAGCCGCCGGCCATCAGGCGAAGGATTTCCGATTCGCGATGGGTCAGGCGGTCGGGAAGATCGAGGCGGGGGAACGAGGCCGCCGCCCCTTTTATGCCCTGCAATACCCGTTCGGTGATGGCCGGACGGAGGGTGGTCAGCCCCGCCGCGAGATCGCGTATGGCCTCGGCGAGGCGCTCCAGGGAGATGTCCTTCAGCAGAAAGCCCCTGGCGCCGGCGCGCATGCCTTCCAGGAACGCTTCGTCGTCATCGAAGGTCGTCAACAATATGGTCGGCGGCAGCCGCTCCTTGCCTTTGAGCGTCTTCAGCACCTCGATCCCTGAACACCCCGGCATCCGTACATCCAGCAAAACGACATCGGGATTCATGGTGGCAATGACCCGCACCGCCTCGTCGCCGTCGGACGCCTCGCCTATCACCTGAATATCGTCGGTCAACGCCAGCAAACCGCGAATGCCGCTGCGAACCAGCGTTTGATCGTCCACCAGGACCACGCGGATCATTTCAGGAATCCAGGATCATTGACGGGTCTCCGGTTGCGGCAGCCACAGACGAACGGTGAATCCGTCTCCGGCAGCGGACATGGTTTCCACTGTTCCACCATACTCTTCGACGCGTTCACGCATGCCGCGCAGACCGTTGCCAAGCCGCATCTCGCACGTTCCCTTGCCGTTGTCGGACACTGATATCTCGTGGCCGCAGTCCCTGGTGGCCAGCGTCACCTTCACGGTGTCGGCACCGGAATGGCGAATCGCGTTGCTGATCGCCTCCTGTACGGCGCGAAAAATCACGTGGGCGAGTGACGGGTTGACGACTTCGAATCGCTCATCGAAGGATAGATCGATGCGGTGACTCGGGATGCCCGAGCACAGCGTCCGCAGCGCCTGTCGCAAATCGATCGCCCGCTCGTTGCGCGTCGCGCCGACCGCCGTGCGCACTTCCGCGAGCAGTTGCCTGGCAATGTCGCGCGCGGTGCGAAGCGACTCGCTGCCGATTGGGGCTGCCTGCCGCCCGGCCAGGTCCAGGTGAAGACTCAACGCGGCCAGGTGATACCCCAGTGCGTCGTGCAGTTCCCGAGCGATGTGCAGCCGCTCGGCGGTGCGGCTGCTTTCGGCAAGCAATTGCTGAGTGGCGAGCAACTCCGAGTGCGCTGCGGCGAGTTCCATCCGGTTGCGACGTTCCGAGGTAGCGAGGTAGCCAACGAGGAAGGCGAAGATCTGCCAGGCGATGATCGACAGGAAGTTGACGCCGATAGCGGCACGGGCGGGTGCGATTGCCCAATACCCGGCAACCACGCCGGTCAAGCCCACCAGCGTCGCCAACCCGAACAGGCACCACAACGACGCGCGACGGGATACGACGAAGGGAAACTCGGCCGCGACCATGATCAGCATGTGTGGCTCTACGACGAATCCGATCAGGGTCTGGACACCGATCAGCAATACGACGCTCGTCGTCGAGCGCTTGAGCACGGGTCTTGTCGTCTCCCAAAAGGCGGCGGCGAACACCGCCAGGTGGGCTGCACCCACGATCAACACGGCATTGTAGGCGGCCGGTGCGTTGCCTGCCCATATCTGGGCGAACCCCGGCAGCAGAACCGCGCATTGCGGTGCGGCCACGTAGTAGCCGACGATCCCTTGCATGCCGGCCATGACGGCAGCGAGCAGACCCACACTGCGAAACATCCCTTCCGTCGTCATGCCAGCCGACCTCACATCGTCATCCAATGCCCTGCCGTCCTGATCCGGGACTCATTCCGCCGGCTTGTCGCCGCCGCCCGGACACCCTGTACCCCGACCAACAGCTTGCCAGCGTCGACGCACATGCCGGCGTGATCATCGATCACCCTCATGAGGACAACTTCCCGGTCGCCCGACATGGCAATCGCATCTTCACAGCGAACCCGCCCCCTGTGCGGCACTCTGCTTCCATCGTCCCGCCCAGCCCCACGATACGCTCGCACATCCCGCGCAAACCGTTGCCAGTCCGTACTTCGCGAACCCCCTTGCCATTATCGGACACGGTGACCAGCAGGCTGGCGTCCTGGACCGATAGCGCCACCTCGATGGTGTCGGCATCGGCATGGCGCACGGCGTTGCTGATCGCCTCCTGCACGCCGCGAAAGATCACGTGGGCGAGCGACGGGTCGCTCACCTCGAACGCTTCGTCGAACGTCAACTCGATGCGCGGCGACGGAATGCCCGAGCACAGCGTCCGCACTGCCTGGCGCAGATCTATCGGCTGCTCGGCCCGCTCGGCCCCAACGGCGGTGCGCACCTCGACCAGCAGTTGCCGGGCGATGTCGCGCGAGGTGTGGATCGGCTCGGCGGCCTTGCCCTCGGCCCGATGCGCGGCCAGGTCCAGATGCAGGCTCAGCGCCGTGAGATGGTGGCCGAGCCCGTCGTGGAGATCGCGGGCGATACGCAGCCGCTCGGAGGCACGCGCGCTCTCGGCCAGCAACTGCTGCATCGCGACGAGTTCCGCATTCACCCCGGTCAACCTGATCCGGTTTCTCTTTTCCGCCGCGGCGATATAGCCCATGCAAAAGGCAAAGGCCTGCCAGGCAATCCCGGTGCCCACCGCCATGAGGAAAACAACGGACAGCGGAATGGGCACGTTGTCCATCGGAACGACCTCCTGACCGAGCGTGGCGGTCAGGCTGAACCGCATGCGGTCCATGGCGAAGGCCGAAATCGTTGCCATGCCCGCGCTTTGCACGACGAGCCACGCCAGCGCCGCGCGCAGCGGCAGGACAAAAGGCAATTCGGCCGCCAGGATGTACATGAGATCGGCCTCGTTGATCAGCGCGAGAACGAACTGCACCACCAGCAGTAACGCACCGTTGCGCGTCGAGTGGCCCTTGGGGCGCGTTGCCACCCAGAAGGCCGCGGCGAACGCGAGCACGCTGAACAGACGAAAGATCAGCATCGCCGCGAACAGGGCGTAGACCCTGTCGCCCCCAACGCCGATGAACTCGATGAGCGGCTTGGTCGCGTGTTCGGGCCCCGCCAACCAGAGGTTGACGGACCCCGGCAGCACAGCGACCGCGCAAGCAAGCACGCCGGCGACGCGAAACAGGATGTTGGCTGATCCATTCATGGGCCAACAGTGCCTTGGCGCATCGGCACGGGCAAGTGCCGAAAGTCATGGCGCACGCTGCTGCCCTTCGGCACATGTGCGGGAACGTCCTGTCATCGAGAATCCGGTCTCCATCATGAAATGCCGATCCTGTGCAGGCGGCCATTATCCAAGGAGAAGTCATGAAATTGCGAATCGCGTGTACCCGGATCATTGCCGCGCTGGTGCTGGCCGGTACCGGCACGGCATGGGCCGGGGGTCTCTCCGGCGACGACGGACGGTTTGTGTACGGAAAACTGGGCAGCATGGGTCTGGGAGCCGGTTTCGGCATGGCGATCAACGACAACGTCACCCTGCGTTTGGGCATCGGCGGCGGCGCCGAATACAGCCACGACCGGAAGCTCAGCGGGATCAAGTACGACATCAAGAACAAGCCCGCGGCTTCGCTGGAAGTGCTGGCGGACTGGTACCCGTTTGCCGACAGCGGCTTGCGCCTCACCGGCGGCCTCATGTACGGCAACGCCAAGGGCAGCCTTGCCGGCAAGAAGGACTCGGCCGGCAACTTCAGCATCAACGATCACAGCTACGCCGCGACGGCCGTCGGCGAGCTGAAGGGCGCGGTGAAATACAACAAGTTCGCGCCCTACGTCGGGGTGGGTTGGGAATCGGCCCGCCCTGGGACGAAGGGCTGGCGCTTCATCGGCGACGCCGGTGTGGCCTATCTCGGCAAGGGGCGCACGTCGCTATCCGCCTCGGGGGCCGCCGGCAATGCCGCGCTTGGCCAGGATGTGGCGCAAGAGCGACGGCAACTCGCCTCCGACTTCAAGCACAACGGCAGTCTGATCGTGTCGATTGGCGCCGCCTACTCGTTCTGAAGGTGGGACGGCGTCGCCCGGTAATCTGCGATGTGGATTGCGGCTCGGGCGTGGCCGGCCCTGCACGGCGCACAGCGAAGCAGCGCAATACTGCGTAATCTGCCCGGTTGCCGGGCTTACGAGAGCAACCGATGGGCAAAAGGAAAACGTGATGACTGCATGCTCAATCAAGGACGTACCCAGCTTCGAGCGCAACCACGACGCCGGCAGCATGGCCATGCTGGCACTCGAAGCCACGCTTGCGACGCAAGGCGAGAGCCGGCCCGCGTGGTGGCTCGCCGGCATGTCGGGCGATGCGTTCAAGTTCGTCTATGACACCGGCGCGGTGTTCGAGCCGCTGCGCGACCGGGTTCCGCTGGATGTCCTGACGCTCGCGTGCCAGGCCGCCGGGTGGACAGGACATTGGCGGCTCGCCGCTCGGACCGGGGAGATTACGGCCCTGGTTCGTGCGTCGGTGCAACGGGGCTGCCCGGTGATTACCCCGTTCCTCGGCAGCCGCTGGTACCACGGCATGGTCTTGATCGTGGGCATCGACGACACGGCGCGGCAGTTCGTTCTGCGTACCGCCCGGGAGGACAGTCGCTCCTGCGCCGGCTACCAAACCGTCGCCATGCCCGAGCACTGGGACGGTCCGGTGCCGGGTGGCGTGGCCTGGGCGGACACGCCCTTGTTCGTCCTCGCCGGCCGCGTGTCGCCGCCGGCGCCGGACGCCTTGCTCGGCGATGCGCTGGCGCGGGCGGCACAACTGCACGCCGGCGCGCCGTTGCCCTACGCCGACCATCCCGGTGCCCAGCGCTACAGCGACGCGCCCTTGGCGGGCCGCGCCGCGCGCCAGGGCGAGGCCGCGCTCGGCGCACTCAGGCAGGACCTCGCCGAAGCCGAGCTGGGTGATTTCGCACTCATCTGGCGCATCGACGCCCAACTTGGTCAACTCCATTACGACCGCGCCAACGCGGCCCACTTCCTGCGCGCGGTGGCCAGGGCGAACCCCGCGCGCGGGGCTCATTTCCTGCGCGCGGTAGTCGGGGCGCACCCCGCACGCGGACCGCTCCTGGAGGCGGCCCTGTGCTACGAAGCGACCGCCCGGATCGCCGCACGCGTCCAGGCGGCCTTGTGGGACAAACAACTGCGGCAAACACCGGACCTGACCGGCGTGCGGACCGGAATCGACGCCGGCACATCACTGGTCCATGCGCTGGGGCATTTGCCGCGCGAGGATATCGCCGCGTTGGGCCGCGACGTTGCGGTACTGGAAACCCCCTGGGGGCCCGCCGCGATCGTGGATTCTCCACGGCGGCGGCAGTGCATTCTGGACCTGGTGGACGGGATCATCGCCAACGAGCGCCGTTGTGTCGCGATGCTCCAGGACGCCGCACGCAACGTCGGCCGAGGTCCGCCGGGCCGCACGTGATCCGCATGTGCCGGAAGTCATGGCTGCAACCCCCGCCTTCCGGCACATGCGCGCCAACGCCGCGCCTTCCAGAATTGGCATTTCAGGGGAGGCGGCGAAATCATGGCCAGGCGCGTGGCATCCGGTCGATATCCATTGGCATGGCTGGTCGCGGCACATTTGTCCGGGGTGCTGCCCGGATGCGCGGGCTTGTCGTCGGACGAGGGTCATGCCGAACCGCCTGGGCGCCTGGTGCCCGTGCATGCATCCCACCCTGCCACCCGGACCGCAGTCCTACTGGTGGGCGGAATCAACGATACCTACCATTTCCTCGACCGGTGGGGCGCGCGTTACCGCGACGCGGGTCTCTCCGTCTATGGCTTCGACTGCGATTACGGTTCGACAACGATGACCGAGGCGGCCGAACTGATGATGGAGCGCCTCGACGCGCTGGCCGAAGCCGGGACTGATCAACTTGTCATCACGGCGCACAGCATGGGCGGGCTCATCGCCAAGCATGCCCTCGACCGGATGGCGGCATCGGGGTCCATCCACCGCTTTCGCAGCATCGAACTCAACGCGCTCGGCACGCCCTGGGGCGGCTTTCGCCTGGCGAACCTGGTCCGCTACGCCCCCTTTCCGGTCACCGTCGGACGCCTGATCGGATATCCGATGGGGGTCGAGATCGGCTCTGGTTCCGATTTCATGCGGCAACTCGCGACGCCGTTGCCGCCGCACGTCAGACTCACGATCTTCCACGGCTCGGCCGATTCGATCGCCATGCCCCGGCAGCGCGAGGAGATCGAGCGATTCGAGGCTGTCGTCGATATCGCACATCGCCACGTCGTCCTGCCCGGCGTGAATCACGTCGGCTTTCGCGATCCCGACATCCTCGCCCCGAGCGAACGGGTCGATTCCGCCCAGTTCCCTCAAGAAGCATCGTGAACAGAGCGGCCATGGCGAGTGGTCTGTTTCGCCGGTGGGCGTCACGGCCCGGACCCGGACGAACACGGTCGCCTCACCGAGTTCATCCGCAACGCTCTCATGTCCTCGACCCGGCAATGCGCCCGATGGCCCGCACACGCTCGAACAACTCGTCCGGCGTGAGGCTTTGCAGCGCCTCGATGGCGCCGTATCCCCACGACACGGCGCCGAACGCAACCCCCTCCCTGCGGGCCGCCTCGGCATCCGTGGTTTGGTCGCCGATGTAGATCGCCTCGCGGGCGGGGATCGCACTGCTCCCGAGTACCTTCCCGATCCGGCTGTGTTTGCCGAAGATCGACGCACCGCACTCGAAATGTTCGATCAATCGAACGTTGTCCGGCCCCAGGACGCGGTGCACGTTTTCGCGCGAGTTGGCGGTGACGATGGCAAGCGTCACCCCCGCGCGCGCCAGGTGAGCCAGCATTTCGCCAACGCCGTCGAACAACGTGATCGCGCCGGCGCCCTTGTTCATCAGCGTCATGAAACTTCTGGCGACCAGGGGCAGCTTCCACATCGGCAGTCCAACGTGATCGAGCATCTGCCGGGCAGTGAGGTGCCTGAGACGATCCACCCGCTCCGGCGCGATCTTCCTGAATCCGTGCCGTTCGGCAAGCTCATCGAGCGCGCCGAGGAAGAAGGGAAACGAGTTCGCGAGCGTCCCGTCGAAGTCGAAAATCACCAGTCGATATTTCATTGAAATTGCCCCACCTCCATGCGTCACCCCGTGGTCAATGGCCAAGCGAACCGGGACAGGTGCCCGGAACGACGAGCACGTCGTCGAAGCCCTGCCAGGACGGCCTGTGGGGCGGCACCACCACGCACACGCCGGCGGAAAAGCGTATCACTACCGTTCCATCGCTCATGCGGGTCTCCCCCGTTGGCGCGCGCTGCAGCCCGCGCGCGAATATCGCCTCGGGCGACGGGTTGCGCGGATTGACTCGACTCGCCGTTTCGCCGGGTGGCGGGCGATCCGCCTGGAGCCGACGGGCAAGTTCGGCATCCGGAGATTCCCGCTGCCATGGTGAGCCGGCGTGCTTGTCGCCCATATCGCGCACAATACGGCGAGCCTGATCCAGATCGATCGACGGCGGAGCCGCGATCACCGCCGGCGCGGCCTGACCGGCTGGCACGCGCAAGCCGTGGTCCACCACGCGAGGCTTTCCAGAAGGCGGTCGGACTTGAGGCCGTGCCGGCGGGGCGGCGGGCGTCGGCGGGGGGACCAGCGGCGCCGGGACCAGAGGCATCGTTGGCGGAATCAACCTTACCTGCAGGCGCTGTGCCGGCGCCCCGGCATTGCGGACCGGAGGTGGGGCAAACGGCAGGAGCAGCACGACATGCAGCGCGAGCGAGGCGCCCAGCCCCGCCCACAGACATCCGTCACGACGCGCCCCGTCCGGCAGTGCACGAGGTACGGCGCAAGCCATCGGTCTCGCTCGCCACCATGGGGTCAACGAGTCACGGGCGGAGAGTATCGGCATTGACGCGGCAGACCACTGATGTCCTGAGTTGCAAGCTCGTTGAGTCAGTCATGATCACACCGGGCGTGCGCCCGGCGCATGTGCCGGAAGTCACATCACCCGGACGCGTGCCCGGAGGCGCTCCGCTTCACGCTGGCACTCATATGAACTTCCAGCGACATCGCGGGTCTTTCAGCACTCGATGCTGGAACGCACCGTTCCCACCTTGTTCATCGCGCGTGTAGAATCGCGCGGCGTTTTCCCGATTGCCCATACGTCCATGCGCTTGTTCCGCCGATTGATCGCGCTGTTCCTGATGGTGACGCTGCCCGCGTACGCCTGGGCGACCCTCGACCTTGCGCAAGCCTGCCCCATGCAGGCGGCAGTCATGGAGATGGGCGATTGCGGCCACGCCTGTTGCGATCCGGTCGGCAACGAACAAGGCCAGCCGGACAAGCCTCATCCGTGCAAGCCTGGCCAGGAGTGCAAGACCGGCGGCCTGTATCAGCCTGAATTGCCGCGCACCACCTCAGCCTTCCAGGCGGCCACGATACTCGGCCCCGCCGCCGCGTCCCTCCTCGCGTCCCGCGACCCCTCCGGGGTCTGGCGCCCGCCCCGCCCCTACTGATTCCGTTCCCCCTCGTGTCGTTTCGGGCCGCGCCTTGACGCGTCTGGCCCGAGGCGGATGTTTGTGCGCGCCGCCTCGCGGTGATGCCTGACTCGCTCGGATTCAGCCTATATGCCACTTCCTTCGGAAGGGGTGCGCGCATGCGCGCCCCGCAATAACAACAACACCTTCGCGTGCCGGCCCGGCGTCCTGCGCGCGCTCGGCGCGGCGTTGCTCACGGCCGGTCTTTCCGGTGGAGTCGCGGCGCAGACCGTCGCGCAGACGCCCCCTCCCGCCCGACCGCTGACGCTGGAAGCGGCGCTGCACGCTGCGCAGGCGCGCTCGCATGCCCTGGTCGCGCAGGATGCGGCCGCCCGCTCGGCGCGCGAGATGGCGGTGGCGGCCGGGCGCCTGCCCGACCCGATACTGCGCCTGTCGGTCGACAACCTGCCCATCGACGGACCGATGCGCTTCAGCCTGACCAAGGACTTCATGACCATGCGCTCGGTCGGGGTGACACAGACCTTCACCCGTGAGGACAAGCGCCACGCCCGCGCGGCACGTTTCGAGCGCGAGGCCGATTCGGCCCAAGCCGCGCGCGCAATGCAGCTTGCGCAATTGCGACGCGGCACCGCGCTCGCGTGGTTCGAGCGCTACTACCAGCAGCGGATGGTCGCGTTGTTGTCACAGCAGCGTGATGAGGCCGCGTTGCAGATCGACGCCGCCGAGGCCGCCTACCGGGCCGGCCGAGGCGCCCAGGCCGACGTGTTCATGGCGCGCTCAAGCGTGGCCCGCATCGAGGACCACATCCGTGACGCGCAAGCGCGCGAGGCCAACGCCGCAACCACGCTGGCGCGCTGGGTGGGCGAGCCCGCCACCGCGCCGCTGGGCGAGGTCCCGGCGATTTCGCGGACGCGGCTGACCGACCACACGCTGGCGCACGATCTCGAGCGCCACCCCGACATCGCGCTGATGGCCTCGAAGGAGTCGGTAGCGCTGGCCGAGGCCGAGATCGCCCGCCAGAACAAGCGCGCCGACTGGAGCGCGTCGCTGATGTACAGCCACCGCGGGCCAGCCTTCTCCGACATGGTCACCATCGCCGTCAGCGTGCCGCTGCAATGGGACCAGGCGAACCGGCAGGAGCGCGAACTCGCCGCCCGTCTGGCGAAGGCCGAACAGGCACGCGCCGAGCGCGAGGAGATGACGCGCGCCCATCTGGCCGAGGCCGAGCGCTGGCTCACCACCTGGCGCAGCCACCTGACGCGGCTCGACGACTACGACAAGACGCTGATCCCGCTCGCCGCCGAGCGCACCCGCGCGGCACTGGCCGCGTATCGCGGCGGCGCCGGCCCGTTGGCGGCGGTGCTGGAGGCGCGCCGCATGGAGATCGACACGCGCATCGAGCGGCTGCGCATCGAAATGGACACCGCCGGCCTGTGGGTCGAGCTTGAATACCTGGTTCCGGAGCAACAATCATGAAACCCAAGCAGATCCTGATCAGCCTGGCGGCCGCCGGCATCCTCGGCGCCGCGGGCGTCGCGCTGTACCGCGTCGGCATGGCGCGCGGCATGGGCATGGCAAACACCACCGCCGCGCCGGCACCGGCTGCCGCCGCCCCGGTCGACCCCGCCACCTGGGGCATCCCCGAAGGCGAAGCCGCCACGCGTCGCCACATTGCCGACGGCCTCAAGGCCGGCATGGTCGATCCGCTCACCGCGAGCAAGATCCTCCACTACCACGACCCCATGGTGCCGGGGAAGAAGTTCGACGCGCCGGGCAAGTCGCCCTTCATGGACATGATGCTGGTGCCGGCCTATGCCGGCAGCGCGGGCGCCGACGCCGGCACCGTCACCGTCAGCGCGCGCATCCAGCAGAACATCGGCCTGCGCACCGCCGAAGTGACCGAAGGCGCGGCATCGCCGGCGATCAGCGCGGTGGGCGCCATCGCCTGGAACGAGCGCGACCAGGCGATCGTGCAGGCCCGTGCCATGGGCTACGTCGAGAAACTGCACGTGCGCGCGACGCTGGACCGCGTGAGCAAGGGGCAGCCGCTGGTCGACATCCACGTGCCCGACTGGGTCGCGGCGCAGGAGGAGTTCCTGTCGGTGCGGCGCATGCGCGGCACCGGGCTGGACAGCCTGGTGGACGCCGCGCGCGCCCGCATGCGCCAGGCCGGCATGGACGCGGCGCACATCCGGCTGGTCGAAGCCAGCGGCAAGGTGCAGGCGCGGCTGACCATCCGCGCCCCCATCGCCGGCGCCATCACCGAATTGACGGCGCGCGAAGGCATGACGGTGATGCCGGGCATGACGCTGGCGCGCATCAACGGCCTGGAAACGGTGTGGGCCCACGCCGAGGTGCCCGAGAGCCAGGCGGCGCAGCTCGCCCCCGGCGCGCGGGTGACGGCGACCACCCCGGCGCTGCCGGGCGAGACCTTCACCGGCCGGGTGCAGGCGCTGCTGCCGGAGGTGAATCCGGCCACGCGCACGGTCAAGGCGCGACTGGCGCTGGCCAATCCGCGCGGGCAACTGGTGCCGGGCATGTTCGTGCGCATGGACTTTGCCGGCGAGCGGCAAGGCGAGACCCTGCAGGTGCCCAGCGAGGCGATCATCCACACCGGCCGGCGCAGCCTGGTGATGCTGGCCGAGGCGGACGGCGCCTTCCGGCCCGCCGAGGTGCTCACCGGCGTCGAGGCCGGCGGCCGGACCGAGATCCGGCAGGGTCTGCAGGCCGGGCAGCGGGTGGTGTTGTCGGGGCAGTTCCTGATCGACTCCGAAGCCAGTCTCAAGGGCATCGAGGCGCGCCTGGGCGAAACGGCAGCGGCCGACACCCATCGTACCGGCGCGCGGATCGAAGCCGTCGACGGTGACCTGTTGACCTTGAGCCATCCGGCCATCGAGAGCCTCGGGTGGCCGGCGATGACCATGGACTTCAAGCTGGCGCCGGGACTGGCGCGGCCAGCGCTGGCGGCGGGCGCGGCGGTGGACATCGAGTTCCGCATGCAGGAAGGCGACGCGCCGCAGATCGTCGCCATCCGGGCTGCGAAAGGGGCGGCGCAATGATCGCCAGACTCATCCGCTGGTCCATCGCCAACCGCTTTCTGGTACTGCTAGCGACCGGGATGGTCACGGCCTGGGGCGTGGTGGCCTTGTCGCGCACCCCGCTCGACGCCCTGCCCGACCTCTCGGACGTGCAGGTCATCATCCGCACCACCTTCCCCGGCCAGGCGCCGCAACTGGTCGAGAACCAGGTCACCTATCCGCTCACCACCACCATGCTGTCGGTGCCCGGCGCCAAGGTGGTGCGCGGCTACTCGTTCTTCGGCGACAGCTACGTCTATGTGCTGTTCGAGGACGGCACCGACCTGTACTGGGCGCGCACGCGCGTGCTGGAGTACCTCAACCAGGTGCAGTCGCGCCTGCCGCCGGGGGCCAGCTCGTCGATCGGGCCGGACGCGACCGGGGTGGGCTGGATCTACCAGTACGCACTGGTCGACAAGTCGGGCACGCAGGACATCTCGCAATTGCGCACCCTGCAGGACTGGTTTCTCAAGTTCGAGTTGAAGACCGTGCCCAACGTGGCCGAAGTGGCCACCATCGGCGGCATGGTCCGGCAGTATCAGGTAGTGCTCGATCCGGACAAGCTCGCCGCCTACGGCATTGCGCATGCGCGGGTGGTGGAGGCGATCCGCCGCGGCAACCAGGAGGCCGGCGGCTCGGTGCTGGAGCTGGGCGAGGCCGAGTACATGGTGCGCGCCTCGGGCTATCTGCAAAACCTCGACGACTTCCGCGCGATCCCGCTGATGACCACCGATGCGGGCGTGTCGGTGCGGCTTGGCGATGTGGCGCGCATCCAGCTCGGCCCCGAGATGCGGCGCGGCATCGGCGAGTTCGACGGCGTGGGCGAGGCGGTGGGGGGCGTGATCGTGATGCGCTCCGGCAAGAACGCGCTCACCACCATCCGGGCGGTGAAGGAGCGGCTTGCCACCCTGCAACAGAGCCTGCCCAAGGGCGTGGAGATCGTGCCGGTGTACGACCGCTCCGGCTTGATCGAGCGCGCCATCGACAACCTCAGCCACAAGCTGGTGGAGGAATTCATCGTCGTCGCGGTGGTGTGCGCGCTGTTCCTGTTTCACCTGCGTTCGGCCTTTGTGGCCATCGTGTCGCTGCCCCTGGGCATCCTCATGGCCTTCATCGTCATGCAGCAGCAGGGCGTGAACGCCAACATCATGTCCCTGGGCGGCATCGCCATCGCCATCGGCGCCATGGTGGATGCGGCGGTGGTGATGATCGAGAACGCCCACAAGCATCTCGAGGCCTGGGGACACGAGCATCCCGGCGAGAAGCTGGTGGGCGACGCGCGCTGGGCGGTGATCGGCAACGCCGCCGCCGAGGTCGGGCCGGCGCTCTTTTTCTCGCTCCTGATCATCACCCTGTCCTTCATTCCGGTGTTCACCCTGGAGGCCCAGGAGGGGCGGATGTTCTCGCCGCTCGCCTTCACCAAGACCTACGCCATGGCGGCGGCGGCGGGGCTGGCGGTGACGCTGATTCCGGTGCTGATGGGCTACCTGATCCGCGGCCGGATTCCGGATGAGCAGGCCAACCCGCTCAACCGCTGGCTGATCGTGGCCTACCGCCCGCTGCTCGACGGCGTGCTGCGCTTCCCCAAGGCGACGCTGGCGCTGGCCGTGGTGGTGCTGCTCGCGAGTCTGTGGCCCTTGCAGCACATCGGCAGCGAGTTCATGCCGCAGCTCGACGAAGGCGACCTGCTCTACATGCCCATCGCGCTGCCGGGCCTGTCCGCCGGCAAGGCGGCCGAGCTGCTGCAGCAGACCGACCGCCTGATCAAGCGCGTGCCCGAAGTGAAGAGCGTGTATGGCAAGGCGGGCCGCGCGGCGACCGCCACCGACCCGGCGCCGCTGGTGATGTTCGAGACCACCATCCAGCTCAAGCCACGCGACGAATGGCGACCGGGCATGACGCCGGACAAGCTGGTGGACGAGCTCGACAAGACCGTGCGCGTGCCGGGCCTGACCAACATCTGGGTGCCGCCGATCCGCAACCGCCTCGACATGCTGGCCACCGGCATCAAGAGCCCGGTGGGGGTCAAGGTGCTGGGGCCGGAGCTGGCCGTCATCGACCGCCTGACCGGCGAGATCGAGCGCGCGCTCAAGCCGGTGCCGGGCGTGACCAGCGCCTTCGCCGAGCGCCTGACCGGCGGGCGCTACGTGAACGTGGACATCCGCCGCGAGGCCGCCGCCCGCTACGGCCTCAACATCGCCGACGTGCAGTCGGTGGTCAGCTCGGCCGTGGGCGGCATGAACGTCGGCGAGACGGTGGAAGGGCTGCAGCGCTTCCCGATCAACGTGCGCTACCCGCGCGAGATCCGTGATTCGCTGGCGCGGCTGCGCACGCTGCCCATCATCACCCCGAGCGGGCAGCAGCTTGTACTCGCCGATGTCGCCGAGATCCGCATCGACGACGGCCCGCCCATGCTGCGCAGCGAGAACGCGCGGCTGGCCGGCTACGTGTATGTCGACATCCGAGGCCGCGACCTAGGCTCGGCGGTGCGCGACATGCAGCGCACCGTGGCCGAGCAGGTGGCGCTGCCGCCGGGCTACTCGCTGTCGTGGTCGGGGCAGTTCGAATTCCTCGAACGCGCCACCGCCAAGCTCAAGCTGGTGGTGCCCTTCACGCTGCTGATCATCTTCGTGCTGCTCTATCTCGCCTTCAAGCACTTCGGAGAGGCGCTGCTGATCATGACCACCCTGCCCTTCGCGCTGGTCGGCGGCGTGTGGCTGCTCTACCTGCTCGACTACAACCGGTCGGTGGCGGGCGTGGTGGGCTTCATCGCGCTCGCCGGGGTGGCCGCCGAGTTCGGCGTGATCATGCTGCTGTACCTCAAGCAGGCCTGGTTCGAGCGGCTCGACGAGAGCAAGACCACCGAGGCCGACCTGCTCGAGGCGATCCGCGAAGGCGCGGTGCTGCGCGTGCGCCCCAAGGCGATGACGGTGGCGGTGATCCTCGCCGGCCTGTTCCCCATCATGTGGGGCGCCGGCACCGGCAGCGAGGTCATGCAACGCATCGCCGCGCCCATGGTGGGCGGCATGATTACCGCACCGCTGTTGTCGATGTTCGTGATCCCCGCCGCCTATCTGCTGATGCGCCGGCGCGGACGCAAGGATGGCGAATACCAGCGCTGAACGTGGATGCGCCGGCACACTTTTTTTCAACCGCAAGCAAAGGAAGTAAACATGAAACACATCACGAAACTCGCCCTGTCCGTCGCCCTGACCCTCGGTGCCGGCGGCGCGCTGGCTCAGCAGAAGATGGAAGACATGAAGGGGATGCCGATGGGCGGCGACAAGGCCATGCCCATGAAGGACATACCGATGGGCGCCACCCAGGGCCAGGTCCACCACGCCAACGGCACGGTGAAGAAGGTCGATGCCGTCAATGGCATGGTCACCCTGGCCCACGGGCCGGTGGCGAGCCTCGAATGGCCGGCCATGACCATGGGCTTCAAGGTCAAGGACAAGGCGCTGTTGGACAAGCTCGCCGTCGGCGCGCAGGTGGCGTTCGACTTCGTCAAGGAGGGCGCCGGCTACGTGGTGACCGCCGTGCGCTGAGGCCCCAGGGGCGGGGTCGGGGGTTCGCTTGTTGAACTTCCGGCCTCGCCGGGCGTCGCACATGCTGGAACCCGGCTGTGCGATGCTTGCTCCGGCGCTGCATCCGGAATGCCGGCGTAGAATCTTCGAACAATACCGATCCGTCCTTAAGCCATGCATCTCATCCGACGACTGATTGCGCTGCTGCTGATCGTCACGCTGCCCGTGTACGCGTGGGCGGCGCTCGGGCTGCCGGACGCCTGCCCGATGCAGGTCGAGGCGGTGGCGCAGGCGGGCGAGATCGGGAACGATTGCTGCGCGAGTGTCGAGTCGGACGACGATGCGTCCTCGGAGCCGACCGAGCGCACGCCGTGCAAGCCTGGCCAGCAGTGCAAGACCGGCAGCATCCATCCCCCGTACCTGCCCACAACGGCGCAGGCGCACGCCGCGCCCGCGACGATCGTCGCCTTCGCCGAATCCCCCCTGCTCTCTCGCAGTCCCGCCGGAATCTGGCGACCACCCCGCAGCGTCTGACCCGTCCCTGGCGAAACGTCCTTCCGGCACGCGCGCTGCGTCTGCCGGAGGCGTTCCGCTCGCCCTGAACCCGGTTCAACCTGGATTCCATGGCTGACCGCACGTTCGGGCACTTCCAAGCGATAAATCCAGGTTCGATGCCGCCGCAACGGCGCTTTACACGCGGACGCGGCAGCGAGGAGATGGCATGACGATGCAAGCAAGGAGAAAAATGGCGGCCCTGCTCGGCGCGCTGGCGCTGGCGCTGCCGACCGCCGCTGCGGAGACGCTCGCGGTGCGCGACGCGCGGATCCTGGCCACGGTGCCGGGGCAGCGCGTGGCCGCGGCCTACCTGACGATGGAAAGCCCGGTGGCTGCCCGGGTGGTGGCTGCCGCCTCCGACGCAGCCGCCTCGGTGAGCTTCCACCGCATGACGATGGACGGCGAGGTGATGCGCATGCGCCGCGTCGACGAACTCGAACTCACCGCCGGACGCGCGCTGCGCCTCGTCCCCGGCGGCGTGCACCTGATGTTCACCGGCCTGTCGCAGCCGCTGCACCCCGGCGGCACCGTGGCACTGCGCCTCACCGTGCGCGAGACCGGCGGCGCCAGCCGCGTGGTGGCGGTGACGCTGCCGGTGGTGGACTGGCGGCAGGGAGGCGGCCATGAGTGAGGCGCGCCGTCGCCTGCTGCTGCGCGCCGGCGGCCTGCTGGCGTTGACGCTGGCGCTGCCGTCCTGCGCGAAGAAGCAGGAGCCCTTCCAGGGCACCGACATCACCGGCGTGGACTGGGGCCGCGACTTTCGCCTCGGCGACCACACCGGCAGGCCGCGCACCCTCGCCGACTTTCGCGGCCAGGCGGTGCTGCTGTTCTTCGGCTACACCCACTGCCCCGACGCCTGCCCGACGACGCTGGCGAAGATGGCGCGAGCGGTCGAACTGCTCGGCGAAGACGGCGCGCGCGTCCAGGGGCTGTTCGTGACCCTGGACCCGGCGCGCGACACCGCTGCGGTGCTCGGGCAGTACGTGCCGGCGTTTCACCCGAATTTCCTCGGCCTGCGTGGCAGCGAGGCCGAAGTGGTACGCACCGCCGGGGACTTCAAGCTGTTCTTCGCCCGCCAGGCACCCGACGCGTCGGGTTTCTACACCGTGGACCACCAGCCTGCGGTGTACGCGTTCGACCCGCAAGGACGGCTACGCCTGTTGTATTTCCGCGGCAAATCCGAGCCGCAGGTGATTGCCCATGACCTGCGGATCCTGCTGCGGTGACGAACTCACCCCCCCCTACCGAGGAGACCTCCGAGATGACCATCTTGCGTACCCTGACGGCGCTGGCCGCGCTCGGTGCCCCGCTGCTCGCCCACGCGGCCGGCGACGCCGAAAGCGGCGCGCAGGCCTTTCGCGCCTGCGCCGCCTGCCATTCGCTGGTGGCCGGCGAGCACCGCACCGGCCCCAGCCTGGCCACGGTGTTCGGCCGCCGCGCCGGCACCGTGGAAGGCTTTGCCCGCTACTCAGAGGCGCTGCGCCAGTCGACCGTGGTGTGGGACGAGGCGGCGCTGGATGCCTGGCTGCGCGACCCGGCCGCCTTCATTCCCGGCAACGCGATGCTCTTCCGCGGCCTGCCCGAGGCCCCCGCCCGCGCCGACCTGATCGCCTATCTGCGCGCGGTCGCCACCGGCAAGACCGCCGCCCCGGCGACAGGCGGCCTGCCGGATCTGAAAACGGTCGACGCGGGCCAACGGGTGAGCGCCATCCGCCATTGCGGCGACACCTATCACGTCACTTTGGGGGACGGAGCGACCGTCCCATTCTGGGAGTTCAACCTGCGCTTCAAGACCGACACCTCGTCGCGCGGCCCGAGCCGGGGCGAGCCGGTGATCGTCAGCACTGGCATGGGCGGCGATCGGGCGCAAGTGGTGTTCGCCACGCCGGTAGAGATTTCCGCCTTCATCCGGAACGAATGCCCATGACGACGCGCATCGCAAAGCGCCACAGCCTGTTGATCGCCGGCGCGCTCGTCGTCGCCGCCGCTGTCGTCACCGGGCTGCACGGCTTCCCGCAGCCGGCCTTGGACGCGGACGCGGCGCGCGCATCGGCGCAGATCCCCGAGATCCGTTTCGTGGATGACGACGGGACGCCCCGCACGCTGGCCGATTTCCATGGCCGGGTGGTGCTGCTCAACCTGTGGGCCACCTGGTGCGTGCCCTGCCGCCAGGAGATGCCCTCGCTCGACCGCCTGCAGGCGACGCTCGGCGGCCCCGGCTTCGAGGTGCTGGCGCTGTCCATCGACAACAGCGCCCAGGCCGTGCGCGACTTCTATCGCGAGTACGGCATCGGCCGGCTGGCGATCTATATCGACCCCTCGACGCGGGTCACCGACACCCTCGACGCCGTCGGCATTCCCACCACCGTGCTGGTCGACCGCGACGGCCGCGAGCGCTGGCGTCGGGTGGGGCCGGCCGAGTGGGATGCGCCGGAGATGGTTGAGCAGATTCTCAGCCACCTCGGTAGCGGTAGCGGAGCAGACCTGCCATGATCGACGCATCCACCCTCGGTCTCGCCGGCGCTGCCGCAGCCGGCCTGATCTCCTTCCTGTCGCCCTGCGTGCTGCCGCTGGTGCCGGCCTATGTCTCGTACATGGCGGGACACTCGATGCACGGCACGCAAGTCGACGCCGACGCCCGCAGCCGCCTCCACGCGGGGGTGATGAGCCTGTTCTTCGTGCTGGGCTTCTCCGCGGTGTTCATCGCGCTGGGCGCGAGCGCCACCGCGCTCGGTCAGGCGCTGCTGCGCTACCGTCACGAGGCCGGCCTGGTCGGCGGCGCCATTGTCATCGGCTTCGGGCTGTTCATGCTCGGCTTGTTCCGCCACGTGTCGTGGTTCCACCGCGACCTGCGCTTCCACCCGCATCTGGCGAGCGGGCATCCGGCCTCCGCGCTGGTGCTCGGTGTCGCCTTCGGTTTCGGCTGGACGCCGTGCATCGGCCCGGTGCTGGGGGTGATCCTGACCGCCAGCGCGATGCAGGGCTCCGTCTCCGGCGGCGTGTCGCTGCTGGCGGCCTACGCCCTGGGGCTGGGTGTGCCCTTCGTGCTCTCGGCGGTGTTCATGCGCGAGATGGTCGGCCGGCTCAAGACGCTGCGCCACGCCGGACGCCCGCTGCAGGTGGTCGCCGGCCTGGTGATGGTGGCGATGGGCGTGGCAATGATGACCGGTCAGCTGACGGCGTTCAGCTACTGGCTGCTGGAGCAGTTCCCCGTACTCGGACGCATCGGCTGAAGCGTGCGGGTTTTTCAAGGGCGGCGGCGAAGCTCGCGGCCCCTCGTTTTCAACAAAGGAGCTTGAAATGAGCAAGAAACGTGTAGTGATCGGGGTGCTGACAGCGCTCCTGGTGTCGGGCAGCCTCGCGTTGGCGGCCCAGGAACAACAGTCCGGTGCCGGGGGCATGGGTGGGATGCCGATGAACCCGGGGATGATGGGTCAGGACGGCATGATGGGTCAGGGCGGCATGATGGGCATGATGGGCATGATGAACATGATGCAGCACTGCCAGAAGATGATGGGCGGAGCTGGCATGACGGGCGCTCTGGTGCCGCAGCTGCCTCCCGGCAACGACAAGCTGCAGCTCAAGATGCAGGCCGAGATCATGCAGAAGGTCGGCGAGATCACCGCCCGCTATGCCGATCAGGTCAAGGAGGCAAAGTGAGCATGGACGAACCAGGGGCCGCTCTCGACAGGCGTGCGGCGCTGGGGCGCCTGGGCGCGCCGGCCTGGCGCGAACCCGACGCACACGGAGAAATGCCGGCGCCACCGCACAACCACGAGGGTCACACCTGGAAGCATGCGGACGGGATGCTCTACCGGATCGTCCGCGACGGCTGGCGTGATCCTTTCAACAAGACCGAGCGGCTCACCATGCCGGCTTTCGGACAAATCCTGTCCCCGACGGAAATCCGCGCCGTGGTCAACGACCTGAAGACCCGGTGGTCGCCCGAGCAGCGACGCTTCCAAATCGAGGAGAGCCGCAAGGCGCCCTTCCCACCCGAGGCGGGGTGAGTCCGGCGTACCCCCGTGTATCTCGATCCAAATGAAAGGAGGACCATCATGCGTTACCCGAAAATCCTCAACCAAGCCCGAAGTCTTCGCCTCCTTCTGACCGGCGAGGGTGCCGTGCGGGAGAGGGTTTTCCGGCCGGCGCCCGTACCCGATTCCTCATCCACCTGGAGTTTACTCATGTTGCTTGAACGTTTTCCCTTCGTCACCGGCCTGCTCGCCGCGCTGCTCGTCCTCGGCAGTCCGAGCGCGGCGGCCGAAGTCACCCTCACCCACGTCCACGGCCTCGCCTGGAGCGCCGACGGCGCGCGGCTGTACATCCCCAGCCAC
Organism: Rhodocyclales bacterium; assembly: GCA_016177805.1. GTDB lineage: Bacteria > Pseudomonadota > Gammaproteobacteria > Burkholderiales > Rhodocyclaceae > JACOUN01. Next base: position 37,589 of record JACOUN010000109.1, read on the forward strand.
CACGGCCTGGCTGTCTACGAGAACGGCGCGTGGTCCAAGGCGCCAGGGCCGCAGCACGATTACATGGGCTTCTCCGCCACCCGCGAACGCTTCTACAGCAGCGGCCATCCGGCGCCGAACTCGGGTCTGGTCAACCCCTTCGGCCTGATCCGCAGCGACGACGGCGGCACGACGTGGACCAAGCTCGGCCTGGAAGGCGAGTCCGACTTCCACGTGCTCGCCACCGGCTACACCAGCAACGCGGTGTACGTGTTCAACCACGGGCGCAACTCGCGCATGAAGTCCTCCGGCCTGTACTACACGCTCAACGACGGCTTCACCTGGAAGCAGACCGCCGGGCGTGGCATCGAAGGCGAACCCATGAGCCTCGCGGTGCATCCCGAGGACGCGAAGGTGGTGGCGGTCGGGACCCGCGACGCTCTCTTCCTGTCGGTAGACGCCGGCGAAAGCTTCCGCCGAGTCGCCTCTGGCCAGGTCCTGGCCGTATCCTTCGACCTCGATGGCACCCGTCTGTGGCACGCCGGTCATGACGGCACACCGACGCTCACGCGGGTGGACTGGAAGAGCGGCCAGGCGAGCGCCGTGAGCCTGCCGCCGCTCGCCGACGACGCGGTGGCGTACATCGCCCAGAACCCGGCCCGGCGCGACGAGTACGCGATCGCCACCTTCAAGCGCAGTGCCTTCCTGAGCCGCGACGGCGGCAAGACCTGGGAGGCGATCGCACGCCAGGGACAGGGGCTGGATCGCGGCGACGGCACGGCAGCGAAGCAGCGATGACTTTGTGACGAAGCCAGCCGCGGAGGAAACCAAACCGCCGCTCACCCCGATCAATGTACTGGAAAATGTACTAAGACCCGTGGCTGGCAGCGGAAGCCGCTGACCGGTCTCGTCGAATTCTTGCGACGGACTGGAAGGTTGGGGCCGATTCAGGCGAGCCCGAACGTTTTCCTCAGGCCTTTCTCGACCGGCCCAGCGGGCATGAAGCGGCGCAACCTGGCCAGAAGAGACGCCACGCCCTTGGGGGTACGGCGCATCCTCCAGGAACCCAGGGCGGCATCGACTATCGTGGCCGCTACGCCATCGGGCTCGGGCGCTTTTCGGACATTGTTCTGGATTGCCTGGGAGACGACGCCAAGCTCCTTGCCGTAGTCAGCGATTCGGGAAACGGTCTGGGGTGCGTTGAGATCCAGGTTGGTCTTGGTAAAGGCGGGTTCGACGAGCGCCACGCGGATGCCGAATTGGCGCACCTCGTGGTCCAGGGTCTCGGACAGTCCTTCAACGGCATGCTTGGAGGCCGAATAGAGCGCCATGTACGGCGCGGGCAGAAAGCCCAGCACCGAGCTGACGTTGACGATGCGACCGGAACGCTGCTCGCGCATGTGCGGCAGCACGGCCTTGATCGTGCGCAAGAGGCCGAAGAGGTTGGTGTCGAACAGCTCTTTAGCTTCGGCAATCGACGTTTCTTCCGCCGCGCCCAGCAGGGTCACCCCCGCACTGTTGACCAGCACGTCGATGCGCTTGGCTTGAGCGATGATGTTCTGGATGCCATGTTGAACCGATAGTTCGTCACGGATATCCATCTCGATGAGAGCAACGCCGGGTATCGCCTGGGCTTTTGCCATATTGCGCACGGTGCCGAATACCCGGCAACCCTGCTTGGCAAACTTCATGGCGGCGGCACGCCCTATGCCCGACGATACGCCGGTAATGACGACAACTCTGGAATTCGACATGGCGGTTCCTTTCTGTATGACGAGATTGAAGTAACGGCAGATCAGCTTTGCGCCGGGGCTGGCCTGATCTTGAACCAGATCGCATACATCGCCGGCAGGAACACCAGGGTCAGCACCGTCCCGGCGAAGGTGCCGCCTATCAGGGTGTAGGCCAGCGTTCCCCAGAACACCGACTGGGTCAGCGGGATGAAGGCCAGGATCGCTGCCAGCGCGGTCAGGATCACCGGACGCGCGCGCTGCACGGTCGCTTCGACCACCGCACGGAATGGATCCAGCCCGGCTTGTTCGTTTTCACGAATCTGTCCGATCAATATCAGCGTGTTGCGCATCAGGATGCCCGACAGCGCGATCAGGCCGACCAGCGCATTGATGCCGAACGGCTGCTGGAACAACAGCAGGGTAGGCACGACGCCGATCAGGCCCAGCGGCGCGGTGGCGAACACCATCGTCATCGCCGGGATCGAGCGCACCTGGAAAATGATGGTGATCAGGGTCAGCGCGATCATGATGGGGAACAGCGGCGCCAGGGCGCGATTGGCCTTGCCGGATTCCTCGATGGAACCGGCCATTTCGATCCGGTAGCCGGACGGCAGCTTGGCGATGATGGGCTGCAGATCCTTCCACACGGCGGTGGATACATCCGGCGGCTGCAAGCCCTCGGCGATATCACCGCGCACGGTGATGGTCGATGTGCGATCGCGGCGGCGCAGGATCGGGTCTTCCATGCGCACGTCCACTTTTCCGATTTGCGGCAGCGGAATCCGCTGGCCGGTGGCGCCAACCAGGGTGAAATCAGCAATCCGGCCCGGATCGAGCCGCGTGCTTCCGGCCGATCGGGCCGTGACCTGCACCGAACGGATGTCCTCGCGCACTGCAGTGATCGGGACACCGCTCAGCAGGAACTGAAGCTGCTGGGCTACATCGGTGGACGTCAGGCCGATGCTCTGCAGGCGATCCTGATCGAGCGAGAAATGCAGCGTGGGCACGCGCTCGCCCCAGTCGGTGTTGACCGTCCGCATCCGGGGATCGGCCTGCATCACGCCCCGCACCTCGCCCGCGATGTCACGCAGCGTGTCCGGGTCCGGCCCCATGACACGGAAGGCCACGGGAAATGGCGACGGGGGGCCGAACACGATCTGGGTCACGCGCACCCGCGCCTCGGGCGCCAGCCCGTCGGCCACCGCCTGGCGCAACCGGAACTTGAGGGCTTCGCGTTCGTGGTCATTGCCGGCGAGCACCACGATCTTGGCGAACGACGGATCGGGCAATTCCGGGGACATCGCCAGGAAGAAGCGCGGCGCGCCCTGGCCGATGTAGGCGGTCACGATCCTGGCCTCCTCCTGCTGCGCCAGCCAGGCTTCGACCTTCGCCGTCGCGGCACTGGTTTGCTCGATCGAGGTGCCATACGGCATCTGCACCTCGACCAGCACTTCCGGCCGGTCGGAGGTCGGGAAGAACTGCTTGTTGACCACGCCCATGCCCAGGATCGCGACCACGAAGGCGCCGATCACGCCCGCCGCGACCAGCCATTTGCGCCGCATCACCCCGCCCAGCAGCCGGCGGAAGCGCTCGTAGTTCGGCGTGGCGTAGAGGGCGCCGTGCCCACCCTCGTGTTGCCTGTAGTTCGGCAGCAGCTTCACCCCCAGGTAGGGCGTGAACACCACGGCGACCACCCACGACGCGATGAGCGCAATGCCGACGATCCAGAACATGTTGCTGGTGTACTCGCCGGCGGTCGACCTGGCAAAGCCGTTGGGCATGAAGCCGATCGCCGTGACCAGCGTGCCGGCCAGCATCGGCGCGGCGGTATGGCTCCACGCATAGGCTGCGGCGCGCACGCGGTCGTAGCCCTCTTCCATCTTCACCACCATCATCTCGATGGCGATGATCGCGTCATCGACCAGCAGGCCCAGGGCCAGGATCAGCGAGCCCAGCGTGATGCGGTCGAAGTTCTTGCCGCTGGCCGCCATGATGATGAAGACCGCCGCCAGGGTCAGCGGCACTGCGGCCGACACCACAATGCCGGCGCGCCAGCCCATGCTGAGGAAGCCCACCAGCATGACCACGCCGAGGGCGACCAGGAACTTGACCATGAACTCGCCGACCGCCGAGTCGATATTGACCGACTGGTCCGTGACTTTCGACAGGCTCATGCCGAGCGGCATCTCGGCGTTGATCGCCGCCGCCTCCGCCTCCAGCGCCTGGCCCAGATCGAGGCCGTTCCAGCCCTCGCGCATGACCACGCCGAGCAGCAAGGCCGGCTCGCCGTTGTTGCGGATCAGGAAGGTGGCCGGATCTTCGTAGCCGCGCTTCACCTCGGCGATGTCGCCGAGCTTCAGCGTACGGCCCCGCGCTGCGACCGGCGTATTGCGGATCGTTTCCAGATCGTCGATCGCGCCGTCCAGGCGGATGAAGACCTGCGGACCCTTGGCTTCGATCGAGCCGGCGGGCGTCATGGCGTTGCGCCCGTTCAGTGCAGCGAAGAGGTCGCGCGGCGAAACGCCCAGCGTCGCGAGGCGGTCATGGGAGAACTCGACGAAAATCCGTTCGGCCTGCTCGCCGATGATGTTCACCTTCTTGACCCCCGGCACGTGCAGCAGGCGCTGGCGCAGGGTCTCCGCGTCGCGCACCAGGTGCCGATGCGGCTCGCCCTTGGCCTTCAGGGCATAGAGCGCAAAGGTCACGTCGGCGTATTCGTCGTTCACCGCCGGGCCGATGACGCCGCGCGGCAGCTTGCCGGCCTCGTCGCCGAGTTTCTTGCGCGCCTGGTAGAACTGATCGGGGACGTCGGCGGGCGGCGCGCTGTCGAGCAGGTGCACGGTGCTGAAGGCCAGGCCCGGTCGGGTGAAGGTCTCGGTCCGGTCATACCAGCGCAGTTCCTGCATGCGCTTTTCCAGCGGCTCGGCGACCAGCTCTTCCATTTCCTTGGCCGTGGCTCCCGGCCAGGCGGTGATCACGGTCATCTGCTTGATGGTAAAGGCGGGGTCCTCCGCCCGGCCCAGGGTCAGAAAGGCCACGACACCGGCGACGAAGATCGCCAGCATCAGGAACAGGGTGACCGAGCGCTCGCGTACGGCGAGGGCGGAGAGGTTGAAAGCACTCATTGGGTGGCCCCCACGCTCGCAGCACCGGCTCGCTGCCCCCCAAGGTGGCTGACGCTTACTTGGGGCGGCCCGGCGTGCGCTCGGTCGGCCCCCACGCTCGCAGCCCCGCCGGCCACCGCCATCTTTTTCGCCGTTTCGTCCCCGGCAACTCGCACCTGCTCGCCTTCGCGCAGCAAGTGCGCGCCGAGCGCGACGACTCGATCACCCGCCTTGAGGCCGCCGTCGATGAGCGCGGAATCCTCACCGAGGCCGGCCAGTTGCACCGCACGCCAGGTGATCTGGGACCCCTCGGATCCCGTCTCTTCGACCAGCCATACGCCGGGCCCCTTGCCCGCATCGAAGAGCGCGCCGATCGGCACCTGCAGCGTCGGGGCGGACCGGCCATCCGGAATCTCGATGGAGACGGTCGAGCCCAGCGGCACGTCCGCCAGGCGCCCCTCCAGCACGTAGCGCGCCTCGAAGGTGCGCGTCTGGGGGTCGGCGGCGTTGGACAACTGGCGAAGCCGCGCGGCGCCAGCCAGCCCGTTTCCGTACAGCGTCGCGCGCCCCGCCGAGCCGATCGCCGGGAGCAGGGTTTCGGGCAGCTCGATGACCGCTTCGCGGCGCCCGGCATGCGCCACGCGGACGACCACCTGCCCGGCACCGACGACCTGGCCCGGCTCCGCCAGGGTCTCCACCACCACGCCATCCGCGTCGGCGAGCAGGACCGTGTAGCCGGTTTCGTTGCGCGCTACTTCGGCCTGGGCCTGGGCCGCCTTGAGTTCGGCCCGCGCCGAATCGGCGGCGGTCTTGATCTTGTCGTAGGCCGAGGCCGACACCGCGCCCGCCGAGACGAGGTCGCGATGTCGCGCCTCGTCTTCCGCGGTCTGGCGCGCGCGCGCCGTGGCGGCGGCAACCGCCTCGTCAAAGGCGCGGGTGGCGAGCCGCAGGTCGGTGGGGTCGATACGCATCAGCGGCTGGCCGCGCTTGACGGCCTGCCCGGTATCGACCAGGCGCTCCAGGAGCTTGCCGGGAACGCGGAAACCGAGGTCGCTCTGCACCCGCGCCGCGACGACACCGGTGAATGAACGCTCGGCCTGGATGGCGGTTGTTACCGGCGCGACCCGTACGAATGGAATCTGGGTCCGCGGATCGATTGAAGAAGTGGCGTCGCTGCACGCGGCCAGAGCCAAGGGCAGCAAACCGATGACGGCGAGGAAAGGGATGTTGCGGCGCTGAAACATGGCGACCTCCGTGAATGCGAAGGCCTCCATCCTCTACCTAGTGACCATTACTGTCAATAGTCACCAATCAAATTCTCGAATCGTTACGGCGCCAGACTGCGTAACACCAGGTTGGAAAGCTGCACCGGCGCGTCCTCGACCACATCCAGGTTGTACTGGAGCAGGAGCGGATTGACGTAGGGCTGCATGACGAGATAGATCGCATGCACCGTCTCGTCCAGCGGCGTCTTGCGCTCGAACTCGCCGCTCTCCCGCCCTTCGCGGACCACTTCCATCAGGATCTGCCGGATGCGCTCACAGTAGGCTTGGGCGGATGGCCATCCCTCGCCTGCGGAATGCGCGGCGATGTCGTACAGCTTGCGATCGTTGAAGAACAGACTCGCGCCGGTCGACGCCAAGCTCTTGAACATTCGTCGGAATTTTTCCGTTGGCGTGCTCGCTCCGGCCACCGCCTCTTCGACTGCCACGACGATGGCGCTCAAGGTCCTGGCGCAGATGGCCTCGCCGATACCCTGCTTGGAATCGAAGAACTTATAGATATAAGCCTTGGAAAAACCGATCGCCTTGGCCAGGTCGGAGACCGTGGTCTTGTCGAAGCCGTAATGACTGAAGTGTGCTTCGGCTGCCTCGACGATCTGATCTCTGACGCTGTGGTCGACGGGGCCGCGCGACTGGGGGGTGGAAGTTTCGGTTTCACTCATGGGCAAACGATACCTCGTATGCAATAACTTGACAACTAGTGACTGTTTTGGATTATAGTCACCGCAACCGTTCAACTCTTCGAAGGACACTCATGTTCGCCCACCCCCGCTCCCTCGCCCTGCTGCTGAGCGTCGGCGTCTTGACGGGCTGCGCCGTCATACCCGACTACCGGCGGCCCGAGATCGCTCTGTCGCCCACCTTCCTCGGCCAGCAAGGCGTCGATCACCGGCAGGCGCGGCACCAGGCCGACCTCACGGTCTGGTGGGCCGCCTTCGACGATGCGCTGCTGACGCGCTTCGTCTCCCTGGCCGTGGAGCAGAACCTGGACATCGCGCAAGCGGCGGCACGGCTCGCCCAGGCGCGTGCGTCCCTGCGCTACGCCGATGCTGCGCTGCTGCCGGCGGGCAACGCGAGTATAAGCGCTACGCGCGGCTACCAGTCGGTCGAGACTCCGCTGGGGCAGGTGCTCGACGCCACGCCTGGCTTCGACCGCAGCGGCAGCGCCTACGAAGCCAACCTCGGTGCGAGCTGGGAGCTCGACGTGTTCGGCGGCCTGCGACGCGGACAGGAGGCTGCCCGCGCGGACTACGAGGCCTCCGAGGCCGGCGCGGCGGCGACACGGCTGGCCGTGACCGCGCAGACGGCAGACGTGTACATGACGGTCCGCGGCCTGCAGGCGCGCATCGACATCGCCACACAGCAGGTGGAGACCCGCCGCCGGCTGCTGGCCATGGTCATGCTCCAATACGAGAAGGGGATCGCCGCCGAGCTTCAGATGAATCAGGCCGAGGGCTCGCTGACCCAGGCCGAGGCGCAGATCCCTGAGTTGGAGGCCGGTCTCGATGCTGCGATGAACGCGCTCGACGTGCTGCTCGGCGTGCAACCTGGCACCACCCGCGCGGAACTGGCCGCGGTGGCGCCGATTCCGGTCGCACCGGGGTTGGCCGAGACCGGCACCCCGGCCGAACTGATCCGGCGCCGGCCCGATCTCATCGTCGCCGAACGCCGCCTGGCGGCGGCCAATGCGCGCATCGGCATGGCGATCTCGGAGTACTACCCGAAGTTCTCGCTCGCCGCCCTGCTGGGCAGCGCCACCGCAGTCGCCAGCGGCAACCTCTTCAGCGGGGCCGCCAGTCAGGCTCAGGGTGTCCTCGGGCTGCGCTGGCGCCTGTTCGACTTCGGTCGCGTCGACGCGCAGATCGCCGCCGCGCGTGGTCAGGAGGCCGAAGCCCTGGCGGCCTGGCGGCTGGCCGTGCTGCGCGCGACCGAGGATGTCGAGAACGCCTTCTCCGCGCTGATCAAGCGCGAGACCCAGGTCGGCATCCTGGAGCGCGGTGAGTCGGCGGTCGCCCGCGCGCGCGCGAACTCGCTGGCGGCCTACCAGGGCGGCGTGGTCAGCCTGATCGAGGTGCTGAATGCCGACGACAACCTGCTGCAGGTGCGCGACGCCAAGGCCCAGGCGCAAACCGAGGCCGCGCGCGCCGCCATTGCCTCCTTCCGGGCGCTGGGGGGCGGATGGGGTGCACGGATCGCGAGCACCGACAGCCCCTCTGCCGACCTTTCCACCACCAATCGCAGGTAAACAACATGCTCGGAACGAACCATTCATGGGTGCTCGTCACGGGCGCATCGAGCGGCTTCGACGAGGAGTTCGCCCGCCAATACGCCGCGCAAGGCCAAGCCCTGGTTCTGGCGGCGCGCCAACTGCTTCACCACAACAGGAGACTCATCATGAAATCGATTCTGGCTTTGTCCGGCATCGTCCTCATCCTTTCCGCCCACAGCGCGCTGGCCGATCCCGCTCGCCCGCTGGACCCGCACGAGCGGGCGCGGCAGTTGATACTGAGCGCAACACAGCATTCGGCCGCCACCCTCGTCACGGCGACAAGCGCGGCGCCAGCGCTGGCGCCGACCGATCCGCATGATCTCGTGCGTCAGCGTATCCTCGGCTCGGCCGTGGCGGGCGGCGCGTTCCGGCCCACACTCGCGATGGGGTCGCAGCCAGCGATCGACCCGCACGAGAGCGCCCGCCGCACGATCCTGGGAATCCCGGGTGAGCGTCGGTGAGCAGATCCACATCGTGCGGCGAGCGCCCGCAGCATCGCAGCCGTGATCGGCGCGTCTCGGCGCCACGGTCTCTCGCCGGAAAACCTGCATCAAGGACGTCAATCTCATGACGACGCCAACCCACGCAGTGAATCCCGAAGAAACGCTTGCCCACTGGCGGGATGAGGAGAGAGGCGGCCCCGCTGGCGCGGACAAAGAGCGCCTGGCCGTCGCCGTCCTTGAGCGTGTAGTCCCTGCCGGTGGGTTTGGCCAGACGGGCGGCCGTGCCTGTGAGATGCCTCGTACATCTCCCCGTCTCGTTGGATTGAGGAGAAATGCACCGCCCGCAGCGGGGCCACGTCCGGAGGAAACCGAACCGCCGCTCGCCCCGATCGATGTACTGGAAGATGTATTAATACCCGTGGCCGGGGGTGGCTTCCAGCGGAACCCGCTGGAATGAAAAAAGGGACCGAAGTCCCTTTTTTCAACCGCCAGGGGAGTTCAGTAGAACTCCGTAGCAGTGCATCTGGAGCGGGAAACGAGGCTCGAACTCGCGACCTCAACCTTGGCAAGGTTGCGCTCTACCAACTGAGCTATTCCCGCTGGAAAGACCGCCATTATAGTGACGCTTCGAGTGCTGTCAACCGCTTTTCCGCCCTTGCTGCGCTTCCGGGTGCAGCAACTGCGGCAGCGCGCGTCGCAGGTAGTAACCCATCGACCACAGGGTCAGCGCTGCGGCGATGTAGATCAGCACGCTGCCAAGCATGCGCAGGTCTACCGACAACACGCGCTCGTTGTACAGCAGCATCGGAATGGCGCTCATCTGGGCGGCGGTCTTGAACTTGCCTATGGTGGCCACCGCCACGCTCGCCGAACGCCCGATACGTGCCATCCACTCGCGCAGCGCCGAGATCGTGATCTCGCGCCCTATCATCACGACCGCGATGATGGCGTCCAGGCGCGCCAGTTGCACCAGCAGGATCAACGCGGTCGCCACCATGAGCTTGTCCGCGACCGGGTCGAGAAACGCGCCGAAGGCCGAGGTCTGCCCGAGACTGCGGGCAAGATAGCCGTCAAACCAGTCGGTGACCGCAGCCACCATGAAGATCACCGTCGCGATGAGGTTCTTGCTGCCGGTGGCGAGCGTGGCGTCGGGAAGATAGAACACCCCCACGAACAGTGGAATCAGGGCGATGCGTGCCCAGGTGAGGGTGTTCGGTATGTTTAGTGGCATGAATCTGGCCCCCGGGGGCCGCGTGGAATGGTGCATCAATGCAGTGCATTGTATATCTGTTGGGCGAGTCTGCTGCTGATCCCGTCCACCCGGCACAGATCTTCCACCGTCGCGCCACGCACGCCGTCGAGCCCGCCGAAGGTTGCGAGCAAGCTCCGCCGGCGCGCCGCGCCGACCCCCGGAATGTCATCGAGGCGCGAACCGACCCTGCTCCTGGCGCGCCGTGCGCGGTGCCCGGTGATGGCAAACCGGTGCGCTTCGTCTCGGATCTCCTGCACCAGGTGCAGGGCGGGATCGTCGGTTTCGAGCTGCAGCGGCGCGCGCCCGTCGGGAAAGATCAGCGACTCCAGGCCCGGTTTGCGCCCCTCACCCTTGGCCACGCCGATCATGGCCGCCGTTTCCAGTCCGACTTCGGCCAGGATCTGGCGTGCCGCGCTGACCTGGCCTCTGCCTCCGTCTATCAGGATCAGGTCGGGCCTGACCCCCTCTTCGGCTACCACCTTGCCGTAGCGTCGCTCCAGTACCTGGCGCATCGCGGCGAAGTCGTCGCCGCCGGTGATGCCGGTGATGTTGTAGCGACGGTACTCGGGGTGCTTCATTGCCCCGTTCTCGCACACCACGCACGACGCGACGGTCGCCTCACCCATGGTGTGGCTGATGTCGAAGCATTCGATGCGACGCGGCAGATCGGGCAGATCCAGCGCCACGCGCAGGGCGTCGAGGCGGGCCTCGACCCGCCCCGCGTCGCGCATGCGCACCTGCAGCGCCAGCGTCGCGTTGCTTCTTGCCTGCTCCATCCACGCCTTCTCGGTGGCCGAGCGCGGCGCGACCAACGCGCACGCGGCCTCCCCTACCTCAGCCATCAGCGCGCGCACCGGTTCCAGCGGCACATCCACCACCAGCCGGGTGGGCAGGGCGTGGTCGCGATAGTGCTGCTCGACGAAGGCCAGCACCCCATCCAGCGGCCCGCAGCCGGCGGCGCCACTCGGAAACTGCGGGCGATCGCCCAGATGCCGGCCGCCCCGCACCATGGCGATGTTGACGCACAACAGGCCGCCCGCCTCGACCGCGGCGACAATATCGACGTCCTCGTCGCGCCTGCTATCTACGTACTGGCGCTGCAGCACCGCCTGCAGCGCGCGTATCTGGTCGCGACACAACGCGGCGGTCTCGAAGTCGAGTTGCTCCGAAGCTGCGTGCATGCGCGCGCTCAGCCCATCGATGACTTCGCTGCCGCGCCCGTCGAGAAAGCGCGCGGCCAGCCGCACTTCCTCCGCGTAGTCCTCGCGGGAAATGAAATCGACGCACGGCGCCGAGCAGCGCTTGATCTGGTACAGCAAACAGGGGCGCGAGCGGTTCTGGAACACCGAGTCCTCGCAGGTGCGCAGCAGGAAGATTTTCTGCAGCAGGTGCACGCTCTCGCGCACCGCGCCGGCGTTGGGGAAGGGGCCGAAATAGCGCGCGCCCTTGAGCAGCACGCCGCGGTGATAGCTCAGGCGCGGATAGGCCGCGCCCGACATGCAGATGTAGGGGTAGGACTTGTCGTCGCGGAACAGGATGTTGTAGCGCGGTGCGAGGCTCTTGATCAGGTTGTTTTCCAGCAGCAGCGCCTCGGCCTCGGAGCGCGTCGGCGACACATCGACACGCACGATCTGCGCCACCATCATCGCGATGCGCGGACTCGGCTGGGTGCGCTGAAAATAGCTCGACACGCGGCGCTTGAGGTTCTTGGCCTTGCCGACGTAGAGCACCTGTTCGTCCGCGCCTATCATGCGATAGACGCCCGGCTCTTCGGTGAGCGTCTTCAGGAACGCGCGAGGGTCGAAACCGGCGGGAGTGGGGGACATGCTGTGCGGCCCGCCTCAGGCCGCCGGAATCAACCCGGTCACGACGCCGAGCGCCTGCAGATAGGCGGGATGGAGCGCGAGCGCATACGGATCGCGACACTGCGGTACCGGCCTGAGCGCTGCGATGCGCGCGGCGGCCTCGGGCGTCACCACCGGCGCCCAGCGGTCGAGCAGATCCACCGCCAGCTCCGGGCGGTTGCACACCAGCACCATGTCGCACCCGGCGGCGTGGGCGGCGCGGGCGCGGGCGAGAATGTCGCCCGCGACACTTGCCCCTTCCATGGTCAGGTCGTCGCTGAACACCACCCCCTGGAAGCCGACACGGCCACGCAGCACGTCCTGCAGCCAGAACGGCGAAAAGCCCGCCGGCAGCGGATCGATCTGCTGGTAGATGACGTGCGCGGGCATCACGCCCGCCAGTTGGCGACCAAGGCGATGGCGGTAGGGCGCAATGTCCTGCGCCCAGATCGCATCGAAGTCACGCGTATCGACCGGGATTTCCAGATGGGAATCCGCCTCGACGTGCCCGTGTCCGGGGAAATGCTTGCCGACGCAGCCCATGCCGGCCGCCGCCATGCCCGCCGCCAGCGCCCCGGCCAGCTTGGCCACCACCAGCGGGTCGCGATGCAGGGCACGATCGCCGATGACGCGGCTGCCGCCGTAGTCGAGGTCCAGCACCGGGGTGAAACTCAGATCGACCCCATGCGCGAGCAGCTCGGCCGCCAGCACCAGACCGACGCTGCGCGCCGCATCCAGCGCCGCGACGTGGTCGTCGTCCCACAACTGCCCGAGCGTGCGCATGGCGGGCAGGTGAGTAAAGCCATCGCGGCGGAAACGCTGCACCCGTCCCCCCTCGTGATCGACCGCGATGATCAGCGGCGGATCGCGCAGCGCGTGTATCTCGGCGGTCAGTTCGATCAGCGCCTCGCCGCTGGTGAAATTGCGCGCGAACAGGATGACGCCGCCGACCAGCGGATCGCACAGACGCTCGCGCTCTTCGTCATTCAGCGCGATGCCGGCCACGTCCAGCATGACCGGTCCGAGCGGCAGTCGGCGTGGCGATGTGGCGTCGTTACTCATGCTTTCTCGATCACCGCGAAGGCGACCACGTAGTCGGCCTCGTCACTCAGGCTGAGGTGCGCCGACAGGCCGCTGGCGCTCATGTGCTCGGCCAGTTCGGCGGAGTAGTGGTACAGGGGCTTGCCCAGTGCATCGTGCGCCACCGCAACCGCGTGCAGCGTCGCGGGCACCGCGACCCCGGTGCCGAGAGCCTTGCCGAAGGCTTCCTTGGCGGCGAAACGCTTGGCCACGAACCGGGCCGGATCGCGGCTCGCCGTGAATTCGGAGCGCTCGGAGGGCGCCAGTATCCGCGCCGCGAAGCGCTCGCCGTGGCGTTGCAGTGACGCGGCTATGCGCTCGACCCGCACGATGTCGGTGCCTATGCCGTGTATCACGCGTCAGCCGCTTCGCGCATCAAACGCTTCATCTCGCGTACCGCCTCCTGCATGCCGCAGAACAGCGCGCGGCTGACGATCGCATGGCCGATGTGCAACTCACGCACCCCCGCCAGCGCCGCGATCGGCTGGACATTGTAGTAATTGAGCGCATGACCGGCATTGAAACGCATGCCCAGCGTGCGGATGGCATCACCCGCGCGCCGTATCCGCTCGATCTCGGCGACCACCGCAGCCGCCTCGGCGTCACGTCCGCAACTGTGAAAGGCGTGCGCGTAAGGGCCGGTATGCACCTCGCACACGCGCGCGCCGATCCGCGCCGCGGCCTCGATCTGCGCGACGTCGGCGTCGATAAATACGCTGGTGACGATGCCTGCGTCGGACAGGCGCGCCACGATATCGGCCAGGCGCGCTTCCTGAGAGCACACATCCAGCCCGCCCTCGGTCGTCACTTCGGCCCGCCCTTCGGGCACCAGCATCGCCATCTCCGGCTTCACCGCGCGGGCGATTCCGACCATTTCGTCGGTCGCGGCCATCTCCAGATTGAGCTTGATCCGGGTCAGGTCGCGCAGCCGGCGCACGTCGTCGTCATTGATGTGGCGGCGATCCTCACGCAGATGCACGGTAATGCCGTCCGCCCCTCCCATATGCGCCTCGACCGCGGCCCAGACCGGATCGGGTTCCCACGTGCGGCGCGCCTGGCGCACCGTGGCGACGTGGTCGATATTGACACCTAGCTCGATCACAGTTCCTGCAACTCCCTGAGCATCCGGCGCGACTGCAATGGTTGTCCGCCGAGGTAATGATTGATCAACATGCGTAGCAAACGTTTGCCCTGGGCGGCGGTTTCGGGCCGGTCGAAGCGCCCCGCCGAAAGATCGAGCAAGGTGCGCCCGCTCAAGGCATGGTCCGGCATGTCGGCAGCGGATTCGACGCGCACCGGGCCTCGCTCGATTATATAGACATAGGACGCCTCGGGATCGACCGACACCCCGCTGCCCGCATCGCAGTCCAGCCCCGCGCCATAGCCGAGTTCGCGCAGCAACGCGAGTTCGAAGCCACGCAGCAGCGAAGCGGCATCCGCCTGACGCACCAGCGCGTGCAAGGTGCCGGCGTAGACATCAAACAACGCGGGATGGGGATCTTCGCGCGCCGACAGCCGCACCAGCAATTCATTCAGATAGTAGCCGTAAAGCAAGGCCCGTCCGGCGAGCAGCGGTTGTCCGCCCTGCCATTCGGCCCTCACCAGGGTCTTGACTTCGCCGCCGCCCGACCAGCCCACCAGCAGCGGCTGAAACGCCATCAGCACCCCGCGCAGCGCCGAGTGCGGGCGCCGCGCACCCTTGGCGACCAGCGCCACTCGCCCATGGTCGCGGGAGAACACATCGACGATCAGACTCGTCTCACGCCACGGGTAGGAATGCAGCACGAAGCCGGGCTGCTGGTCTATGCGCTGTTTCTGACTCATGCGGGCTGATCCGCACTCAAGGCGGGGTTCTAATCGTAACCCAGGCTCTTGAGCGCACGTTCATCGTCAGCCCAGCCACTCTTGATCTTGACCCAGACCTCGAGATACACCGGCCCGTCGAAAAGTGTTTCTAGCTCGATCCGGGCTTCCGACGAAATGCGCTTCAGACGTTCGCCACCCTTGCCGATCACCATGCCCTTGTGGCCGGCCTTGTCGACGATGACTGCCGCGTGAATGCGGCGCAATTGCCCCTCGGTTTCGAACTTCTCGATCTCGACCGCGACGCCGTAGGGCAACTCATCCCCGAGCAGGCGGAACAGTTTTTCACGCAGGAATTCCGATGCGAGAAAGCGTTCGCTCCGGTCGGTAATGTCGTCCGCATCGAATATCGACTCGCCTTCCGGCAACAGCGGGCGCACCGCACGCACCAGGGCGTCTGCATTGGTGCCGCGCTCCGCGCTCACCGGCACGACTTCGGTAAATGGATAGACCTCGCTCATGCGCGCGATGAACGGCAGCAACTGGGTCTTGTCCGCGAGCTTGTCCACCTTGTTGATCACCAGCACGACCTTGGCACCGGCAGGCAACACCGACACGACCTTGCGATCGTCATCGTTATAACGCCCCGCCTCGACCACCAGGAACACCACATCGACCTCGCCCAGCACACGCGTGACGGTGCGATTCATGTTGCGGTTCAGTGCGTTGCGATGCTGGGTCTGGAAACCAGGCGTATCGACAAAGACGAACTGCGCATCGTCGGTCGTCAATATGCCGGTGACACGATGGCGCGTGGTCTGCGCCTTGCGCGAGATGATGCTGACCTTTTGCCCGATCAGGCGGTTCAGCAAGGTGGACTTGCCTACGTTGGGACGACCGACGATCGCCACGTAGCCGCTGCGATAATCGCCAACGGACTCCCCGTGCTGTTCACTTTCCGTGATGCTCATGCCGTCCTCAGACTTTCCAGCGCGCCCTGCGCCGACTGTTGTTCGGCTGCCCGTCGACTCGCCCCCTTGCCGATGGTCTGCAAGCCGAACTCCTCCACCACGCACATCACCTCGAACTGCTGCGCATGCGCCTCGCCGCGCACCTGCACCGTCACGTAGCGTGGCAACGGCAGCTTGCGCGCCTGGAGGAATTCCTGCAACGCAGTCTTGGGATCCTTGAGCGCGGCGCGCGGATCGATCGCTTCCAGCAACGGAGCGTACAGCCGGTCGATGGTGGCTTTCGCCGCGGCGAATCCACCATCCAGATAGATGGCGGCGAAAATCGCTTCAAGCGCGTCGGCCAGTATCGAAGGGCGACGGAACCCGCCACTCTTGAGCTCGCCCTCACCGAGGCGCAAGCGCTCACCCAGCCCCAGATCCTGCGCCACCTTGTGCAAGCCGTCCTGACTCACCAGGGACGCCCGCAGGCGCGACAGCTCGCCCTCGCTCAGTTCGCCATGGCGCTCGAACAACGCCGCCGCGATCACGCAGTTGAGTATGCTGTCGCCAAGAAACTCCAGCCGCTCGTTGTTCGGTTGGCCGAAACTGCGATGGGTAAGCGCCTGCTCGAACAGTTCGCCGTGTTCGAAGCTGTATCCCAGTCTGTCCTGCAGGCCACCCGCTGGCGTGTTCACTATTTTCCGGACGACGATGTATTGAACTCGAACACCAGACTGACGTTCGCCACCAGCGGCACCCGGCGCTCGTACTGCGCCTGGACGACAACTTTGCCCGCGTTCTTGTAAACGATCAGATCACTACCACGGATCGAGGAAATGTCATCGATCTGGGCACGCCGGTCGAAACTGCGCTTGAGGCTACCCATGTTTTCCCCCTGATCGCCTTCATCGGCGACTGCCTTGATCACGCGCACGATCGCCATGTACTCGGTCACCACCGGCACGCACTTGAACGCCACCAGTAGCGCCGCACCCAGCAGCGCGGCGATCAGGATCAGGCTGATCAGCGTCAACCCCCGTTGCTTGTTTCTGTTCATGCACACGTCCCCTTTCAATGGAAGCTGCCTATACGCTTCAGGTCGCTGAAATTGAACCAGATGTAGAACGCGCGACCCACGATATTCTCGTCCGGGACAAAGCCCCAGACCCGGCTGTCACTGCTCGCGTCGCGATTGTCGCCCATGACGAAGTAGTGACCTTGCGGCACCGTACACGCGATGCCCGACGTAGTATAGGTGCAGTTTCCGCGATTGGGAAAATCCAGTGCCTGTCGCACGAATGGCGGTACATCGCGCTCGATGAGCAACTCGTGCTCGACCTCGCCCAGTTTTTCGGCATAGCGGGGGGAGTAACGCAGTTGCCCCGGATGCAGATAATCGTCCCGCGCGTCCATGTCAAGCCACTCACCGTTGATGCGCAGCCGTTTGTTGATGTATTCGACGCGATCACCGGGCACACCGACTATGCGTTTGATGTAGTCGAGGGATGGGTTCACCGGATAGCGGAACACCACCACCTCACCGCGCTGCGGCGCATTGACGTCCATTATCTTCGTGTTGATCACCGGCAGGCGCAGGCCATATGTCCATTTGTTCACCAGGATGAAATCACCGACCAACAGGGTCGGTATCATCGAGCCCGACGGTATGCGAAACGGTTCAACCACGAACGAGCGCAGGCCGAAAACGATCAAGATGACCGGGAAGAAACTGGCACCCCACTCCACCCACCACGGCGTCGCGGCGCCGGGGGCGCGGCGCTTGCGTGCGAAAAACCGGTCCAGCGCCCACAGCACGCCCGTCACGACAAGCAATACAAACAGGATCAATGCAAAATTCACGACGGCTCCATCATCTGGTCATACGGTTTCGCGGCGTCACTTGCCGTCATCGGTGCGGAGCACCGCCAAGAAGGCTTCCTGCGGAATCTCGACGTTACCCACCTGTTTCATCCGCTTCTTGCCCTCTTTCTGCTTCTCCAGCAGCTTGCGCTTGCGTGAGATGTCACCGCCGTAGCACTTAGCCAGCACGTTCTTGCGCAAGGCCTTGATGGTTTCGCGCGCGACGATGTGTGATCCGATCGCGGCCTGGATCGCCACGTCGAACATCTGGCGCGGAATCAACTCACGCAGCTTGGCGGCCAGTTCGCGCCCCCGGTACTGCGCATTGGCGCGGTGTACGATCACCGACAGGGCGTCGACCTTTTCCCCGCCGACCAGCAAGTCCAGCTTGATCAGATCAGCGATGCGGTATTCCTTGAATTCGTAGTCGAGCGAAGCGTAGCCACGCGATACCGATTTGAGCCGGTCGAAGAAATCCATCACCACTTCGTTCATCGGAATGTCATAGACGAGCTGCACCTGGCGGCCATGGTAACGCATATCGACCTGCGCGCCGCGTTTCTGGTTGCACAGCGTGATCACCGGTCCGACATAATCCTGGGGCAGGAAGATGGTCGCGGTGATGATGGGCTCGCGGATTTCGGCGACCTTGGACTGGTCCGGCAGCTTGGCCGGGTTCTCGATGCGCACGATCTCACCGCTGTTCATCACCACCTCATACACGACGGTCGGCGCCGTCGTGATGAGGTCCATGTCGAACTCGCGCTCCAGCCGCTCCTGCACGATATCCATGTGCAGCATGCCAAGAAAGCCGCAGCGAAAACCAAAGCCCAGCGCCTGCGAAACTTCGGGCTCATAGTGCAGCGATGCATCGTTGAGCTTCAGCTTTTCAAGTGATTCACGCAACTGGTCGTACTCACTCGACTCGACCGGGTAGAGTCCGGCGAACACCTGTGGCTTGATCTCGCGAAACCCAGGCAACGACTTCGCCGCCCGGTTGGTGGCGAGCGTCACCGTGTCACCGACCTTGGCCGCCTGCAGTTCCTTGATGCCAGCAATAACGAATCCGACCTCACCAGCCGAGAGCTGCGGCCGGGACACCGAGCGTGGCGTAAACACCCCCACCTCGTCACACGGATACTGCGCCCCGTTGGACATCAACAGGATGCGGTCCTTGGGCTTGAGCACCCCGTCCACTACCCGCACCAGCATCACGACACCAACGTAGTTGTCGAACCACGAGTCGATGATCAGAGCCTTGAGCGGCGCATCCGGATCACCCTTGGGTGGTGGAACCTTGGCCACCACGGTTTCCAGCACCGCCTCGATCCCGACGCCGGTCTTGGCCGAACACAGCACCGCCTCGGAGGCATCGACGCCGATCACATCCTCGATTTCGCTGCGTGCGTTCTCGGGATCGGCGGCAGGCAGGTCAATCTTGTTGAGCACTGGTACGACCTCGACCCCTTGCTCGATCGCGGTGTAGCAGTTGGCCACCGTTTGCGCCTCGACCCCCTGCGACGCATCCACCACCAGCAGCGCCCCCTCGCAGGCCGCAAGCGAGCGGCTGACCTCATACGAAAAATCGACATGCCCTGGGGTGTCGATCAGGTTGAGGTTATAGATCTGTCCATCCTGCGCCTTGTAGTGCAGCGCCGCGGTCTGGGCCTTGATCGTGATGCCGCGCTCACGCTCGATATCCATCGAGTCGAGCACCTGGGCCTCCATCTCGCGCTCGGACAGACCGCCGCAGAAATGTATGAGCCGATCAGCCAGCGTGGACTTGCCGTGATCGATGTGGGCAATGATGGAGAAATTTCGGATATGTTGCATGAGACAACAAAAAAGGGGCGTAATCGACCGGGAACATCCACGAACGGCTGCCACGACTGGCGCATCGTCCGGTCATGATAACGGCGCACGACGCGAGTTCTGGCCCGCATACGACTGCACAAGGTTACCAATGCCGGGAAGGATGCGGAGCGCTAGCAGCCTGTCCGCGAAGAAACCGGGTCATACACCCGAGTTGAGAAAATAACCTGGCGAAGCAATCCAACTAGTCCGGATGTTTCGTGAATGCGCGTGATGATCGCGCGGGGATTTGTTTCGTAGGGGAATTCCGTGAAGGAGCGGCGTAGTGGTTCGTACGCCCGACTGAACGGGATTTCCATACGGGACAAAGACCAAGCGAGGGCGCGCGCAATTCATGAAATATCCGGACTAGGGCGCTGATTCTAGCGGAAAACGGGCGCAATAGGCGCGTACCGCCGCGACATCGAGGTGGTAATGGCACAGTTCGTCATCGCCCGCCAGCACAACCGGAACCCGTTCGTCCCACTTCGCTTCCAGCAACGGATCCTGATCGACATCAACCACGCTCACGGTCCACCCCAACTCTGCCGCCAGTGGCTTCAGTTCTGCAACCAGCTCATGGCACAAATGGCACCATTCGCGGCTCATGACGCGCAACTCCCTGGTCGGCACCGCTACTCAACCCGCAAACTGACGTAATAGCTCACCGACTCACGCTGAACCAGGAGCGAAACGGTCTGCCCGGCTTTCAAGCCCTCCACGAGACGGGTGAACTCGTCCACCGACTCAAGAGCGGCCTGCCGGCCATCGAACGCGATCGCAAGCAGTACATCGCCCGGACGCAGGTCCGCGCGCGCGGCAACACCTTGTGCCGTCACGACCACCAGACCCCGCGCCGCTTCGCGCTCACGCCCCGGTACGTCATCCGCTCGCTTGACGACCAACCCCAGCTTGTTCGACACGCTTGGCCGCGACTTCCCGACCCGAGCCGATCGGGCATCGTCGTCTAGCCATTCGCCCATCGTCACCGAGACATCGCGCCTCACCCCGTTGCGACTGATCTGCAGCACATATGAACGTCCCGGACGCAGTTCCGCGACCACGCGCGGCAATTCCCTGGAACCCGCGATGGGCCGCCCATCGACGCGCAGAATCACGTCGCCGACCTCGATACCAGCACGTGCGGCGGGACCGTCGGCTTCAACCGAACTGACCAGCGCACCCTCGGCCCGCGCCAGCCCGAAACTCTCCGCAAGCGCTTCGGTGACCTCCTGGATACCCACGCCGATGCGACCCCGTTGCACACGCCCGTTGGCGCGCAGTTGCGCCTGGACGTTCATCGCCAAGTCGATCGGAATGGCGAACGAGAGCCCCATGAACCCTCCGGTCTGGCTGTAGATCTGCGAGTTGATGCCCACCACCTCACCCCGCAGATTGAACAGGGGGCCACCCGAGTTCCCCGGATTGATCGCCACATCGGTCTGGATGAACGGAACGAAATTCTCATCCGGCAGGGCACGCCCCTTGGCGCTCACGATACCGGCCGTCACCGAATGGTCAAAGCCGAACGGCGACCCGATGGCCAGCACCCACTCACCCACCTTCAACTTGCCAGGATCGCCCATCACCACCACCGGCAACCCCTGCGCCTCGATCTTGATCAACGCCACATCGGTGCGCGCGTCGGCACCCACTACCACCGCGTGAAATTCGCGTTTGTCGACCAGGCGCACTAGTATACTTTCAGCGGCCTCGATCACGTGCGCATTGGTGAGTATGTAACCGTCCGCGCTGATGATGAACCCGGATCCAAGCGAAGCATCCTCCCGATCGGGACCCAGTCCGGGCATGTCGGGCAGGCGCGGAATGAAGCGCTTGAACCACTCGAACATCGGGTCGTTCTCGTCGATACCCGGAAAGCGCAATAGCTGCGCCGGTAGCGACTGCGTGGTGCTGACGTTCACCACTGCGGCGCCGTGACGCTCGACGAGCGCGGTAAAGTCGGGCAGATCGGGGGCCGCGACCGCCACCGGCGTCAGGCTCAACGCCATCAGGAGCGAACACAGCGCGAAGATCCAGTTCACGCCGTACCGGGCTTGACTCATGCCATTCCTTCCCGCTCGTTGTGCCGCACGCACCCGCCCTCGTCCCTGACGAGCGCGATATGCAACCGATTGCGCCAGGCGCGACTGAAGTGCAGCAGCCGGTTGATGGCAATTGCCAACCCCAGACCGACGCCGGCACCGGCAACGGCATACACATCCTGCTGCCCCGCGCCAGCCCACGCATGCCCGAACCCCGCGCCCACCACCAGCAGCACCGCACCCAGGCCGTAACTGACCATTGCGCCACGCAATGGCGCGCCGTCAGCCATCCGGACGAGAACCCGGTCGCCCGCTTGCAGGCCGAGGGTATCGGGCACGCGGAACTCTTCTTCCGGCGCCTTGAATGCGTGCGCAATCCGCACCGATCTGCACCCGCCAGGTTCGTCGCAGCGACCGCAACCATCCTGGCGATCACTGATCCTGACCCGCGCCAATCCGCGCTCCACGGCCACTACCACCGCCTGGGCTTCGATCATTGCCGCACCACCAACTCCATGCCGTCACCGAGCAACTGCAATGCGCGCATGGGCACGGCGCCGAGCGCGGTGACCATGTGCCCATCGACGTCGCGCTTGTAGATATTGATCGCACCCATGACCATGGTTCCCGGTGTCGATGCCGCTCGCTCCGGATCGGTGGGCTCGACGAACACCGAGATTGCCGCGAGCCCATCGCTATACACCAGATGCAGGATATCCCCACGATCAGGCCCGAGGGGGCGGCGGATGATGGACTTCAGCGCATAACCCGGCAGGGGTGAGGTCAGCATCCATTCGCTGTCCTCGATTTTCATGTCCTGGCCACGGGTGTCGAGAACCCGCCAGCCATCGTCGCTGGCCAGGCGTGACTTCAGCGCGCCAGGGTCGATGTCGCCCCCTATCCTGACATCACTGAATGCGAACTGCTCGATGATGCGATTGCTCTCATCGACCATCCGCGCCTTGAGCAACAAGCCGGACAACATCTCCGCCCACAGCAGATGACCATAGCGCAGATCATCGCGCGGTTCGAGCATGAGCAACTGGGTGTCGTGCCCGGCGACCCGGCTCACCTCGCCTTTGCTGACCCGGTAGTTTTCAGCAACGCTGGCATAGGTTGCCGGCAGCCATACCGGAAACCCGCGCTGACCGCCGGAGCGATCGACGATGACCATGCGTTGATCAGGAAGCACGCAGCGCACCTCGGCGTTCGAGCGTGTCACCTCGCGCGGGCTGCCATCGAGCACCTCCAGGCGCTCATGCTCCCCGCTCGCATCGGCCAGGTGGGTAATCCGGGAGGTTTCAAGCACCGGCCCGGACTGGTAGATGAAAGTGCCGGTGTAATTCAGGCGTTGCCCGGCACTGGCGATGCGACCCAACCAGGAGATCGGGTCCGACGGCACATCCGCTATCGCCTGCGACTGGAACATGCAAATCCAGACAACCAGCGCTGCGGCAATCTGCTTCATCGATGCGCATCCCCCCGGACGTCGGATACCGTACGGACGTACTGCACCGCCCCCGAAATCGGCCCACCTCCGCTCGTCGCCTGATGCACGAAAACGTATTTGCGATGCGCATCGTCTCTTTCAGTCATACGCACCGCGTTACCCCGTGCGGCGACTTCGGCCACCTGATTGACCGCCGGAGGGGTGGCAGCAATCGTGCTGCCAATTTCGGCCTGCGGGAACAACGTGTAGGCCACCCAGCCCACGGCGGCAACTCCCATCAGCGACGCGGCGAGCGGCATCACCGACTTCAGCGGCCCGCCGTCCCGGCGCACGGGCTTGCGGGCGGGCGGGGGCGCGAGCACGGTAGGCTCATCGCTCAAACCTGCCATCACGCGCGCGGCAAAATCAGGTGTCCCGGCGACATCTCCGCGCAACACGTCGCCGATCAGGGTGTAGGTCTCGAATCTGTCCCGCAGTTTCGCGTCACGGCTGATCGAATCGAGCATCTGACGCGATGTTTCCTCATCCAGATCACCATCCAGAAAAGCTGAGAGTTCGTCTTTCATGAGCACCACCTACCAACGTTTGTCGGGAGCCGTATCCAGCAACGGCCTCAATCGTTCCGCAATTGCCTCGCGCGCCCGGAATATCCGGGACCGGACCGTGCCTATCGGACAGTCCATGATTTCTGCGATTTCTTCGTAGCTAAGCCCTTCAAATTCACGCAGCATGATCGCCGTACGCAGCTCCTCGGGCAGGGCAGCCATCGCCTCATCCACCGTTTCACCGATCTGGCGCGTCATCATCAACCGCTCGGGCGTATTGATGTCGCGCAACTGGTCACCTTCCTCGAAGGTCTCTGCTTCGGCTGAGTCAAAGCTTGTCGAAGTCGGAGCCCGACGTCCCTGCGATACCAGATAGTTCTTGGCTGTATTGATGCCTATCCTGTAGAGCCAGGTATAAAACGCACTCTCGCCGCGAAACGATCCGAGCGCACGATATGCCTTGATGAACGTTTCCTGGGCAACATCCTCCACCTCCGCCGAATCGCGAATCAAGCGCGACAACAGCCTGTGCAGCTTGCGCTGGTACTTGGTAACCAGCAAGCCAAAGGCTTCCTTGTCGCCGCGCTGTACGCGCTCAACAAGCAGTTGATCAATCTCGCGATCGCTCATGGGCGGGTCGTTTCTCTCGGTTGGACACAAACCGTAGCAGTATAGCGACCCGGCATGGGTACGGCAAAAACTCAGGCCCGTAACGTGCAACTAACGGGACTGACACACGAGTGTGACAATAGTTCATACGCGAGCGTGGTTTCTCGATATCGCGATCGTCCGCCGGCAAGCGCCGGGCTCAGGTCGCGCGCAAGGCACGGCATTCAAGCCGGAGGGCTCACTGCGTCGTGGGCCGTGATATTCTCCGCCCGACTCAAGCATGAAGGTCTGTATCGTGTTCAAACACTACGACGTACTCATTCTCGGTAGCGGAACGGCAGGCCAGTCGTTGGCGCTTCGTCTGGCCGACACCCACAGCGTTGCACTGGTGACCAAGCGCTCTATGGAGGACAGCGCCAGCGCGTGGGCCCAGGGCGGCATCGCCGCCGTGCTCGACACCACCGACAGCGTCGAAGCGCACATACAGGACACTTTCGTTGCCGGCGCGGGGTTGTGTGACCCGGCGGCAACGCGCTTTGTCGTCGAACACAGCAAACGCGCCATCGAATGGCTGATCGCACGCGGCGTCCCCTTCACCCGTGAAGAGCAATCCGCCATGGGCTATCACCTGACGCGCGAGGGTGGCCACTCGCATCGGCGCATCATCCACGCGGCCGACGCAACCGGCGCGGCAGTGCAGGCAACGCTCACCGAAGAAGTCGTCAGGCACCCGAACATCGATGTGCTGGAAAACCATATCGGCATCGATCTGATCCTCGGTGAGAAGATCGGCGGGCACAAGAGCGGCTGCCTTGGCGCCTATGTCCTCGACATTGCCAATGGACGCGTCGTGACGCTGGGCGCACGCAACACCGTGATCGCAACCGGGGGCGCCGGCAAGGTCTATCTGTACACCACCAACCCGGACGTCGCCACCGGCGATGGCATCGCCATGGCCTGGCGTGCGGGCTGCCGTGTTGCCAACATGGAGTTCATCCAGTTCCACCCGACCTGCTTGTACCACCCCCAAGCCAAGTCCTTCCTCATCACCGAGGCGGTACGTGGCGAAGGCGGCGTACTGCTTCTGCCCGACGGCACACGCTTCATGCCCAAACATGATCCGCGCGCCGAACTGGCTCCGCGCGATGTGGTCGCCCGCGCGATCGACTTCGAGATGAAAAAACGCGGGTTGGACTGCGTATTTCTCGACATCAGCCACAAGCCGCAGGCGTGGTTACTGGAACATTTTCCCAACATCCATGCGCGCTGCCTCGAGCTTGGTATCGACATCACGCGCGAACCCATCCCGGTGGTTCCGGCAGCGCACTACACCTGCGGCGGCATCGTCACCGACCTGGCCGCGCGCACCGACGTGACCGGCCTGTACTGCGTGGGTGAGGCCGCCTTCACCGGGTTGCACGGAGCGAACCGCCTCGCCAGCAACTCCTTGCTCGAATGCCTGGTGTTCGGCGAAGCGGCCGCCGTGGATATCATGCGCCAGCCGCGCTGCACGCCCCCCACGCTACCCATATGGGATGAAAGCCGCGTCACCGACGCCGACGAAGAAGTCGTGATTTCGCACAACTGGGCCGAGTTACGCCGTTTCATGTGGGACTACGTCGGCATCGTGCGTACCACCAAACGGCTGCAGCGCGCCCAGCATCGCATCCGTCTGCTCGCACGCGAAATACACGAGTTCTACTCGAATTTCCGCGTCAGCAACAACCTGATCGAACTGCGCAATCTCGTCACCACCGCCGATCTGATCGTGCGCTGCGCGATCAAACGCAAGGAAAGCCGGGGACTGCACTCATCCAGGGACTATCCTGAGATGCTGGCGAAACCGCGCAACACGGTGCTCAGACCCGTCGTCAAACGCCGCCGTCAGCGCTAGCGCTGTGCTGTGCGCCAGCCCGGTGGCGCAGCCAGATGCGCAACCCGCGCCACTCGGTGGGTGGCAGGTTGTCGGGGACCAGCATCATGTAACCGCGCCGCATGGCCGCATCTGGCCCGATCGCCGGCGCGTTCCAGTGCAGCCACACCGCCCAACCGAGATCGGCGCAGCCCGCCAGCATCTGCGCGCCTTCAATCCCCGCCGGTGTGATGGTCAGCAGTCCCTGCTCATCGAGAAGCAGTGTAAGTTCGGACTTTTTTCGCTCTGCACGATCCGCCAGGAAGGTCGACCCGGTCAGCGCCAGCAGCATCGTGGCAATCGCCACCGCGGGCAGGACGCGCCAAGCGGCGGCAGCTAACGCAACCGCCGTCAGGCTATGAAACCCGACCAGCAGCGCTCGCTGCCGAATCGATGAGTGGAGTTTGATTTCCAGCGGGAAGCGCATGTGCGCCGCGCCACCCGCCGGATACTAGACGCGACGGAACGCCAGCGTTCCGTTGGTGCCGCCGAAGCCAAACGAATTGGACAGTGCCGCGCGAATCTCCATCGGGCGCGCCTTGTTGGCGACGTAGTCAAGATCGCACTTCTCGTCCTGCTCGAAGATGTTGATGGTCGGAGGGGCGATCTGGTGGTGCAGCGCCAACGCCGAAAACACCGCTTCCACGCCCCCTGCGGCACCGAGGAGATGGCCGGTCATCGACTTGGTCGAGTTGACCACCAGCGACTTGGCACGATCACCGAAGCAACGCTTCACCGCAACGGTTTCCGCCAGATCGCCAAGCGGCGTCGACGTGCCATGCGCGTTGAGATAATCGACCTCATCGACCGACATCCCGGCATCGCGCAGGGCGTTGTTCATGCAGCGCGCCGCCCCTTCGCCATCCTCGCACGGTGCCGTCATGTGATAGGCGTCGGCACTCATGCCGTAGCCCGCCACTTCGGCGTAGATCCGCGCGCCACGCGCCTTGGCGTGTTCGTATTCTTCGAGCACCAGCACTCCGGCGCCTTCGCCCAGCACGAAGCCATCCCGGTCCTTGTCCCACGGACGGCTGGCGGTCTTGGGGTCGTCATTACGTGTCGACAACGCCTTGGCCGCAGCGAATCCGCCCACCGCAAGCGGCGTCACGGTCGACTCGGCACCACCGGCGACCATCACGTCGACATCGCCGCGCTCGATCAGGCGCGCGGCTTCACCGATGCAATGCGTTGCCGTTGTGCACGCGGTTACCATCGCCAGGCACGGCCCTTTCAGGCCGAACATGATCGACAGATTGCCGGCGATCATGTTGATGATGGTTCCGGGTATGAAAAACGGAGAAATGCGGCGCGGCCCCGCCTTGTGGAAATCATCGTGCGTGGCTTCGATCATCGGCAAACCGCCGATGCCGGAACCGATGTTCACACCGATGCGCTCGGCATTGGAAGCATTCACTTCCAGGCCGCTGTCCTTGATCGCCTGGGTTCCAGCCGCCAGCCCGTAATGGATGAACACATCCATGCGGCGGGCTTCCTTCGGGGACAGGTAGGCATCGATGTCGAAACCCTTTACTTCCCCGGCGATCTTCACCGGAAACGCGGATGTATCAAAGCGGGTGATCTCGCCAATGCCGGAACGCCCATTGACAATATTGTCCCAAGCTTCCGGAATGGTGTTCCCGACCGGGGAGATGATGCCAAGGCCGGTAATGACGACTCTGCGACGGGTCAATGTACGCTCCGGTTGAGTAGCTGTTACTTCTTGAGATGAGCGTTGACGTAGTCAATCGCCTGCTGGACGGTGGTGATCTTCTCGGCTTCCTCATCCGGAATCTCACACTCGAATTCTTCTTCCAGCGCCATCACCAGTTCAACGGTATCGAGTGAATCCGCGCCCAGATCATCGACGAACGAAGACTCGTTCTTAATCTCCGATTCGTTCACGCCAAGCTGCTCAGCAACGATCTTCTTGACGCGCTGTTCGATGTTCTCCATGAAGAGACTCCTTCCCTGAAATATAGAGATGTGTAATTAAGCCGGCGTATTCTACCAAAAACGCCGGTAACTGCTAACGCAACCTGCAGCGGCACGACTTATGCCATGTACATGCCACCGTTCACATGCAGGGTAGTGCCGGTAATGTAACTCGCCGCCGGCGAGGCGAGGAAAGCCACGGCTGCGGCGATCTCGTCGGGACGCCCCAGCCGCTGCAGCGCAATCTGCCCCACCAGCGCGGTGCGCGCCGCCTCGGGCAGCGCCTGGGTCATGTCGGTGTCGATGAAGCCCGGTGCAACGCAGTTCACGGTGATGTTGCGGCTGCCCAGCTCACGTGCCAGTGCCCGTGTCATGCCCTCCACACCAGCCTTGGCCGCCGCATAGTTTGCCTGCCCCGGATTGCCGGAACTGGCCACCACCGACGTGATGTTGATGATACGTCCGGTGCGGGCCTTCATCATGCCGCGCATGACCAGCCGCGACATGCGGAACACCGCCTTGAGGTTGGTATCGATGACGGCATCCCATTCATCGTCCTTCATGCGCAAGGCCAAATTGTCGCGCGTGATGCCGGCGTTGTTGACCAGCACCGCGACGGCGCCGAAGCGCTTTTCGATCTCGGCCATCACGGCCTCGCATGCGGCGGCATCGGTCACGTCGAGCTTCATCCCGCACCCCTGCGCGCCTGCTTCGTCGAGCGCACGTCCGATGTCGGCGGCACCGGCGTCCGAAGTGGCGGTTCCCACCACCACCGCGCCACCGCGCGCAAGCTCAAGCGCCACCGCGCGTCCGATGCCACGTGAAGCACCGGTTACCAATACCACTTGACCTTCGAGCGAAACAGTCATTTTCTACCTCACCTGCGCAATCGATTGTTCAAGTTGAGCCGCATCATGCAGCGACCCGCACTGCACGTCCCTGGCAATCCGCTTGTTCATGCCGGCCAGCACCTTGCCCGGGCCGCACTCGAACAGGTGTGTGACACCGCGTTGTGCAATCGCCTCCACCGATTCGATCCAGCGCACCGGTGAGAACGCCTGCCGCACCAGCGCAGCGCGGATGCCATCGGGACTGTCGCAAACCGCCACGTCGACGTTGTTCACGACCGCGATCCGGGGCGGAGCAATCGCAACCGTAGCGAGACGCTCGGCCAGACGCTCGGCAGCCGGTTTCATCAATGCACAGTGGAACGGTGCGCTGACCGGCAACAGCATGGCGCGCTTGGCACCACGCTCCTTGGCCAGCTCGATGGCACGCTCCACCGCACCTTTCGCTCCGGCAATCACGATCTGGCCCGGCGCGTTCAGATTGGCGGCCTCGACGACTTCGCCCTGCCCGGCCTCCGCGCAGACTTCGCGCACCGCATCGACTTCGAGACCCAGTAGCGCGGCCATCGCGCCCTCGCCAGCCGGCACTGCCTCCTGCATCGCCAGGGCACGAAAGCGCACCAGTGGCACGGCATCAGTAAATGCCATGGCCCCCGACGCCACCAACGCCGAATACTCACCCAGGCTATGCCCGGCCACGACAGCAGGATCGGGGCCACCGGCGTCCAGCCAAGCGCGGTACACCGCCACCCCGGCGGTCAGCATCAGCGGCTGGGTGTTCACGGTCAGGGCCAGACGCTCGGCTGGCCCGTCGCACACCATCCGCCACAGATCTTCATTCAATGCATCGGAGGCTTCGGCGAAGGTCGCGCGTATCACCGCGCTGTCACCATAGGCGTCCATCATCGCGACCGACTGGGAACCCTGTCCCGGAAACACAAGCGCAAAACTCATATCAGCGTCCTCGTCAGAATTCGAGCAGTACCGCGCCCCAGGTGAATCCGCCCCCCACGCCTTCGAGGATGACGCGCTGCCCGCGCTGGATGCGCCCATCCCGTACCGCCAGATCAAGGGCGAGCGGAATCGATGCAGCCGACGTATTGCCGTGCTGGCCCACCGTCACGATCACCTTTTCCATCGGCAGCCCGAGCCGCTTGGCGGTCGCCTGCAGGATGCGGATATTGGCCTGGTGCGGAATCATCCAGTCGATCGCGTCGACGCACAGCCCTGCCTGGACGATGACCTCGTTGGCAACATCACCGAGCACCTTGACCGCGAACTTGAACACCGCCGGCCCGTCCATGCGCAGGAAGGGGTCGCCGGTAATCTGTCCGGACGCGATACCGCCCGGCACGCACAGTATCTGGTTGTGACTGCCGTCGGCGTGCAGTGCGCTCGCATGGATACCGGGCGACTCCGCTGCTTCGAGCACCACGGCGCCGGCGCCGTCGCCGAACAGCACACAGGTGCCACGGTCGGACCAGTCCAGGATGCGCGAGAAGATCTCGGCGCCGACGACCAGCGCACGCTTGTGGCTCCCCGAACGGATGAATTTCTCCGCGACCGACAGGCCGTAGATGAAGCCGCTGCACACCGCCTGCACGTCGAAGGCGGGGCTACCGTTGGTCATGCCGAGCTTGGATTGCAGCAGCGCGGCAGTGCTCGGAAAGATGAAATCGGGGGTCGATGTCGCAACGATCACCAGATCAATGTCGTTCGCGCCTATCCCGGCCGCTTCGAGCGCCCTCTGGCTGGCCGTGCATGCCAGGTCGCTGGTACACAGATCAACCGGAGCGAGATAGCGGGTACGTATACCGGTGCGCTCGACCACCCACCGGTCCGAGGTATCGATGCCGCGTGCTACCAGCTCATCGTTGCTGACCGGCTCACCCGGCAGACAACTGCCGGTACCGGCGATGCGCGCGTAACTCATGCCGTAGATCCATCCATCGCCGCCATCCTGTCTGAAATGCGCTCGATCAAACGGTTCGAAGCAGCCTCGGCGGCACGGAATATCGCTTGTTCGAACGCATAGGCATCTGCCGAACCGTGACTCTTCACCACCACCCCGCGCAGTCCCACCAGGGCCGCGCCGTTGTAGCGGCGATGATCGATGCGGTGCTTGAAGCGCTTGAGCACCGGCAACGCCGCCAGCGCCATGGCCTTGGTAAACACGTTGCGACCAAACTCTTCACGCAGGAAGGTGCCCAGCATCTGCACCAGCCCCTCGGTGGTCTTGAGCGCGACGTTGCCGACGAATCCGTCGCACACCACCACGTCGGTGGTGCCCTTGAAGATGTCGTCGCCTTCTATGTTGCCGTAGAAATTCAGGCCGCTCCGGCGCAGCAATTCCGCCGCCTGTTTGACCACGTCATTGCCCTTGATCGCCTCTTCACCAATATTGAGCAGCCCCACCGAGGGCCGGTCGATATGCTCGATGGCGGCCACCAGCATCGCACCCATCACGCCGAACTGGAGCAGGTGTTCGGCCGTGCAATCGACGTTGGCGCCGAGGTCCAGCACATAGGTCTGCCCCTTGCGCGTCGGCATCACCGACGCGATCGCGGGGCGGTCGATGCCCGGCAGGGTCTTGAGGACAAAGCGCGAGATCGCCATCAGCGCACCGGTATTACCGGCGGACACGGCGGCCTGGGCCCGCCCGCTCTTGACCAGATCCACCGCCACGCGCATCGACGAATCCTTCTTGCTGCGCATCGCGTTGGCGGGCGGTTCATCCATGCCGACGACTTCGCTGGCGGGCTGAACCGACAGTCGTTCGCCAAACCCGCCCCCGATCTGGGCGAGCGCGCTCTCCAGCGCGTCCGGGCGGCCGACCAGTATGGCGCGCGCGTCCCGGAACTGGGCAAGAAAAGCCTGAGTGGCCGGCACCGTCACGACGGGACCGTGATCGCCACCCATGCAATCTATTGCAACGGTGACATCCATTGTCTGGCTTCTCTGGGAAATCGCAACAAAACGAGGACAAGAAAAAGGCGCAGACGCCTCATGCGCTGCGCCATTTTCATCTCAGGCGCTTACTCGCCCTTGGTCTTCACCACTTTCTTGCCACGGTAGAAACCGTTGGGGCTGATGTGATGACGCAGATGGACCTCACCGGTCGTCGCTTCAACCGCGAGCGGGGGGTTGGTCAGAAAATCGTGGGCGCGGTGCATGCCACGCTTGGACGGGGACTTCTTGTTCTGTTGAACGGCCATGAAACTCTCCTGATACGAAAACTGCGCCTAATGCGCCCGGCTGTCCTTGCGAAGCTTCGCGAGCGCAGCAAAAGGCGATTCCTTGTCGGCCCCGCCCAGCGGGCGCGGCGGATCACAACTCTCATGTCGCGGCGCCAGAGGCACCGCAAGCAACAACTCATCTTCAACCAGCGCCAGCACGTCCATATCGGGCACGGCCTCGATCACGTCAGCTTCGTCGTTCTCGAGCTCTTCGTCCGGTATCGGAGTACCGGGCCTGACCAACTGCAGAACGGACTCCCGCGCGAGCGGCCATTCCAGAGCCTCCAGACACCGCTGACAGCACAACTGCAAAACCACACTCGCACTGAATCGCAGCGCCGGACTGCGGCCAAGACCAGATTCCCCGACCAGCTCATACGACACGGCGCCGACGGTATCGACGACCACACCGGCAAGCCGGCTCAACTCCGCTACAGGAACAACTCCGGAGAGCCTGGCCCCATCAGCGGCGAACTTGAGCGGATCAGCGATGACGATA
The DNA here is from genome assembly GCA_016177805.1 of Rhodocyclales bacterium. Classification (GTDB taxonomy): domain Bacteria; phylum Pseudomonadota; class Gammaproteobacteria; order Burkholderiales; family Rhodocyclaceae; genus JACOUN01. The sequence continues at coordinate 70,116 of JACOUN010000109.1, forward strand.
CGTCGCGACATAAGAGCGGGATGATATTATTTCCCCCCTTCCGTGTCAAAGACATCCGCCGATGAAACTGGTGCTTGCTTCCACATCCGCGTACCGGCGCGCCCTCCTGGAGCGTTTCGGGCTGCCGTTCGTAACCGCGCGCCCCGAGGTGGACGAAACCCCGCTACCCGGCGAAGCCCCTCCAGCCACCGCCAATCGCCTCGCCATCGCCAAGGCCCAGGCGGTTGCAAAGGATCACGCCGACGCGCTAATCATAGGCAGTGACCAGGTCGCCCATCTCGGCGACGAAGTGTTCGGCAAACCCGGCACGGTGGAACGTGCCATCGCACAATTGCAGCGCATGCGCGGCAAGACCGTGGTTTTTCACACCGCGCTCGCGCTGGTCAACACCCGCTCTGGCGCGGTGCTTGCCGACAGCGTTCCAACCTGGGTGCGGTTTCGTGAGCTGAGCGACGCCGAGATCGTGCGCTACGTCGACAAGGAGCGTCCGCTGGACTGCGCCGGCAGCGCTAAATCCGAGGGGCTGGGCATCACCTTGCTCGAATCGCTGAGCGGCGACGACCCGACCGCGCTGGTGGGTCTGCCGCTGATCGCACTCGCGCGCATGCTGCGCGCCGAAGGCGTCACGCTGCCGTGAGCACTGAACGCGGCACACTGGTGCTGGTGCCCGTGAGTCTGGGGGTAACGCCGTGGCAGCACTTCCTGCCTGACCATGCCCAAGGCATTACCGCGGGCATCCGGCATTTCGTCGTGGAAAATCCCAAGGCGGCGCGCACCCAGCTCAAGCGGCTCGACCACCCCGCCCCGTTGCGCGATCTGAGCATCGTGCAACTCCCCGACAAAGGCAGCACCGCCGAACTGGATCAGCTTCTGGCGCCGGCCCTGGCCGGACACGACATCGGACTCATGTCGGACGCGGGCTGCCCGGCGGTGGCCGATCCGGGCGCCCGCCTGGTCGCGCGCGCCCACGCACTGGGCCTGCGCGTGCGCCCGCTGGTTGGCCCCTCGTCGATACTGCTGGCCCTGATGGCCTGCGGCCTGAACGGACAGAGCTTCGCCTTCTGCGGCTACCTGCCGGTTGCGGGCGATGAGCGCGACACCCGCATCCGCCGTCTCGAAGAGGAGTCAAGAAAGCTCGGCCGCACCCAGATCTTCATCGAGACGCCCTACCGCAACGAGCGCATGTTCGACGCCCTGCTCAGCGTCTGCAACCCCGCCACTCGGCTGTGCGTCGCAATGGACGTGACCACCGAAGCTGAATGGATACTCACCCAGAACATCGCCCACTGGCGCAAGGGCGAGCGCCCCGATCTGGCGCGACGCCCGGCGCTGTTCCTGATACTGGCGTAACAGACGGCGGCGTCTCAGGCGTGGGCGCTCAGCCAGGCGGCAAGCGCAGCGGGCGTATCGACCACCGCGACCGCGCTGGTTTGCGCCAGGGCTTCGGGCGCATGCGCGCCGAACGACACGCCCAACCCGGCCACGCCCGCGTTGCTCGCCATATCGAGGTCATGGGTGGTATCACCCACCATCAGCGTCCGCTCCGGCACCACCCCCAGCTCATCCATGATCTCGTGCAGCATCGCCGGGTGCGGCTTGGAAAAGCACTCGTCGGCACAGCGCGTGCTGCGGAAGAACGGCCCCAGGCCCGAGTGCCCCAGCGCGCGATTCAAGCCGACGCGACTCTTCCCGGTCGCCACCCCCAGCATCCGCCCGCTGCCCGCAAGCTGCTCGATCATCGCGAATACGCCGGGAAACAGGACCAACTGGTGATCTGACGAGAGGTAGTGATGGCGGTAACGCGCAACCATTTCCGGATAGGCGTCCTCGCTCAGCTCCGGCACCGCATGGGCAAGCGCATCCGCCAGCCCCAGCCCTATCACGTAGCGGGCGCGCTCCTCGGTGGGCTCAGGCAGCCCCAGATCCCGGCACGCCGCCAGGATGGCGTGCACGATCGCGCCGGCCGAATCCATCAGCGTGCCATCCCAGTCGAAAACAATCAGATCGTAATTGTGATACATAGGCTCAAGCTACTCCGTCACGCATTCGTATCCAATCGCTCGATGAACGACGCCAGTTCCTGCGGCAATGCCGATTCGAGCACCAGCGGTGCACCCGTGAGCGGATGCGCGAATGACAGTTTCGCCGCATGCAAGAACATGCGTTTCAACCCCATCGCCTCAAGTCGCTTGTTGCGCTCGAAATCTCCGTACTTGTCGTCACCGCACAGCGGGAATCCGAGATGCGCCAGGTGCACGCGGATCTGATGCGTGCGCCCGGTCTTGAGTTCCACGTCGAGCAAGCTGTAGCCGTCCCAGCGCCGCACCAGCCGCACGATACTGTGTGACGGTTTGCCCTCATCACTGACCCGCACCCGCCGCTCGCCGTCAGGGGTCAGATACTTGTACAGCGGCGCCTTGACGTGTTGCAGGGGATTGCTCCACCGCCCCGCCACCAGGGTCAGGTAATGCTTCTCGATCTGCCCCTCGCGCATCATGTCGTGCAACGCCGTGAGTGCCGCGCGCTTCTTCCCCACGATCAGCAGACCCGAGGTGTCGCGATCGATACGATGCGCCAGCTCCAGCATGCGCGCCTGCGGGCGTTGACTGCGCAGTTGCTCGATCACGCCGAAGCTGACCCCGCTGCCCCCATGCACGGCCTTGCCGGCCGGCTTATCCACGACCAGAAAAGCGTCATCCTCGAACACCACCGGCAGCGCCTTGCCCGCAGGTACCGGTGCGGAGTGGGTCGGCTGGGCGACCCGGATCGGGGGGATGCGGACTTCGTCCCCTTCCACAACCCGGTAGGTCGGCGCGACGCGCCCGCCATTGACGCGCACCTCGCCGCTGCGCAGGATGCGGTACACGTGACTCTTGGGCACCCCTTTGCACAGGCGCAACAGATAGTTGTCGATACGCTGTCCGGCAGTGGAATCGTCCACCGTCACGCGCTGAACCGCCGGCGCCGTTCCGTTGTGCGCGTCAATCATGACCACATCCCGTCGCCCCGGCGGCGCGCAACCCACGGCCGAACAGCTGGTCTGCGCGCGTGGGATTGGCTTTGCATTGAACCTGTTTCATGAAATATACTCCGGACTGGCTGAACCGGTTGCGGTCGAGTTCCCCTGCACGAAGCTGCAGGGAGCAAGTACGACATCGAGCCCACCAGCGAGCTCCCGGCCAGCCCCATCGTGCTGTCGGTGCCCCAAAAGGCAGCGATGGTAACGCAATCGACAAACTTCGATCCATTGGATTGGATTTAGACGCGCAATACACATGCAGGATCAAGTGCTCCGGCCAGTGGCGGGAGCACCGGAAGCGACCAGCCGACCCATCAAAGCCCACAACCCGCCGGATGAAAGAAGCTACAACTTACTGCTCCTGAACCAGCCAAGCGCGATGGTGCGCGCCGTTCGTCCTGCCCGTGGATTGATCGCGGGAGAACGAAATACATGAAGCGCATGCTTTTCAATGCGACGCAGGCCGAGGAACTCCGCGTCGCGATCGTTGATGGTCAGAAACTCATTGACCTCGACATCGAATCGGCCTCGAAAGAAGAACGCAAGAGCAACATCTACAAGGCCGTGATCACGCGCATCGAGCCCAGTCTCGAAGCCGCCTTTGTCGATTACGGCTCTGAGCGCCATGGCTTTCTGCCGTTCAAGGAGATCGCCAAGAGCAATTTCGCCGCCAGCCCGGATGGGAGCAAGACCCGTATCCAGGACGCGCTGTCGGTTGGCCAGGAACTCATCGTCCAGGTCGAAAAGGACGAGCGCGGCAACAAGGGCGCGGCGCTGACCACCTATATTTCACTGGCCGGACGCTACCTCGTCCTGATGCCCAACAATCCGCGCGGCGGCGGCGTGTCGCGCCGTGTCGAAGGTGACGAGCGCGCCGAGCTGCGCGAGATCATGGATGCGCTCGAAGTCCCGGGCGGCATGAGCCTGATCGCCCGCACCGCCGCGATCGGCCGCGCGGCCGAAGAATTGCAGTGGGATCTGAACTACCTGCTGCAACTGTGGCAAGCCATCGAAGGCGCGGCGACCACCCAGGGCGGCGCCTTCCTGATCTACCAGGAAGGTAGCCTCGTGATCCGCGCGATCCGCGACTACTTCCAGCCCGAGATCGGCGAAATCCTGATCGACACCGACGAAATCTTCGAGCAGGCGCGCCAGTTCATGGCCCACGTAATGCCCGGCAACGTCGGCAAGGTCAAGCGCTACAACGACGACGTGCCGCTGTTCTCGCGCTTCCAGATCGAGCACCAGATCGAGTCCGCGTATTCGCGCCAGGTCAACCTGCCCAGCGGCGGTGCCGTGGTCATCGACCATACCGAAGCGCTGGTGTCGATCGACGTGAACTCCGGCCGCTCGACCAAGGGCGCGGACATCGAAGAAACCGCCCTGCGCACCAACCTTGAAGCCGCCGACGAGATCGCGCGCCAGTTACGCCTGCGCGACCTGGGCGGCCTCATCGTCATCGACTTCATCGACATGGAATCGCAGCGCAACCAGCGCGAGGTGGAAAACCGCCTGCGCGACGCCCTGCACTTCGATCGCGCGCGCGTCCAGACCGGCAAGATCAGCCGCTTCGGCCTGCTCGAACTGTCGCGCCAGCGCCTGCGTCCGGCACTGGCCGAAACCAGCTACATCCCCTGCCCGAGATGCAGCGGCACCGGTCACATCCGCAGCACCGAATCGTCCGCGCTGCATATCGTGCGCATCCTCGAAGAGGAGGCGATGAAGGACAACACCGGCGCGGTACATGTCCAGGTGCCGGTCGATGTCGCCACTTTCCTGCTCAACGAGAAGCGCTCCGACATCGCGCGCATCGAGCTGCGGCACAAGATACAACTGATCATCGTACCGAACCGGCACCTCGAAACGCCGCAGCACGAGATCACCCGCCTGCGCCATGACCAGCTCAACCAGGACGACGTGACGCTCGCCAGCTACCAGATGGTCGGCACCCCGGCGCAGGAAGACCTGCGCCTGCCCAACGCCGAAGGCAGCGCCAAACCCAAGCGCGCGGAAGCCATGGTCAAGGGCATCTCGCTGTCCCAACCGGCGCCCAACCTGCCGCCCAAGGAAGATGTCGCTCCCGTCGCGCCTGCGGTGACGGCAGCGAAGCCGGGGTTGTTCCAGCGCATTCTGTCGTGGTTCAGCCAGAACGCGCCCGAAACCCCCGCCGCCGCACCGGCGCAACCGGCACCTCCGGCGCGCGAATCCCGCCCGCGCGGTGAGCGCGACAACAACCGTCGCTCGGGCAATCGCAACCCCAGGCGTGACAACGTCCGCGGCGAGCGCCCCGATGACGCCGACCAGCCACGCGCCAGCGCCAAGCAGCCCAAACGCGCCGAGCAGGGGGACCGTGAAAGCGCCTCCAACGCCGAGCGTGAAAACGGCGGCGGCCGTAGCCGCCGTGGTCGTGCGCAGCGCGGGCCGCAGAAAGCGGAAGAAATCCAGGACAAGGCCGACAACGCCGTGGCGCTCGAAACGGTTGCCGTCGCGGCCATCGAGGCACCCGCCGCCAACGTCACCGAGAACGCTCCCGCCGAAGGCGAGACCGGCGCTCCGGGCAAGCGTCGTCGCCGTGGCCGTGGTCGTCGCGGCGGCCGCAGCGAAGATGGGCAGAACACCGCCCCCGATGGCGCCACCTCGGCAGACAGTGGAAGCGCTCCGGCCGGGATCGTCACCGATACCCCTGCCGCCCCGCTAGCCGCGCCTGCAAACGTGTCCGCCTTGGCGCCGGACGCCGCCGCGGACCAAACCGACATGGCGGATGCCGCGCCGATGCCTGTACCGCTCGGGACCGCCGCAGCGATCGACACGACCCATGACGAAGCCCCGCTGCCCGTCACGATCGCGCCTGCCGACCCGGTCGTGCTCGAGACCGCGACGACACCACCGGTTGCGGAAGTGGTGGAAGTCGCGGAAATCGTCGGCGAGAACCTCAGCCTGGCAGTCGAACAGGTTGATGCACCCGCGCCGGTGGCCGAGCAACTCCAGGCCAAGGCGGCGGATCAAGCCTCCGCCTTGATGGGACAGGCCGACGCCCCCCCCGCAGCGGCACCTGCGGCGCACATTGAAGCCGCTGTAGAGGCGCAAGCCGCTACGCTGCCCCCAAGCGCCGCACCGGACGAGGAAGCCGCGCCCACCACCACCCCGGCGACACTGGCTGCGGTCGAGGTAAAGCCGACTCCGGGGCCGATCGATCTGGGTAGCGTCCTGGCCGACAGCGGCCTGGTCCTGATCGAAACCAGTCACACCAAGCCTGCGCCCAGCGCCGATTCGACCCCGACCGTGCCGCTGGGAAGACGCCGCCGCCAACCCGCTCCGGTGACCACGGGTGAAGCGCTGCAGCAGGTGGAAACCGGCGGCAAGTAAGTCCACGCTCGGTCCACCATCGAACCGGGCGGCGCGCGCCCGGCCAGCAAAATGCCATCCTCAGGGATGGCATTTTGTCGTCA
>JACOUN010000108.1 GCA_016177805.1 Rhodocyclales bacterium
GCCGGGTGATGCCGAGCAGCTTGATGCGGTAGCCGAGCTGCTCGGCGTACTTGATGTCCTCCGCCTGCAGCTTGCTGATGCCCTCGATGTGGGCGCTGGCGAACTGCATCGGGATGCCGAAGGCGATGGCCGACATGATGGTGAGCTTGTGGGCGGCATCGATCCCCTCCACGTCGAAGGTCGGGTCGGCCTCGGCATAGCCCAGGCGCTGCGCCTCCTTCAGCACGGCGGCGAAGGGCAGCCCCTTCTCGCGCATCTCGGAGAGGATGAAGTTGGTGGTGCCGTTGATGATGCCGGCGATCCACTCGATGCGGTTGGCGGTGAGGCCCTCGCGCAGCGCCTTGATGATCGGGATGCCGCCCGCCACCGCCGCCTCGAAGGCCACCATGACGCCCTTCTTCTGGGCGGCGGCGAAGATCTCGTTGCCGTGCAGGGCGAGCAGCGCCTTGTTGGCGGTGACCACATGCTGGCCGTTCTCGATGGCCTTCAGCACCAGCTCCTTGGCGACACCGTAGCCGCCGATCAGCTCGACGACGATATCCACCTCGGGATCGGCGACGACGGCGAAGGCGTCGTCCGTGACGCGGCAGGCGCCGCCGGCGACCTTGTTGGCGAGTTCGAGGTTCTTGTCGGCCACCACGCTGATGCGGATGGGCCGGCCGGCGCGGCGCGTGATCTCCTCCTCGTTGCGCTTGAGCACGGCGAACGTGCCGCTGCCGACGGTGCCGACGCCGAGGAGTCCTACGTTGATTGGTTTCATTGCCTGCTCTTTGCCAAAGTTTGAATCATGCCCCATGCCGCTTGCGGTAATGCTCGAGGAAGCGCGCGATGCGGCCGATCGCCTCGGTGAGATCGTCGGTGTTGGGCAGGAAGACGACGCGGAAATGGTCCGGGTGCGGCCAGTTGAAGCCGCTGCCCTGCACCAGCAGCACGCGCTCCTGCTGCAGCAGCTCGAGGATGAACTCCTGGTCGTCGGCGACCGGGTACATCTTCGCGTCGAGCCGCGGGAAAAGATACATCGCCGCCTTCGGCTTGACGCAGGTGACGCCGGGAATGTCGGTGAGCAGCTTCCAGGCCAGTTCGCGCTGCCGGCCGAGCCGGCCCATGGGCAGCACCAGGTCGTTGATGCTCTGGTAGCCGCCCAGCGCCGTCTGGATGCCGTACTGCGCCGGCACGTTGGCGCACAGGCGCATCGAGGCAAGCATGTTCAGCCCCTCGATGTAATCGTGGGCGTGGCGCTTCTCGCCCGACACCACGAGCCAGCCGGCGCGGAAGCCGGCGGCGCGGTAGTTCTTCGACAGGCCGTTGAAGGTGACGAACAGCACGTCGTCGGCCAGCGAGGCGATCGAGGTGTGGGTTTCCCCGTCGTAGAGCACCTTGTCGTAGATTTCGTCGGCGTAGATGATGAGCTGGTGGGTGCGGGCGATCTCGATGATCTCGCGCAGCAGTTCGACCGGGTAGAGCGCGCCGGTCGGGTTGTTCGGGTTGATCAGCACGATGGCGCGCGTCTCCGGGCCGATCTTGCCGCGGATGTCGGCCAGATCCGGCAGCCAGCCGGCGCC
>JACOUN010000010.1 GCA_016177805.1 Rhodocyclales bacterium
GGCGCCTTGTCGCCGCTATGCTCGTGCGGCGTCATTCCGCTGATCGCGGGGCTGCTCGCGGCTGGCGCGCCGTTGGCGCCGGTGATGGCATTCTGGCTCAGTTCCCCGATCATGGACCCGGCGATGTTCGTGCTCACCGTCGGCACCCTCGGCTTCGAGTTCGCGGTGGTAAAGACGGTGGCGGCGGTCCTGCTCGGCACCGGCGGCGGATTGGTGGTGCTGCTGCTCGGACGCAGTGCCATCGTGCACTCGCCATTGAAGCGCGCACCCACGTGTCGCGGCCGCAGCGGTGCCACTGAAGTCGACTGGCGGATCTGGCGCGATCCGGTGCGCAGGCGGCATTTCGCCGACGAGTTCGCCAGCACCGGCTGGATGCTGCTGCGCTGGATGAGTCTGGCCTTCGTCCTGGAGAGCCTGTTCCTCGCCTACGTGCCGGCCGCCACCGTGGTCGCGATGCTGGGCAGCGACGCCGCGACCGCGATCCCGCTGGCGGTGCTGGTCGGCATTCCCGCCTACGTCAATGGCGCGGCGGCACTGCCGCTGGTGCAGGGGCTGGTCGCGGCCGGCATGAGCCCGGCGGCCGGCCTTGCCTTCCTGGTCGCCGGCGGGGTCACCAGCATCCCGGCCGCGATGGCGGTGTGGGGGGTGGTGCGCGGGCGCGTGTTCGCGCTCTACCTTGCGCTCGCCCTGCTCGGCGCGCTTGCAACCGCCTACACCTACGCCGCCTGGCTGCGCCTGTTCCACGTCTGATACTTCAACCCATCCCCCGGAGAACCCCATGCACCCCAGTCAACAGTTGCGCGCACTGCTCGCCACCGGCACCACCCTGGTCATGCCAGACGCCTACGATCCGCTTTCGGCACGCATCATCATGGAGTCGGGTTACGCCGCCGTGCAGTGTTCCGGATACAGCTTCGCGCGTGCCGCCGCGTGTCCGTCCGAGGCCGAGTTCGGCTTCGAGCGCAACCTGCGCCTGACGGCCGACATCGTCCGCGCGGTCAGCGTCCCGGTCATGGCCGACGGCGAGGACGGCTTCGGCGGTCCCGAGGTGGTGTACCGCAGCGTGCGCGCCTATATCGACGCCGGCGCCGCCGGGATGAACCTCGAAGACCAGGTGCTCGACGTGCCGGATTCGGGCCGCGTCGTCACCCGCGACCTGGCGCTGGCCAAGCTCGCCGCCGCGCTGGCGGCCACCCGCGATGCCGATCTCCCGGCCTTCCTGATCAACGCGCGCACCGACGCGCTCGCGGTCGCCAGCGACAAGCAGGCGGGGCTACGCGAAGCCATCGAGCGGGCCAACGCCTATCTGGAGGCGGGCGCGGGGCTGGCTTTCGTCACCGGAGTGACGTCGCTGGCGCAGGTACGCGTGCTGGTGGCGGCAATCGACGGCCCGCTCAGTATTGCCGCCGGGATGGCCACCAACGCCGACGCGTTCTCGATCGCCGATCTTGTGGCATGCGGCGTTGCGCGCGTGAGCCTGCCGACCCTGCCGCTGTATGCCGCGCTCGATGGCCTGCGTGGCGCGCTGGCACGGGTTGCGCGCGCCAACACCTTCGACGCGCTACCCCGCGCGGTGCTGTCCGGCAGTTGCAGCCCGGCCCCCGCCAAGGAGGCATGACACCTTACGGAGGGACTTGAACTCTCGACCCCCCGTCTGCATATGGGTCATGAGGGCGGCCGTGGCACTCCGATCGCGACGCCCGATGCCATCCATGGTCCATCCGTGCAAGGAGGTCGATGATGTACGAGTCTTTGTTGAATCTTCCAGCCGGTCCGTTCGCCGAGTTCGAGCGCCTGCAGCGCGAGTTGCAGCAGGTGTTCGGCAATGTCGGGCGCCCCGGCAGCATACGCGCCGTGGCCAGCGGCGCCTTTCCCGCCATCAACGTCGGCAGCACCCCGGAGGCGGTCATCATCTACGCGTTCGCGCCGGGCATCGATCCGGCCAAGCTCGACGTGCAAGTCGATCGCGGTGTGCTGACGATCTCGGGCGAGCGCGCGAGTGCGCGTCCAGAAGGCAGCGAAGCGCTGTCGGTGTACGCCAACGAACGCCACACCGGGCGCTTCCGGCGCACCGTGAGTCTATCCGACGACACCGACCCGAGCCGGGTCGAGGCCGTCTACCGTGACGGGGTGCTGCGCATCAGCGTTGCGCGGCGCGCATCGATGCTGCCACGGCGCATCCAGATCCAGTAAGCGACGACTAGCGACGGAGGTAATCGACATGAACGAGAGACAAGCCAACCCCGACACCGAACGCAAAGCGCAGACACTTGTGCTGGTGCCACGCGTGGACGTGTTCGAGGACGTCGGCGGCATCACGCTGGTGGCGGACATGGCGGGCGTGCCCAAGGAATTGCTGGAACTGCACGTCGAGGGCGACACGCTCAGGCTGGAAGGCGAAATCGCCGCCGACGCGCCGGACAAGCTCGAAGCGGTATACGCCGAGGTCCAGCACTCGCGCTACCGGCGCGCCTTCGCACTGAGCCCGGAACTCGACACGTCCCGCATCGAGGCACAGTTCCGTGACGGGGTGCTGAATCTGCGCATTCCGAAACACGCACACGCGCAGCCACGCAAGATCGAGGTCACGGTCGCCTGACCGCACTCACCGCGCAAACGATCGGGGCGCACACCTCTAGCGGAGATGTGCGCCCTGAATTACATCCGAAGCTCTCAGCCGCGGCCGAACTTGCCGACCAGTTGCTGCAGTTTTTCCGCCTTGCGCTTCTCGGCTTCTTCCTCGCGGCGCGCGGCCTCTTCCAGCTTGATCTTGTCGCGCTTGCGCTTGGCCACTTCGGCGAAGCGTTCCTTGAGCGTCTGGGTCGCGTGTGCCTGGTGTTCCGCGGTGACCTCGCCGTCGGCCTTGCCGTCGAGATCAAAGCGTTGTCCGCCTTTTTCCATGACCTTGAGGTAGCGCGTGGACGCGGTGTGCATGCGCATCGCGGCGCGGATCACCTTGCGGTCCACGTCCGGAAAACGCAGCGCGATGGCCTTGTCGATACGTAGCGCCACCGGTTTGCAGTCACGGAAGGTTTCCGACACTTCCTGCAACTGCAACAGCAGGGCGCGTGGTTCGACCTTGGGCTGGCTGGCGTTGGGGGTGGGGGTCTCCGCCGGAGTTGCGGGCGGGCTTGCGGGCTGATCTGCGGTTGTCATCTTGTCTTCGGTTCCGGGCTTGCGTTCGGCTACGCCCGAATGATCTCATGAATTCGGCAATCTTATACCGGAGCTTCGGCGCAAACGCAGCCACAGCGGCAGCATTGCCAGCGCCAGTATCACCTCGGTCAGCGCGACGATCACGAATACCGGCTGGTAGGGGTCGAAACCGGCGTCGCGCAGACGACCGACCAGCACCCCGCCCAGCAGCGGACCCAGCGCAAAACCAAGCGAGCCGGCAACGTTGAAGCCGGCCAGGGTGCTGGCGCGCTGGCCAGGGCCGGCAAGCTCGGTCGCGAGCACCAGCGAAGGCGCATACATCAACGCCGCAACCACCCCGCCCGCCGCCATCAGCCACACGATCCAGTCCCCCGGCACCCATCCGAGCGCGATCAGGAAGACGCCGTACAGCACGCTTCCGGCCATCATCATGCCGAGGCGGTCCCAGTAGCGGCTGAGCATGCCGGCCGGCCAGGTGAGCAGCGCGAACGGGATCATGAACGCCGCCATCACCAGCCCGATGCGCGGCGGCGCGAAACCCTGCACGCTCGCCAGGTAGAGGATGAAGGTCGACACGATGAAACCGACCGTGAGGCGGTCGACAAAGGCGAACGCATAGGGCACCGCCAGCATGCGGTTGTCAGCCAGCGCCCGCAGCAGCGCACGCGGGTGCAGACGCGGCGCGCTCACCGGCGCATCGCGCAGCAGCAGCGCGACCACCACCGCCAACGCCAGCATCAGCCAGCCGCCGTACCATGGCACGGCCAGCGCTGAACCGGAGCCGAGCACGCCCCCCAGCGGCGCACCGCTGGCCACACCCAGGCTGATGGCCGCCCCGACCCCGCCCATGGTCGCCCCCAGCCCGTCACTATGCGCATGGTCGGCGGCGAGCGCCATCAACAACGACAGCGACGCCATGTGCGCGCAGCCTTCGACGAACCGCAGCGCCAGCACCGTCGTGTAGCCGATATCGGTGCCGATCAGGAGCAGGCTCATGCCATTGACCAGCAGCGCCACCACGATCAGCGGTGTGCGCCGGGCGCGGCTGTCGGAGAGCAGACCCGCCAGCGGCGCGCCGAGCAGGGCGCCGAACATGTTGGCCGACATGAACAGATGGCGCGCCACGTCCCCGGTGCCGGGATAGCGCCCATGCGTCAGCTCCGCCAGCACCGGCACCATGGCGGTCACGGGCAGCATCAACAGGTAGATGACGATGGCGATGCGCGGCAAGGACATGGTTAAGGCAGGCACACGGGACAACGAAGGCGCGCTCTGGTAGCGCGCCGTGGCAGCGTAACACAGCGCCTGCGCGGCGGATTTTCATGGCGATGGTGAATTATTTATTGCGGTGCACAAATTACGCTTGACTTCACTCTGAACTGCCGTAGAATGAAATTGTGCGCTGCAACATTCCACCTTCAAACGCAAGGTAGTTGCCGCGAAAACCGACATTACCTCTCAAGGAGCTACACATGAACCTCAACACCAATCAATTCGCCGCCCTTCAGCAACCCGCCGTTGATGCCTCCCTGGTCGTATTCAAGGCCGCTTTCGATGCCACCGAGCGTCTGGCCGCGCTGAACCTGAACATACTGCGTGCCGGTTTCATCGACGCCACCGCCAGCATCCAGGCCGTACTTGACGCCAAGGACCCGCAAGCCTACGTCGCGATCCAGGCCGGCCTCGTGCAGCCTGTCGCCGAGCGCGCGCTGTCCTACTACCGCAACAGCTACGAAATCCTGACCCAGGGTTACCAGGATGCGGTCAAGCCATTCGAAGCCGGTTTTGCCCAGATCAACAAGACCGTCGCCGCTGAACTGGAGAAGGCTGCCAGCGCCGCCCCGGTGGGTTCCGAAGCTGCCGTCGCCGCCGTCAAGTCGAGCGTCGCGGCTGCCAACTCGACCTTCGACCAGGTCAATCGCGCCACCCGTCAGGTGATCGAGCTGGCCGAGGCCAACATGGCCGCCGCCACCGACGCCGCCGTCAAGGCGGTCGCGAGCAAGGCCGCGCCGAAGGCCAAGAAGAGCGCCTGAAGCACTGCTGCCGGGCAACACGCCCGGTAGTCCGACACCCCCCGCCGCCGCAAGGCCGCGGGGGGTGTTTCATTGATAGAATGCGCCTCCATGACAACCCCCCAGCGCAAGACACCCGAACTGCTCGCCCCCGCCGGCTCGCTGGAGATGATGCGCACCGCCTTCGCCTTCGGCGCCGACGCGGTGTACGCCGGCCAGCCGCGCTATTCGCTGCGGGTGCGCAACAACAGCTTCGGCAAGCTCGACGTGCTCGCGAGCGGCATCGACGAGGCGCACGCGGCGCACAAGGCGTTCTTTCTGGTCAGCAACATCTACCCGCACAACGCCAAGGTACGCACCTATCTCGCCGACCTGGAGCCGGTCGTCGCCTTGGGGCCGGACGCGTTGATCATGGCCGATCCGGGCCTGATCATGATGGTGCGCGAGCGCTGGCCCGAGGTCGACGTGCATCTGTCGGTGCAGGCCAACACCACCAACCATGCGGCGGTGAAGTTCTGGCAGTCGGTCGGGATCAAACGCATCATCCTGTCGCGCGAACTGTCGCTCGACGAGATCGAGGAAATCCGCCAGGCCTGTCCGGACATCGAACTGGAAGTGTTCGTGCATGGCGCGCTGTGCATCGCGTACTCGGGGCGTTGCCTGCTGTCCGGCTACTTCAACCATCGCGACCCGAACCAGGGTTCGTGCACCAACTCGTGCCGTTGGGACTACAAGGTGCATGCGGCGCGGGAAGACGGCTCGGGCGATGCGCTGCCGCTGGCCGATTCGGCGGCGGATGACGCGGAGCGTCACGAGAGCGCCGGGCGCGTGTGGCTGCTGGAAGAATCGACCCGGCCGGGGGCGCTGATGCCGATTGAGGAAGACGAGCACGGCACCTACATCCTCAACTCGCGCGACTTGCGCGCCATCGAGCACGTCGAACGGCTGGTCGCGATCGGCGTCGATTCGCTCAAGATCGAGGGCCGCACCAAGAGCCCGTACTACGCGGCGCGCACTTGCCAGAGCTACCGCGCCGCGATCGACGACGCCCGCGCCGGACGCCCGCTCAACCCGCAACTGCTGGGCGAGCTGGAAGGGCTGGCGAACCGTGGCTACACGGACGGCTTCTATCAGCGCCATCCCAGCGCCGAACGGCAGAACTACCTGCGCGGGCACTCGGAATCCGGGCGCAGCCTGCTGGTCGGTGAAGTGATTGGCCACGACACAAACCGGCGTCTGCTCGAAGTCGAGGTCAAGAACGCCTTCGGCTGTGGCGACCGGGTCGAATTCATCCAGCCGGGCGGCAACCGCTCACACCGGATCGCGGCCATGCATAGCGCGGAGGGCGAACCGCTACAACACATCCCCGGCAGCGGAAAACGTGTGTGGGTGGCGCTCCCGGACGACGTCGATCCCACGCAACCGTGCTACATCGCACGCTATCTCTGAACCTGACCAGCCCTCACCATGACCGACAACAACACCCTGCGCATCGTCGCCGTCGACCTGAATGATGTCGCACACACCCAGGCTCTGGTCGCGCTGCTCGACCATTACGCCAGCGACCCCATGGGCGGCAGTACCCCGCTGTCCGCGCAGGCCCGCGCCGAGCTGATACCGCGCCTGCGAGAGCAACCCGGCTACGTCGCCTTTCTCGCCTACAGCGACGGCCAGGCAATCGGGCTGATCAACTGTTTTCAGGGTTTTTCGACCTTCGCCGCACGGCCGCTGCTCAACATCCACGACGTCGCGGTACACGAGAAGCATCGCGGCGCCGGGGTCGGGCGTGCCTTGCTGGCCGCCGCCGAAACGGCCGCGCGCGCGCGCGGCTGCTGCAAGATCACGCTGGAGGTGCTGTCGAACAACACCCCCGCGATCGCCGCCTACGACCGCGCCGGTTTCGAGCCCTACGTGCTCGACCCGGCTGCCGGCCAGGCGATATTCATGCACAAGAAGCTGGACTGAAGTAAGGGCCAGGCTTAGCGTAGCTCGCGTACGGATGAGCGCAGCGTTATCCGCCGCATGCGCTTCATCCGGCGGATAACGCCTTCGGCTCATCCGCCCCACGCCACCGCTCGCAGTAACCACGCACCGCCTCACCCCGCCAGCCTGTCCTGATGCTTACCCCCCAGCCCGAGGTAAGTCTCGATCACGCGCGGATCGTCGGCCAGCTCGTGGGCCGGGCCTTCCATCGCGATCTCGCCGGTCTCCAGCACGTAGGCGTAATCGGCCACCTGCAGCGCCGCGCGCGCGTTCTGCTCCACC
>JACOUN010000111.1 GCA_016177805.1 Rhodocyclales bacterium
AGCGTCAAGACCGCCGAGAAGGCCGGCACCCTGCTCGACGAGATGGTGCCCTCGATCAGGAAGACCGCCGAGCTGGTGCAGGAGATCACCGCCGCTTCCGAGGAACAGTCGCGCGGCGCCGGCCAGATCAACACCGCGATGCACCAGATCAGCCAGGCCACGCAGCAGAACGCCTCGGCCTCCGAAGAGTTGTCCGCCACCGCCGAGGAGATGAGCAGCCAGGCCGAGCAACTGCAGGCGCTGGTGGCGCAGTTCCGCCTGGAGATGGACGCCGGCCACACGCGCATGGCCCCCGGCGCGGGGGCGGTCAAGCCGCGCAAGGCCCAGCCCGCGCGCGCCCCGTCGCGGGTCGCCGCGCATCATGCGCACCACCCCCACCCTGCCCCGGTCCTGGCGGCGGTCGGAGACGATGCCGAATACGTGCGTTTCTGACCCCCCAGGGGATCGGCAACCCCGCATGGTTGTGCCAGCCAGCAACCTTGCAACTCGCCGGAATCGAAACAATTGGCGCAAGGATTCACCGGGAGACTCACCATGAACAACGTCACGATTGCCCGCAAACTGACGCTCCTCGTCGGCACGGTGCTGGCGGTTCTGATCACGTTCGGCATTCTGTCCGTGATGCAGAACGATCGGGTCAAGGGCACCTGGGACGACTACCAGGCCACGGTGGCCACGCGCCAGACGCTGATCTCCGAGATCAGGTCACTGTTCGGTTACGGCGGCGCCATACACGCCTTCAAGAACTATGTACTCCGGTCGACCCCCAAGCAAGCCGATCGCGCCAGGGAAGGACTGGCCGGGGTGGCGCGAATCATCGACCAGTACAAGGCCATTGCGGGCCTGAGCGCGGTGGAAACCGACGCCCTCGACGCCGTGAAGGCAACGGTCGACAAGTACAACAATGCCGTCGACACCGTCGCCGCGCTGATCGCGCAAGGAAAGACGGTGGCCGAGATCGATGCGGTCATCAAGATCGACGACAATCCGGCGCTGAAGGCCTTTCAGGCGCTATCCAAGGAATATGAGCGGCATACCGCCGCCATCACCGAGCAGATCAACGACTCGATCACGACATTCAGGGCGGCGTTGATCGTCTCCATCGCACTGACCCTGCTGCTGTTCTCGCTCGTCGGCTTCTTCCTGACGCGGCAGATCACGCAGTCCATCAGGAGCCTGCTGGGAGTCACGGAACGGGTCGCCGGCGGTGACTTCACGGTAGACATCACGGTAACGGGCCGCGACGAGATCGGCCAGCTCATGACCGCCACGAAAAACATGGTCGAGACGCTCGCGCGGACGCTGGGCGAAGTGCGCGCCGCCGCCGACTCGCTCGCGGCGTGCTCGGAAGAGGTCAGCGCCACTTCGCAGACGCTGGCCCAGGGCTCATCCGAGCAGGCCGCCAGCCTGGAAGAGACCACCGCCTCGATCGAACAGATGTCCGCCTCGATCGGCCAGAACACCGACAACGCCAAGGTCACCGACGGCATCGCGAGCAAGTCGGCGGGCAACGCCACCGACGGCGGGCAGGCGGTGCGCGCCACGGTC
>JACOUN010000112.1 GCA_016177805.1 Rhodocyclales bacterium
ACCGCATGCACGGTTTGATGAGGGAGGGTAGGTCAAGCAGACTATGGCAAGGCTATTGAGGCACCGCCAGACGAAAGGGGCGGCAACAGCTAGGCTATGCCTGACGAATGAATAACCTGCTCTCTACTCTACCCATTGATCCCACCCCATTGATCCCCGACATCGTCGGCAACCTCACTGCGCTTACCTCCCTGGCCGGCATCACCCATCGCTTACGCTTCGATGCCATCGACCAACCCACCGGCTACGACACCCCGCCAGTGGCACCGACTGGCGAGTTCCCCCTCGATACCCGTCCATCACGCAAGTCGTTACAGTCGGGTTACAGTCCGTTGTCTTGAATATCTGGGCACATGGCGGTTATAATCATCGGCTTGTCTGCCCGTGTGGGCAGGCAAAATCCGCACGCTCGGCACGTACCGAAAGGGTCCGCCAGACAAGGGTTTTGTCCCTGGGGTGGTTCAGATTGCGCAAGCAGTCATGCCGGGCGGAGGCCTAACCCTTTGTAAATCGGAGTAACACATGTCAGTCACGATGCGCCAGATGCTGGAAGCAGGCATCCACTTTGGTCACCAGACCCGGTTCTGGAACCCCCGCATGGCCCCGTACATCTTTGGCCAGCGCAACAAGATCCACATCGTCAACCTCGAAAAGACCATGGCCAAGTATCTCGAAGCCATGGAGTACATCCGCAAGCTGTCGGCCAACCGTGGCACCGTGTTGTTCGTTGGCACCAAACGCCAGGCACGCGAGATCGTTGCCGAGGAAGCGCGTCGCGCCGGCATGCCGTATGTTGATGAACGCTGGCTGGGCGGCATGCTGACCAACTTCAAGACGGTCAAGCAGTCGATCAAGCGCCTGAAGGACATGGAGGCGATGATCGAAGACGGGTCGTTCGAGCGTCTGTCGAAGAAAGAGGCGCTGATGAACAAGCGCGAACTGGAAAAGCTGCAGAAGAGCATCGGCGGTATCAAGGATATGGGTGGCCTGCCGGATGTGCTGTTCGTCATCGACGTCGGCTATCACAAGATCGCCATCACCGAAGCGAAGAAGCTGGGTATTCCGGTCGTCGCGATCGTCGATACCAACCACTCGCCGGAAGGTGTCGATTTCGTCATTCCGGGTAACGATGACTCGTCGCGCGCGATCCGCCTGTATGCCCGTGGCGTGGCCGACGCGGTCCTCGAAGGCCGCAGCATGGCGCTGCAGGACATCGTCGCGGCCGGGTCGGACGAGTTCGTTGAAGTCGACGATGAGTCGCCGCAAGAGCAGGCCTGAGTCCTGCTGACGGAAACTCGCCGGGGCGCCGCGCCTGTGGTTGATCGGGGCGGCGGCGCCTGTCAGTAACGTAGAACAGAATTCAGGAGTTAGCATGGCGGCAATTACCGCAAGCATGGTCAAGGAACTGCGCGAGAAGACCGACGCGCCCATGATGGAATGCAAGAAGGCGCTGACCGAAGCGGACGGCGACCTGGCCAAGGCAGAAGAGATTCTGCGCATCAAGCTCGGCAACAAGGCCTCGAAGGCGGCCTCGCGCGTTACGGCTGAAGGTATCGTCGGGTCGTTCCTGTCGGCCGACGGCAAACTGGCGGCATTGGTCGAACTAAACTGCGAAACCGATTTCGTCGCCAAGAACGATGATTTCCTGGCACTCGCCGCGTCGCTGGCCGAGCTGATCGCGAACCGCGATCCGGCTGATGTCGAGGCGCTGTCGGCGCTGGAACTGGGTGGTCAGACGGTCGAGCAGTTCCGTACCGCGCTGGTGGGCAAGATCGGCGAGAACATCTCGATCCGCCGCTTCACCCGCATCGCCGCACAGGGCAAGGTCGCGAGCTATATTCACGCGGGCGCCAAGATCGGCGTGCTGGTCGATCTCGTCGGCGGTGACGAGCAGTTGGGCAAGGATCTGGCGATGCACATCGCCGCCTCCAAGCCCAAGTCGCTCGACGCCTCGGGCGTGTCGCAGGACCTGATCGACGCCGAGCGTCGCATCGCGATCGAGAAGGCGCGCGAGGCGGGCAAGCCCGAAGCGATGCTGGACAAGATCGCCGAAGGCACGGTGGCGAAGTTCCTCAAGGAAGTGACGCTGCTGGGCCAGCCCTTCGTCAAGGACGACAAGCAGAGCGTCGAGGCGCTGCTCAAGGCCAACGGTGCGTCGGTCGCGTCGTTCGTGCTGTACGTGGTGGGTGAAGGCATCGAGAAGAAGTCTTCCGATTTCGCTGCTGAAGTGGCCGCTCAGGCCGCTGCCGCGAAGAAGTAAGAGGTCGCGCCATGAGTGTCGCCGCCTACAAGCGCATCATGCTGAAGCTGTCCGGTGAGGCCCTGATGGGGGACGATCCGTACGGCATCAACGAGGATGTGGTTGAACGTATCGTCTCCGAGATTGCGGAAATTGCCCAGTTGGGCGTGCAGATCGGCGTGGTGATCGGCGGCGGCAACATCTTTCGCGGCATGAAGGGCGCGTCGTCCGGCATGGACCGCGCGACCGCCGACTACATGGGCATGCTCGCCACCGTCATGAACGCGATGGCGCTGGCGGACGCGATGCGGCGTGCCGGCCTGGCCGCGCGCGTGCAGTCCGCGCTGCGCATCGACCAGGTGGTCGAGCCCTATATCCGTGGTCGCGCGATTCGCCACCTCGAAGCGGGTCGGGTGGTGATATTTGCCGCCGGAACGGGCAACCCTTTCTTCACCACGGATACCGCAGCGGCTTTGCGCGGCTCCGAGATGGGCGCCCAGATCGTGCTCAAGGCGACCAAGGTGGATGGGGTCTACACCGCTGATCCGAAAAAGGATCCGGATGCCCAGCGCTATCACCGCATCAGCTTCGATGAGGCCATCGGACGCAATCTCGCGGTACTCGACGCGACCGCTTTTGCGCTGTGCCGCGATCAGAAACTGCCTATCAACGTGTTCTCGATCTTCAAGCCCGGCGCGCTCAAGCGCGTGGTCATGGGGGAAGACGAGGGCACGCTGGTTCATTCCTGAGGATTCGATGATGATTTCAGAGATCTGCAAGACGGCCGAACAGAAGATGCAGAAGTCGGTTGATGTGCTCAAGGCCGATCTGGCCAAGGTGCGCACGGGCCGGGCGCATACCGGACTGCTCGATCACGTGATGGTGGAGTACTACGGCAACATGGTGCCGGTGAACCAGGTCGCCAACGTGACCTTGGTCGATTCGCGCACCATAGGCGTGCAGCCATGGGAAAAGAACATGGTGCAGAAAGTCGAACGCGCGATCCGGGACAGTGACCTGGGTCTGAATCCGGCCAACCAGGGCGATTTGATCCGGGTGCCGATGCCGGCCCTGACCGAGGAGCGTCGCCGTGATCTGACCAAGGTGGTCAAGAACGAAGGCGAAACCGCCAAGATCGCGATCCGCAACCTGCGGCGCGATGCGAACCAGCATTTCAAGGACGCGGTCAAGGACAAGGTGCTGTCCGAAGACGACGAGCGTCGTGGCCAGGATGCGGTGCAGAAACTGACCGATAGATATGTTGCCGAAGTTGACCGCATGCTCGCCGAGAAAGAGCAGGAACTGATGCAGATCTGATCCGCTAGTTGGACCCATCCCGGTAACACCGAGAGAGAGGATACATGGCGGATACCCCCTTCGTCAGTTCTACCCGCGAAATACCGGATGTTTCAGGCGTGCCCCGGCATGTGGCGATCATCATGGATGGCAACGGACGCTGGGCGCGCAAGCGTTTCATGCCGCGCGTCGCGGGCCACCGGCGTGGTGTCGAATCGGTCCGCAACGTCATACGGACCTGCATGGAGCGCGGCGTCACTCATCTGACCCTGTTCGCGTTCAGTTCCGAGAACTGGCGCCGCCCGGCCGAAGAAGTCTCCTTCCTGCTCCAGTTGTTCCGCCGCTCGCTGCTGCGCGAAGTGGAGCGGCTGACGGTGAACGGCATACGCTTGCGCATCATCGGCGATCTGTCGCGCTTTGAACCGTCACTGGTCGCGCTGATACGGGAGGCGGAACGGCGGACCTGCACCAACGAGCGCATGACGCTCAGCATTGCCGTGAATTACGGTGGGCGCTGGGACATCATGCAGGCGGTGCACGGCATGCTGAAGAAGCATCCAGAGCGCCGCGATGATTTCACCGAAAACGAATTGAGCGCGGAACTGGCGCTCAATTACGGCCCCGAACCGGATCTGTTCATCCGCACCGGCGGCGAGCAGCGCGTGAGCAACTTCCTGCTGTGGCAACTGGCCTATACCGAGTTGTACTTCACCGATACGCTGTGGCCGGACTTCGACGAAGTCGCGCTTGACCGAGCCATACAGTGGTATCAAACACGCGAGCGCCGCTTCGGACGTACCAGCGAACAGCTGAGCACCAGCCGCAGGTCGTCCGTACAGGAGGGGCGCACCTTGCCGCCCGTGGATCATGCTTAAACAAAGAGTCATTACCGCGCTTGCGTTGCTGGGTGGGTTGCTGTTGGCGTTGTTCTTGTTGCCGCCACTCGGCTGGCTGGCCCTGGTGTCACTGGTGGGGGCCGGTGCGGCCTGGGAGTGGGGGGGGCTGAGCGGGCTGCGTGACCGGCTGCGGGGTGCGTTCTCGGCGCTGGCCGGAGTGGTTTGCCTGTTGCTGGGGATGCTCCTCGGGCTCGATGGCGCGCCGCCGTTCCTCGCGCTGGCGCTGGGTGCGACCTATCTGGTCGGGGCGTTGTTCTGGCTGTTGCTTGCACCGCTATGGCTGAACCAGGGCTGGCGCATTCGCCATCCGCTGGTCGCCGCGCTGGTCGGGCTGGTGGTGCTGGTGCCGGGCATACTGGCGCTGGCGCACTTGCGCGCCGCCGGTCCGTGGATACTCCTCGGGGCGCTGGCATTGGTGTGGATCGCCGACATCGCGGCGTATTTTTCCGGACGTGCGTTCGGGCGGCACAAACTTGCGCCCGGCATCAGTCCGGGCAAGACCTGGGAGGGGGCGGCTGGCGCCGCCGTCGGCGTCGTGATTGCCGGAGGCGCGACCATCATCTACCTGTTTCCGGGCGACATCCCGCTGACCGTGATGCTGTCGCTGGCGGTGTTTCTGGTGGGGCTGACCGCGATCAGTATCGAAGGCGATCTGTTCGAGTCCATGCTCAAGCGCCAGGCCGGGGTCAAGGACAGCGGTACGCTACTGCCGGGTCACGGCGGCATGCTCGATCGCATCGACAGCCTCACCTCCACGCTCCCGTTTGCCGGCCTGCTCGGGCTGTGGCTGGTGCATTGAACGATGAACAGACTCCCCTTGCAGCAGATCGTGGTTCTTGGTGCTACCGGTTCCATTGGTACGAGCACCCTCGATGTCATCGCCAGGCATCCAGAGCGCTTCGGCCTGTTCGCCCTCACCGCGCAGGTTCGGCATGAGCGCATGTACGAGCATTGCCTGCGCTTCGCGCCGCGTTACGCGGTACTCGTCGACCCCGCGGCCGCCGATGAGCTGAGGCGCCGCCTGGGCAACGCCGGGTCCGACACCGAAGTGCTGTGTGGCGCCGAGGCGTTGGTGGAGGTCGCATCCCACCCCGAAGTCGATACCGTGATGGCCGCAATTGTCGGTGCCGCCGGGCTGCTGCCCACGCTGGCGGCGGTCAACGCGGGCAAACGCATACTGCTGGCGAACAAGGAGGCGCTGGTGCTGGCGGGTGGCCTGTTCATGCAGGCGGCGCGTGCCAGCGGTGCCCAGTTGTTGCCGATCGACAGCGAACATAACGCCGTATTCCAGTCGCTGCCCGCCAACTACGCTGGCGATCCGGAGGCCTCCGGGGTGAAGCGCATCATGTTGACGGCTTCCGGTGGACCGTTTCGCGAAACACCGGTCGATGTGCTGGAAACCGTGACGCCGGAACAGGCCTGCGCGCACCCGAACTGGGTCATGGGGCGCAAGATCTCGGTTGATTCGGCCTCCATGATGAACAAGGGGCTGGAACTGATCGAAGCGCACTGGCTGTTCGGTGTTCCCGCCGAACGGATCGACGTCGTGGTGCATCCGCAGAGCGTGATTCACTCCATGGTGGAATACGTCGATGGATCGGTGCTGGCGCAGTTGGGCAACCCCGACATGCGCACCCCGATCGCCCACGCGCTCGGCTATCCCGAGCGACTGGCGGCGGGGGTGCAGTCGCTGGACCTGTTCGCGATTGCGCGCCTGACCTTCGAGCGCCCGGACTTCATCCGTTTCCCTTGCCTGGCGCTGGCCTATGCGGCGCTGCGCGAGGGTGGCGCGGCGGCGGCAGTGCTGAATGCCGCCAACGAAGAGGCGGTGGGCGCATTCCTGTCGGAGCGGCTGGGGTTCAGGCGCATAGCCGATGTGATCGAAGCCACCCTGGAACGCGTTGGCTACTTGCCGGTCGATACGCTCGATGCGGTCATGGACGCCGATCGCCGTGCGCGCGAGCTGGCCCGCGCTGAAATCACTACCCGACAAAACCGATGAACATACTCGAATACCTGATTCCGTTTGTTTTCGCGCTGGGCTTGCTGATCTTCGTGCATGAACTCGGCCACTACCTGGTCGCACGTCGCTGCGGGGTCAAGGTGCTGCGGTTTTCCATAGGGTTCGGGCGTCCGCTGTTGAAGTGGACTACCGGCCCGGACCGGACCGAGTGGGCGCTGGCCGCGTTTCCGCTGGGCGGATACGTGAAGATGCTCGACGAGCGTGAGGCACCGGTGGCGGCGAGCGAGTTGCACCGCGCCTTCAATCGGCAGGCGGTCGGGCGCCGGTTTGCGGTCGTGGCGGCGGGGCCGTTGGCCAATTTCCTGCTGGCCATCGTGTTGTACTGGGGGCTGTTCGCAACAGGGATCGAGGATCTCAAGGCACGCGTGACCCTGACCGACGCGCCTACCAGCATTGCGGCCCGGGCCGGCATACGTGAAGGCGATCTTATCGTCGACATTGAATCGGAGCCGGTGCGCAGTTGGTCGGAACTGCGCTGGGTGATGTTGCGCCACGCGCTCGACAACAAGATCGTGCAGGTGCGGGTGCGGACTATCGACGACGTGGAGACGTTTCGCGAGTTCGATTTTTCCGGGGTCCGGGTCGACGATCAGAAACCCGACCTGATCAAGGAGATCGGCTTGCGCCTATGGCGTCCGGTGATCGCGCCGGTCGTGGGCGAGATCAAGGCAGGCAGTGCCGCCGAGCGTGCCGGGGTGCGAAGTGGCGATGAGTTTGTTTCGCTCGCCGGTACACCGTTGAACTCGTGGGACGAACTGGTCGAGCGTATCCGTTCCCGCCCTGGCGTGCCCGTGCCGGCGCAGATCCGGCGCGCGGGACAGACCCTGGCCATCGAACTGACCCCGGATGAGTTTAATGACAACGGCGCACGCATCGGCCGGATCGGGATAGGACTGGCGAATCACAGCGATGGCCGCACTGCGATGTTCACAGTGGTGCGCTATGGCGTTGGCGAAGCTCTGGTCAAGTCGCTGCAGAAGACCTGGGATACCAGCGCCCTGACCTTGAAAATGATGGGGCGCATGATCACCGGGGATGTCTCGTGGAAGAACCTGTCCGGGCCGTTGACGATCGCCGACTACGCCGGCCAGTCGGCCAAGCTCGGCTGGACCCATTATCTGGGCTTTGTAGCGTTGATCAGCATCAGCCTCGGGGTACTGAACCTGCTGCCCATCCCGGTGCTGGATGGCGGTCATTTACTGTATTATATGATTGAGATAATCAAGGGAGGTCCGGTCTCCGAGCGTGTGATGGAGATCGGTCAGCAGATCGGCCTCGTTGCTCTCGCCATGCTGATGGGGTTCGCCTTCTTCAACGACATCACGCGTCTTATTTCTGGTTGAAACCTGCATGAAACAGAGATTCCTGACTGGGCTGGCGGCAGCCCTTTTTGTTGCTGCACCCGCCCTGGCGTTTGATCCGTTCGTGGTACAGGACATCCGGGTCGAAGGCATACAGCGCACCGAGGCCGGGACGGTTTTCAACTACTTGCCGGTGCGGGTGGGTGAGACCTTCACCGAGGCCCAGGCGGCTGAAGCGATCCGTGGGCTGTTTGACACCGGGTTCTTCAGTGACGTGCGGATCGAAGTCGAAAACAACGTGATCGTCGTGCTCGTGGATGAGCGTCCGGCGATTGCCGACGTGACGTTCACCGGGGTCAAGGAATTCGACCAGGATGGCCTCAAGAAGGGTTTGCGCGACATCGGGCTGTCCGAGGCGCGGATCTTCGACCGGGCGCTGCTCGAGCGCGCCGAGCAGGAGCTGAAGCGGCAATACCTGAGCCGTGGCCGCTATGCCGCCGAGGTGACCACCACCATCACGCCGCTGGAGCGCAACCGGGTCGGCATCAACTTCACGGTGGTCGAAGGCGCGGTGGCGAAAATACGCCAGATCAACATTGTCGGTAACAGCGCGTTCAAGGACGACGATCTGCTGGACCTGTTCCAGCTTACGACTCCGGGCTGGATCACCTGGTACACCAAGAACGACCAGTATTCGCGTCAGAAACTGTCCGCCGACCTCGAAACTCTGCGTTCCCATTACCTCGATCGCGGCTATCTCGACTTCAACATCGATTCGACGCAGGTCTCGATCACGCCGGACAAGGCGGACATCTACATCACCATCAACCTGACCGAAGGCGAGCAATACAAGGTTTCGGCGGTCCGGTTTACCGGTGATCTGGTGCTGCCGGAAGAGACCTATCGCGAACTGGTGATGATCAAGCCCGGTGACGTGTTTTCGCGCGAGAACCTGACCTCTACCAACAAGGCGCTGATGGACAGGCTGGGCAATGAGGGCTATGCCTTCGCCAACGTCAATGCCGCGCCGGAAGTGGACAAGGAGAAGCGCGAAGTCGCGTTCACCATCTTTGTTGATCCGGGCCGTCGCGTGTATGTCCGGCGCATCAACGTCGGAGGCAACACCAAGACCCGCGATGAAGTCGTGCGGCGCGAGATGCGTCAGTTCGAAGGTGCCTGGTACGACGCCGAGAAAATCAATCGTTCGCGTACCCGCATCGACAAGCTGGGCTATTTTGAAGAGGTCACGGTCGAAACACCGGCGGTGCCCGGCTCGACCGATCAGGTCGATGTGAACTTCAGCGTCAAGGAGCGCGCCACCGGCAACCTGACGCTGGGCGCGGGTTTCTCGAGTTCGGACAAGCTGGTGCTGTCGGGGTCGATTTCGCAGGAAAACGTGTTCGGTAGCGGCAAGTCCCTGTCGCTGGGTCTCAATACCGCCAAGTCCGGGCGCACGCTGTCGGTGTCGTTCACTGATCCGTACTACACGGTGGACGGCCTGAGCATGGGCTATGACGTCTATCACCGGACTTATGATCCGTCCGACGTGTCCTCGGTCGCGGCGTACAAGACGGTATCGACGGGTGCCGGATTGCGGCTCGGATTTCCAATCGGTGAGGACGATGCGATCAACTTCGGTCTAGGCGTCGACCGCACCAAGCTGACCACGTTCACTGACAGCCCGCAGCAGTACAAGAATTTCTGCCTCGATTTCGATTGTGACGATCCGTCCGGGGTCGGCCACGTGACGGTGAATAGTCTGGTGGCCACGGCGGGCTGGTCCAGGGACAAGCGCGACAGTTTCATCTACCCGCGCGCCGGAAGCTATCAACGGGTGTTTGCCGAGGCTGCGGTGCCGCCGGGCAAACTGCGCTACCTGAAGCTCAACTACCAGTATCAGCACTGGTTCCCGATCGGGAGCGATCATGCGCTGATGCTCAACGCCGATCTGGGCTGGGCTCGGGGCTATGGAGGCAAACCGCTGCCGTTCTACAAGAATTTCTACGCCGGCGGTATCGGTTCGGTGCGCGGCTTCGAGCAGAGTTCGCTGGGGCCGCGTGAAGGCGACGACGCGATCGGCGGTACGCGACTGGTGGCGGCCAACGCCGAGTATTATTTTCCGCTGCCGGGAACGGGCAAGGACAGGTCGTTCCGGGTGTCGGTGTTTCTCGATGCCGGCTATGTCTGGGGCGAGGGTGGCAAGGTGGACTTCGGCGACATGCGGTACAGTACCGGTTTGGGGTTCTCGTGGAGTTCGCCGGTCGGACCGCTCAAGTTCAGTCTCGCGGCGCCGCTCAAGAAACAGTCCGGCGACGACATTCAGCGATTCCAGTTCCAGATGGGTTCGGTTTTCTGACGCAGCGGCACTTTGAGCATTTTTGGAGATTTACGTGAGAGTTAGGGTATTTCCCGTTCTTGTGGCAGCAATGTTGTGCCTCGGCGCTCAGTCGGCGATGGCGCAAGCCCGGATAGGTTTCGTCGATTCCGATCGTCTCATGCGCGAGGCCGCGCCGGCAGTGAAGGCCCAGCAGCGCCTTGAAAAGGAATTCGAGCAGCGCGACAAGGAGTTGCAGCGCATGGCGCAGGAGCTGCAGGTCATGCAGGAAGAAATCGAGCGCAACAGCCTGACGATGGTCGAGTCCGAAAAGCGCGACAAGGAGCGCGCCTTCAATGAGCTGAATCGCGATTTCCAGCGCAAGCAGCGCGAGTTCCGCGAAGACCTGAACCAGCGCCGCAACGAGGAACTGGCGACGGTGCTGGAGCGTGCCAACGTTGCGATCAAGCAGATTGCGGAAGCCGAGAAGTTTGACATCGTGCTTCAGGAAGCCGTCTTCGCCAGCCCGCGTGTCGATATCACGGAGAAAGTGATCAAGGCGCTTGGCGAAACGCGGTAACGGTCTTGCATGGTTCGCCTGGATGAACTGGTTGCGCGCTTTGGCGGTGAGCTTGTCGGTGATGGCGCGACCACCGTTGCTCGCGTAGCGACGCTGGACAAGGCCGGGGAGGGCGATATCGCCTTCCTGGCCAATCCCAAGTACGCCTCCCAACTTGAAAGTTGCAAGGCTACGGCGGTTATCGTGGCCGCATCGTCGCGCGGGCGTACTTCGCGACCACGGATCGTGGTGGATGATCCTTACCTCTATTTCGCGCGGGTGGCCCGACTGTTCCATCCCCCGCGACTGCCCGATGCGGGCATCGATGCGTCGGCGCGCGTGTACAGCCCGGTGCCGGCCAACGTCAGTGTGGGTCCAGGGGCCACGGTCGGGGCGGACGTGGTGATTGCCGATGCTGTCGTGATCGGGGCGGGTTGCCATGTCGGCAACGGTGCGCGCATCGGCGAGGGCACGCGGCTGCATCCGAACGTGACGGTGTACGCGGACTGCGTCCTCGGCCGCGACTGCATCGTCCATTCCGGTGCCGTGATCGGCGCCGACGGATTCGGTTTCGCGCGCGAGCGTGATGGCACCTGGCTCAAGATACCCCAGACCGGGCGGGTTATCATCGGCGATGACGTGGAGATCGGCGCGAATACCACCATAGACCGTGGCGCGCTTGACGACACCGTGATCGGCGATGGGGTCAAGCTCGACAACCAGATCCAGATCGCGCACAACGTCCGGATCGGTGCCCGCACCGCCATCGCCGGTTGTGTCGGCATCGCCGGCAGCACCGTGATCGGTGAGCGCTGCATGATAGGCGGACAGGCCGGCATCATCGGGCACCTGAGCATCGCCGACGATGTCGTGGTATCGGCCGGTACGCTGGTGACCAAGTCGATACGACGCAAGGGCGTCTATACCGCCAATCTGCCGGTCCAGGAACACGCCGGATGGGTCCGGAACTTCGCGCACCTGCGCCACCTCGACGCGCTGGTCGAGCGGGTACGTGCACTCGAACAACAACTTGAAGACCGCAAGGCCACGTGAACACAATGGACATCAACGAAATTCTCCAGTATCTGCCCCATCGTTACCCGTTCCTCCTGGTCGATCGTGTGCTGGAGATCGAAGAAGGCGTGCGTATCCTCGCACTGAAGAACGTGACGATGAACGAGCCGTTCTTTACCGGCCACTTCCCCAACCGCCCGGTCTTTCCTGGGGTGTTGATCATGGAGGCATTGGCGCAGGCTGCGGCGATACTGTCGTTCAAGACCATGGGACACAAGCCCGATCCCGATGCGGCGGTGTACTTCGCCGGCATTGACAACGCACGCTTCAAGCGCCCGGTACTGCCGGGTGACCAGTTGCTGCTTGAGGTCAACATTTCGCGCAAGATGCGCAACATCTGGAAGTACTCCGCTGTCGCGCGAGTCGGTGACGAACTCGCGGCCGAGGCTGATCTCATGTGTGCGCTCAAGACCGCGTCATGATTCATCCAACCGCTCTTGTTCATCCCAGGGCACGGTTGGGCGCCAATGTTGCGGTGGGACCCTACACGATCATCGGTGAGCACGTCGAGATCGGTGACAACACGCGGGTGGGGCCGCATGTCGTGATAGAGGGCCATACTCGCATCGGTTGCGACAACGAAATATTCCAGTTCTGCTCGCTCGGCGCGGTGCCGCAGGACAAGAAGTACGATACCGAGCCGACCCGGCTGGAAATCGGCGACCGCAACACGATACGCGAGTACTGCTCCTTCAATATCGGCACCTCCCAGGATCTGGGCGTGACCCGCCTCGGCGACGACAACTGGATCATGGCGTATGTCCATATAGCGCATGACTGCGTGGTCGGGAATCACACCATTTTCGCCAACAACGCCACGCTGGCCGGTCATGTGGAAGTGGGTGACTGGGCGATACTGGGCGGGTTTACCGGCGTACATCAGTTTGGTCGGGTCGGGGCGCACAGTTTCTGCGGCGTGGGTACGGTGCTGTTGCAGGATTTGCCGCCGTTCGTCACGGTCGCCGGAAATCCGGCCAGACCGCATGGCATCAACAGCGAAGGGCTGAAGCGGCGGGGCTATTCGGCGCCCGGCATTGCCGCGATCAAGCGTGCCTATCGCGCGCTGTACCGCTCCGGGCTGACGCTGGACGAAGCGCGCGAGCGGATTTCCGCGATGGCCGTCGAGGCTCCAGAGGTACAGCCGTTCCTGGATTTCATCCGCGCTTCGGGGCGCGGCATCGTGCGCTGATCCGGGGCCGATTTCCATGTCGGTACGTATTGCAATGGTGGCCGGTGAGACCTCCGGTGACCTCCTTGCCAGCCATCTGATCTCGGCCTTGAGTGCCCGGCTGCCGGATACCCGTTTCTTTGGCATCGGCGGCCCGCGCATGCAATCCGCTGGCTTCGATGCCTGGTGGCCGTGCGAGCGCCTCGCGGTGCACGGCTACGTCGATGCGCTCAAGCGCTACCGCGAGTTGTCGGCGATGCGCAAGGCGCTGTTGGCGAGGCTGCTGAAAGCCCCCCCGGACCTGTTCATCGCGGTCGATGCGCCGGATTTCAACCTGTGGCTGGAACGACGCCTGCGCGATCGCGGCATTCCGACCGTGCACTTCGTCAGCCCGTCGATATGGGCATGGCGGGGCGGGCGGATCAAGGGCATAGGGCGGGCGGTCACGCATATGCTGTGCTTGTTTCCGTTCGAACCGGCGCTGTACGAAAATGCCGGGATACCCGCCAGTTACGTGGGCCATCCGCTGGCCGACGTGTTCCCGCTCGTGCCGGATCGTGGTGCCGCGCGTGAGCGCCTCCACCTGCACGAGAACGCGCTGGTGGTGGCGCTGCTGCCCGGCAGTCGCGAATCCGAGGTGCGCAATCTCGCCGCGACCTATATCGCGGCGGCGCGGCTGCTGACCGAGCGCCACCCCGGCGTCACGCTGCTGGTGCCGCTCGCGACGCGTGAAACGCGCCTCCTGTTCGAGCAGGCTCTGTACGATGCGGGCGCGCCGGATCTGCCGCTGCGCATCCTGTTCGGCCACGCGGTCGACGCGATGACCGCCGCCGACATGGTGCTGGTGGCAAGTGGCACGGCGTCGCTGGAGGCGGCGCTGCTCAAGCGCCCGATGGTGATCAGCTACCGGATGGGCAAGTGGCAGTATCGGTTGATGAAACGCATGGCCTACCTGCCGTGGGTAGGGCTACCCAATATCCTGTGTCGCGATACGGTGGTGCCGGAACTGCTGCAGGACGATGCAACGCCCGAGGCGCTTGCCAATGCGCTCGACCGCTGGCTAGCCGACGCCGACGCCCGCGCGGCGCTGGTGCAACGATTCACCGATCTGCACCTTGAACTGCGCCAGAACACCGCGCAACGCGCGGCCGACGTGGTGTTGTCGTACCTGCCTGGTGCTGGTGGGCGCGGTGCGGCCTGACGCCCTCACATGAATACGGGAAATGTCATGGAATACGCAGCCGCAGGCCAGCGGATATGTGGTGTCGACGAGGCCGGGCGCGGCCCGCTGTGCGGCTCGGTGGTCGCTGCGGCGGTGATACTCGACCCGCTCCACCCGATCGTCGGACTGAACGACTCGAAGAAGCTCAGCGCGCGCGCGCGCACGCGCCTGGCGGCGCAGATACGTGAGCATGCGCTGGCGTGGGCGGTGGCCGAAGCCAGCGTGGAAGAGATCGACACGCTCAACATCCTGCACGCCACCATGCTGGCGATGCAGCGCGCGGTCGAGGCGCTGGCCGTTGTTCCGGATCTGGTGCGCGTGGACGGCAATCGCAGCCCCAAGCTGTCCGTGCCGTGCGAAACTGTGGTCAAGGGCGACGCCAAGGTCGCTGCGATCGCGGCGGCTTCGATACTGGCCAAGACGATGCGCGACGCGCAGATGGAAGCACTCGACACTCAATATCCGGCGTACGGGTTCGCGCGCCACAAAGGCTACCCCACCGCCGCGCACCTGGAGGCGTTGCGCCGCTACGGGGTCATCGATTGCTACAGGCGCAGTTTCGCGCCGGTGCGTGACCTGCTCGCTTGATCAACAGGAGGGTTTCAGCATGAGTGTTCATCACCTGATGTTGTTCGTGCACGTTTCCAGTGTGGTCGTGTGGATAGGGGGGATGGCGTTTGCCTACTTTTGCCTTCGCCCGGCGGCCGTCGCGCTGCCACCGCCGCAACGCCTGACGCTATGGGCGGGGGTGTTGTCGCGCTTCTTCCAGCAGGTATGGATTGTGATCGTGCTGATCCTGGCTTCAGGCTTTTCCATGCTGTTCGAAACCGGCTATGCGCGCGCGCCATTGCCGTGGAACCTGATGCAGGGCACCGGCATCGTCATGGTCGCGGTATTCGTTTCGATCTGGGCCGGACCGTGGCGGGCGCTGCAGATTTCGGTCGCCGCCGAAGACTGGGCACGCGGCGCCAAGGCCCTGAACCGCATCCGTCAGCGGGTCGCCTTCAACCTGGCGCTGGGGGCGCTAACCATCGCGATCGCGACCCTGGGCCAGGCGTGGCGATG
This sequence comes from Rhodocyclales bacterium, assembly GCA_016177805.1. Lineage (GTDB taxonomy): Bacteria > Pseudomonadota > Gammaproteobacteria > Burkholderiales > Rhodocyclaceae > JACOUN01. The sequence continues at coordinate 15,158 of JACOUN010000112.1, forward strand.
AGGTCGCTGACTTCGCGCGACAACCCGTACGTCAAGCACCTTTACGGCCTCACCCATTCGGCGCGGGATCGCCGCGACGCCGGACAGACCGTGCTCGACGGAGCGCACCTGGTCAAGGCCGCCATCGATGCCGAACGCCCCGTGGCGGAACTGGTGGTGAGTGACCAGGGTTTGCGCAACGGCGAGATCGTGATCGTGCTAGAACGCTGCGGCGGCGTCGCGGTGACGCATCTGAGTGATGCCCTGTTCGCGCACGTCAGCCCGGTCGATACGCCCTCGGGCGTGCTCGGTGTGATGAGCATGCCACCCGCGCCTCCTCCGCCGGATCTTTCCCGTTCGCTGGTGGTGCTCGATGGCGTGCAGGATCCAGGCAACCTCGGCACGTTGCTGCGCACCGCGGCCGCAGCCGGAATTGGCGACGTGCTGCTCACGCCCGGCTGCGCCCAGGCGTGGTCGCCGCGCGTATTGCGCGCCGGAATGGGCGGGCACTTTGCCCTGCGCATCCATGAGCAGCTTGATGTGCTGGATGTGTTGCAGCACTATCAGGGGGAAATCCTCGCCACCGGTGTCGGGCAGGAGGCGTTCGATCTGTATGCACTCGATCTGAGCGGCGCGGTGGCATGGCTCTTCGGTGCTGAAGGCAAGGGGCTTTCCGAAGCCTTGTTGTCGTTCGCGAGCCGGCGCGTCACCATACCGATGGCGGCAGCGGTCGAGTCGCTCAATGTGGCCGTAGCCGCTGCGGTGTGCCTGTTCGAACAGCGGCGCCAGCGAAGCGTGGCATGAATCAAGCATAATTGCGATGGCGGTTGACAGCGGCGGCACGCTGACAGCATCCTTGTGTCGGGATGTTGTCGTCCCGCTTCGCGGGGGCGATCCAGGACGCAATTCGTGTGCCTGGCATGGAGGAGAATAAGATGACGCTGATCTACACCAAGACCCAGAAAGGGCATGACGAAGTAGGTGCGCGCACTGGAGGGTTGACGCCACGCGTGCGGCGATTGCTGATCTTCATAGACGGCAAACGCACCAACGAGCAGTTGCAGGCCATGGTGGGCGACGCGTCGGTCGCCGAGAGCATCGAACTGCTCAGGGCCAGCGGCTATATCGAAGAACTGTCGGGGGCGGCGCCCGCCGCTGCGGAAGCAGTAGCGGCAGTGGCGCAGGCAACTCCCATCGCCGCGGCAACCGCCGCCCCCTCGTCAACCGCCGTGGACCCGCGTGTGCTCGACGTGGCGCACAAGCTGATGCTCAACTCACTGTCCGACTACACCGGGCCGCTCAAGTACCGGGCGCTGATGCAGCGGATACGCGAGGAATCCACCATCAATGGGCTGAAGCAACTCACCGAGGAATGGTATGAGGCGGTCAACGACAATCCCGCCGCGTCGTTCGCCGTCGATGAGCTGAAACACCAGATCCTGGATACCCTGAACGGACATCCGCATCACTGAACGCCTTGCGGAAGGGTGAGGGCGAGTGCCGTCGAGACCGGGTCCGGGTTGGGCAGGAAAGGTAATTCGCCCAACAGGGGCGCCTGGATCAGGCGCCGCAGCGCGGCCAGGTTCTCGGCGTGGCACGCCATGTCCGGGTCTATCCGGTTCGCGACCCAGCCGGCGAGCCGCAGCCCGCGTGCCTTGATCGCTTCGCAGGTCAGCAGGCTGTGATTGATGCAGCCCAGCCGCATCCCGACCACCAGGATTACCGGCGCGCCCAGTTGCACCGCAAGGTCGGCGCTGTCGAAATCCTCCCCCAGCGGCACCATGAATCCGCCCACCCCTTCTATCAACACCACCTCGGCGCGCGCGCGCAGCGTTTCAAAGGCGTCAATGATGGGGCGTGCTTCGATGCGCACGTTCTCGTGTGCAGCGGCGAGGTGGGGGGCGATCGCTTCCCTGAAGCAATAGGGATTCTGCAACGCCAGCCCTGGGTCGAAGCTGCTCGCTGCCCGCAACCACGCGACGTCATCATTGAGCCACTCGCCATTGAGCAGTTCGGCTCCGGCCGCGACCGGCTTCATCCCGACCGCGCTCAAGCCCTTGTTGCGGGCAGCGTGCAACAGCGCGCAGGTGACGTGGGTCTTGCCGACACCGGTGTCGGTGCCACATACAAACCAGGCGAGAGCGTGTTTCATGCTTGAGTTCCGTTCTTCCGGAGTGCCAGAAAGATCACATCGTAAGTCGCCGGGAGTAACTGGTCCGGGCGGCGGTGTTGTTCGTAGCGCGCCTCAAGGGTGCGCCACGCGCCGCGCCCCAACGGCTGGCGCCGCCGTTCGGGGCCGACGCTGTGCGCGCCTATGGCCTTGATGTCGCGCAGCAACTGGCGCAGCTCGGGCGCTACCGCGTACATCGGTCGGGTGCTGGCTTCGAGTACGCTGAACCCCGCGTCGGACGCTGCTTGCCGCCAGTGGGAGGTGTCGTGAAAGCGGATTACGTGCTGCGCGCTGTCGATGGCGGAAAACGCCTCGCGTAGTTCCCAAAGCGTGTCGGGCCCCAGGGTGGCAAGCCACGCGGGCGCGCCGGGATGCAGCACGCGCGCGAATTCGGACAGCGCCCGCGCCGGATCGCACCATTGCAGGGTCAGGCTGGACCATACCGCATCCATCGATTCGGGCGCGAGCGGCAAGGCTTCGAGATCGGCGCAGACGGGCAGGTGAGGGCTTTCGGGCGGCTGCGCGGCGGGAATGCGGCGCAGCATGGCCGGGGCGAAATCCAGCGCGACGCGACGCGCCTCGGGAAAACGCTGTGCGAGCAAGCCAAGACCGTAGCCGGTGCCGCAGCCGGCATCGAGTATCGAAGCCACCGGGCGCGTGGGCGGGTGGCGGTCGAGCAGGGTGGCCAGCGCGTGGCAGATCTCGCGCTGGATCGCCGCCGCGTCGTCATAGCTGTCGGCCGCGCGGTTGAAGGCCTGGCGTACCGCCCGCTTGTGTTCGTTACGCTCGCTCACGCCCATTCCGCCATCAGAGTCGTGCAGTCGAGAGGGCGCGACAGCAGCGGTGCGTGACCGCAGTCGCCGAGTATGTTCAGGGTGGCGTGCGGCAGATGCCCGGCGAGCCAGGCCGCACCGGCGACCGGCATCAACGCATCGCGCGCGCCGTGGATGACGTGCACCGGCTGCTGGATCTCGCCCAGCGTCGCACGCAGGTCGGACTCCGCCAGTATACGCAGGCCGTCGGCCAACCCGGCGCTGGGCGCGCTGGTCAATGCGTCGTTCAAACCCGCGCTGACGCCGCGCCGCCGTGCATCGCCCAATGCCTGCAACGCAACGAAGCGGCGCAGGGTGGGCAGGGGGTCGGCGGCGTAACCTTTGATGAAGCCATCGACGACACCCGATTCGAGCCCGTGCAGCCAGGGCGGGTCTTCTTGAGGCGCTGCGACGAAGCGGGCGGAGGTGTCGATCAGGACCAGCGTCGTGACGCGCTGCGGGTAACGCCGCGCCAGATCGAGCGCGATCAGACCGCCCAGCGACCAGCCGCACAGCGTCATGGTGGGCGGCAGGCTGGCGAGTACGGTATCGCTCCACGCCGCAAGGCTGCCGCGGGGCGCGGCCGGGGCGGCGCCATGTCCGGGCAGATCCGGAGTGACGACGGTCATGTGCGTAGGCAGGGCTTGCATCACGGGCGTCCACACCCTTGCGCTCAGACCCCAGCCATGCAGCAGCACCAGCGGTGTGCTCAAGCGCGCGTCTCCAGCTCGTTCAAGGCGTGGGCGAGACGGGTCACGTCGTGCTGCGTATGCGACGTGCTGAGCGTGATGCGCAGCCGCGCCGAGCCGGCCGGCACCGTGGGCGGGCGGATCGCCGGTACCCACAGGCCGTCGTCCCACAGCGCGCGCGCGACGGCCACCGTTTCGGCGTTGTCGCCGATCACGACCGGCTGTATCGGGGTGCGTGAAGGCAGCACCTGCCAGCGCCGCAGGCGCAGCTCGCTTTGCAGTTGCGCGATCAGTCCGGCAAGGTGGCTACGGCGCGCGTCGCCCGCCTCGATCAGGTCCACGCTTTTCAGCAACGCCTGCGCCACGGCCGGGGGGGCGCCGGTGGTGAAGATGTAGGTGCGGGCACGCTGCAGCAGCCATTCGATCACGTCGGCGTGCCCGGCGACAAAGGCCCCCGCCACGCCGGCGGCCTTGCCCAGCGTGCCCATGTAGATCAGCCGCCACGACGCGAGCGCGGCCTCGGCGACCGTGCCGCGCCCTTGCGGACCCAGCACGCCGAAGCCATGGGCGTCATCGACCACCAGCCACGCGTCGAAGCGCTCGGCCAGCGCCAGCAACCCCGCCAGCGGTGCGACGTCGCCATCCATGCTGAACACGCTGTCGGTGACGATGAGCTTGCGCCTGGCGTCGCTGCTGGCGAGCATGCGCTCCAGCGCGACAAGATCGACGTGCGGGTAGCGGTGCACATCGGCGCGCGTGAGCAGCGCGCCGTCGATCAGCGAGGCATGGTTGAGGCGGTCGGCGAACACCGCGTCGCCACGCCCGACCAGCGCCGGCAGGATGCCGGCGTTCGCCATGTAGCCGGTGGAAAAGTACAAGGCCCGTTCGCAGCCGACGAAGGTGGCGAGGCGGGCTTCCAGCGCGTCATGCACGGCGTAGTGCCCGCTCACCAGATGCGACGCGCCCGATCCGACGCCCCAGCGTAGCGCGCCATCCTGCAGGGCCAGCACCAGCTCCTGGTCGGCCGCCAGACCGAGGTAATCATTGCTGCAAAACGCCAGCAGCTCACGCCCGTCCACCCGCACATGCGGGCCGCACGGGGAGTCGAGGCTGCGGCGTGTCCGGCGCAACGCGCGGGTGTCGAGATCGGCCAGATCGGCCTGCAATTGATCGAGCAGCATGGTGTCAGCGCAGCGCGGCGGTCAGCGCGGCGGCGGCACCCGCCATCAGGTGCTGGATGTGGGCGTTGTCGAGCACGTAGGGCGGCATGAAGTACACCGTGTTGCCCAGCGGGCGCAGCAGCACCCCTTGGTCGAGCGCGGCGGAAAAGAAGCGCGTCGAGAAGTCGGAGCGTTCGGTGAGCACGTCGAATGCGACGATCATGCCGCGCTGGCGCAGGTGCGCGACCGCAGGGTGATCGCCGAAGCGGCTGCGTGCCGCGTCGCCGAGCGCCTGGGCGCGCGCCCGGTTGGCGCGGATCACGTCATCCTGCTCGAAGATGTCGAGGGTGGCGAGGGCGGCGCTACACGCAAGCGGATTGCCGGTGTAGGAGTGCGAATGAAGAAAGCCGCGCCCGGTCGCGTCGTCGTAGAAGGCGTCGTACACAGCGTCGGTAGACAGCACCACCGACAGCGGCAGGTAACCGCCCGTGATGCCTTTTGACAAACACAGGAAGTCCGGCCAGATGCCGGCCTGCTCGCAGGCGAAGAACGTCCCGGTGCGGCTGCAGCCGACCGCGATCTCGTCGGCCACCAGCAGAACCTCGTAGCGGTCGCACAGTTCGCGCGCCAGGCGCAGGTACTCCGGGTCGTACATCACCATGCCGGAGGCGCCCTGGACCAGCGGCTCGACGATCAGCGCGGCGGTCCGGTGATGGTCGCGGGCCAGGCAGGCTTCAAGATCGGCGGCGGCGCGGCGTGCCACGTCGGCCGCCGATTCGCCGTCCCTGGCCTGGCGCGCATCGGGAGACGCGACGGTGGTGCCGGCGCGGATCAATGGCGCATAGGCATCGCGGAAGATCGCGACATCGGTGACCGCCAGCGCGCCGGCGGTCTCGCCGTGATAACTGCCGGCCAGGCTGAGGAAGCGGCACTTCTCCGGCCTGCCGTGATTGCGCCAGTAGTGGGCGGCCATCTTGAGCGCGATCTCGGTCGCCGAGGCGCCGTCCGATGCATAGAAGGCATGCCCCAGGCGCTGGCCGGTCATGGTCGAGAGGCGTTCCGACAGCTCGACTACCGGTTCGTGCGTGAAACCCGCCAGCATCACGTGCTCCAGCGTGTCCAGTTGCTCGCGTACGGCGGCGTTGATGCGCGGGTTGCAGTGGCCGAACAGATTGACCCACCACGAGCTGATACCGTCGAGCAGGCGCCGTCCGTCCGCATCGATCAACCATGGGCCTTCGCCACGCACCACTGGCACCAGCGGCAGCGTTTCGTGCTGCTTCATCTGGGTGCAGGGGTGCCACACGGATTTGAGCGAGCGTGCCAGTAGATTGGAGTGCGACATCGGGATTTCTTGGTCTGGCGTGGGTGTGCGGACCGGTAATGGTGCGCAATCGACACTGCGCTGTCAAACGTCGCATGGGGGCGGGGCAATTCATACCCGGTGGGCGAAGAGGTGCAAAAAAGAACCTTCAGGGGCGGATCGGCGGTCCGTCGGCCGGGTCTCGCCCCGGCGTGCTTCGTTCGGCGAGTCGCGAGGGCGAACGGCAGGTGCCTCGATTGAACTGTCCGGGAAAGCCGGTCCACCTCAGACCACGGTTTTCAGCGGTAGTGAACAGAAACCGTGGTCTGAAAATCATCTGGCCGCCCCCCCGTCGCCTGGTATTGCCAAGTGTCAGGTCTTGCTGTGCATCATCAATAACCGCTCACGCCTTGAAAAACCAACACTTTAACTGCGAAAATTATACAATTCAATCAACCAATCCATTGAATTGTATAAATGCTAACCCGCTCAATTACCCCGACACTCCACCGTCTGGCTGCCAGCTTTCCTGTGCTGGCGATGACTGGCCCACGCCAGTCAGGCAAGACAACGCTTGCCCGTGCGCAGTTTGCCGACAAGCCCTACGTCAGCCTGGAAGACCCCGTCGAGCGCGCCTTTGCCAACGAAGACCCGCGCGGCTTTCTGGCTCGCTTCAGCCAGGGCGCTGTCTTTGACGAAGCCCAGCGCTGGCCCGACCTCTTCTCGCACCTGCAAGGCATGGTGGATGACGACCGTCGGCCCGGCCGCTTCATTCTCACCGGCTCACAACAATTTGGCCTACTGGCCGGTGTCACCCAATCACTCGCCGGCCGGGTCGGCATGACGCGCCTGCTACCACTCGCCGCCACTGAAATCCCCGCCGTGACGGCGCGCAAGCTGTCGCTGGATGGCCTGATGCTCAAAGGTGGCTACCCGGCCTTGCACACCCAGCCAGTCGAGCCCAGCGACTGGTTCGCCAGCTATATCGCCACCTATGTCGAACGTGATGTCCGGCAAGTCCTCAACATCCAGAGCCTGCCTACCTTCCAGCGCTTCCTGCGCCTCTGCGCCGGCAGAACCGGGCAACTGCTCAACGTCTCCGCGCTGGCCAGCGAAGCCGGCATCACCGCCAATACCGCCAAAAGCTGGCTCGCCGTGCTCGAATCAAGCGACCTCATCCACCTCCTGCCGCCTTACTACCGCAGCTTCGGCAAGCGCCTGGTGAAAATGCCGAAGCTGTACTTCCACGACATCGGCCTCGCCTGCTGGCTGCTCGGCATCCGTAGCGAGGAGGTGCTCGCCCTGCACCCACTGCGTGGCGCGCTGTTTGAAAACTGGGTCGTTGGCGAATTCATCAAGGCGCGTTACAACCGGGGTCAGCCTGCTGAACTCTATTTCTGGCGCGACAATAACGGCCTCGAAGCCGACCTGATTTTCGAGCAGGGCGAACATCTACAAATGGTCGAAATCAAGTCCGGGCAAACCATCACCAGCGACATTATCCGTGCCGGCCAACGCGCCACCCGCATGGCCGAAGACGATGCACTGGCACCCTGGTTGATCTATGGTGGCGACGAAACTTACGAACGCAGCGGCGTAAAGATCTACGGCTGGCGAGAGATCCATACAGCCATAGGAAGCAACTGACAAGAAAGGTCCCCACCACTGGCAGAGTTGGACTCCAGACGCGGACGTCCTGCCTTGCCGGGACTCACCCGGCGTCCGAGCGTAGCCTCGATCTGGCGGGAAAAGCGGTGGTCGCCGAGAACGTAGTTTCCATTGGTAGCGCGTCGGATCTGGTCGACGATACCGGCTTCGAGTTGATGGCGGAACAACTCGCGATATGCTGCCTGTCGCCAGCGCGTCGCGATGCGCGAAGCCGATGCGCCTGACAGCGCCGACGGCGGATTTGCTACCATGGCCGGCATTCCCCATACGTGTTCGAACCTCATGATATTCGTCGTTTCCCCGGCCAAGGCGCTCGATTTCGATACCCCGCCCGTGACGTCCACCCACACGCAGCCCGAGTTCGTCGATCAGGCCGCCGCGCTGATCGCGCTGTTGCGCAAGTTGTCTCCGGCCGACGTGGCCAGGCTGATGAAGCTCTCGGATACGTTGGCGAGCCTGAATGTGGCGCGTTACGAGAGCTGGTCGCCGGTGTTTACGCCGGACAACGCCAAGCAGGCGGTGCTGGCGTTCAACGGTGATGTCTACGGCGGGCTGGATGCGGCTAGCCTGAGCGAGAGCGAGCTGGGCTGGGCGCAGCGGCATCTGCGCATCCTGTCGGGGTTGTACGGGGTGCTGCGTCCGCTGGATCTGATGCAGCCGTACCGGCTGGAAATGGGCAGTCGGCTTGCCAATCCGCGCGGGGCCAATCTGTATGCGTACTGGGGCGATACGCTCACGCGCGCGCTGAATACACTGCTCGATGCCGAACGCGAGCAGACCGGTGCCACGGCGCTGGTGAATCTGGCTTCGGAGGAGTACTTCAAGGCGGTACAGCCGGCCGGGCTGCACGCGCCGGTGATCACGCCGGTGTTCGAGGACTGGAAGGGCGGCGGTTACAAGATCATCAGCTTCTACGCCAAGCGCGCGCGTGGCTTGATGTGCCGCCACGCGATCCGCAACCGCGTCGACAGCATCGAAGGGCTGCTCGACTTCGACGCCGAGGGCTACCGCTACGTGGCGGCCGTCTCGGACGAGAGCCGGCCGGTGTTCCGCCGCCGCCTCGACTGAATTACCCGACCGTTTCCCAAGGAGTTCCCTGTGAACATCAGCCATGGTTTCGACGCTGGCGCCATAGAGGTGGTGAGCCTGGACGACCCCCGGAACATCTGCCTGCGTCTGCGCCCGGACAACGCCGCCGAGTTTCACCAGTGGTTCTATTTCCGGCTCGCGAACGCGGCCGGCCAGCCGGTCCGCATGGTGTTCGAGAATGCCGCGACCGCCGCTTTTCCGGGCGGCTGGCCGGGTTATCGCTGCGTGGCGTCGTACGACCGGCGCAACTGGTTCCGCGTCGCTGGCACGCGCTACGAGGACGGGCAGTTGATCGTCGAGCACACGCCCGAGCGCAACAGCATCTACTACGCCTACTTCGAGCCGTATTCGCACGAGCGCCACCTCGATCTGCTGGGTAATGCCGAGATGTCGCCGTTCGCCCAGGTCGACAACCTCGGAACCACGGTGGAAGGGCGGGATCTGGACCGCGTCGTGGTCGGGCGCAAGGCGCCGGGACGTAAGGCGGTGTGGATCATCGCGCGCCAGCATCCGGGCGAGACCATGAGCGAGTGGTTCATCGAAGGCTTGCTCGAACGGCTGCTCGACGCCGCCGATCCGGTCGCGCGGCGCATCCGCGAGCATGCGGTGGTGCATGTCGTGCCGAACATGAACCCGGATGGGGCGGTGCGCGGCAATCTGCGCACCAATGCCGCCGGCTGCAATCTCAACCGCGCGTGGAACGCCCCCGATGCCGAGCGCAGCCCGGAAGTGCTGCAGGTGCGGCAGGCCATCGAGGAGAGCGGTTGTGAGCTGTTTCTCGACATTCACGGCGACGAGTCGCTGCCTTACGTGTTCCTCGCGACTTCCGAGGACGTGCCGGGGTTCACCGCTGCCGCGTTGCAGCAGCAGAACCGTTTCGTCGAAGGTCTGACCGCCGCCAGCCCCGAGTTCCAGACTCGGGAAGGGTACGAGGCGGGGCGCTTCGGCGAGGAGATGCTGGGGCTGGCGAGCAAGTGGGTCGCGCACCGCTTCGGCTGCGTCGCGCTGACGCTGGAGATGCCGTTCAAGGACAACGCCAACATGCCGGACGGTCAGACCGGCTGGAGCGGGGCGCGCAGCAAGCGCCTCGGCGCGGCCATGCTCGACCCCATCCTGATGCATCTTCAGGCGTGAGCGAATTTCTCGACATCCTGCGGTTCTCGTTTTCGGTCACCGGCCCGATCTTCGTCATCCTCGGGCTGGGCATCGTGCTGATGCGCGCCGGCATGATCACCGACGCCTTCATCGAGTCCGGCACCCGCCTGGTGTTCAACGTGGCCTTGCCGGCGCTGCTGTTCATCAGCATCGGCAAGACCCGCATCGGCGTGGCGACCAACCCGGCGCTGATCGCCTTCGGCATGGTGGCGACGCTGGGCGTGTATGCGCTGCTGGAGTGGTACGCGGCGCGCAAGGTGTTTCCCGAAAGTGATCGCGGTGTGGTGGTGCAGGGCGGGTTCCGCTCCAACATGGGCATCATCGGGCTGGCCTACTGCGTGAATGCCTACGGCGAGGCGGGGTTGCTGGCTTCGTCGCTGTACCTTGGGCTGGTCACCATCCTGTTCAACATCCTGTCGGTAATCACGCTCAGCCGCTCGCTGCACCAACGCCAAGGCGCGTGGCGCATCGTCAAGGGCATCGCGACCAATCCGCTCATCATCGCCATCGGACTGGCGCTGCCGGTATCGTGGTTCGACATCAAGTTGCCGGCGTTGCTGTTGCAATCCGGGCAATACTTCGCCGATCTGACCCTGCCGCTGGCGCTGCTGTGCACCGGCGCATCGCTCAACTTCCGTACCCTGCGGGTTGAAATGGGCAATACCCTGGTCGCGGCCGGCTGCAAGCTGGTGGCGGTACCGCTGCTGTTCACGCTGGCCGGGGCGCTGCTGGGCTTTCGCGGTATCGACCTCGGCGTGCTGCTGCTCATGTCATCCGCCCCGACCGCCGCCGCGAGCTACGTGATGGTGCGCGCCATGGGCGGCAACGCGACGCTCGCGGCCAACATCGTGGCACTGACCACGCTCGGCTCGCTGTTCACCACCAGTCTCGGCATCATGGCGCTGAAGAGTCTGGGGATGATGTAATCGTCATTGTTCTGGTAGCATTCCCCGACTCAAAGACGGTAGCAACCGTGCTGAGCTTCGCGACACACTTCTCCCCAAACTCCTCTCAGGCGAGCTGTCCGCCGCCGTCGAAACTATGGAGACCACACCATGACCAATGCCATCGAGCTTTACACCGCCGCTAATGGTCAATTGCAAATTGAGGTGCGACTAGATGGGGATACGGTGTGGCTGACTCAGCGGCAGATGGGCGAGTTGTTTGATACGACACCGGAAAACGTGCTGATGCACCTGAAAAACATCTACGCAGATGAGGAATTGGCGGATGCGGCAACTGCTAAGGAATTCTTAGCAGTTCAAATAGAAGGCAAACGGCAAGTGCGCCGTCAGATCAAGCACTACAACCTTGATGCCGTGATCTCGGTCGGCTACCGCGTCAACTCCCGCAACGCCACGCGCTTTCGCCAGTGGGCCACGCGCACGCTCAAGCAGCATCTGGTGCAGGGATACACCCTCAACCAGCAGCGCCTGGTCGAGCGCGGCATCGAGTTCGAGCAGGCGGTTCACCTGCTGTCGCGTACACTCGCCAACCAGCAACTGGTCAACGCCGAAGGCGCGGCCGTGCTCGGGGTGATCTCCGACTACGCCCGTAGCTGGAGTCTGCTGCAACAGTACGACGAACAATCCCTTGCCAGCCAGACCAGTCAGCAAGCCGACATGCGGGCACTGGCACTGGATGATGTGCTGGCTGCCATTGCGCAGTTGAAAGCCGAGCTGATTGCCAAGGGCGAGGCCACCGAACTGTTCGGCCAGTTGCGCGGCGATGGCCTGGCTTCCAGCATCGCCACCATCGAGCAGGGATTTGGAGACGAACTGTTCTATCCCAACGTCGCCAGCCGGGCGGCGCATCTGCTGTATTTCGTCATCAAGAACCATCCGCTCGCGGATGGCAATAAACGCTGCGGCTCGTTTTTGTTCCTGTGGTATCTGCGCCTGAACCAGCACTTGCTGGCGCGGCCAGTCGAGCGTTTGATCAATGACAACGCCCTGGTGGCGCTGGCGTTGCTGGTGGCCGAAAGTCTGCCGGCTCAAAAGGAACTGATGGTGCGGCTGATCGAGCAGTTTGTGCTGCTGAAGATGGAATAGCTGTTCCGTTGGGCGAGCTTCCGGCCAGCGTGGTTTGCGGCTGTCGAAAACGCTCAACCGAACAGCTTGAGTATCCCGTCCAGTCCGGCGTGGTCGAGGCGGCAGTCGGCGACCTGGTGCACGATGGGTTTGGCGCGGTAGGCGACGCCCAGGCCGGCGGCGGCGAGCATGGGGATGTCGTTGGCGCCGTCGCCGGCGGCGATCACCTGGTCGCGGCCCAGGTGCAGGCGCTCGCGCACCGCGCGCAGGTGGTTGGCCTTGGCTTCGGCGTCGATGATGGGGCCGACGATGCGGCCGGTCAGGCGGCCGTTGTGGACTTCGAGTTCGTTGGCGTGGACTTCGTCAAAGCCCAGGCGGCGCTTGAGGCGTTCGGTGAAGTAGGTGAAGCCGCCCGACACCAGCACCGTGTAGATGCCGGCTTGCTTGAGCCCTTGCATCAGGCGTTCGGCGCCGGGGTTGAGGTTGAGGCGTTGTTCGTAGACCACCGCCAGCGCCTCGTCGGACAGCCCCGCGAGCAGGCTGACGCGGCGCGCGAGCGATTCGCGGAAGTTGATTTCGCCGCGCATCGCGGCTTCGGTGATGGCCGCCACGTCGTGTTTCATGCCGTACATGTCGGCGACTTCGTCGATGCACTCGATGTTGATGATGGTCGAGTCCATGTCGCTGACGAACAGACCGTAGTCGGTCAACCGCCGCCCGGCCGGTATCCATGCCCAGTCCAGCTCGGCGGCGTGGCATAGCGTCTCGATCTCGTCCGAAGGCGAGGCCGAGACGAGGCGGTAGGCGTGTGCATCGATCTGTTCGACGGCGGCAGCGGCGCAGGCCAGGGCGAGCGCCTTCAGGGCCACGGAACATACGTCCCGACCCTGCACGACAAGATTCATTCAGCGCGTCTCCGACTGACCCGATTCGCGCAGTACCCGGTCGGCGTTGCGGATCATGTCCACGGTGGTGTCCCAGCCGACGCAGGCGTCGGTGACCGAGCAGCCGTAGCGCAACTGGGTCAGGTCCTGCGGGATGGGCTGGTTGCCGGCTTCGATGAAGCTCTCGATCATCACGCCGACGATGGACTGGTTGCCTTCGCGGATCTGGTGCATCACGTCCTTCATCACCAGCGGCTGCAGTTCGGGCTGCTTCCACGAGTTGGCGTGCGAACAGTCCACGACGATGTTCTGCGGCAGGCGCGCCTTGGCCAGTGCCTGTTCGGCCAGCGACACCGACACCGTGTCGTAGTTGGGCCGGCCGCCGCCGCCGCGCAGCACCACGTGGCCGTAGCGGTTGCCGCGCGTGCGCAGGATGGCGGTTTCGCCCTTGGGGCTGATGCCGAGGAAACTGTGCGGATGCGAGGCCGACAGGATGGCGTTGATCGCGACATCCATGTCGCCATCGGTGGCGTTCTTGAACCCGACCGGCGACGACAGGCCGGATGACATCTCGCGGTGGGTCTGCGATTCGGAGGTGCGCGCGCCGATCGCGGTCCAGGTGATCAGGTCGCCGTAGTACTGCGGTCCGATCGGGTCGAGTGCTTCGGTGGCGGCGGGCAGGCCGATTTCATTGACGTCCATCAGGAAGCGCCGCGCCTTTTCCATGCCTTCGTCAATGCGGAAGGAATCGTCCATGTGCGGGTCGTTGATGTAGCCCTTCCAGCCGGTGGAGGTGCGCGGCTTCTCGAAATACACGCGCATCACCAGCAGCAGCGTGTCGGAGACTTCATCGGCGAGTTGCTTGAGACGACGCGCGTAATCCAGGCCGGCTTCCGGGTCGTGGATCGAGCACGGTCCGACCACGACGAAGCGGCGGCGACTCTTGCGGTCGAGGATGTCGCACAGCGCCTTGCGCCCGTTGACCACGGTTGTTGCGGCGCACTCGCTGAGCGGCACGCGCTTCTGGATCTCCAGCGGAGACGGCATGTGATCGACAGCGAGGATGTTGAGGTTTTCGGTTTGGGTAACAGGCATCGCGAACTCCGCAGTGCAGCATGGAGGGCGAATTGTACACCGAAGCCATGTGCGGCTACTTGCTGTCGAGCGTCGTCACGCCATCCCAGTCCAGGGGCCAGCCGTTGTTCGCCATCTGCTCCAGGCGGGCCACGAAGGTTGCGGCGACGGGGTCGTCCGGCCATTGCGCGGCCGCTTGCCGCCACGCATCCCGCGCGGACGTCCAGTCGCCCGCGCGGTACAGCGCGAGTGCCTCCGCGCTGGCGTGGCTCAGTGCGGGGTCGATACACGGGGTGTAGACCTTGATGCCCTGTTGCTTGCCCTTGACCCGCAGGGTGTCGATCTCGCGCAGCGGGGTGGTCGCCGAAACCGCTTCTGCCACCGTTTCGCTGAGCAGGATGGTGGTGCCATAGACCTTGTTCACCCCCTCCAGGCGCGAGGCGAGGTTCACCGCGTCACCGACGGCAGTGAAGTCGAAGCGGTTGTCGCCGCCCAGATTGCCAACGATGCACGGGCCGCGATGCACGCCGATGCGCATCGAAAGCGCTACCCCGTGGCGGGCGAGCGTTTCGTCGTGCAGCGCGCGCATGCGCGCCTGCATCGCGATCGCGGCGTTCACCGCGCGCAGTTCCGGGTCCGGCATTTCCAGCGGTGCGTTCCAGAAGGCCATGATCGCGTCGCCGATGAATTTGTCGACGGTGCCGCCATGGGCCATGACGATGGCGGTCATTTCGGACAGGTGGCGGTTGAGTAGTGCCGCGACCTGTTCGACTTCCATCGATTCGGCGATTTCGGTGAAGCCGGCCAGGTCGGTGAACAGCAGTGTCAGTTCGCGCCGCTCGCCCCCCAGCTTGAGTTGCTCGGGATGGGCGGCGATCTGTTCGACCAGCGCGGGGGCGAGGTACATGCCGAAGGCGCGCGTGATCTCGCCGCGTTGACGCAGGGCCACCAGGTAGGCCTGCCCGCCTTGGGAGAGATACACCAGCAATACCGCCAGCACCGCGCCGCCCAACGGCAGCCATTGCGAGGTGTGGGCGAACAGCAGCGTCTGCAGCGCCAAGGCGGCGGCGATCAGGCCCGCGCCCAGCAGCGTAGCGGGTAGCAGCCGCCAGCGACGCATGCCGGCGATGGCGGCGAGGGCGATGAGCAAGGCGGTTGCGAGCGTGCTGGCGCGGCTGGCTTCGCGTATCGCTCGCCCCTCGATCAGGCTGGCGATCAGGTTGGCCTGGATCTCGACGCCCGGCATCAGCTCTCGGCCGTCGGAGAAGAATGGGGTGTGGAACATGTCGGTCTGAGCGCTGCCGACTTCGGTGCTGGCGTTGAGGTTGCGTCCGATCAACACGATGTTGTCGCGCAGCGCGTCGCGCCAGTTGGCGGACAGTTTGTGGTCCGGGTCCAGCAGGCGGTGGTAGGGGATGTAGGGAAAGGTGTGGGGTGGCCCGAGATAGCGGATGTGTGCATTCGCTTCGGCGGCATGGCTTTCCACAACGCCGGGGTAACGCGCGTCAAATGCCTTGAGGGTCTGCCGCCACATCGATTCGGCGGCGCCGGGAACGCGTCGCATGGCGCCGTCGCGATCCAGTTCGACCGACGCCAGTCCGGCCACGGCGCCGGCCTCGATGAACCGCGCAAGTGGGTCCACACGTAGCCACTGACGGGTCGATCCGGTTTCGGAGTAGGCCACATCTGCGGCCAGCACCACCGCGCCGAAGCGCTCGATGGCGGTGGCGAACGCCGCGTCATCGAGCGGAGCGCCAGGTTCGGCGAACACTACGTCGAACACCACCACCGCCGCGCCGGCTTCGCGCAACGTATCCACCACCCGCGCGTGCAGCGAGCGTGGCCACGGCCAGGCTAGCCCTATGGTGGCGAATGATTCTTCGTCGATGCCGATGATGGTTACCGGCAGGTCGACCCTATTCGGCGCGGTGTGACGCAGCAGCAGATCGTACAAACTCAGCTCGACCCCGCGCCAGGCAGGGGTTGCCGCGATCAGCAGCGCCAGCGCGGCCGCGCCTATGCCGGCCCACGGCACCCTGGGCCAATGGCGGGCAAATGCGGTTGTAACGGTGGCGGACAAGGGTTTCAGAGGCGCAGCATGATCTGCAGCCCCGCTACCGGCGCGTGACCGGCCGAGGCGCGCTTGTCGGCGTACAGGTTTTCGATCACCGCTTCGGCCGACCAGCGCTTATCGGCGCTTTCCCAGTAGCTGCCGATGCCGAAGCCCCAGCCATTGCGCAGCTCGACGGTGTTGGCTTCGTCGAT
Source organism: Rhodocyclales bacterium (assembly GCA_016177805.1). Classification (GTDB taxonomy): domain Bacteria; phylum Pseudomonadota; class Gammaproteobacteria; order Burkholderiales; family Rhodocyclaceae; genus JACOUN01. Next base: position 31,436 of record JACOUN010000112.1, read on the forward strand.
GTAGCGGCGGCTGCGGTAGGTGGTGCCGGCGCGCAACTGCCAGCGCGGCGCGGCCAGCCAGGTGAGTTGCAGGTTGAGCAAGGTATTGGGCAGGTAGGGGATGCGGTTGTCGCGATAGGTGCTGGTGGTGTTGCGACCGTGATTCAGTTGCAGGCGCGCGGCGCCGGACAGATTGCGGTGGAGGACCCGGTTGATCGCCAGTCCGAGCGTCTGGATTCGGCCCTCGCCGAAGCTCGGGGTGGTCTCCCAGAAATCGATGGCCTGGGTGGTGAGCCGTTGCCGGTTGCGCAGCGCATCGAGGCTGCTCAGGTCGACGTCGCTGACCAGCTTCGGATTGCTGGGCGTCGGAAGACTGTTGGCCTCGCGATGGTCGACATACCCGAGCACAAAAGTGGATGCGTCGGGCTTCCACTCGTACTGTGCCCTGACGCGCTTGAGCAGCCCTCCCACCGCGACGATGCGGTCATCCAGCGGAATGCCGGCCGTATCCATTGGCGCGAGCGAATTGACCGATGCGGGGCGGCGCCACCGTTGTGTGGCGAATCGCAGCGTGTGGGCGTCGTTCGGGGACCAGGCGAAGCCCAGGCGTGGATTCCACTCGCTGACGCTGCGCTGTTCGGCGAGGGTTTCGGTGGGCGAGACACTATCGACCGTAGCGATCAAGCTCGCGGCAAGAAAGGCTTCGCGCACCCTTGCGTGGGACAGCGCCGCGTCGATCAGCCACTCGTCGTTGGGCTGTATTCGGGCCGCGAAGTAGGTTTCGTCGCTCTTCAGTTCCGTACCGTATGCATAGGGCAGCAGCGCCACTTCGCCGAATGCAAGCAGAAAGATGTTGGCCAGGAAAAACTGCTCCTGGACGCCATGTTCATGACCGAAGGTGGCTTGCACGGCGGGCGACAGGTCCGAGGTGTAGCGGAACTGGATGTCCTTCTGGCTGACTTCTTCGATATAGGGCGAAATCGGAAAGAACGGCGAAAATTCCACACCGGTGAGTTCGAACAGGTTGTCCGCGAGCAACGGCGAGAACGCCACCCGATCCGCCTCGACCGTATTCTTGCCGTTACCGGTCTTCAGCCACGCTTGCGACTCGGGTCCGAGCCGCACATTGATACCGACGTCGTGGCGGCGCGAATCCAGGTTCAGATTGTCCACGGTGGTCGTGCCAAACTCGAACGGTTCCAGCGAATTGATCGAGCTTCGGTTGGCAAAGACGAAGGCGTTGAAGGCATGGCTGGGCTTGATACCGAGTCCGAGGGTATAGGTCCGGGCTTCGGCGCTCAGCAATAGATCATCGGGGCGGGTGCGCACGTCGTCGGCGCGCAGGAAGTAGCTCGTGGGCATCACGCTGGCGCTGTAGCCATTCAGTACCGCGCTCTTGTCGAAGCGGCGGAAGCCGACATCGAGGTAGGCCATGCCCAGCGTCGCGTGGTGTCCGGGGGTTGCGACCAGCGAACTCTGGCGGTTGGAGGCGCCGAATACCGACGGGTCGGCGAGAAAGCCCTTGAATAGTTCGGAGTTCTTGAGGAAGTTGCCGCTGTAGCGGTCGGCGAGGAACAGGTGACTGCCGGCCCAGTAGGGGGTGTAGGCGTCGTAGGCGAGGGCGTGCGCCCATTCTTCGAGGCCGAACTGGGCCAGTGCCGCGCCGGTGTTGGCGTTGCCTTTCTGGTTGTTGAGCAACTGGTTGAGCGACTTGAGATAGGGCATCAGTTCGGCGGCGCGTTGCGCGTCGTCCACCGCGCCGCCGTAGTCGAGCCGGTCCGAGGCGATGAGGCTCAGCATCATGTGCGGCAGCGGGTCCCTGGGGTCCAGTTCGGCGGCGCGGCGCAGCATTTCTTCCGCGCGTTCGGTCCGGCCGAGCTGGTAGTAGGCAACGCCTTGCCACAGCGCGGCGCGCGCGTAGCGGGGTTCGATTACGCCGGCCTTGAGAAACGACTCCAGCGCGGCGTCCGGCTCGCCTTTCTTGAGCTGGAGTATGCCCAGCCCGGTCAGCGCGACGTAATCATCGGGTTGCGCCTCCAGCGTGGCTTGAAAACGAGCGGTGGCGCCGTGCAGTTCATTGGCCATGGTTTCGAGCGTTGCCAGTTCGGCGGGGAACAGGCTCTCGCGCGGGTCGAGTTCGATAGAGCGCTGCAGCGCGCTGCGTGCGGGGCGGATGTCTTCGCGCTCGGCATCCACCCGCCCCAGGCCGAACCAGGCATGGGCGTTGTCCGGCCCCTGGTCGACTGCTTCGCCGAAGGCCGCTCGCGCGGTAGGTGCGTCGCCGTTGAAGCGCGCCAGATCCCCGGCGGCGAGCTGCAGTTCGATCGCGTCCGGGTGCTGCGCGGTGGCTTGCGCGAGCGTGCGCGCCGCCTCGTCGGCACGATCGGCGATCAGCAGCGCGCGCGCGAGCAGTGCGGCGTGGCGCGGCTGGTTGGCGTAGGGGGTGAGCAGGGCGATGGCCTCATCGACCCGGCCCAGCGACAGCAGCAGGTCGGCGTGCAGCACGGCGGCCGGCGCGTCGCGGCGGGCGGCGAGCAGCGCCAGCGCGGCGCCGGTGCGTCCGGCTTCGAGCGCGTCGATCTCGGCGTGCACTCGCGGCGCATCCGCGCCGGCCCAGCGGCGCGGTTCCGGACGATAGGCGGTGACCCACTGTACCCGCTCGCGGGCATTGGTCAGCAAGCGTTTGACCGGCGCCTGTCCGGGAACCACGCTCGCTTGTTCGTTCGCGCCGACCTGCACGCTGCCGAGCGGATTGGAAAATTCGACCACGCCGGACAGCACGGTCAGGGTGGCGCTTCCGTCCGGCTCGACCGCCAGATCCCAGTCGGTGCCGCGTATCGCCGCGACCGCGTTGGGGGTGTGGATGGTGACCGCCGGAGTGGGGTCGGTCGCCATCGGTGCGCGGCGTTTGGCTTGCGCCCATACGCGCCCGACGCTCAGTTCCAGGGTGGTCGGGGTGCCTTGGGCACCGACCTCGCGCAGTTGCACCATGCTGTTGCGGTTCAGGCGTAGCTGGGTCTGGTCCCCCAGCAGCAGCGCCATCTGGCTGAAATCGCCGGTGCGCACGTAGCTGCCGCGATCGAGCCTGTCGCGAACGGCGGCGCCGTGCCAGTCGTCGCGGGTGCTGGCGCGCGACTGACCCAGGCCGATCAGGCTGACGATTTCGGCGTCGTATGCCGCAACCGGTGAATGGAGGCCGAGCAGCGCCATGCCCAGGGTGGTGGCGTACAACGCGTGGCGCGCCGTCTGCCAGATCGGTTGCCCGGTTCGCTGCATGGTCGTCTCCCCTTGTTGGAAAGCATTCTGCTGCGAACGCCGCTCCCGTACAAGCGCCCGCGCACGCGCTAGTGCTTCAAGTGCGTTGTCGCAGCGGTGGCGGCCGGGCTTGAGCGATATTCACTCGCGACTCGGGGATACTAGACCTTGAAGCGTCCGATCTGCCGGTTCAGACCCTGAGCGATTCCTTCGACTTCGCGGGCGGTTTCGGCCGTGCCGCGGATCGCGGCGGTGGTTTCGTCGACCATTTGCGCGATTTCCTCGACCCGTTGCGCGATCGAGGTACTCGCGGCGCTTTGTTCGCGGGTGGCGTCGGCAACGTCGCCGACGCGCTTGAGCGTGCGTTCGGCGCCGTTCTCGATGCTGCCCAAGGACTCGGAGGCGTCGCCGGCCAGTTGCACGCCTTGTTCGACTTCCGGCAACGCGGCGTTCATGGCGCTGACCGCGCCGGAAGTGTCGTGCTGTATGCCCTGGATCATTTCCTCGATCTCGGTGGTGGCCAGCGAGGTCCGTTCGGCCAGTTTGCGCACTTCATCGGCGACGACGGCGAAGCCGCGCCCCTGTTCGCCGGCGCGCGCGGCTTCGATCGCGGCGTTCAGGGCCAGCAGGTTGGTCTGGGCCGCGATCTCCTTTATCACATTGGCGATCGACGATACCTGGCTGGCGCGCTCTTCCAGTGCGCGGATGCGTGCCGATGCGTCGGTGACGGTGGCGGCGATCTTGCGTATCGCCTCGGTGGCCTGATCGACGCGCTGGCTGCCCTGGCTCGCCAGGCTCATGGCCTCGCGCGAGTCCCGTTCGGTGTCGCGGGCGCTGTCGGAGATGTGGCTGGAGCTGACCGTCAGTTCCTCGATGGCGGCGGCCATGGCGGAGGTCGCGTCGGACTGGCGTCCGGCCGCCTCGGCCACTTCGCTCGACACGTTGCGGATGTGCTCGGCGTTGTTGACCAGGCTGACCGCGCTGCCGCTGACTTCGCGTATCAACTCACGCAGCGAGGTGACCATCACGCCCAGCGTAAACAGCAGGCTGCCCTTGGCGCGCTTGCCGACATCGGCGGTCAGGTCGCCTTCGGAAATGCGCAGCATCACGGCGGCCGCCTCGGCCGGTTCGCCGCCCAGTTGGGAGACGATGCTGCGCCGGATCAGGCTGCCCAGCACCACCAGCACCACCAGCAGCGCCACGGACAGACCGCCGAGCAGCATTGCGTTGCGCCGAAACGCGGCATCCACGTCGTCGATATAGATGCCGGTGCCGACGATCCATTTCCACGGCTCATAGCCTTTGACGTAGGAGAGTTTCGGCACCGGTTCGGTCATGCCCGGCTTGGACCACAGGTAGTCGACGTAACCGCCGCCCTCGGCCTTTACGACCTTGACGAACTCCTGGTAGAGAAACTTGCCGGTGGGATCCTTGTTGTCGGTCATGTCCTTGCCTTCCAGTTCGGGCTTGATCGGGTGCATGACCGATATCGGGTGGTAGTCGTTGAGCCAGAAGTATTCCTTCTCGTCGTAGCGGGCCTTGCGCAACGATTCCTTGGCCATGCCCTGGGCCTGTTCCAGCGTGAGGGTGCCGGCCTTGACCTGGGCGTCATAGTAGGCGAGCTGGGTGTGCGCGTATTCGACCAGGTTGCGGATCTTGACCTTGCGGTCCTCGATCATGTTGTCCTTGAGCTGGAACAGCGCCGCCAATGAAAGGATCAGCAAGCCGATCATGGTCAGGCCGACCATCAGATTCATGCGCGTCGAAATCTTCATGTTTCCGAAAGCAGCCATGGTTGTCTCCTTGCTTGCAACACGACTGACATCGGCCGTGCGCCGGTTGTGCGTTCTACGCGCCTCTACTACTCAACATAGTAACGGCCGCATGAATAAACAACTTGAGCGGTCCGCGGGGTCGTCAAGCCATGATCGCTTCGAGCAATTTGCGCACCGCCGGAGCGCGTTGCTTCAGGTCGGGCAGGGCGACGGTCTGCACGATGCGTTCCGGCCCGGCCATGGTGGTGTTGCGGTCGCGCTGGATGAGGCGGATGACCTTGCCCGGATCGATCGGCGCATTGGGGCCGAACTGGATGCTGATGCGGCTCTCGGACGCGTCGAGCTTGGCCACCCCGCAGGGCTTGACGAACAGACGCAGGCGGTGGGTTTCGATCAGTGCCTGGGTCTGCGGCGGCAGCTCGCCGAAGCGGTCGATGAGTTCTTCGTGCACGTCGCGCAGGTCCTGCTCGGTATCGCAGTTGGCCAGGCGCTTGTATAGCGTGAGGCGCTCCTGCACATCGGGGCAGTAGTCCGAGGGTAGTAGCGCCGGGGTGTGCAGGTTGATCTCGGACACCACCTCCAGCGGCTGCGACAGGTCCGGCTCCTTGCCGCTTTGCAGGTCGCGCACGGCGTGCTTGAGCATTTCGGTGTACAGCGAGAAGCCGATCTGCTGGATGTCGCCGGACTGGCTCTCGCCCAGCACTTCGCCCGCACCCCGGATTTCAAGGTCGTGCATGGCGAGGTAGAAACCCGAACCGAGGTCTTCCATCGCGGTGATCGCGTCGAGGCGTTTCTGCGCCAGCACGGTGGGTTTGGCGTGGGCGTCGGTGAGCAGGTAGGCGTAGGCCTGGTGGTGGCTGCGTCCGACCCGGCCGCGCAACTGGTGCAGTTGCGCCAGG
>JACOUN010000107.1 GCA_016177805.1 Rhodocyclales bacterium
CAATACATACACTACCGCAACCCATTGTTCCAAAATCACAAGCCGGAAAAACACCACCACTTACTGAACCTGGTACGCCAATACGGCAAAATCATGACCCCTTGCCTGCGTGACCAGACGGCGCAGTTCATGGCGCTCACCTTGCTGCGTCGCGTACAACATGTCGCCCAGCTCGCATCCGCCCAGGGGCGCGACAATGCGGACAGCTTCACCGCGCAGCAATGGATCACAGACCAGAACCGATTGCGTTTCGGCGCCAGTGGTTACGTCCAACACCCTGGGGGCAATGGAAAGTGTCATCAGCCCGAGGATCATCCGCATCCCGGACTCCTGCCAGACGCGCTGCACCATCTCCAGGTGCCACACCCCGCCTTCCAGCGGGCGTATGGCGACCAACGCGCCAACGCAGATCGCAGGCGTGACCCCCGACTCCATGAGCACCCCGACGCCGCCGCGACTGACGTCTACGAACAACAGATGCAAGGGGTCGGACAAGTCGCCGCTTTCGAGCAAGGCGTGGACCCGGTCGTAGCCTTGTACCGCGTGCAGTGCGCCGTCCACGGGATGCCTGCGGTTACGTCGCACCGGCGGTGCAACCGACCATTGGATGATCAGGTGCTCCAGCGCGGCACAAAGCAGATCGCGCTCGACCGGAATCAGATCGAGTTCGCGGGGGAGTTCCCCCCGCTTGAGCGCCAGATCCATCTTTTGAAGGAATTCGTAAGCGCGCCGGGTAGAGAAGTACCTCACGCCATCCGCGCGCTCCGGCACTTGCACAAATCGCGTGGGCGAGGCTCCGCGCGACAGATCAATGTAATACACCGTTCCGCTGAGCGGTTTCTTGTACAGACCGAGCATGGGCAGCGCGATGTCGACCAGCCTGTTCACGACCCCGAACAGGTCCGGCGCCAGTTGCTCGTAGCCGGCGCTGAAATAGGCCAGCGCCCGCAGGTACTCCTGCTCCACCGCGCCCTCGTGCACTACCTCGTCACCATCGATGGGGGTCGCGCGCGCGCCGGCAACACTCGCCTGCGACAGTGCCTCACTGGCCGCTTGCCACAGCCCCTCATGTGGTGGTCCGCCAGAGAACTGTTCCCACTTGACGCGCTCGGCGGCCGCGCGCGCGATGCGCGCCGCCAGCACCTGGTCGCCAAGCGACATCTGCGCACGACAGTTCAGGTAGGCATCGAGTACCGAACCAAACACGTCACGCGCGACGAACACGGCCGGATCGCGATAATGCCTTGGCTGCATGATGCTGCCGGTCGACGACGCAAGCGCCGATTCGGTGATCGCACGCACATAGTCATCGAGTTCGCAGATCCGCTTGAAGCGCGAGCCGGGGCGCATGCGCCCGGCTTCCGTCAGGCTTTCCAGCTCGGCCACAATGGCGCTGAGTGACTGAAACAATGGCAGCGCGTGACGGACACCGTTGTGTTCCGGGCGCGACAGAGGCGCGGAGTCGGACGTGGCATCCGGGGTCGAGCCATCGTCGCGCAGGGGGTCGGCGCCGGGCATCTGCTCGCCAGGCATGATCAGCGTCCGTCGCTCTTGGTTGCAGGCATGCTGAAAGGCTCTTGTCGTGGTTGCGGAAAAGATTATCACAGACAATCGGGTCGGCCATCGCATGTAAAATCCCAGCCTTGCGCGCTACGGAACACCTCATGAAACAGTATCTCGACCTCATGCAACATGTGCTGGAGCATGGCACCCGCAAGACCGACCGGACCGGCACCGGCACCCTCTCGGTATTTGCCCGGCAGATACGCTTTGACTTGCAGGCGGGGTTCCCGCTGCTCACTACCAAGAAGCTGCACACCCGCTCCATCATTCACGAATTGCTGTGGTTCCTGCAGGGCGACACCAACATCCGCTACCTGAAGGATAACGGCGTATCGATCTGGGACGACTGGGCCGACGAGCAGGGTGAGTTGGGTCCGGTGTACGGCAAACAGTGGCGACGCTGGGAAACGGCCGACGGTAGAACCGTCGACCAGATCTCGCAACTCGTCGATGGCCTCAAGCGCAATCCGGACTCGCGCCGCCACCTGGTATCGGCATGGAATCCCGGCGAAGTGCAGGACATGGCCTTGCCACCGTGCCATGCGCTGTTCCAGTTCTACGTCGCGAATGGCACCCTGTCGTGCCAGCTCTATCAGCGCAGTGCCGACATATTCCTCGGCGTGCCGTTCAACATCGCCTCTTACGCGCTGCTGACCTTGATGGTGGCGCAGGTGTGTGGCTTGCGGCCCGGCGAATTCGTGTGGACCGGTGGTGATTGCCACCTGTATCTGAACCATCTGGAGCAGGCGAAGCTGCAACTCGCGCGTGAACCGCGCGCATTGCCGCGTATGACGCTCAACCCTGAAGTGACGGACATCTTCGCTTTTCGTTTCGAGGACTTCACCCTCAGCGACTACGACCCACACCCTCACATCAAGGCGGACGTCGCGGTATGAGCACCACTGCGGAAATCATCCTGATCGCGGCGGTCGCACGCAACGGGGTGATCGGGCGTGACAACGGCCTGCCGTGGCGGCTGAAGGCCGATCTCGCGCATTTCAAGGCCGCCACGCTCGGGCACGCGATATTGATGGGGCGCAAGACCTGGGAATCGCTGCCGCGCGCGCTGCCCCAGCGCCGGCATCTGGTCGTCACGCGCGACGCTGGCTACCAGGCCGCGGGCGCCGAGGTCTACCCCAGCCCGCAGGCGGCCATCGCGGCGGCGGGCGACATCGCCAGGCTATTCGTGATCGGCGGCGAACAGATCTACCGGCAACTGATGCCGATTGCCGACCGCCTGCTGCTGACTCAAGTGCACGCCGACGTAGCAGGCGACGCCCACTTTCCGCCGGTCGACCCGGATCTGTTTGACGAGATCGCCCGAACATCCCATCCGGCCGACGCCGACAACCAGTACGCCTTCGATTTCGTCGAATACCGCCGGCGCTGACCACCTCCGTGGCGCAAGGACATCCGGCGCCACGCCAACGCCGGCCGCGCCAGACTGTTGTATGCTGCGCACACGCCTCAAATTGGGTTCCCCCGATCCACCGCAGGCCCGTTGTGCAGACGACAACATGAACGAAGGCACGATCAGCACCGACGTTCCGCCCTCCCTCGGGACCGCCCCGGCTACCAGCGATGGCACGCACGAGGCTTTCGAGGTGGCGTTCAACTTCAGTCCCGACGCGCTGGCCCTGACTATCGCGGAACCCGATCACGATGTCCGGTTCTGGCGGGTCAATCAGGCGTTCTGCGAACTGAGCGGATACGGTGAAGCGGAACTCGTCGGGCGCACCGCCAACGCGCTGGCACTGTGGGAGGACGACGGGCTGCGCCGCTCGGTCGCCGCCCAGCTCAATGCCGGAAGCACCATCAGCGATCTCGAAGCCGTGATGCGACGCAAGGGCGGAGAGCGGATTCCAACGGCCTTTTCGGCCCGCCGGGTGACGATCGCCGGGCGCACGGCGTTTCTGTCGATACGGCGCGACATCCGCGACCGGGCGCACATGCTGCACCAGTTGCGCCGCAACGAGCAGCGCTGGCGCTTCGCGCTTGAAGGCGACGGCGGCGCCCTGTGGGACTGGGATCTCACCAGCGACACGGTCTATCGATCGGCCAGCCTGCTGTCCATACTCGGGATACCAGAGGCAGCGCACGAATGCCGCGCGTCGGAGGGGCTGGCACAGTTCAACTACGACGACAGGGAATCGATCAAGGCATCCTTACGCGGACTGCTGAAGGGATCGAGCGACGACGCGCGCGGAGAATGCACCCTGTACGGCCGCGACGGGGTGCCGCTGTGCGTCAGCTACTCAGCACGCGTGATGGCAAGAGGCCCGACGGGCAGAGCCGAGCGCGTGATCGGTACGCTGCGCGACATCACCTGGCGCAAGCGCCGCGACGAGGAAGTGAGACTGCAACGTGAAGTGCTCGCGCACCACGGCCGCATGCTGCTGCTGGGCGAGCAAGCCGCGATCACCGCGCATGAGATCAGCCAGCCGCTTACCACCATCGCCAACTATGCTTCGTTGCTGTCCGTGGAGCTGTCCGCGCACGCGTCATTGCAGGAAATCGCCGGGCGGATCGAGCAGCAGGCCCTGCGCGCCGGCAACGTGGCGTGGCGGATACTGGAATTCGCGCGGCGCGGCGGACATGAGCATCGCCCCATCGACATCCCCGCCCTGCTCGGCGACATCGTCAAGTGGTTTGCCGAAAGCGAACACGGCACGGTGCGCTTTCGCACCCTGCTACCGCAGCGGCTGCCCGAACCGTGTGGCGACCGCGTCCAGATCGAGCAGGTTCTGGCGAATCTGGTGTGCAACGGCATACAGGCCATGGATCACCTGCCCAGCGCCAAGGAGATGGAGATCCACGCCAGCCACGACCACGGCGCCAACCAGATCATCATCAACGTCTCGGACCGGGGGCGCGGCGTGCCCACCAGGATCGCCATGGAGATCTATCAACCGTTCTTCACCACCCGCAAACGCGGCATAGGTCTGGGACTGGCGATCTGCAACTCGATCATCGGCGCGCATGGCGGCAGGCTATGGTGCTCGGCGCGCCCCGGCGGCGGAACCACGTTCTCATTCACGCTCCCGTGCGCACCCAACCCGGACGGCGCACCCGCCCAGGACCCACGCCACCACGCAACCACCTCAACGGCAACAAGGTTCCAGCCATGACGACATCCGATCTCGTTGCAATCGTCGACGATGACGAAGCGCTCAGGGAGTCGCTCTCCATGGTGCTCGGGAGCGTCGGGCTGGACGTGCTCGGCTTCCATACCAGCACCGACTTTCTTTGTCACCTGGAGCAGATCAAATGCTCTTGCCTGCTCCTGGACATGCGCATGCCGGGCATGTCGGGCGTCGAACTGCAGCGCCGGCTGGGCGAACTGAATGCCCAGATGCCCATCGTGTTCATGAGCGGGCATGGCGACATCGAAACCGCCGTCAAGGTGATGAAGCAAGGGGCCGTCGACTTCCTGCGCAAACCCTTCAGCCGACAGTTGCTGATCGACACCGTCCAGGGTGTCATCGAGGCATGGAAGAAGGAGCTGAAAGCACGCGACCGTCACGAACACCTCAGGCGCAGGGTGCAGTGTTTGAGTCCGCGCGAGCAGGAAGTCTTTGCCGGGCTGGGCGCCGGCCGCTCGGCCAAGGTCGTGGCGCACGAACTCGGCATCGCGCTGAAGACGGTCGAAGAGCATCGCTCCCACATCTTCGCCAAACTCGACATCCACTCGTCATCGGAACTGATCGCCGAGGCCACCGAACTGCGCCTCCTGGACCAGACCCGCTCCACAGCGGCTTGACCGCGGGTCGAGTACCCCCCGTGTAAACACCGGGTCCGGTCTGTGTGGACTCCGAGTCGCCCCGAAGCAATATCGGATGTCGCCTGCAAGCGATTGTAACTAGCATGAACCCGTCGTCAGTCCCGCTCCCGCGATCTCGCGCGAGCCGGGGCGGCAACCAGACTGCGGGAGGCTCTTCATGCAGTACTCGGGTTCCGAATCGACAGTCGCATCACCGGACCTATCCCCCGAAGCGCCGCCCGGCGCACCCGGCAGTCCGGGGACAGGCGCGGCGTTCTGCGGGGTATTGGGGGCGGTGCTGCTGGTGTGGCAAGGCAGTGGCACGGGCGCCTGGCTAGCCGCCATGTGCATGTTGGGCGCGGGCTTCATCCTGCAGTATCGCGAGCGTCGGCACGCCATCGACCGTGTCCGCGCGAATCCACTTGCGGACGCCGGCGGCGTTGGCGCCGCGCGCTCCCAGGCCGCCCACACCGCCTATGCCACCAGCCTGCACCGGCTGGTGGGCGAGACCCTGACGCGCTGGTCCCACCATATCGATATTTCGCGCGAACAGACCAACGTCGCGGTCAGCGAGTTGGTACAGCAGTTCGGCAGCATCCTGGAACGCCTGCGCGACGCGCTTGACGCCTCGCGCTCGGTCAGCGCGGGCGACGGCGCGCACAGCGTTGGCGCCACCATCGATCACGCGCACGCCGAGCTGCAGCAGATGCTGGCCGAGCTGCGCGCCGCGCTGGCGGAAAAGAGCGAGGTGCTCGACTCGGTATCGCGACTCACCCAGGTGACCGACGAGCTGATGCACATGGCCACCGAGGTCGGCGAGATCGCCAAGCAGACCAACTTGCTCGCGCTCAACGCCGCTATCGAGGCGGCGCGCGCCGGCGAGGCGGGGCGCGGCTTCGCCGTGGTGGCCGACGAAGTGCGCAAGCTCTCGACCGCATCGGCCAACACCGGCGGGCGCATCCGCGAGCGCGTCGAGGCCGCCCACAAGGCCATGACCAGCGCGCTCGCCGCCGCCGAGCGCATGTCGCAAAGCGACCTGACCCTGGTCGCCGACGCGGAAGCCACCGTGGCGCGCCTGCTCGCAGAGTTCAACGTCGCCACCCAGTCGATGAGCGCATCGTCGCAGCGCCTGGAAGCCGACGGCGCCGAGGTACAGCGCCAGGTCGAGGACGTCATGGTGCACTTGCAGTTCCAGGATCGCGTCAGCCAGATCCTCGGCGCGGTGGAAGCCGACATGGCACGGCTTGCCGCACGGCTCGACGAAAACGACCAGACGCTCGCCCACGCCCAGCCGCCCGAACCCTTCGAAGTCAATACCTGGCTGAGCGAACTTGAACAGACCTACACCACGCTCGAACAGCACACCGGACACAACCGGGCGCGAAACGCGCAGGACAAGTCCGGGATCACTTTCTTCTGACAGGAGCGCACGTCATGTCAAAAACCATCCTCATCGTCGACGACTCCGCCTCGCTGCGCCAAGTCGTGTCCATGGCCCTCAAGGGCGCGGGCTACGACGTGATCGAAGCCTGCGACGGCAAGGACGCGCTGGGCAAGCTGAGCGGGCAGAAGGTGCACCTGATGATCTCGGACGTCAACATGCCCAACATGGACGGCATCAGCTTCGTGCGCGAGGTCAAGAAGCACCCGGCCTACCGCTTCACCCCCGTGATCATGCTCACCACCGAGGCGGCGGAGGAGAAAAAGCGCATGGGCCAGGACGCGGGCGCCAAGGCCTGGGTGGTCAAGCCCTTCCAACCCCAGCAAATGCTGGCGGCGGTCTCCAAGCTGGTCATGTAGAGGAGTCACGCATCATGGGCATAGAGATATCCGGACACGACAGCATCGGCCGCGTGTCCATCGACGGCGAACTGACCGTCCACACCATCGCCGACATCAAGACCGGCCTCGCGCTGGCCGTGCTCGAACATGAAGAAACCGAGATCGACCTGGGCGGGGTCGAGGAAATGGACACCGCCGGACTGCAACTGATGCTGATGGCCAAACGCTGCTCGGGCAAGACGGTGCGCTTCGTCAACCACTCGGAGGCCGTGCTGCGTCTGCTCGATCTGTCCAACCTCGGCTCCACACTTGGCGATCCGCTGCTGATCGCCAAGCACGGCAACACCTGACGGAATCGTTGCCATGGACATGAACCAGGCCCTGGGGACTTTCGTCGAAGAATGTCGCGACCTGCTGGCGCAGATGGAAGACATCCTGCTGCGTGCCGACAGCGCGGACCCCGACAATGCAGTGACACAGGACGACCTGCATGCCCTGTTCCGCTGCGCCCACACCATCAAGGGTTCAGGCGGTCTGTTCGGGCTCGACGAAGTGGTCGCCTTCACCCACGTAGTCGAAAACGCGCTGGATCGGCTGCGTGGCGGCACCCTGGTATTCACCCCCGATCTAGTCAGCCTGCTGCTCGACTGCAAGGACCACATCACCACGCTGGTCGAAGCGACGGCACAGGGAGACCCCCCCGAAGCCGGCCATGGCGAGGCGCTGCTGGCACGTCTTGAAAGCGCGCTTGCCACGCCGGGAGGGGGTGTGGTCACGACCCCGCAGGGCGTCTCCGCGCTCGCCCCGGCACCGGACGCAGCCCCCGAGCCACAGCCGCGAGTGCACGCCAGCGGCGGCGGCGCGTTCGGCACCGAGCACTGGCATCTGTCGCTGCGCTTCGGCCCCGAGGTGCTGAAGAACGGCATGGACCCGCTGGCCTTCATCAACTATCTATCCACGCTCGGGCAGATCGTGCACGTCGAAACGGTCTCCGACGCGCTGCCCGACCTGTTCGAGGCCGACCCCGAGCGCTGCTACCTGGGATTCGAAGTGGCACTCAGGAGCGACGCGAGCAAGGCGGAGCTGGAAGGCGTGTTCGAATTCGTGCACGACGATGCGTCGATCACCATCCTGCCGCCTCACAGCCGGGTGGACGACTTCATCGCGCTGATCGACTCACTGGACGAGAACGAACGACGCCTGGGCGAAATCCTGGTCAGTTGCGGCACCCTCACCCGGCGCGAGCTTGATGCAGTGCTGGCGGCCCAGCGCGCCGAGGCCACGGCGCCACGACTGGGCGAGATGCTGGTGCATCAGGGCATCGTCGCGCCCCCCGTGGTCGAAGCCGCGCTGGTCAAGCAAAAGCACAACGAGGAACGCCGCACCCAGGAAGCGCGCAGCCTCAAGGTGCCGGCCGACCGGCTCGACACCCTCATCAACCAGGTGGGCGAGCTGGTGATCGCCGGCTCCGCCGTGCAACTGCACGCCAGCAAGGCGCGCGACACGGAACTGCAGGAAGCCGCCGCCAACCTGTTGCGCCTGGTCGAGGACATGCGCGACACCGCGCTGCGCCTGCGCATGACGCCGATCGGCGACGTGTTCAGCCGCTTCCCGCGCGTGGTGCGCGATCTATCGAAGGAACTGGGCAAGGACATCGAGCTGGTGATCAACGGCGCCGAGGCCGAACTGGACAAGTCCATGGTCGAGAAGATCGGCGACCCGCTCATGCACCTGGTGCGCAACAGCATCGATCACGGCATCGAATCCCCCGAAGCGCGGACCGCCGCCGACAAGCCGGCGCGCGGCCGTGTCGTCCTCAACGCCTACCACGAGTCCGGCAGCATCGTGATCGAGGTCGCCGACGACGGACGCGGACTGGACACGGCGCGCATCCTGCAAAAAGCGGTCGAACGCGGCATCGTCGCCGCCGACGCCAGCCTCACCGAGGCCGAGATCCACCGCCTCATCCTCGCGCCGGGCTTTTCCACCGCCGAGACCGTCACCAACCTGTCCGGGCGCGGCGTGGGCATGGACGTGGTCAAGAGCAGCATCGAAGCCCTGCGCGGCACGCTCGACATCGAAAGCCACCCGAGCGCGGGCACCACCATGCGCCTGTGTCTGCCGCTGACGCTGGCCATCATCGACGGTTTCCAGGTTGGTGTCGGTGGTGCGACCTTCATCCTGCCGCTCGACGCGGTGGTCGAATGCATCGAGCTGCCGCAAGGCAGCGATGCCTGCGACTACCTCAACCTGCGCGACCAGGTGCTGCCCTTCCTGCGCCTGCGCCGGCTCTTCGATCTGCCCGGAGAACCCCCGCCACGCCAGAACATCGTCGTGATCAGCTTTGCCGGGCGCAAGGCAGGGATCGCGGTGGACCGCCTGTACGGCGAATGCCAGACCGTGATCAAGCCGCTCGGGCGGCTGTTCGAACAGATCAGCGGCATCGCCGGCTCCACCATCCTCGGCAGCGGCGAGGTAGCGCTGATCCTGGATGTCGCGCAACTGGTCCAGCACGCCGCAGCCCGCCCACATGGCCGCTCGGGCAGCAAGCACCAGCACGCATAGCAAGCCCCCTGGATTCGAACCCGTACTGGCAACAGACAACTGTCAGGAGAAACTGCAATGTTCCAGAACATGAAGGTGGCAACCAAACTGGCGCTCGGTTTCGGTCTCGTCGTCGCGCTGATGCTGCTCATCTCGTTCATAGGCATCACGCGCATGGCGCACTTGAACGAATCGCTACGGCTGGTCGGCGAGGAACGCTGGCCGCGCGCCAATATGGCTACCGACATCGTCGTCAACAGCAACACCATCGGCATAGCCCTGCGCAACATGATGCTGAGCAATTCCCGTGACGACATGCAGCGGCAGAAGGAAGCCGTGCTGGAAACCCGGCAGTTGCTCGGCGGCGTCGTCGAGAAATTGAAGGAAGTCATCCAGAATCCGAAGGGCAAGGAACTGATGCAGCAGATCATCGAGAACCGCCAGCGCTACGTGGCCGGGCAGGAAAAGCTGATCGGGCTGATCGAGGCCGGCGACAGCGAAGGCGCCAGGAATTATCTGAACACCGAGTTGCGCCCTATCCTGCGCACCTATCAGGCAAGCGCCAACGCGCTGGCAAAATTCCAGGGCGAGTTGCTCGATCAAGGGGTCAAGGAGGCCCAGGAAACCTACGAATCGGCGCGTACACTGATGATTGCCAGCGTTGTCGCGGCGCTGGTGCTGGCCGTGATTGCCGCGCTGCTGATCATTCGCGGACTGTCGCGCCAACTCGGCGGAGAGCCATTCTACGCAGCCGACATCGCCAGGCAGGTCGCCAATGGCGACATGACCGTCGAGGTCGAGTTGCGCGGCAACGACACCACCAGCCTGCTGGCCGCGATGAAGGACATGGTGCAGAAGCTGTCGGCAACGCTGGGCGAAGTACGCACCGCCGCCGACTCGCTCGCGGCGTGCTCGGAAGAGGTCAGCGCCACCTCGCAGACGCTGGCCCAGGGCTCATCCGAGCAGGCCGCCAGTCTGGAAGAGACCACCGCCTCGATCGAACAGATGTCCGCCTCGATCGGCCAGAACACCGACAACGCCAAGGTCACCGACGGCATCGCGAGCAAGTCGGCGGGCAACGCCACCGACGGCGGGCAGGCGGTGCGCGCCACGGTC
>JACOUN010000023.1:0-548 GCA_016177805.1 Rhodocyclales bacterium
GAGGAAACCCGGCGTACCCTGCTCCGCGACGAGGTGCGCGCGGCGCTCGGCACCGGGGGCAACCTGCTGATTCCCGTGTTCGCCGTGGAGCGCACGCAGGAACTGCTCTACGACCTGAACAGCCTGTTCGACCGCCGGCAGCTTCCGCCGGCGGAGGTGTACCTCGACTCGCCCCTGGCGAGCGCGGTGACCGGCGTCTTCCGCAAGCACCTCCGCGACCTCGGCGAGGGCGCGGACCCGTTCGCCCGCGCCAACCTCCACATCGTGGAGAGTGTGGACGAGAGCAAGCGCCTGAACGCTATTTCCGGCGGAACGATCATCATGGCGGCCAGCGGCATGTGCGACGCCGGGCGCATCCGTCACCACCTGAAAAACCAGCTCTGGCGGCCGGAGTGTACGGTGCTGCTGGTCGGCTATCAGGCGCCGGGCACGCTGGGCCATATGCTCCAGCATGGCATCAAGCGCGTGCGCATTCATGGGGAAGAGGTGGAGGTCCGCGCCCGCATCCGCACTCTCGACGTCTATTCCGGGCACGCCGACCGCTCCAG
>JACOUN010000023.1:560-2404 GCA_016177805.1 Rhodocyclales bacterium
AAGGTGTCTTTCTCGTCCATGGGGAGGCTCAGGCCCGCACCGCCATCCGCGACGCGCTGGTCGCGCGCGGCTGGGATCCGGATGCCATCGCCGCCCCCGATCTCGACGAAAGCGTTGACCTGAGCGCCCGCCACCCGCTCCCGGTGACCGAAGGCCCGGCGCGCCTGCCGGCGTCGGCGGTGGCCGCGGGCAGTGATTGGCACAACCGCTACGCCGACGCCGTGCTGTCGCTCACACAGGCCCTCGACGCCGCAACGGACGATGCGGCACGCGATCGCATCCTGAACCAAGTGCGGACGGCACTGAAGCCCGTCGCCCGCACCGCCGTGAACTCTGGGCCGTCGCCGGAGGGAAAGGCGCCCTCGCCGTCACGCTGAAACCGTCCCGTAGCCGTCGGAGGCCTGCCATGCGCATCCAGCACGGTCGTGGCGGAGGAACCGCGCAAGTGGGTGCTGCCCCTCCACGCGCGTCCGGCACCATCTGCGCACCACAGGGAAACACCACCGGGCGTTCCGAAGGAGGCTCCGCGATGAAAGCGATGGTCTTGACACAGCCCAACACACGGCTCGTCGAATCCACCCTGCCCGACCCGGTGCCGGGCCACCGCGAGGTGCTCATCAAGGTGCACGCCTGTGCGGTCTGCCGCACCGACCTGCACGTCATCGACGGCGACCTGCCCCACCCTGCCCTGCCGCTGGTTCCCGGGCATGAAATCATCGGTACGGTGATCGTCACCGGGCCGGGTGTGGAACAACGGCGCGTGGGCGAGCGCGTCGGTGTGCCGTGGCTGGCCTGGAGTTGCGGGGAATGCGCCTACTGCCGTTCCGGCCGCGAGAACCTGTGCGACGCCGCGCGCTTCACCGGCTACCAGATCAACGGCGGTTATGCCGAATACACTGTGGCCGATGCGCGCTACTGCTTTCCCCTGCCGGACGACGACGCGGCGCAGCTGGCGCCGCTGTTGTGCGCCGGACTGATCGGCTACCGGGCGCTGCGCATGGCCGGCGCGGCGAACCGGGTCGGCATTTACGGCTTCGGCGCCGCGGCGCATATCGTCGCCCAGGTACTGAGGTTCCAGGGCCGCGAGTTCGACGCCTACACCCGGCCCGGCGACCTCGCCAGCCAGACCTTCGCCCGCAGCCTCGGTGCGGCCTGGGCCGGCGGCACCGATCAGGCGGCGCCCGCGCCGGCCGATGCCGCCCTGATCTTCGCCCCGGCCGGCGCCCTGGTGCCGCTGGCGCTGCGCCGCATGGAGAAAGGCGGCATAGTCATTTGCGCCGGGATACACATGAGCGAGATTCCGGCCTTCCCCTACGACATCCTCTGGGGCGAACGCAGCATCCGCTCGGTGGCCAACCTGACGCGCAGGGACGGCCTGGAATTTCTCGACCTCGCGCCGCGGATTCCGCTGCGTACCGAGATCCAGCGCTTTGCGCTGGCGGCGGCAAATGAAGCGCTGCAGCAACTGCGGCGCGGCGAGTTCCAGGGCGCTGCGGTGCTGACGATGCAGGGCTAGTCGTGATTGGCGCCGGCCGTCTTGCGGCGGCGCCGGCGCCGTCCGCCGGCGGCGAACGATTGCCGGGCCTGCGACATCTCGGCCATGCGCGTGGCCACCAGGTAGTTGATGCTGCCTTCGGGCACCACGCCTTCGTCGTCGGGTTCGCCGGCGGCGATGCCGGTCAGAAGTTCGATGGCCTGCTCGACGGTGGCCACGGCATGGATGCGGAACTTTCCTTCCGCCGCCGCGGCGACGACGTCGGCGCGCAGCATCAGGTGCTTCAGGTTGGCCTCGGGAATCAGCACGCCCTGGCGGCCGGTCAGGCCGCGCAGGCGGCAGATGTCGA
>JACOUN010000113.1 GCA_016177805.1 Rhodocyclales bacterium
ACCCGACACGCGAGGTAATCGTCACACCAGTCTGTGATGACAAGCTCGCCGCCGGGACGAAGAACACGCCCCATCTCATGGAGCGCGGCTATTGGCTTACGAATGTAGTGGAACATATTGCACGACACCACGACATCGAAGCTCGCATCGGCGCAAGGCAGCCGATCCGCCCACCCCTCTCGCAAAGCGACGCCCGGCGGCAATCGGCTTCGAGCAATAGCCAGCATTTCCGGCATGGGGTCGACACCAGCCAGCCGCGCCTGCGGGTAACTACGAGCAAGCTGATGGAGCAGGGCGCCAGTGCCGCAGCCCACGTCCAGTACGCGATCCGTAGGCCGAACCGACAAGCGCCCCATTGTCTCCCTGGTCGTGGCATCCACGTAAAACGACCATTTTGAATCGTAATCCTCGGCGAGGCGTGAATACTCCTCCACAACGGGATTCTGCTTTTTTAGTGGTGGAATAGCGCTCATTGATTGAAGAACAAGTATTTAATCAGCGCGCCCGCAGCGAGCACGAGCACGACGAGACCCAAGAGCCAGAAAAATCCTATGCCCCACATCATTCCGCCACCCATCATTCCGTCCATCATGCTTTGCATTGTTCGCTCCTCTGGTTAGTGTTTCGGCTCCACACGCAGCTTCATCCTTCATTGGACCGCCCGCCGACGCACGTGTGCTTGGTACTCCAACGGGGGCGGATCAGACATCGGCACAATAATCACCCGGCGCAGCACGAAAGCTGCTTCACGTCTTTCTTGAAGGTCTGCGCGCAGAGCTTGAGGCCCTCTACCATCGTCAGATAAGGGAAAAGCTGCCCCGCGAGAGCATCGACCGTCATGCCGTTGTGAATAGCGAGCGCCGCCGTTTGGATGAGTTCACCAGCCTGGTCCGCCACTGCCTGCACGCCCAGCAAACGCCCCGTTCCTGCCTCGGCGACTACCTTGATAAATCCGCGTGTATCGAAATTGGCGAGCGCGCGCGGCACGTTGTCGAGCGTGAGCGTGCGGGTTTCGGTTTCAGTTCCGTCGTGGCGCGCTTGCGCTTCGCTGTAACCGACGGTTGCCACTTGCGGGTCGGTGAATACCACCGCCGGCATCGCCGTGAGATCCAGCGCTGCGTCACCGCCGGTCATGTTGACCGCCGCGCGTGTTCCGGCTGCCGCCGCGACGTAGACGAACTGCGGCTGGTCGGTGCAGTCACCGGCGGCAAAGATGTGCGGCGTGGTGGTGCGCATGCGATCGTCAATTACGATGGCGCCTTGGGGACCGAGTTTCACGCCGGCATTTTCCAACCCCATACCGCGTGTGTTGGGCGAGCGGCCGGTGGCAACCAGCAATTTATCCGCGCGTATTTCGCCGTGGTTGGTCGCCAGCACGAACTCGCCGTTCGCATACGACACGGCGCTGGCCTGTGTTTGCGCGAGCACTTCGATGCCCTCGGCGCGAAACGCCGCCGTCACCGCTTCGCCGATGGCCGGGTCTTCCCTGAAGAACAGGGTATGGCGGGCAAGAAGGGTGACATGGCTGCCGAGCCGCGCGAATGCCTGGGCGAGCTCCACCGCGACCACCGACGAGCCGATGACGGCGAGGCGCTGCGGAATGGCCGGACTTTCAAGCGCTTCGGTCGAGGTCCAGTACGGCGTTTCTTTGAGGCCGGACACAGGCGGGATGGCGGGGCTGGCGCCGGTAGCAATCAGGCAGCGATCAAAAGGGACCTCACGTTCGGCTCCCTCGGTGAGCCGAACGCGCAGCGTGTGTCCGTCCTTGAAGCGGGCCTCGCCGCGCAGCACGGTGATCGCCGGATTGCCTTCCAGGATGCTTTCATACTTCGCGTGGCGCAATTCGTCCACCCGTCCTTGCTGCTGTGCGAACAGCCGGTCACGCAGAATGGCCGGGGGCGCGGCAGTGATGCCTTGGTCGAACGGGCTTTCCCGGCGCAGGTGGGCGACGTGGGCGGCTCGAATGAGGATCTTCGACGGAACGCATCCCGTGTTGACGCAGGTGCCCCCGATCACGCCGCGCTCGATCAGCGTAACTTGCGCGCCGTTCTCGGCAGCTTTGAGTGCGGCCGCCATGGCTGCGCCGCCACTGCCGACCACCGCGATTCTCAGTTTGCTCATCTCATCTCTCCGTTTTTGGCTTGGGGTTGATCCGGTACAGCACAGCAGGCGGCTTCTGCGTGACGGCGGCGCAGTGCATAAATCGTGATGCCGATAAACACCACGAGTGCGGGAATCAAGACGTAATCCAGCCAGCCGGCCCACGCCGACAGACCCAGGACGCCGAACAGGATCACGAGAATCGGTGTCGCGCAGCACAATGCTGCCACCACCGAACCGGCGATGCCGGTTCTAAGCAGAGTTCGGTTGTTCATGGCTGCTCGTTTCCTTTCAATCGGGGCAATAACGATGTAACCTTACTTCCGTAGTCAAGTACGGAGTCAAGCATTATGTTGAAACCACTTATCAAGAGCGGGATCACAGTCGGGCAACTGGCTCAGACCGCAGCAGTGAACGTTGAAACCATCCGCTATTACCAGCGGATCGGCTTGTTGCCCCTGCCGAATCGTGATTACGGAAGTATCCGGCGTTATTCCGCCGATGACCTGAAGCGCGTACGCTTTATCAAACGTGCTCAGGCGTTGGGGTTCTCCCTCGATGAGGTCGCGCTTTTGCTTGGGCTTTCGGACGGCAAGCACTGCGCAGAGACCGAAGTGCTGGCGCAGAAAAAGCTCACTATGGTCGAGGAGAAACTGGCCGACCTGGCGGCCATTCAGAAAGCGCTGAAGGGCCTGGTTACGAAGTGCGCAAAGGGTAGCCGGGGATGCGGGTGCCCGATTATCGACGCGTTGGCGGCAGACGGGATGTAACTGGGGCACACTGAGTGAACAAGTGCCGCAAGGCAGCCGGATCGCAGGTCCGGCTGCCTTGCCCTTTGGAAACGCTTTACAATCACCGCTCGGAGTTTTCAGAGACTTTTCGCAATGTGGCGCCTCAGCGGCTTCAAGGGCCTATCCTCGAAGATCTACATCGCTTTCCTCGTCACGGCCGCGGTGCCGGTCCTGGTGGCGGGCCTGGTCGGCATCTATTTCTCGCTCGATGCGCTGCGCAAGGAAACGCTGCATCATTTGGAACAAGAGGTAACGAGCCGGGCTGAAGGCATGGCGCGCTTCTTCGACCAGCTTACCAGCGAGTTGCTGTACCTGGCGAGCTCCTCGCTGCTGTCGGACGTAGCGGACAACATGTCGAACGGCTCGCGGCCCTTGCCGCGAGAAACACGCCAACGCCTGGAACGGGACTACGCCGCCTTCGCTCGCGCCTATCCCTATATTTATCAGGTGCGCTTCGTCGATGCAGGAGGACATGAAGTGGTGCGCGTGGACCGGCGTGACGGTCGCCTTCACACCGTTCCGGAAGGGGAACTGCAGGACAAGTCTGATCGCTATTACGTGCACGAGGGCATGGCGCACGAACCGGGTCAGGTTTATGTTTCACCCCTGGACCTGAACATCGAGCACGGGCAAGTGGAGGCGCCCGAGCGGCCGGTGATCCGTTTCGCGACACCGATCGCCGATCGCAAGGGCGTCAAGCGAGGGTTGTTGATCATCAACCTGCATGCCGCCTTCCTGCTGGGACAGATTCAGGAAATGGCGGCGGGCCGCGGTGGTGTGGCCTACCTATTCGACCGTTCGGGTTTCTACCTTTCGCGCTCGTCCGATGCCGCCGAGCCGGAATTCTTCAAGATGCAGTCAGTCGAGGCGCTGACCGCACTCATGTCGCGCCAGTTGCTGACCCGCATCATCAATCGCGAGAAAGGCACCGAACTCCTGGGCGAATCCATCATTGCCCATGCGCCCATCGGTATCGGTCAGACGCTGTCCGAGCGCAGCGACAGCTCGATGGATTGGGCGGTCGCTCTGTCTTTTCCGCGCAAGCGCCTGTTCGAGGCTGTGTTCAATCTTTACTTGCTCTACGGTGTGCTGACGCTGACCTTGATCGGTACGGCGGTCGCGGGTTTCCTGCTGTCGCGCCATCTACTGCGCCCGCTGGAGCAACTGAGCGCCGAGACAGAAGAGATTGCAAGAGGCAATTTCTCGCGTCGCGTCGAGATTCGCGGCGCGGACGAGATTGCCGATCTCGGCACTCGCTTCAATTCAATGGCAACCCGGCTGGAACAGTCCTACCGCGCGCTCGAAGATCGCAAGGGCGAATTGGAGAAGGAAGTACAAATTCGCACCGCCGCCCTCGAACGGGAGCAGCAGGAGCGGCGCGAACTGGACCGGCAAATGTTTCAGGTCGAGAAGATGACGACGATGGGCGAGATTGCCATGGGGCTCGCCCACGAGATCGGCAATCCGCTGGCCGGCATGAAGGCCGTGACGCAGATGCTGCTTGAGGAGGATCTGACCGAGCACCAGCTCGAATATCTGGGGCGTACTCTCAACGAGGTCAATCGCCTGTCGGATTTCCTGCGCACCTTCCACGGATTTGCCGCGCCGCAGGATTTCCATCCAGTCGCCTGCCGTCTCGAACAGGTTCTCGAAGACGTGATGCTGTGGACACGCAAGGAGGCGAAATCTCGCGGCGTCACGATCGACTTCTCGTTATGCAGCGCCAGCGTGCCCGCGCTGTGGGCGGACCCCAACCGTCTCAAGCAGGTGCTGCTCAATCTCGTCATCAACGCAATTCACGCGATGCCGGAGGGCGGGCGCATCGAGATCGGCATGTGCGCCGGCCTCGGGCATCCCGAAGATCTCGACGGTGACGTGCCGAAGATGCGCTTCTGCGTGCGGGATACCGGCGTGGGCATCCCGCCCGAGGTGCTGCCCAAGGTGTTCGATCCCTTCTATACAACGCGGGCGGACGGCTCAGGACTCGGTCTCGCTGTGGTGAAAAAGATCGCTCTCCAGCACGGCGCCGACATCCGGGTCGAGTCCAAGCCCGGGCAGGGAACCTGCTTTGAACTGATCTGGCCCATTGCTCCGGGCGAGGATATCGAAAGCCTGCGCCGCCTGTCGGGTGCAGAGGCATGCCGGGAGCTTGCGCAAAATGCCTGAACAGATACTCGTCGTCGAGGACGATACGACCATCCGCCTCACCTTGCGCGATGTGCTTGGGAAACAGGGTCACGGCGTCGACTTGGCGGAAGACGGCGCACGGGGGCTGGCTCTGCATCGCGCCAACAGCTACGGCCTGGTCATGCTCGACCTGCGCCTGCCGGACATGCACGGCCTGGAGGTGCTGCGCGCCATGCGCGAATCCGACCCGGACGCGCTGGTGGTCGTCATGACCGCTTATCCGGAGGTACGCACCGCTGTCGATTGCGTCAAGGCCGGCGCCTACGATTATCTCAACAAACCGTTTGAGCTTGACGACCTCAAGGAAGTCGTGCGCCGTGCATTGGAAACGCGGCGCCTGCGCTTGGAGGTCGAACGCCTGCGCATCGCCGCGCCGCAGGCCGGCCCGATCGAGGGCATGATCGGCGCCAGCCCGGCTTTCCTCGCCATGACCGAAGTGACCCGCCGCATCGCCGCTGCGGCGCGCGTGCCGGTGCTCATCCGCGGCGAATCGGGCACGGGCAAGGAGCGCGTGGCCCAAGCCATCCACAATCTCTCCCCGCGCGCGGCCGGGCCGTGGGTAACGCTCAATTGCTCGGCGCTGGCGGAGGGCCTGGTCGAATCCGAGATGTTCGGCCACGAGAAGGGCGCCTTCACCGACGCCAAGAACGCCAAGCGCGGGCTGCTGGAACTGGCCGACGGCGGCACGCTGTTTCTGGATGAGATCGGCGATCTCGCACTTACGCTGCAGCCGAAACTTCTGCGCGCCATCGAGACACAGAGCTTCCGCCGCGTCGGTGGACAGAAGGAACTGGTCGTCGACGTGCGCTTTGTCGCCGCAACGAACCGCGACCTCGACGCGATGGTGAAGGCCGGCAGTTTTCGCGAAGATCTCTATTACCGCCTCAACGTTGGCAGCATCGACGTGCCGGGGCTGCGCGACCGGCGTCCGGATATCCTGCCGCTGGCGCGGCATTTCCTGGTCGAGGCGGCGCGCATCATGGGAATGCCGCAGCCGGACATCGATGCTTCGGTCAGCGCGCTGCTGGAAAGCTACGGCTGGCCGGGCAACGTGCGCGAGCTGCGCAACGTCATGGAGCGCGCGCTGATCCTCGCCGGCGGCGCGCCCATCCAGCCGATCCACTTGCCCAAGGAAATTTCCGCGGTAAGCGCGCACGGCGCCGTGGCGCCCGAGGACTACGCGCTGCTGTCGATCGACGAGGTGGAAAAGCGCCACATCCGCCGCGTTATGGAAGCCTGCCGCGGCAACAAGACGCAGGCGGCCAAAGTGCTCTGCATTACCCGGCTGACGCTGCGTACCAAGATCGCCGAGTACGGCTGGGACGAGTTCATCGAGAAAACCGATTCGCTACCGTAATAGCCGCGTAGCGGTCGGTAGAATTATGGCCGTACCGGTCGATTTCTGACCACTCGCAACGACCCCGGCTGTTTTGCACCATCTCGCGGAAAGCCGCTCCCCAAGCGGTTTTCCGGCCGACATCCCGTTGGCACGATTGCTGCATTTAGACGCTCGCGCGTACGAGCTGCGTCCGCGCTCGTGGCGCCGTCGCAAAGGAATTATTCTTTGTCCAATACACTCGCACCCTCTGCGGTCCAGGCCCTCAAAGGGGCGTACAAGGGGGTTTTCAAGATATCGGTGATGCTGGTGGCGGCGTATCTGGCCGCCCAATGGCTATCGTCCATACTGCCTGCTGCTGACTACCGTTCGCTGCCGCTGCTCGGCAATCGGACCGCGGTATGGATCATCGCCGAACTGCATCTTATGTTTGCTGCTTTCGTGCTCGGCGTGCCTATCTTCGCCTTCATCACCGAGATCATCGGTGTGGCGACAAAGGAGAAGCGCTACGACGACCTGGCGCGGGAGTTCACCAAGCTGCTGGCGATGGCTTATACACTGACGGCGGTTCTCGGCTGCCTGCTGCTGGTGCTGTTCATCGTCCTCTACCCGAAGTTCACGTCCTATCTCTCCAAGCTGTTCAAGCCGACCTGGCTGCTCTACATCGTGTTGATTTTCGGCGAGGTCGTCATCGCCTATCTCTACTGGTACACGTGGGACGTGCTGCAGGGAGCGAAGAAGTATTGGCACCTCTTCATCGGCGTGATGGTGAACCTCTTTGGCACTGCGCTTCTTTTCGTCGCCGACATATGGGTGACGTTCATGATGAGCCCGGCCGGCATCGACGACGCCGGCAACCTCACCAGCCTGTGGGCCGCCATCAACAACCACACCTGGATGCCGATCAACATCCACCGCCTGCTCGCCAACGTCGCATTCGGCGGAGCGATTGCCGCCGCCTACGCCGCCGTGCGCTTCCTCAACGCGAAGACCGAAGAAGAGCGGGCGCGTTTCGACTGGATGGGCTACGTCGGTTCGTTCATCGCCATCGCCGCCTTTATCCCGCTGCCCTTTGCGGGTTACTGGCTCGGCCGCGAGATCTACCAGTTTTCCGAGCAGATGGGCGTCTCGATGATGGGAGGCGGTTTCTCCTGGCTGTGGATCCTGCAGGCCATGCTGATCGGCTCGCTTTTCCTCGCCTCGAATTTCTACCTCTGGCTGGGAATGGGCCGCATTCCCGGCGCCGAGCGCTACGCCAAGTTTCAGGTGCCGATGATGATTCTGCTGACCATCGGCTTCATCGTCTGGGCGACACCGCGCTCCATCATGGCCACCAGTGCGGAGATGGCGGCCATGGGTGGCTCCCACCATCCCTTCCTCGGCCTCTTCGGCGTCATGGCGGCGAAGCACACGGCGGTGAACCTGATGATCCTCACGACGTTCTTCTCCTTCATGCTCTACCGGCGCGGCAACCGCATTCCGGCCGTGCCGTGGGCAGCCACGGCCAAGGTCGTGCAGGCGCTTGTCATTGCCGCTGCGGCCGCAGTGGTGCTGGGCTATGGCGTATACAGCTACTACGTCCCTTCCAACATTCGCATCAAGTTCTCGATCTATCAGGTTGCGGCGGTACTCACGGCCATGGCGGTGTTCGTCGCCGTCGATATTCCGATGCTGAAAGGCGCGAAGGAGTTCGGCGCGATCCGCTGGGGACAGATTCCGGCGCGCGCCCAGTACGCGCTGTTCTTCCTCGCCATCAGCTTCACCTGGCTGATGGGCCTGATGGGCTACATCCGTTCCGGCATACGCCAGCACTGGCACGTCTACGGACGCGTTGCCGACGAGAGCGTCAACGCCTACACCATGACGCACGGCCACGCCACGTTGATCGTCTCGGGAATCACCATCGTTTTCTTTCTGCTGGTGTCCGTCGTGTTCTATCTTGCGGCTCGCCAGGACAGGGAACCGGCATGAAGATCACGTTTCTCAAGATCTTTGCCTTCGTGCTGGTGGTGGTGGGCACCTACGCCTACGTCGGCCAACTGGTGCCGCAGTTCGAGGAGCATCCGCCCGCAAAACAGGTCATCACCGTGCAGACGCCGCCGCAGGAGCTTGCCTCGATCGGCGAGGAACTGCTGCGCACCAAGGGCGGCTGCCTGATCTGCCACAAGGTCACCGACGCGGGCAACGAGCGCGGCCCCGACCTGCGCCACACTGTGAGGGAGGCCGCAAAGCGCAAGCCCGGCATGGACGTTGAGGAATACCTGACCGAATCGATCGTGACGCCGGACGCTTTCATCGTCCCTGGTTATCCGAAAATGATGCCATCGGCGCTGAAGCCGCCGGCCAACCTCAACATGGCCGAAGTGAAGGCGGTGGTCGCCTATCTGCAGTCGCTCGGCGGCACCGACATCACGGCGAAAGTGCAAGCGGCCGACATCGCCGCGGCCAAGGCGGCGGGACCAATGCACAGGGGCAAGGAACTGATGGGCCAGTATGGCTGCGTCGGCTGCCACAAAATCGAAGGCGAGGGCGGCAAAATCGGTCCGGAGTTGACGAAGACGGCCGCCAACCACGCGCCCGCAGAACTCATGCGCAAAATCATCGATCCCACGGCGTGGATCACACCGGGTTTTCCGCCGGGGATCATGCCGGCTGATCTGGGCAACACCGTACCCGAGGGCGACCGGCACGAGATCGTCGCTTATCTGGCCGGGCTCTCCGGCAAGTCCTATTCAGCCACCGGCGCAGCCTCGCCGTGGTCGCACGAGGGCGTGCGCCTTGGTCTGGTGATCCTGGTTTTCAATCTGGGCATGATCGCCGCTCTGCTCATTGCGGGACGGCGCGTCAAGAAGATGGAGAGCGTGTGATGCAGCGCTGGACCTTTCATATCGCACTGTGCCTTTGGCTGGCCATCCTGGCCGGATTCAAGCTGCTCATCAGGCCGCCGATGCCGGCGAGCGTTCTGACGATCTACATGGTACTGGTGACCTTGGGCATCATGATTTTCGTCGCTGCCAACGAGGCGCGCTTCCAGGCTTTCCTGGCACCGCTGAAAGCCGTTTTCGAGGGTCGTGCACCCAAGCTGGTGCAAGCGCTGGTTCTGGCGGGCATACCGCTTCTCGCCGCCTGGGGTACTTGGCTGCGAACAGCGCCTTCCTACGACGCCCCCTTCGAGGCGCGGGTAGTGCACCCGCAGCCGCCTTTGGCCATGCAGTTGAGCGGCAAAAAACTTAATCTCGCCGGCTTGCAGAATCCGCTGCGCGCGAATGCTGCCGACTTGGACAAGCATACGGTCGAGGGCAAGAGAATCTATTACCAGAACTGCTTCTATTGCCATGGCGACGCACTCGCTGGCGATGGGCATTTCGCCAACGCGTTTACGCCGATCCCGGCGAATTTCCGCGATGTCGGCACCATTTCGATGCTGCAGGAATCGTTCGTTTTCTGGCGCGTTGCCACCGGCGGGCCGGGCCTGCCCAAGGGTGCGGCGCCGTGGCTCTCCGCGATGCCGGTGTGGCAGAACTTTCTCTCCGAAGACGAAATCTGGAAGGCCATCCTCTACATCTATGCGGGTTCAGGTTCGACGCCGCGCACCTGGGAAGAGGCGCCGAAGAAATGATCCCGCGCATTTTTCTGATTGCGGCGCTGCTGGCTTCAAGCGCGTTCGCCGGTGACGCGCCCAAAATGAAGATGGAATCGGTAAGAGCCACGCCGGTCGCTGCCGATCCTGCGGCCGGCAAGAAGCTCTATCAGCGCTGGTGCACGCAATGCCACGGCGACGAGGGCAAGGGCGACGGACCCGCCGCCGAGTTCGTCTATCCCCGGCCGCGCGATTTCACGCTCGCGCTCTACAAGGTGCGGAGCACTCCCTCGGGACAGCTTCCGACCGACCATGACCTGTTCAAGGTGATCAGCGAGGGGCTGCCCGGAACGTCGATGCCGGCCTGGAATAAGTACCTCTCCGAGAACGAGCGCTGGCAGCTGGTGCACTACGTGAAGACTTTCGACACGCTAGGCCTGTTCAAGGATGAGGCTCCGACGCAACGCATCGCCATGGACTCGCCGCCGCAGATCACGCCCGTGTTGATCGCGCGCGGGAAGGAACTCTATCAGTCCAAAAAATGCTGGGAGTGCCACGGCAAGGAAGGGCGCGGCGACGGGAACAAGGCGGATACGCAAAAGGACGACTGGGGTTTTCCGATCCGGCCGGTGAACTTTACCAAGAGCTGGCGCTTCCGCGGTGGCGACCGCATCGAGGATATTTTTCGTACGTTTACCACCGGCTTCAACGGCACGCCGATGCCATCCTTCGTGGACGCCATTCCCGCCGCGGAGGATCGCTGGGCGCTGGCAGCCTTCATCAAGAGCCTGGCGCGGCCGCAGAAGACCGGACAGGTGCTGAGGGCGATTCACCGGGATGGCGACATCCCCGCCGATCCGTACGCCAAGGCTTGGGAGGACGCGGAGTTCGTGGACTTCCCGCTCGCCGGCCAGATCATCCTCGACCCGCGCTGGTTCAAGCCCGCGCACGATGTCATTACCGCGCGCGCCTTGTATAACGACAAGGAAATCGCCGTCCTGGTGGAGTGGGACGACGGCACGTACAGCCGCGGCGATGGCAACAAACCGGCCGACCAGGTGGCGCTGCAGTTGCCGGTAACGATCTCTGCGGACGAGAAGCCCTATTTCCTCCTCGGTGACAAGAAACACGCGGTGGACTACTGGCGCTGGAACGCCAAGGACGGCCTGGCCCGCTTTGCCGCTGAGGGCGCTACGCGCATGAGTCCGCGGGAAACGGGCGCGCTGGCGGCACAGGGCGGCTACAAAGACGGGCAATACCGCGTCATCCTGCGCCGGCCCCTCAAGTCGGGCAAGGAGGACGAAGTCCCGTTCGAGCCAGGCAAGTTCGTGCCCATCGCCTTCCATTTGTGGGACGGCGACCAGGGCGAGGAAGGGCTGAAGATGTCGATTTCCACCTGGTATTACCTGTTGCCTCAACCGAAGACGCCCTTCACGATTTATCTCTGGCCGCTGGGGCTGGGTTTCCTCGCACTGGGCGGCGAGTTCTGGTTGATCCGGCGCGTGCGCCGGAAGGAGAAACCAGCATGACCGCTTTTCCACACTTGGGTTTCTGGTTGCTGGCCGCGGTTATCACTGTTCTAAACATTCCGTTGGGCGGAATGCGGGCGAACGCCGTGCGTCGCTCACGCCGCTGGTTTGGCCTGCTCGCCGCGCCGGTGTTCCTGCTGCTTTTCATCGGCGCGCCGGCCCGGGCCCACCATCCCGGCCCGCAGGGCAACCAGTGGGAGCGGCTGGACGCCGACGAGCCGGCACCGGCTTTCGCGCTAACCGACCAGAACGGCAAGCGCGTCGCTCTCAAGGACTTCCGCGGCACGGCGATCATTGTTACTTTTCTGTTTACCCACTGCACCGACGTCTGCCCGCTGCTGGCGCAGATGCTGGCGCGAGTCGACCAGCAGTTGTCCGAGGCAGAGCGCGCCAAGCTGCGCTTCGTCGGCATCTCGGTGGACCCGCGCCGCGACACGCCGCAGCAGATGAAGAGGTTTCTGCAGGAGAGCCGCCTGTCCGAGGCGCGCTGGACGTTGCTTACCGGCTCGGTGAAGGAACTGACCCGGGCCGCCCGCGACTACGGCGTCGTGGTACGGCCCGCGCCGCGCGGTGACCTGGTGCACAACACCGTCTTCATTCTGATCGACGCGAAGGGCCGGGAGCGCGTCGAGTTCCACGGCCTCGCCACTCCCACCAACGAGATCGTCAAGGCCGTGCGCGCAATCAATGCCGACACAAAGACCAAGAGGTAGTCATGTACAAGTCCATATATCTCCCCCTCGACAATTCCGCCCATTCGCTGCGTGGCGTTGACATTGCCCTTGAGCTGGCGGGTGAAACCGGCGCCCAACTCATTGGCAGCCACGTCTATGCGGCAAAGCTGCACGACCGCCGTTTCCGCCAGATGGAGGGCGGCCTGCCTGAGCCATATCGCAAGGAAGAGAAGCTGGTCGAGCAGCGCGACATCCACGATGACCTCATCACTCGCGGCTTGCGAATCATTTCTGATTCCTATCTCGATGTGTTTGAAGATCGCTGCCGGGCGGCGGGGCTGGCGCACAGGAGTGTATCGTTGGAAGGAAAGAACTGGCAGGAATTGGTGAAGGACATTGCCGCCGGCGAAAGCGACCTCGTGATAATCGGCGCGCTGGGTCTCGGCGCGGTGGAATCCTCGCAGCTCGGCAGCGTGTGCGAGCGCGTGGCGCGGCGCGTGGACCGCGACCTGCTTGTGGTGCGCGAGCCGGAGAAGCGGACGGACGGCGCCATCGTAGCGGCGCTCGACGGCAGCCCGCAGTCCTACGGCGGCCTGATGACCGCACTTGAGCTTGGCCGCATTTTTCGACGGCCGGTCGAGGCGGTCGCCAGCTTCGACCCCGACTTCCATTACGTCGCCTTTAACAGCATCGCCAAGGTGCTTTCCAGCGAGGCCGCCAAGGTGTTCCGTTTCGAGGAACAGGAGAAGCTGCACGAAGAGATCATCGACTCCGGCCTGGCGAAAATTTATCAAGGTCACCTGGAAGTGGCGGCGCGGCTCGCGAAAGGGCAGGGGATTGACCTGACGACGAAGCTCCTGGCCGGCAAGTCATTCGAGCAGTTGCTACGCCACATCCGCGAAACGAAGCCATGGCTCATGGTGCTCGGCCGCATCGGCGTGCATTCCGAAGCCGGCATGGATCTCGGCAGCGCCACCGAAAATCTGTTGCGTCAGGCTGGCTGCAATTTGCTGCTGTCGGCCCGCTGCTTCGAGCCGCCGATCGAGCATATTGCCGAGACCACCATGACCTGGACCGAGGAAGCCGAAGCGCGCATGCTGCGGGTGCCCGACTTTGTGCGTGGCATGGCGAGGAAGGCCATCGTCAAGCACGCCGCGAAAGAGGGACACACCGTCGTGACTTCGGACGTCATCGACGCCTGCATGTCCGGCATTCCCTCCGGCGCGGTGGAGCGCTTCGCCGAGAAGAAGGGCATTTCCCTCGACGGGATGGACAAGGGCGGAAAATGTCCCTTCGCCCATCATCGCCAGCAGGTCTCGGCGCTGGAAAGCGAATCCCCGGGCTGGGAGCGGGCAGCGCTCGCGCGGCTGCAGCGCATCGATCCCGTTGCGTTGCGCGAACATGCGAAGCTGCGCATCGAGAAGATGGCGCGCCGGAAAGGACACACCACGATCACCGAGGCCATGGTCGATGCCGCTTCGCGTACAGTGACCGAGATGCTGGAATGAGCGCAACGCCGCACCTCGTTTCGTGGAACCTGACACGGGTTTGCAATCTCGCCTGCGGCCACTGCTATCTGGATGCCGTGCAGCGCCGCCGTGAGGCGCCGGACGAATTATCCACGGAAGAGGCGCTGCGTACCGTACGTCAGATCGCCGAGGCTGCACCCGGCGCGATGCTGGTGCTCACCGGAGGCGAGCCGTTGCTGCGGCGTGACCTGGATAGCGTCGTCGCCGAGGCGGCGCGATGCGACCTGATGCCGGTGATCGGCAGCAATGGCACGCTGCTCGATGCGCGCCGCGCGCAAGCGCTGAAAGTAGCTGGCGCGGTTGGCGTCGGCATCAGCGTCGATTCCATGCTGCCTGATTTTCATGACCGCCTGCGTGGCATGCCAGGCGCCTGGGAGGGCGCGCTGCGCGGTGCGCACGCCGCGCGCGAAGCCGGCCTCGCGCTGCAACTGCAGACGACGCTGTTCGCTGAGAACCGTGATGACCTGGAGGCGTTGGCCGATCTTGCCGGGGAACTGGGCGCAATGGCGCTAAACCTGTTTTTCCTGGTATGCACCGGCCGCGGCGTGACGCAGACCGATATGCCCGAGCTGCTCTACGAGGAGACGCTGCGCGACATCGCGCGCCTGCAAAAAGAACGCCCCGGTCTCATGATTCGCGCTCGATGCGCGCCGTACATGCGGCGTCTGTTGAACCTGCATGCCGGCGAGTCGGCGGGCGGCTACGCCGAATGGTCGAGCGCCTGTCTCGCCGGACGCCGCTACCTGCGCATCACGCCGCAGGGCCAGGTGACACCCTGTCCGTACATTCCCGAGGCAGTGGGCGACTTGCGCGAGGAAAGTCTGAAAAACGTGTGGGAAACCAGCGCCACGCTGTTGCGCCTGCGCGGTGAACTGCCTCGCGGCAAATGCGGCGACTGCGATTTCCGGTTCTCCTGTGGTGGCTGCCGCGCGCGCGCATTCGCCGTCGCCAGCGATCTGATGGCTGAAGACCCGAAGTGCAGCTATATCCGTCCACCCGGGGAGATACCGGAGCCGCCTCCGTGCCGCGAACCGATCACCCCAGGCGTGACATGGGCGGCAGAGGCGCAGGCGCTGCTGGGGCGAATCCCCGGCTTCGTGCGCTCGAGGGTTCGCGCGCGCCTGGAGGAAGCCGCCGTGCGCGAGGCAGTCCGCGTGATCTCCGTCGAGTTCATGCGGGATCATCGACCTAAAATGCCGTTCCCCGGTGCATCGCGTGGCAATTGATTCACGTGCATTGCCGCAAGGCAGTTCTGCGTCGGATCAAGCAGTCGCCACGAAATTTGAATCGGTGCGATCCGTGCGTGACCTTACGTCCGCGCGGGCCGCGGTAGCGCGCGCCGCGTCGACGCAGGCGCTGATAGACACACCGGAGACATAGTTACCGGTGACGAAAATTCCCGGCCACTCGGCTTCGAGGGTGCGCAAGGCGTCGATGCGGCGGTGATGGCCGATATCGGGCTGTGGCAGTCCCTGTCGCCAGTAACGCACACTGGAGAATACCGCTTCGCCGCGCACGCCCAGCAGGTCCCGCGCTTCCTCCACCACCAGGCGTTCCAGATCCGCCCGCGGCAGCCGCGCGAGTTCGGGCTGGCGCGCGCCGCCCACATAGGCGGTCAACAATACATGGCCTTCTGGAGCGCGTCCGCGGAAAAGCGAGGATGAAAACAGCACGCCAAGAACGTTGCGCTGCTCCACCGTTGGCGTCAGCACACCCATTCCGTCCAGAGGATGCGCGACGTCCTTCGCTTTGAACCCCAAGGCTGCCACCGCGAGCGGCGGATGTTCGATGCCGGCCAGCGCGTAACTGACCTCCGGTGACAGGCGCTGCAGCAATTTGGCGGCCGCATAGGCCGGCAGTGCGACGACTACACCGCATGCACGCAACGACGAAACGCTG
Organism: Rhodocyclales bacterium; assembly: GCA_016177805.1. GTDB lineage: Bacteria > Pseudomonadota > Gammaproteobacteria > Burkholderiales > Rhodocyclaceae > JACOUN01. The sequence continues at coordinate 15,626 of JACOUN010000113.1, forward strand.
TTGCCTTCCCGAAGTTTCAGCCGGAATCCGCCGCCGCGCAGCGGCTCGATCGCCTCGACCCGTACACCGAATCGGGTGCGGCCTGAAAGCGAGCGCATCAGGTGGTCAGGCAGCGTTCCCATGCCGTTCGCGAACGAGAACAGTCTGCGGTAGCGGGGATCGAATTTCGAACCCATACCCTTGCGGCGCTCCGCGAGGACGCCGCGGATAATCGACCCATGGGCGCGCTCCAATCGCTTCAACTGAGGAAACAGCGCGGAGAGACTGAGCCGCTCCGGATCGCCGGCATAGAGGCCGCCGATGAGTGGATCGAACACGTAATCGAGCAGTTCGCGGCCGAAGCGCCGGCGCACGAACTGGGCCACCGTCTCGTCATCATCGAGGGGGCGAATGAACGGCTCGGTGAGCAGGCGCAAGCGGCCGGCCAGTGTGAAATAACCAGAGGAGAAAAAGCCAAACGCATCCATTGGCAGCGCGTGCGCGCGGCCGTCGCGGACAAGGTAGCGCCGCTTCACGTGCTCTCCGCGATCGATCCGGTCATGCGCCAGCCCGAGCTTATCGATTAGCGATTCCGCGGCGGGCGCGGGCGAAATCATGCTGGTCGGCCCATGCTCGACGAGGAAGCCTTCGCTGCGCACGGTATTGATGCGCCCGCCCGGGGCAAGTTTGCGATCCAACACGATGACATCGTGGCCCGCCGAGGCCAGCTCACGCGCCACCGTGAGGCCTGAGATGCCGGCGCCTATGACAACGGTTTTCGATGGGACTGAGCGAGTGGGTGACACGATCATTCATTGAGCAAGAGCCATGCCGTGCGGCGGAAACGCGGCAATTCCGTGGCCGCATGCCAGATCGAGAACTTGCAGTCGGTCAGTTTCTATTCATGGCGGTTGAAATCTGACCACACGCTTGATTGCCGGGAACACGTCATTTCTTTGCCAACGCACTACGGATATTGAGAAATATCCAAGCGCTTTGGCCGTGGCACAGGGGTTGCTTTGCAGCAGGCAGCAGTCTTGCGCTCAGCGTTCTTTCAAGGAGGAAGTGTATGAACAAATTACTGACCCGTTGCGCCGTTGCGGTCGGCGCACTTTTCCTGTTCCAGGTGGCATTGGCATATGAGAGCGGCGCCGCCGGCAGCAGTAAGATCACCGGCAAGGTCGCCTTCAAGGGTGCCGTACCGGCGTCGAAGAAACTGCCCATCACCAAGGACAACGCCGTGTGCGGCACGGGCGAGCGCGAGATCGTCGAGGTGAACGCCAAGGGCGGCAACCTCGCCGGCGCCGTGGTGTATATCGCCAAGATCGACAAGGGCAAGGCCTGGGGAGAGTCCGAAAAGCCGGTGCTCGACCAGAAGGGTTGCCGCTTCACACCCGCGGTGATGGTGGTAAAAAAGGACGCCGATCTGACCATCCGCAACTCCGATCCGGTGCTGCACAACATTCACACCTACGAAATCATCGGCGCCGTGCGCAGGACGATGTTCAACGTCGGCCAGCCGGACAAGGGCGACATGAAGCAGCCGGTAAAGATGCGCCGTTCCAATGTTGTCAAAGTCGAGTGCGACGCGCACGACTTCATGCACGCGTGGGCATTTACTGCCGAGAATCCCTACGCCGCGGTGACGAAGGAGGACGGCACCTTCACGCTCGACGGCCTGCCGGACGGCACCTACGAGGTGAAAGCCTGGCACCCGGTGCTGGGAGAGAAGAGCGCCACGGTCACGGTCAAGGGCGCGGCGATGGCGTCGTTCGAATTCAGCAAATAATTTATTCGATCAGGGAGCTTCACGATGAAACGTCGCAATTTGAAGCGGACGCTACTCGCCGCGGCGCTCGCCGGTTGC
>JACOUN010000114.1 GCA_016177805.1 Rhodocyclales bacterium
GTAGCGGACGATGTCGTGCACGGTCAGGAAGTACGCCTCGTAGCGTAACTCCCCGACCAGCGCCAGTTCATGTTCAACCTGGGCGCGTACCCGTGGCGGCGGTTGGCCGGCGTGCGGGTAGCGCCAGCGCAGGCCGGCTTCGACCAGGTGGCGCAGCCAGGTCGTGGCGTCATGGCCCTCCGGCACGATTTCGGCCGGGTATTCGTAGCGCAGCTCATCGAGGCGGAAGTCGCACAGCGCGGCCACGCGCAGGGTTTCGGCGAGCAGCGCGGGGGGGTAACGCGCGGCCAGGGTGGCACGGTCGTGCAGGCGGCGTTCGGCGTTGGGCGCCAGCGCCAACCCGGCGGCGGCCACCGTGGTGCGCAGCCGGGTGGCGGTCAGTACGTCGGCAAGGCGGCGGCGGGCCGGGTCGTGCATCAGCGCGCCGCCGGCGGCGACGGCGGGCAGCCCCGCGTGGCGGGCGATACTCTGCAGGTGCTCCAGCCGCCGCGCGTCGTTGCCGTCGCACGCATGCGTTAGCGCGAGCCACGCGGCGGCCGGAAAACACCGCGCCAGCCAGGCCGCGTCGGCCAGCAGTGCGGCGTCGTCCGGTTCCTCCGCGTGCGGGGCGATCAGCAATGCGAGGCAATCGGGCAAGCCGGCTTCGAGGTCGGCGCGCACGATCCGGTAGCTGCCTTTTGCCGCCGCCCGGCGCGCGCGGCTGATGGCGCGCGACAGCGCCGCGTAGCCGTTGCGGTTGCACGCCAGTACCACCAGTGTCGGACCGTCCTCAAGCTGTAGTTCGGCGCCGATGATGAGTTGCAGCGCGAGTTGATGGCGCTGGATGGCCTGATGCGCCCGCACCACGCCCGCCAGCGAACCCGCGTCGGTCAGCGCCAGGGCGGTGTAGCCGAGTTCGGCCGCGCGCACGACCAGTTCTTCAGGGTGCGAGGCCCCGCGCAGGAAGCTGAAATTGCTCAGGCAGTAGAGTTCGGCGTAGCCGGGCGGGACAGGGGTACTCATGCTGGCATTATAGCTGTATGAATGTACAGCGATAGCCCGGATACTGTTGTGCCGCGCGGTTCAACGTAGAATTCCATCGCACACCGGTCTACCCTGTTGCGTACCCATCCCCTATCCGAGGCAACCGTCATGACCATGCCGATTCGCTATACGATCATTCCGGTCGATCCGCATGCCCACATCTTCAGGGTGAGTTGCACCGTGGATGATCCCGATCCGGCCGGCCAGCGCTTCCGCCTGCCGGTCTGGATACCGGGCAGCTACATGCTGCGTGAGTTCGCGCGCAACATCGTGAGCCTGAGCGCCGAAGCGGACGGCCAGCCCGTGCCGGTCGTCAAGCGCGACAAACACACCTGGCAAGCCCACCCCGTGGCGGGCGGCGGCGCGCTGGTGATCAGCTACGACGTGTATGCGTGGGATCTGTCGGTGCGCACCGCACACCTGGATCAGACCCACGGTTTCTTCAACGGCACTAGCGTCTTTCTGGCGGTTGAAGGGCGTACCGATCAGCCTTGCGTCGTCGATATCCGCCCGCCACCCGGCAGCGAAGAGCAGCGCTGGCGGGTCGCCACCGCGCTCGCCAGCGCCGAAGGCGAACGCGACGCGGCGCTACCCCAGGGGTTCGGGCGCTACCGTGCCGCCGACTACGACGAACTCATCGATCATCCGGTCGAGATGGGCACCTTCACCCACGCGACCTTCGAGGCTGCGGGGGTACATCACGAAATCGCGCTGACCGGGCGCCACGATTGCGACACCGCGCGCCTGTGTGCCGATCTGGAGAAGATCTGCGCCTGGCACATCGAGTTGTTCGGCGCCCCCGCGCCGATGAGCCGCTATGTGTTCCTGACCATGGTGGTGGGCGACGGCTACGGCGGGCTGGAGCACCGCGCCTCGACCGCCTTGCTCGTCAGCCGCAAGGACTTGCCGCATGGCGGCATGAAAGGGCTGCCCGACGGCTACAAGAGCCTGCTCGGGTTGTGCAGCCACGAGTACTTCCACACCTGGAACGTCAAGCGCATCAAGCCGGCCGCGTTCACCCCCTATGACCTCGGGGTGGAGAACTACACCCGGTTGCTGTGGTTGTTCGAGGGTTTCACCTCGTATTACGACGATCTGGCGCTGGTGCGCTCGGGCGTCATCGGGGTCGAGGACTATCTGGGACTGCTGGGCAAGACGGTGAGCAGCGTGCTGCGCGGTAGCGGACGGCTGAAGCAGAGCGTGGCCGAGTCGTCATTCGATGCGTGGATCAAGTACTACCGGCAGGACGAGAACGCCCCCAACGCCATCGTCAGCTACTACGCCAAAGGAGCGCTGATCGCGCTGGCACTGGATCTGCAGTTGCGCGCGGCGCGGGGCGGAGAGCGCAGTCTGGACGACCTGATGCGGCGGCTGTGGCAAAGGTATGGTCAGACCGGCACCGGCGTCGGCGAGGATGATGTCTTCGCCCTGGTGGCCGAACTGGAAGAAGAACACACCATTGCCGGCAGCGGCGCGCTCGCCGGGTGGCTGCGGCAGGCGGTCGAAGGCACGGAAGACCTGCCCCTGGCACGCCTGTTCCGCGATTTCGGCATCGAGGAACATGTGCAGCCCGCGAGCCCGGTGCGGGGGCTGGGCGTGAAGCTCGCCGCGGACACTGGCGAAGCCCGCCTGGCCAACGTGCACGACGATAGCCCGGCACGGCGAGCCGGACTGTCGGCGGGCGACGTGCTGGTGGCGGTGGATGGGCTGAAAGTCGATGCGGCCGGCCTCGAAGCGATGCTGGCGCGCCGTGGCGCGGGCGAACGCGTGGTTGTGCATGCGTTTCGCCGCGACGAGTTGATGCAGTTCGCGGTCGACCTGACCGAACCTCCGGCACAAGAGGTAAAGCTCTCGTTGCAGACCAAGCCCACCGCCGTGGCACGCGTCCTGCGCAAGGGCTGGCTCGGGGCGGCGGCTGGATAGCACGGAGCACCGGCTCAATGACAGCGGCACAAGATGAAATACCGGCAAGTCTTCGGTTTATACTCAGTCCAAAAGTCCATTGGTCCGGCATGAACCAATATGCCGGTTGTCGTTTCTGGTGCCGAGGTACGTGTGAAGACCGATCTGTCGATGAGCATCGAGCATTACCGCAAGATCGTCGAGGATACCCACGAGGGGATATGGCTGCTCGACGCGCGGGCGCGCACCCGCTACGTGAATGGCCGCATGGCCGAAATGCTCGGCTACACGGTCGGGGAGATGCTGGGCGCCACGTTTCATGACTTCACGGCGGACGATCAACGCCTGACCGGCATCGACGGTTACGCCAGGACCCACGTGCATGAGCAACGTGAGCGGGTATTCCGGCGCAAGGATGGCACGCCGCTGCACGCCCTGGTTTCGGTCAATCTGGTGGACGAAGCCGATGTCGGCGGCTCAGACACCCTGGTGCTGGTGATCGACATCAGCGCCCGTGTGCAACTGGAAGATGCGCTGCGGCAGGGTGAAGCGCGCTTTCGTGACTTTGCCGAAACGGCCGCCGACTGGTTCTGGGAGATGGATGCCGATCTGCGCTTCACCTGGTTTTCCGAGCGCATCGGCGAAGCGCTGGGCGTCGACAGCCGCCTGTTCATAGGCAAGACCCGCCTGGAATTCATGGACCCGGCCGACGCCAATGCGCATTGGGACGCGCATTTCGAGGATATGTGCCAACGGCGCGAATTCCGCGATTTCGAGTATCACATCATGCTGCCGGGTGATCGTATCCAGTACATCCGCATCAGCGGCAGACCCGTGTTCGACCGGAGCGGCACATTCGTGGGCTACCGTGGGGTAGGGCGCAACATCTCGGTCGAAGTGGAGGCGCGCCATCGCGCCGTCACACTGCAGGCACGTCTCCAGGACGCGGTCGAGAGCATTTCGGAAGGGCTGGTGCTGTTCGATGCCGACGACCGGCTGGTGCTGTGCAATTCGGCTTATCGCGACGCGGTTGCGCCGATTGCTCACTATCTGCAACCGGGCCTGAGTTTCGAACGGCTGAACCGGCTGCTGCTCGGGGCCGGCTTGATCGACATCCCGCCGGAGCAGCATCAATCGTGGCTGGCCTACCGGACCGCGCTACATCGCGACCGCTCCAAGCAGGTCGTCCTCCCCGTCACGGGCGGGCGCTGGATAGAAGTCAATGAGTATCTGACCCAGGACTGCGGAACCCTGATACTGCGCGCCGACATCACCGAGCGCGTGCGCGCCGAAGAACGGCTGCGCCAGGCGGCCACCGTGTTCGAACACACCCGCGAGGGCGTGGTGATCACCGATGCCCAGTGCAACATCATCGCGGTCAACGCGGCGTTTTCCGAGATTACCGGTTACGGCGAAGCGGAGGTCATCGGGCGCAACCCCGGCATGCTCAAGTCCGGACGCCACGGCAAACAGTTCTATCAGCAGATGTGGGCCTCGATCAACCAGAGCGGATACTGGCGCGGCGAAATCTGGAACCGGCGCAAGAACGGAGAAATCTACCCGGAATGGCAGACCGTCAGCGTCGTGCGCGATGATACGGGTACCATCACCAACTATGTCGCGGTGCTTTCCGACATCAGCAGCATTCGCGAGTCGGAAGCGACGCTGGAGCACCTGGCGCACCACGATTCACTGACAGGGCTGCCCAACCGGCTGCTGTTTACCGCGCGTGTCGAACATGCGCTCAAGCGTGCCCAGCGCGATGGTCAATCGGTTGCACTGCTGTTCGTCGATCTCGACCACTTCAAGAACATCAACGACAGCCTCGGGCATCCGGTGGGCGACCTGCTGCTGATGCAGGCCGCCGAACGGTTGCTCGGGGTCGTGCGTGACGGGGACACGGTCGCCCGTCTCGGAGGTGACGAGTTCACCCTGCTGCTGGAGGGGCTGCGGGATGAGCGGGGCGCGACGCACATCGCCGCGAAGATCGTCGAAGCGTTCAACGACCCATTCATCGTGGACGGGCACGTGCTGCATGTGGGTGTCAGCATCGGCATCAGCGTGTCACCGGCCGACGGCGAGGACTTTCCCATCCTGCTGCGCAACGCGGACGCGGCCATGTACCACGCCAAGGCGCGCGGACGCAACGGCTACCAGTTCTACACGGCCGAGCTGACAGCATCGGCACAGGAACGGATGTCGCTGGAAAACAGCCTGCGCCAGGCACTCAGACTCGATCAGTTCGAAGTCTATTACCAGCCGCAACTCGATCTGGCCAGCGGCCAGGTGATCGGGGCTGAAGCGCTGCTGCGCTGGAACCACCCCGAGATGGGCCTGGTCGGGCCCGATCGCTTCATCCCGGTTGCCGAAGACACCGGCCTGATCATCCCCATCGGCGCCTGGATATTGCAGTCGGCCTGTCGCCAGTTGCGCCAATGGCAGCGCGACGGGCTGCCGCTGAAGCGGGTGTCGGTCAATCTTTCCGGACAGCAACTGCGGCGTGGCGATCTGGTCGCCACGGTGCGCCAGGCACTGGCCGAGAGCGGCCTCGCGGCGCAATCGCTGGAACTGGAAATCACCGAAGGTTTCATCATGCAGCAGGCCGAAAAGGCGATCGAAGTGCTCGACCAGTTGCGCGCGCTAGGCGTGACCTTGTCCATCGACGATTTCGGCACCGGCTATTCGTCGCTCGCCTACCTCAAGCGCCTGCCCATCGATACGCTCAAAATCGACAAATCCTTCGTCCGCGACATTCCCCATGACGTCAACGACGAAGCCATCGCCCGCGCCGTCATCGCGCTGGCAACCAGCCTGCAACTGGGCGTGATCGCGGAAGGCATCGAAACCGCCGAACAGCGCACCTTCCTGCTCAATCAGGGATGCCGGCAAGGGCAGGGCTATCTGTTCAGCCCCCCGGTACCTGCCGCCCGGTTCGTCAGCTATCTGGAGCAGGTGGTGGCTTGAGCCTGTCGGTGCCGGTGCGTTTGCCACGCCAGTACTGCCAGGCCGGGTAGGCTAGCGCCAGTGCGACGATCAGCATGAATCCCATGCTTTGCCAGAATGCGATCGGGTCGGTGGTGAGCACGTATTCCCGCGCGGGCCGGCTGAAGCGGATCGACCCTGCGAGTATCGCGCGCAGCACTGCCGCGCACAGCGCGAGAGACGGTGCGAACCAGATCAGCATGCCGGTGCCGATAATGATGCGATCGGCGGTGGGGGTGGCGTGGGTGCGAGGCAGATAGACGCTCTCGACCCCGTACCAGGTGGCGGCGAGCAATGCGATTACGGTGAGTACCGGAAAGACCGCGAGAACGAGTCCGAAAGCGGTGGCCGCCATCATGAAACCTGGCCCTTCCAGCGGCATAATCATGGACCAGGTTTGCGCGGCGCGGCTGAACAGCCAGAGGGTCACCGGCAGGGCGCACAGGAACAGCAGGAACACGTAGCGCGCCCGGCGGCGGGCGAAGTCGCCATCGCATTCGGCCGTGCGGCGCTGGGGTGTCAGGGGCATGGGGTTGGGCATGTGGGCTTGCGGGCTGCCAGTCTATCCAAAATAGCCATGCACGTACCACCCACCGGGGGGGTCGAGGCGCTGGAATATCCACCATCGGCCGGCGCGCGGGGCACGGGCAACGTAGTAGTCGCGCCGCACGTCGGCACCATCCCACCACCCTGATTCGATGCGTTCCGGGCCGCTCAGCAGGGTTAGAGAGCCCACCGAGGCGAGCGGTCGGGGCTCGACCAGCAGCCAGACGGGGCGTAACGGCTGCTTGTCGGGATGTGGTGTGCGGGCGGTTCCGGGTTCGGCCGTACGCCAGGCGCGTTCGGGGCGATGCTCCGGCCACGGGCGCACACCACGGACCGCATCATGCCCGAGGCGCGCGCGCAGTCGTTCGAGCAGCAGCGATGCCGCGTCTCGCGCCTGTTCCACATCACCGAACATGTCGGGGGTGCGCCCGGCGCGGATGACCGGGGTGTCGGCGCTCAGGCGCAGTGCTTCGACAGGGGCCCTGAGTTTGAACAGCGCGAGTTGCTCACGCAGCAGCATCACGAAGCGCTCTTCATCGCGGCCGGGCTGGCCGGTGGTGATGTGCAGCACTGATTCGGGCGTATCGCCATGCTCCAGGTGCAGCTCATACCGGTCGACCCCGGCATGCTGCGCGCCCAGCCATCCGGTCAGTTCCGCCACCAGGCGGCGTGAGGCGAAGAGCAGGGGTTCGGTGGTGCTGACCGGGGCGGGGAGCGCCAGCCGGGAGTCGAACCGGGGCGGCGCGACATGCCAGGGGCGCGGATCGGGGCGTTCGCCCCGCGCCAGTTCGAGTGCCTGGAGGACGCTGGTGGCGGCACGATGTGCCAGCCCGTTGCGTGGCAGGCGGGCGATATCACCCAAGGTGCGCATCCCGATGCCGTGCAGCAACTCCAGCGTTGCCTGGGAAACGGTCGTGCCTTCGGTCAGCAGACCGACCGGCAGGTGATCGAGGCAGCGCCACCAGCGGGGAGCGGCGGAAATGAAGGTGTCCGGCCGGACCCTGGCCAGCCAGCGTGCCGCCAGCGGCGTGGGTGCCGCGGCGAGCCGGATATCGAGCCCCAGGCGCATCGCACCGCACCGCAGCTTGTCGACCAGCGCGCCCAGGCCGCCGAACAGGCGCAGGCAGCGGCTGACTTCGAGGGCCAGCGCGTCCGGAGGGTCGAGGCTGACGCAAGGGGTGCAACAGCCGGCCCAGGTCGCGAGCTGGATCAGGGTGCTGTGTTCGGCACTGCGATCGCGGTCTTTCAGTTGCAGGTCGGGGGCTATGGCCAATGCACCGGCCACGCCGAGACCAGGTTGGACTCCGCGTGCCAACGCTGCCGCAGTCGCCGCCACCACCCGCTGACGCGGGTGATGATCGATGATGGCCAGCTCGCCCGGTTCATCCGCGCCTCGCGTGCAGGCTTGCAAGGGCAGGTCGGGCAGTATCAGGGCTATCCAGAGCATGCGGGTTTCGGGCGGGGTAGCGCTTGCGGAGTGGCAGGTGCAGCGTGCGGGCAGAGGCCGGGCCGCGCCGCTTGAGTATGCTGATGCCGATGGCGTTTTCTTCGGGAGTCAGTTGCAGCCGCAGGCAGGCGGGGGAAGGTTGGCTCGCCGCGGCGAGCGGGCGGTACAGGAACAGCGGGGTGGCCGACGCTTCGGCGGCGAGCTGCAGGCGCCGCAGTGCCGCCATATCGATTTTGTGCACCCAGGCCATGACCGCATGACAGGCTCCGGAGGCGGTTGCCTGGCGGGTGGCCCATACGAGCGCGCTGTGCTGCGGCGGGTCGATCAGGATAAGTTGCGACAGCGCAAGACCGGCATCGGCCAGTGCGGGCGCGTAGGGCAGGCAAGGTGGCGCGACCCAGGCAATCCAGCGCTCGACCGGCGCGCGGCGCAACATGGGCAGCAGCAGTTCGATGCTGCCTATGCCCGGCGTGTCCGCGAGCAACTCGGTGATGGCACCGCCTGGCCAGCCACCCCCGGGCAGTTCGGCGTCCAGTGCCGCGTAGCCGGTCGGCCAGGTTTTCTCCGTGACGTGGGCAAAGCTGTCCGCGCGCCATACCAGACCGGGAGGCAGGTCGGCGAGGGGGGTGGGCATGGCGGCGTTCATGATCAAAACCGCCGTTCAGGACGGCATGCCCTTGCGTATCAACCCTACCGCGATGCCTTCGATGACCAACTGGTCACGACGGGTGTCGACCTCTATCGGGCTGAATTCCGGATTGGCGGGCAGCAGGCTGACGATGGGGCCACGGCGGGTATAGGTCTTGACCGTGACTTCGTCCTCGATGCGGGCCACTACGATCTGCCCCGGTCGTGCTTCCTGGCGGCGTTGCACGGCCAGCAGGTCGCCATCGAGTATGCCGGCATCGCGCATGCTCATGCCGTGGACGCGCAGCAGGTAATCGGCGCGCGGCGAGAACAGGGCCGGGTCGATGGCATGACGGGATTCGATATGTTCCACCGCAAGCACCGGATTGCCTGCCGCGACCCGGCCAACCACCGGCAGTCCGGGGGGCTCCGGCAACCGTATGCCACGCGCGCGGCCTTCTTCGAGCACGATGGCGCCCTTGGCGGCGAGGGCGCGCAAATGGCTTTCGGCGGCATTGGGCGAGCGAAAGCCGAAGGCCGTGCACACTTCCGCCCGTGTGGGTGGGCGCCCCATGGATTCCAGGGTATGGCGCACGAACTCGAGAATCTCGTGCTGGCGCGGGGTGAGCTTGGGGTGGTGGACTGGCATGGTGGATCTCCCTCGGTAACTGTAAGTTTATACAGTTACCGAGGGAGATCAAGTGGATTCATGCAAGTGTCGACCGGAATGCGCTTGAGCCTGTGGCCTTTGTGGTCTATTCCTCAAATAGAGCAGCACGGCAATTCAAGGACAGGGAGGTCTTCCATGCCGCTACACGCAGCGAACGCGAGCGCCGGTAGTGTTCGGACCGCCTCTCGGCTAAAATCGGACCCTCGCCAGGGAGGGTACATGGTAGAAGTCGGCGATAGCGCACCGCTATTTTCGCTGCCGGACGCAGACATGGAGTTGTTCGAGCTTGCCGACCAGATCGGCAAACACCATGTCGTCCTGTACTTTTATCCGCGTGACAACACTCCGGGATGCACCCTTCAGGCGGCTGATTTCAGTGACCATGAAGACGAGTTTTCCCGGTTTGACTGCATCGTGGTGGGGGTGGGGCCGGACGACTGCCTGACGCACGCCGAGTTTCGCGACCAGCATGGTCTGTCGGTGCGCCTGCTGTCGGACGAGGACACCGAAGTGTGCCGGCTATATGATGTCTGGCAATCACGGGATGTCGATGGAGTCAGGAAGATGGGCGTGATGCGGACCACTTTCATCATCGACAAGCAAGGCGTGGTGCGCCACGTGTTCCGCAATGTATCTCCACGCGGACACGCGGCTGAAGTTTTCAAATTGATCAAGGACCTGGAATCGGAAAATGCAAATGGAAATATCAAAGAACACCGTCGTAACGCTTAAGTACACCGTCCACGACGCGGACGGCAACATGGTCGATGACGGCGAAAATCCGCTGATTTACCTGCACGGCGGGTACGACGGCATTTTCCCGGCACTCGAAGAGGCGTTGCACGGCAAGAAGGTCGGTGATCGGTTTCAGGTCAAGCTGCAGCCTGAAGATGCCTTCGGCGACTACGATGAAGAACTGGTGCTGGTCGAGGAAGTGGCCCAGTTTCCGGAAAACATCGAGGTCGGCATGTCATTCGAGCGCGTCACCGACGATGGCGAGGAAGACATGATCTACCGCATCACCGACATTGCCGAAGGCAAGGTCGTGGTCGATGGCAATCATCCGCTGGCGGGGATCGCGCTGGTTTTTGACGGCAGCGTTGCTGAAGTGCGCGTCGCCAGCCAGGAAGAGATCACCCATGGCCACGTGCATGGTGCCGGCGGACATCACCACTGACAGGGGTGATCCGGCGCAAGGCCGGGTTCCGTGGCTCACCCCGGCCTGAAGGCCGGGGGTTGCACTTGAGGCGTGGTCATTGCAACCACGGCGAAGCATTCCAAAGTGCGCGTGGGGCGGATGAGCCGGGTTATTGGTGCTATTTTCCCGCGATGACGATGCGATTGCGCCCGGTGCGTTTCGCGTCATACAGGGCTTGGTCGGCGCGTTCGATCAGGTCATCCAGTTCTTCGCCCGGCCGATGCTGGGCCAGCCCTCCGCTGGTAGTGACCCGCACCTGGGCGAGCCGCCCATCGAAGCGCAGCTTGCCCACTTCTTTGCACACCCGCTCGGCAAAGCTCGCGCCGTCCGTTTCGGTTCCGCCCGCGAGAAAAACCGCGAACTCCTCACCGCCGAAACGCACCGGGATGTCCACCGAACGTGACTCGGCGGCAATGATCCGGGCGATGTTGCGCAGTACGTCATCACCGCCCAGATGGCCGTGCTGGTCGTTGATTTCCTTGAACCGGTCGACGTCGAAGATCACGAGCCCGAAGCCCGCCTCGTGATTGCGGGCGTGCATCGCGATCAGGCGCTTGGCGGCGTCATCCATGTAGAGGCGCGTAAACAGCCCGGTGAGCGGGTCGCGGATCGATTGCTGGTAATAGCGTTTCTTGTCGCGTTCCAGCGACTGATACAGCAGTTCGCGCTCTATCGTGATCTGTAGCGGGCGCGTTATTTGCCGTACGATCGCATCGACTTCGAGCGTCAATGCCGGCTTGCCGGTGAAATGGAGTATCGCCAGGCCGTTGACGGTCTGATTGCGCTCGTTCCTGAGCGCAATCAGCAGCGCGTCCGCCTGTTCACCCTGTTCATCCAGTTCGACCAGCGCGTAGCCTTTGGGGTAGCGTTGATCCCACTCACGGCCTTCCCTGCCCAGCATCTCCCGGGCCAGCGAGGGTTTGCCGTCGGGCGTGGGGCGAAAGTGCGAATGCTCGGAAAAACGTAGCCATTCGCCTTCCTGATCGTCCGTCCATAGTTCCAGGCTCCGGGCCTCGGGCAGGATGCGGCGTATCACGTCGAGCAGGGCGGCGATGATGTCGCTCAGGTCGCGGTAGAGAATCACCACCTGGGTGATGTCACGCAGGACCTGGTTCAGGCGCGACAAGCGCAGCACGTCGATCCCGTCGCGCGCCGAAGTCAGCAGGCCGCAGTCGAGGGTCTTGAGCTTGTCGATCATGAAGCCGACCATGTTTTCCGGAATGATGGAGCCGTGCTGTGGCGCGATCATGCGCACTGGGTAACGCTGGATTTCGTTCAGGCCGTGCTGCAGGATCTCGCGGCTGGGCAGATAGTGCTCGTGGAACGGCCGCAGCGACTCGAAATAGTCTTCGCTGCTGGCAACAAGATTGAAGCCCGAGGTAAAGCCGCCAAAGATGTCGCTGGAAAACAGTATCCCGCTCGCGCTGTCGAAGGTGCAGAAAGCGCCAGGAAAGTGCAGATACGGGGTGAATACGAACTGCAGCGTGTGGTGAGGCAGTTGCAGCGTCCAGTCATGCTTTTCGATCAGCCAGAAATCCATCTTCCAGCCATAGTGCTTGAGCAGCGCGGCGGCACGCCAGTGCGTGACGACGCAGGCATCCTCGCGCGTGATCTGGTCCTGGAACAGGCTGATCGCGGAAACGATGTCCGGGTCGGGGTGGTGGCAGATGAAATAGCGTATCGAGCTGAACGGCAGGACCAACTCTATCTTGCGCCGTGTCTCGGCGAAGGTCAGTATCGAGCCCGGATCCAGCAGCACCGACTGGTCGCCGTCCTCGATCAGATAGGCGTGACACTGGAACGGATCACCATCGAGGTAGCAGCCGACCCACCAGATGCGCGGCGCGATCTCGATGGCGCAGCGCGGATCGAGGTGGGGTTGTCCTATCGACTGTGTCGCGGGGTGATATTCGGTGTCCATCGAGGTCCTCAAGCAGACCATGAGATCCACCGGCCGGGCTGGCAGGTGGTTTCCCGATTGACGCTTGCCACCCGGAGTGGCACGACGTGTCGCGGCAACATGGTCCGAATTGCCGCAGCCGGGCATCCTAGTGCGTATGCCTAGCGTCAAGTTTGATCATAGTCAATGGGGTCGCAGATAGGGCGGCCGGAATGCCCGGCAATCGCGGTGCGCCTATCGGGTGGTGGTCTGGCGCAGAATACGGGCGGTTTTCAACGCTTCGGCCGGATCGATGCCGTCCGGGATGATCAGCGTATCTCCCGGTACGGTTCGGCTTTTTGCGCTCAAGCCGTTGATCTCGCGCAGATGCGCAACTGGCAGTGCGTAGCGCTTGGCGATGGCAGCGAGGCTCTCGCCGCGTTTGATCTGGTGGGTCTTCCAGCGTTTATGCGTGCCTGTCAGGCTGGTCAGCCCCGCATTGAACGGGGCGAGCCGGTCGACCGGGACCACCAGCGAGGCGCCGCTGGAGGTCACTACCGGGAGGTTGTAGCCGGGATTGAGCGCGATGAAATCTTCCAGCGACATGCCGGCCAGTCCGGCGGCGGTGGCCAGGTCGATGCCCTTGGGGGCCTCGACTTCGGCGAAGTGTCGGTAATTCAGTACATGGGGCAGTTCAAAGGCGAACAGTTCCGGTCGCGCCACGATGTTCTTCAGCGCCTGGAGCTTGGGTATGTAGTTGCGTGTTTCATCCGGCATGCGCAGATGCGCATACTCGGCGGGCAAACCGTGCTCGATGTTGTACTTCAGCGCGCGCGCCACCGCGCCTTCACCCCAGTTGTACGAAGCCAGCGCCAGGTGCCAGTCGCCATGCATTTCGTAGATCGTCTGCAGGTAGTCGAGGGCGGCGTTGGTCGAGGCAATCACGTCGCGCCGCTCGTCCACCAGGCTGTTCTGGGTCAGATTGAAGTTTCGCCCCGTCGACGGAATGAACTGCCACAGGCCGGAAGCCTGGGAGCGCGAATACGCCATCGGGTTGTAATTGCTCTCCACCATGGGCAGCAGCGCCAGCTCCATCGGCATGCCGCGCCGTTCCAGCTCGTCCACGATGTGATACAGATAGCGGGAACCACGCTCGAACACCTGCTTGAGAAAGCCCGGTCGGTTGAGGTAGAACGCCTGCTTCTCGATCACCAGCGGGCTGTCCAGATCCGGCATCGCGAAGCCACGCCGCAAGCGGTCCCAGATGTCGTTGGGGCTGCGGGTCAGATCGAGTTTGAGGACGCGCGGCGGGTGCGCGGGCAGTTCGGCCGGTTGCACTTGCGCTTGCGTATCGACCTGTGCAGGCAGGGCCTGGGTTTGCGCGGCGGCAGTGGTGGTGACGATGATGCCCAGAAATGCGACGACCAGCGCCGATAGTGTGCTCGCCATCGAACCGGCGTCCGGAAGTTGAAATCGGGCCCCAGTCTATCAGACCGGGGCCCGCAGCCGCGACGTTGCCACCCCTCGGCGCGCTGTTTTTCTCCGGCGCCCGGCGGATCTTGGTAGCATTGCGACGCATGGGTCAAATCGGAGAAACTTCGCGCGCATGAAAGCACTGGTCATCGAGGATACCGTTACCAGCGCCACGCTGATTTGCCATCTGCTGGAGAAGATGGGGCTGCAGCCTGTGCACGCCCGCGATGGCCAATCCGGAATTCTCGAATTCAAGCACAACAAGCCCGATCTGGTGCTGCTCGACATCATCATGCCGGGCATGGATGGCTTCGAGGTCGCGCGCCGGATACGGCAACTGGAAAAGGATGGCGAGTGGACGCCCATCATCTTCCTCTCGGCGCGCACCAGCGATGACGATCTGGCGCTCGGGATCAGCGTCGGTGGCGACGATTACCTCGTCAAGCCGGTGTCCGAGATCGTGCTCCGGGCCAAGGTCCGGGCCATGCAGCGGATTGCGCAGATGCGTTATTCGTTGCTGGTGCTGACGCGCAAGCTCGACGAGGCCAACCGCGAACTGACGCGCCTGTCCGCCGCCGATGGCCTGACCGGCATCGCCAATCGACGCTGCTTCGACGACACCCTGCGGCGCGAATGGCGCCGCGCGGTGCGGGCGAATACTCCGATGGCGCTGCTGGTGGCCGATGTCGATCATTTCAAGCAGTTCAACGATGGCTATGGTCACCAGTTGGGTGATGATTGCCTGAAGAACGTCGCGCGGGTGCTGGAGTCCTGCCTGCGCCGCCCCACCGATCTCGTAGCACGCTACGGCGGTGAAGAATTCGCGGTGATCATGCCCGAGACCGACGCCGCTGGCGCCGCGCTGGTGGCCGAGTCCCTGCGTGAAGCGGTGGCCGCGGCGCAGATGGCGCACGCCTTTTCTGCGGTGGCGCCGATCGTCACCGTGAGCGTGGGCGCGGCGGCAACGCTGCCGTCACGTTCGGACGACGACGGGCCGCGCATGCTGCTGCAGCAGGCCGATCAGGCCCTGTACCGGGCCAAGCGCGAAGGGCGCAACCGCGTCAGCCTGGCGCCGCAATCCGAGGCGCCAACCGACACGGCACTGAACTGACGTCCGCGATGGGGGTGTAGCGCCCGCCCGCTCAAAAATTATCCTTCCACGCACGCAGCGCAGTGAAGCAGGCGAGCGCGTCGGGCGGACGAACACCCGTGTGACGGGTCACTGCATCGATAACGCCTGGCGAGCTGGTCCGGAGAAACGGGTTGACGCTTTTCTCGCGCGCCATCGTGCTCGGCAGGGTCGGCTTGCCCTCGGCGCGCAGCGCCTGACAGGTCGCCAGCCACTGATCGCGTGCCGGATTGTCCGGATCGGCGGCTTGGGCAAAAGCCAGGTTCGACAGCGTGTACTCGTGCGTGCAATACACGGCGGTGTCGCCGGGCAGGGCGCCCAGCCGCAGCAGCGAGTCGTGCAACTGCGCGGCAGTGCCGCCCAGCAGGCGTCCGCAACCGGCGCTGAATATCGTATCGCCGGGGAACAGTATTCCAGGCGCGTAGTAGGCGACGTGGGTGTCGGTATGCCCCGGAACCGCCATCACGCGCAAGTGCAGATCCAGCTCGGCGAGCGCCACCTCGTCACCATCGCGCAGCCGGCGTGTAACGCCTTCGATGCGGCCATCCACCGGCGCATACACCACCGGTTTGTGCCGCGCGACGAGGCCCGCCACGCCACCGGTGTGATCGGGGTGGTGATGGGTGATCAGGATGGCCGTCAGATCGAGCCGCTGCTGGGCGAGATAGCGCTCGACCACCTCGTCGTCGCCAGGATCGACCACGGCCGCAGCGTTGCCAACCCGCAGCAGCCAGATATAGTTATCCTTGAACGCGGGCAGGGGGACGATTTCAATGCGGTGGACAGCAGTATGTTGAGTAGTCATGGTGAGGACGGTTTGGCCGGCTGGTTCGCGACCCCGCAGGGGCAGTACGTGCTGCGCTGGGAGCAGGCCCGGCTCGATGCCATGGTTGCGGATATTTTTGGTTATAACGCACTCCAGCTCGGACTGCCACACAATGAGTTCCTGCGCACCAACCGCATCTCGTACCGATTCTGCAGCGCGGTGCGTGGCAGCGCCGACATCCTGACCGAAGCCCACGCACTGCCTTACGCCAGCGCCAGCCTCGATCTGGTGGTGCTGCCGCACGTGCTGGAGTTTTCACCACAGCCGCACCAGGTGCTGCGTGAAGTCGAGCGGGTGCTGGTGAGCGAGGGCAGCGCCATCATCATCGGATTCAACCCCTACAGCCTGTGGGGTGTGCGCAAGCTGTTGGCGCGCAAGAAAGCGGAAATGCCGTGGCGAGGGCATTTCTTTTCCGCCTCGCGCATCAAGGACTGGCTGACCCTGCTCGGTTTCGAGACCCTATCGGACGACTTTGGCTGCTATGCTCCGCCGCTGGCGACGGCAAAGTGGCTGGAACGCTGGCGCCTGCTCGACAGGATGGGGGGGCGCTGGTGGCCGGTGGGCGGCGGAGTGTACGTGCTGCACGCGATCAAACGCGTACAAGGGATGCGCCTGATCGCCCCGAACTGGCGCGATCTGCGCGCCGCCAGAAAGAACCTGTCACCCGTGGCGCGACGCGGCCGCGGCGTGGTCGGAAATGCGCACAAAACGGATTTGCATTGAAGGCATATGGATAACATCGACATCTACACCGACGGCGCCTGCAGCGGCAACCCCGGTCCGGGCGGCTGGGGCGCGTTGCTGCGCACCGGAGGACATGAAAAGGAAATCTGGGGTGGAGAACCGGCCACCACCAACAACCGCATGGAGCTGCTTGCGGTGATACGTGCGCTGGAACTGCTCAAGCGCCCGGTGCGCGCGCGTGTGCATACCGACAGCCAGTACGTGCAGAAGGGCATCTCGGAGTGGATACACGGCTGGAAGGCGCGCGGCTGGAAGACCGCCGCCAAGGCGCCGGTCAAGAACGTCGACCTGTGGCAGGCTCTGGACAAGGTTGCTGGCGCGCACCAGATCGACTGGATCTGGGTCAAGGGCCACGCCGGCCATCCCGAGAACGAACGCGCCGACGCACTGGCGCGACGCGGCGTCGAAGCGGTACGCGCGGGCGGCAAGGCCACGCAGAGCGTATGAAAACGGTTTGCGATGGCAAGCCGAACGTCACAGATGACAGGAGCGAGAGGGTTTGCGACAGATAGTGCTGGATACTGAAACCACCGGGCTGGATTGGCGCAGCGGGCACCGGGTGATCGAAATCGGTTGTGTCGAACTGCTCAACCGCAATCTCACCGGGCGCCACTATCACGTGTACCTCAACCCGGACCGCGACATCGACGCCGAAGCCATCGAAGTGCATGGCATCACCGAGGAGTTCCTTGCCGACAAACCGCGCTTCGCCGACATCGCGACAGAATTCGAGGATTTCGTGCGCGACGCCGAACTGGTGATCCACAACGCCACCTTTGACGTCGGCTTCCTCAATCACGAGTTGTCGCTGATCGGGCGTGGCGCCATTGCCGAGCTGTGCGCGAACGTGGTCGACACGCTGCGCATGGCCAAGGAGCAGAATCCGGGCAAGAAGGCATCGCTCAACGCATTGTGCGAACGCCACCAGATCGACAATGCGCACCGAACGCTGCACGGCGCGCTGCTCGACGCGGAGATCCTCGCCGAAGTCTATCTGGCGATGACGCGGGGTCAGGAAAGCCTGATCATGGATCTCGAAGAGGTCGCGCCGAGTGCCGACGAAGCGGCGGCTGGGCTGGCCGAGCGCCCCGCGCTGAAGATCGTGCGGGCGGCCGACGACGAACTGGCCGAACACACGAAAACGCTCGCCGATATCGACAAGGCCAGCCAGGGGAAGTGCGTGTGGCTTGCTGCGGATAACCCCGCCGCTTCCAACGACGGCTATTAACCCGGCAATCAAAGAGGTGAGCGGTGCAGGCACCTAGTTCCTCCCCCTTCAAGGGGGAGGTCAGGAGGGGGATGGGTTACAGCAATGCAGTCAAACCCATCCCCACCCCAGCCCTCCCCTTGAAGGGGAGGGAGCTGCAGCGTCGCACGCCATTCTCCATCATCTATTTGATTGCCGGGTCAGCGTGCCGGCAACTCCCGCGCCACCACCTCCGCAATCGCCAGGCAGGCCGTCAGGCCGGGCGATTCGATGCCGAACAGATTGACCAATCCCGGCACCCCGTGGGTCGCAACGCCATCGATGCGGAAGTCCGCTGCGGGGTCACTGGCGGCACTGATCTTGGGACGTATGCCTGCGTAGTCGGGATCGAGCGCGTCGTCGGGCAGGGCAGGCCAGTAGCGCCGGATCGCATCGTCGAACACGGCGGCACGCGCCGGATCAACGCGGTAGGTAGCGGCTTCCGGCAGCCCCTCGGCCGCGCCCCAGCGCTCCGGAGCCACCCACTCCACGTCGGGGCCGAAACGCGCGCGTCCTTGCAGGTCCACCGTCAGATGCACGCCCAGCCCACCCGCTTCCGGCACCGGGTACACCAGGCGCGAAAACGGTGACTTGCCGCGCAGCGAGAAATAGCTGCCCTTGGCAAACCGCGCCTGCGGTATGTGTTGCGGCGCGAGGCCTTGCAGATGCCGCGCCACCGCCGGCGCGGCCAGCCCGGCGGCGTTGATCACGCTGCGGGCGAGTACCTTCATGGGCGCGGTACCGCCGGTTTCGATGACGATGCCGGCGTCGGCGACTTCGCCGCCGACCACCGGGGTTTCGACTACCAGCATCGCGCCATGCTGCTCGGCTTCACCCAGCAGCGCGAGCATGAGTCCGTGCGTGTCGATGATGCCGGTGGATGGCGAATGCAAGGCCGCCACGCACGCCAGCGCGGGTTCCAGCGCCTGGGCCGCCGCGCGGTCGAGCAGCGCCAGGTCGTTTACCCCATTGGCCTGTGCGCTGCGCGCGATGAGGTCGAGCTGAGCGCGTTGCGCCTCGGACGTCGCCACCACCAGCTTGCCGCAGCGCTGGTGCGCGATGTGGTGCTGGGCGCAATAGTCGTATAGCAGGTCGCGGCCACGCACGCACAGCGTTGCCTTGAGCGAGCCGGCGGGGTAATACAGGCCGGCGTGGATGACCTCGCTGTTGCGGCTGGAGGTGCCGCTGCCGAAGCGGTCGGTGGCTTCCAGCACCAGCACTTCGCGCCCCTGCAGCGCGAGCATGCGGGCGCACGCCAGGCCGACCACTCCGGCGCCGATCACCACGCAGTCCACGGTTTCCATCGTGCTCACAGGATCAACCTCCCGCCCGGCAGGCTGCCGGCCTGCTCCAGCCGCGACACTGTCGGCAGCAGATCCAGCCCGGTGCGGGCCTTGAGTTCGCGGGCGCGGGCGCGCATATCGGCCAGCGACAATTCGATGGCCTCGCCATCGGCCGCCAGCGTGATCACGTTGCCGCTGTCGCATGACGGAAAGGCGATCACCCGGTTGTCGAAGGCCTTGATGATGCGTTCCACGCTCGCCTGATAGCCGCGCGAACGGCCCAGCAGATTGACCGCCATGATGCCCCGCGCCGACAGGCGCGAGCGCGCCGCCTGATAGAAGGGCAGGGTGTCGAGCACGCCGGGGCGCGCATCCTCGTCGAAGCCATCGACCAGGATGTAGTCGAAGCAGCGTTCGGTTTCGAGCACGAAGCGCGCACCGCAGTTGATCTGTATGGTCAGGCGCTGGCTCTCTTCCGGCAGATGGAAGAACTGGCGCGCGGCAGCGACCACGCGCGGTTCGATCTCGACCACGTGCACCCGTGTGTGCGGGCAATGGTGGTGGATGAAACGGGTCAGCGACGCCGCGCCCAGCCCGATCAGCAGCGCGTTGCGCGGCCAGTCATCCGGCTTGAGCAGCAGGCCCGCCATCATCTCGCGCGTGTAGTTCAGCTCCAGCGCGTTGGGGTTGCGCAGGCGCATCGCGCCCTGTATCCATTCGGAACCGAAGTGCAGGAAGCGCACCCCGTCCTGTTCGCTGATATCGATCTGGGTACTCATACTGATTGCGATGCCATGCGCTTGAGCGCGTACAGTTGTTCGAGCGCTTCGCGCGGGCTGAGATTGTCCGGTTCCAGTTCGGCCAGCGCGTTCAGCGCCGGGTGCGACACAGGCTCGGGGTCGGTGTCGGGCAGGGCGGCAAACAGGTCGGGTTGCGCACCGGTGCCGATCTCGCGGTTTTCCAGCGCGCGCAGGCGGCGCCGCGCGTCGCGGATCACGCCGGCGGGCACCCCGGCCAGCGCCGCCACTTCTATCCCGTAGCTCTGGCTCGCCGGGCCGTCTTCGACCGCGTGCAGGAACACGATGCGGTGGGCGTGCTCGACCGCGTCGAGGTGCACGTTGCAGCACTCCGGATAGTCGTCATTGAGGCGGGTGAGTTCAAAGTAATGGGTGGCGAACAGCGTCAGACAGCGATTCTTTTCCAGCAGATGGCGCGCGATGGCGAAGGCCAGCGCCAGCCCGTCGAAAGTCGAGGTGCCGCGCCCGA
>JACOUN010000009.1 GCA_016177805.1 Rhodocyclales bacterium
AATAGCCCATCAAGGTCCGGGTAAATGCACCCAAATCACAGACCGAATATACGTGCGCAGTCTTTCCTCTCTGCCAACAACGACGAAACGCTTGCAAACCGGGAGGAGTCCATATACGGATGAGCGCAGCGTTATCCGCCGCATGTGAACTCCATCCGGCGGATAACGCCTGCGGCTCATCCGCCCTACGCCAACTGAGTACGCTCTGGATGCCTGCGCAGCTCGCAATGACAGGTTGCGGCTCAGCCTTACGCCGCCTTTTTCGCCGTTGCCGGGCTCTTGGGTGTTTCCTTCTGCGGCGGTTGCAGCGCGCGCAAGGTGGCGGTCAAGCTCGATTCGACCGCTTCACGCATGGTGTTGGTCATCTCTTCGTAGGCGGAGCCGGAATTGTTGAACATCACCTTCAGCGCCTCACCCATGCCGGAGGTATCCATGGGGTTGATCCGGGCGAGTTCTTCGAACTGGGTCGTAAGTGCCTGAACGACATCTCCCATGCGCTGCATGTGCAACCGGGCAATTTCCATCTGCGTCTTGATGCACAGGTCGTTGCATTCGCGAACATACTCACCCGTCTCGTCGATCCGGGCGGTATAAGTGCGCAGCCGCTCGCGCACGTCCTGCCCCGCTGTCGGTAGCGCCCCGTCCCTGGTCAGGGAACGGACAAGATCGCCATTCAACGAGGTCAGGCGTTGCATGGCGGCCACCGTGACATCGAATATCGACTTGAACACCTGGCCATTGGCCGCGGCCACTTCGGTTGCCTTCTGCATGTAGCTGATGCTGTTCATACTGGATGCCCTCTAACGTAATTACACTGAACCCGACAGGTTGATGTGAACCTGCGGACGGTCCTGCCTCCCGGTCATCGCACGCGCGGTGCCCGGCCACTACTTCGCATATTCCACCGCATCACCCGGCCTGGAACGGCCAGCCGCAACGTACGCTCAGATACGTCGCGATGGAGGCCGGCAACCGGGGCTCGGGGATGCGCGGGGTGCGGCGAAACCCGCTTTCGAGACGCGCCGCGGTTGCGCGTTCGCTGCGCCGGCTGCAGCGGCGCACGGGCGCTTCAGCCTCATCCAGCAGCCCCAGAAAACGCGCGCTGGCGCTGATGAAGCGCGCCGCGTGCGGATGGGCGAACGGCCCAAAGGCACTCATCGCGGACTGATCCCTTCGTTTCATGCCGCCGGTGCCCTTTACCCTCGCCATCAGGAAATAATAGGCATAGACGGGGGATAGCCTTTCGCGCGCGTCATCGGCCTGTCGATGTCCTTGATCCGCGCCAGGGTCTTCCCCTTGTGCAACTCTGATGATCTGACCACGTGCAGCTGGCATGCTTGTCTCCTCCATTAAAGTCCCTGCGCGCGGCTGGCGTTGTGTTTTTTGACGTGGCCACGCGCGGTCATCCAGACGGTGTGTCGTTCATTCACCCTGCATCGCCGCCTCCGTTGACATGCATGTCGTCAAGGCGGGGATAACCATTCATGCTACGACTCCATACTCACGGGGAACCTTGCCTTGCATACACCGCGCTTTCCGTGGACTATCACGCACACGGCTCGCACGCCCACGGCAAAACGCGAAAGCGAATTGTTTCATAAGGGCCTGGTGATAGTCTGTCGGCATCGCGATGCGCGTGTGTCGGAATTTGCCCGCCGTGGCGTCGGCGTTTTCCTACAGTCAAGTCCATGCGGTTGTGTAACTATCCACACTTCGCACCTGGCCTGACGCCGTCTCCCGATCTGGATGCGTGCAAGCCGATCTATCGGTAACAGGCAACCCGCGAGAAGCCCAGGCATGCGCTGCGCCGCTGCCGGGTGGCGCCGCAGCATCTTCGAGGTATCCCATCGATGGATCGATCCAGCCAGCACGACACGCACAACCGCCGCACGGTGGACGGCGGAAACGGCAGCGCGATCGCGCGCGGCCAGCATCCCGATACGACGAACGACACCCGCGTCGGCTGCCTGACCCTGACACCGGGCGGGACGATTACCGATGTGAACTCGCCGGCCGCCCTGCTGCTCGGGGTAAAACAGCAACAATTGGTGGGCCGCCGCATGGTGCACTTCGTCCAGCCCAGGGACCGCGAGGCGTGGTACCGCTTTTTTCTGACGGTGAGCAAGCGCCTATGCACCCTGGAGTGCGAACTGCACCTGCGGCGCCAGGATGGGCGCAGCGTCCTTGCCAGCCTTGACGGCACCGGCATGAAATCGCCCGACGGGGGAATCTCGGTACACATCGCCATGGTCGCCATTTCCGCGCATGAAACATCGCCGGGGTCGTACGCGCTGCGACCGGAAGCGGAAGCTGCGCTGGCGCGGGAACCGGGACCCGCATGGGATGCCGAGACGGCCGCCAGGCAGTGTGGGCACGGGAGCATCGACGCGCTTTCGTCGCGCATCTGCGTGTTCGACGAACATGGCCGCATCATCGCGACCGACAAGGCATGGCGCGAACGCGAAGACAACATCTGCAACTACGCGCATCACGACATCCCATGCACGGGCTGCTCGGCCCTGGCGTGCCTGGCCCCCTATCTTTCGCCCAGGAGCGCCGGCGAAATCAAGAACGCCATCAATGAACTGCTGAGCGGAAAACGCCAGACGTTCTTTCTTGAGTATGAATTGACCCACGACACCGAGGTGCGATGGTTTGAAATGCGCGCCATGCGCTTTCCCGACCGAGGCCCGACGCGATTCGTGGTGACCCACGACGATATCAGCGCGCGCAAGCATGCGGCGGACGAGCAGCGCAGAAACGCCGAACGTCTCAAGCAGTTGCGCGCACATCTGGAATACGTCATGGAGCGTCAAAGTTCCATGATCGCGCGCGAACTGCATGACGAACTCGGCGCGACGCTGACCATGCTCAGACTGGGGCTGGCAACGACGGCCGAAGTGGTGGACCAGCCCGATCTCATGCGCAGCCGGTTCGACATCCTCATCGACCAGGTGGATACGGCACTCCAGGTGGTCAAACGCGTGTCATCGAGCTTGCGCCCCGCCACGCTCGACATGCTGGGCCTGATCCCGACCATCAAGTGGTACGTCACGCAGTTCACCCGCAGCACCGGCATCGCCGCGACGCTGCATCTGCCCGAGCATGCGGACCTGTCCTCGTGCGCCAGCACCACGGTATTTCGCATCATCCAGGAAGGCTTGACCAACGTGGCGCGGCACTCGGGCGCCAGCACGGTCACCATCCACGCGCGCGAATCCAGGGGTGCGTTGATCGTCAGGCTGAAGGACAATGGGTCGGGTTTTCCACAGGACGAACTGCAGCACATGAATTCGTTCGGCGTATTGGGGATGCGCGAACGGGCGGAACACCTGGGTGGCTGGCTCTCGATACGCAGCGCCCCGAAGCGCGGAACGCGCCTCGTGCTGTGCATCCCGCTCGACGGCACGGCCGAGCGGGCCGCCCAGGCGGAGAAGCAGACATGCTGAACGTGCTGATCGCCGACGATCATGCGATCGTCCGTACCGGCCTGAAGCAGTTTCTCGAATCCACGGGCAAGTACCAGATCAGCGCCGAGGCCAAGACCGGCGCAGAAACGCTGGCGCTGGTGCGGCGCAAGGTGTGCGACATACTGATGCTGGATATCAGCCTGCCCGATCTGAACGGGCTGGAAGTCCTCAAGCGCATCAAACGGGAACGCCCCGAACTCCCGGTGCTCATCTTCAGCATGTTTGCCGAAGATGAACTCGCCATATCCGCCCTGAACGGCGGCGCGGCGGGCTACCTGTGCAAGGACAGCCCGCCCGACCAGATCCTGGCCGCGCTGCGCACGGTCGCCACCGGCTCCCGCTACGTCAGCCCCGGACTGGCGGAAAAGCTCCTGGAAGGCTCGATCCCCGCCGGAAGAAAGCAACCCCACGAGACGCTGTCACCGCGAGAGATGGAGGTGCTGGTGTTGCTGAGCAGGGGCACTCCCCTCATGCGCATCGGCGAGCTGCTGCACGTGAGCGTCAAGACCGTCAGCACCTACCGGTCGCGCATACTGGAAAAGCTGCAGATGGACTCCAACGCCGAACTCACCCGCTACGTGGTGGAACACAAGCTGGATTGAGTGTTTATCGGGGCTCAAGCCCCTCCTGCGAAGCGACCGTGCCATGCATACCGTAGGAGCGGCTTCAGCCGCGACAACAGCATCATTCGGGGCTGAAAAGCCCCTCCTACGAAACGACCGTGCCATGCTTACCGCAGAAGCGGCTTCAGCCACGACCACGGCAACCCGGCAGCGCCTCAAACAGGCTCGAAGCGATCGCGCCGTGCCCGTATAATCGACCGTGCGGCGATACTCGCCCGGATCGGCACCCGCAGGAACCCTCCGGCCGCATGCGCCCTATCCCTTGCATGGAGCATAACGAGGTAACAGTCATGAGCAGGGATGAAGAAAATGGCGCCCCCCCGGACGCCCCCGAAACCATAGACCACGAAACACGCGCCACTGAAACCGACCACGCCGCGTTGCGCTTGTGGCTGCGGTTGCTCGCCTGCACCAACACCATCGAGGCCGGCCTGCGCACCCGTCTGCGCGAGGCCCACGACTGCACCCTGCCCCGCTTCGATCTGCTCGCCCAACTCCACCGTCACCCCAAGGGTCTGAAGATGCGCGAGCTGTCGCGCCGGCTCATGGTTACCGGCGGCAACGTCACCGGCCTCACTGACAAGCTGGTCGCCGAAGGGCTGGTCGAGCGCCACGCCGACCCCGGCGATCGGCGCGTCTTCACGATACAACTCACCGCCAAGGGCAAACGCCAGTTCCAGAAAATGGCGCAGGCGCACGAACTATGGGTGGTCGAACTGTTCTCCGGACTCGATCCGCAGGACAAGGCCCAGTTGTTCGAGTTGCTGGGCAAGCTCAAGTCGCACCTGGTGGGGCCGCGTTAACCGACCACGAGTGGCGGAAATCCGCACACCCTTGAGCCGACAATTGCGGCATTCCGCCACCACGACACCCGAGCGACCTTGCCACACCGACTAAAGCACTGTTTTACCGACGCAATTTTCATTGTTCAGGATAGCCGGAGCTGGACCGATATTTGCTCCGTCATGTCTGCCGGGCTGGATCATCCGGTCCGATCATTCCGTGCCCATACAACAAGGAGACACCATGCGCCTCGTAAAACCTCTGCTTACCATGTTGCTGTCCGCCGCCGCCCTGACTGCCCAGGCGGAGCAAAAATTCGTCAACGTCCTGACCGGCGGCACCAGCGGCGTGTACTACCCGATGGGCGTGGCCCTGTCCAAGCTCTATGGCGACGCGCTGCCGGGCGCCAAGGTCAGCGTGCAGTCCACCAAGGCCAGCGCCGAAAACGTGAACCTGCTGCAGGCCGGGCGCGGCGAAGTAGCCTTCGCGCTGGGCGACACCGTATCCAGCGCCTACCAGGGCGACGCGGAGGCGGGCTTCAAGGCGCCGCTGACCAAGCTGCGCGCGCTGGCCGCGATCTACCCCAACTACATCCAGATCGTCGCGTCCAAGGAATCAGGCATCAAGACCCTGGCCGACCTGAAAGGCAAGCGGGTCTCGGTCGGCGCGCCCAAGTCAGGCACCGAACTGAACGCGCGCGCGCTGTTCAAGGCCGCCGGCATGAGCTACGAGGACTTCGCCAAGACCGAGTACCTGCCCTTCGGCGAATCGGTCGAGTTGATGAAGAACCGCCAGCTCGACGCCACCTTGCAATCGGCCGGCCTGGGCGTGGCTTCGCTGCGTGATTTGTCTACCGCGATCGAAATCGTGGTGGTGGCGGTTCCGGCCGAAGTGGTCAAGAACGTGGGCGACGCGGCCTACCAGGCATCGGTGATCCCGGCCAACACCTACACCGGCCAGGCCGAGGACGTGCCGACCGCTACGATCCGCAACATCCTCGTCACGCACGAAGGGGTGGATGCCGACGCCGTGTATGCCATGACCAAGGCAATGTTCACCCACATGGACGCGATGATCGCGGCCCACGCCGCCGCCAAGGGCATCAAGCTGGAACAGGCCGCGGTCGGCCTGCCGCTGCCGCTGCATCCGGGTGCCGAGCGCTACTACCGCGAAGCGGGCGCATTGAAGTAATTGTGCTGGCTGGGCGCGCGTCGCGCGTCCAGCCCCGCCGGGCCGGGAACCCCGGCCCGGCCCGACTCCGGCGCCGCAGCGTACGGCACGGAGCTTACAAGGCAATTCGAGAAGCAAGCGTCGATACTTGGTCCCTCCCCCTTCAAGGGGGGCGTAGGCGGGGTTTCAGCGAGCACTGCTCGCTGCCGGCGTAGCGGTGAGGCATCGCCGAGACTACCGGTCAGGAGGGGGATGGGTCTTGTTGCACCGCCGATTGAACCCATCCCCACCCCAGCCCTCCCCTTGAAGGGGAGGGAGCCGCCGCGCGGTACTCTTCTCGGTATCGTCCAGTCGCTGTCGAGCAATCAAACAACCAACATCCGCACCCACGGGCGTGCGAGGAGATCACACCATGTCCGAATCCACCGGACACACGAGCGTGCCGTTTGGCTGGTCGCAGGGCCGCGTCGCGCGTTTGCTGTTCCTGATCGCGGTTGCGTTTTCCACCTTCCAGATCATCACCGCCGCCTTCAGTCCGATATCGTCGCAAGTGGTACGCGCAATCCACGTCGGTTTCCTGATGCTGCTGACCTTCGGCATCGCGGCGGCAGTCCGTCCGCGCCAGGACCTGCAGGCCATGCTGCTGTGGCTGATCGGCCTCACCGGCTTTGTGCTGGCCTTCTACCACTGGGTGTTTGAAGGCGAGCTGATCCTGCGCGCGGGCGATCCAACCGATACCGACCTGGTGGTGGGCGCCATCTGCATCGCGCTGGTGTTCGAGGCCGCGCGTCGCGTGGTGGGTTTCGCGTTGCCGCTGATCTGCTCCGGTTTCCTCGCCTACGCCCTGCTCGGCCAGTATCTGCCCGGTGACTGGGCGCATCGTGGCTATGCGGTGTCACAGGTCATCGACCAGCTCGGGTTCGGCACCGAAGGCATCTACGGCATTCCGACCTATGTGTCGTCGAGCTACATCTTCCTGTTCATCCTGTTCGGCACCTTCCTGGAGCAGGCCGGCATGATCCGGCTGTTCACCGACTTCGCGCTGGGCACCGTCGGCCATACCCACGGCGGGCCGGCCAAGGTGTCGGTGGTGTCGTCCGGCCTGATGGGCACCATCAGCGGCTCCGGTGTGGCCAACGTCGTCACCACCGGCCAGTTCACGATCCCGCTGATGAAGAAGTTCGGCTACAGCGCCGAATTCGCCGGCGGCGTCGAAGCCACCAGTTCCATGGGCGGGCAGATCATGCCGCCGGTGATGGGGGCGGTGGCCTTCATCATGGCCGAGACCATAGGCGTGCCCTACGTCGATATCTGCATCGCGGCGGCGATTCCGGCCGCGCTGTATTTCTTCACCGCCTTCCTGATGGTGCACCTCGAAGCCGGGCGCAAGAACCTGGTCGGCCTGCCGAAGAGCGAATGCCCGGACCCGCTCAAAGCGCTCAAGCGCGACTGGCACCTGTTGCTGCCGCTGATCGTGCTGGTATGGCTGCTGTTCTCGGGTTTCACGCCGCTGTTCTCGGGCACCGTCGGTCTGGCGCTGACCTCCATCCTGATCCTGGGCGGCGCGGTGGCGTTACGCCTGAAGGGCACGGCGCTGCGCGTGGCGTTCTGGGTGGCACTGGCGTTCGCCTCGTCGGCCTTCCTCAAGTTCGGCATCGGCACTTTCTTCGTCATGATCGCGGCGCTGGTGGTGGTGTGCCTGTTCGTCCAGGGCGGGCGCGACACCCTGCGCCTGGCGGTCAACGCGCTGGCCGAAGGCGCGCGCCACGCGCTGCCGGTGGGGGTAGCGTGCGCGCTGGTGGGCGTGATCATCGGCAGCCTGACGCTGACCGGCGCGGCCACCATGTTCGCCAACACCATCATCGATCTGGGGCGCGACAGCCTGCTGCTGTCGCTGGTGCTGACCATGCTGGTGTGTCTGCTGCTGGGCATGGGCATTCCGACCATACCGAACTACATCATCACCTCGTCGCTGGCCGCGCCCGCCTTGCTGGAGCTGGGGGTGCCGCTGGTGGTGAGCCACATGTTCGTCTTCTACTTCGGCATCATGGCGGACCTGACCCCGCCGGTGGCGCTCGCGGCCTTTGCCGCCGCGCCGATCGCGCGCACCTCCGGCATGAAGATCGGCATCCAGGCGCTGCGTATCGCAATCGCCGGCTTCGTCGTGCCGTACATGGCGGTGTATTCGCCGGCGCTGATGCTGCAGGGCGATTGGACCATCTGGGCGGTACTGTACGTGGTGTTCAAGGCCATGCTCGCGATCCTGCTGTGGGGCGCGGCTTCCATCGGCTACCTGTGGGCGCCACTGCGCTGGCCGGAACGGGTGTGGGCGATGGCGTCGGCGGTATGCCTGGTCGCGGCGCTGCCGATCACCGACGAGGTCGGCATCGCCAGCGGCCTGGCCTTCGTGGCGTGGCGGCTGATGCGGCACCGGGCCACCACGGTCGTGGCATGAGCGCCCTGTGCATTGCGAGCGGTACCCTGGCAACGCAACTCGCGTTGTCTGGGTTCACGCTGGCATGGACGCACTCGATCGAGAGAGTGCTGTGGGAAGAGGACTGGCGCATCGAAGCCGCGCAATTGGTGCTGGTGGAAGGCCGGGTGCGCGGTTCCGGCGCGGGCATGGAACCCCCCGAAGGCGCGCGCCTGGTCGACGGTGTGTGGCACTACCCCGGCGCATTGCGGGTCGACCACCTGACCCTCGCGCACTCGCCGTACACGCAAGGCTATACCCTGTGCGCGGACGGGACATGCCGCCCGTTGGCGGAGCTGCTGCCCGGACTCCCCGAAATCGCGACGCTGACGCTGACCCCCTGCACCACCGACACGGCGCGGCGGCAATGACGGCTTGCACTCACTAGAATGCGCCGATGAACGCCCCCACTCCCCCGCCCGCCCGCGACGAAGCGCTGCGTTCGCGCGCGCCGACCCCGGCCCGCATCACGATCGCCATCGCGCTGTGCGTGCTGGCCGGGTGGATGGCGTGGCGGGTGTCGCTCGACTGGCAGGTGGAAGAAGCGGTCGCGGCCAACAAGCCGCGCCTGGAGTTCTACCGCACCGCGCTGTCGCAGAAGCTGGAGGAGTTCCGCCACCTGCCCGCCATCGCCGGGGTCGACCTGCGTGTGGAAGCGGTACTGGACGACCCCACCGACGGCACTCGCGTCGCCACCGCCAATGCCTATCTCGAAGTCATCCGCCAAGACCCTTCAGTCGCCGCGATCTACGTGATGGACACCACCGGGCTGACACTGGCGTCGTCCAACTGGCGTGACACCACCAGCTTCATCGGACGCAACTACGCCTTCCGCCCCTACTTCCAGGACTCGCTGGAAGGACGGCCGGGGCGCTTCTACGGCATCGGCGCGACAACGCTGGAGCCGGGCTACTTCCTGTCCGCCCCCATCACCCGCGACGGCGTCGTGATCGGCGTCGCGGCGGCCAAGATCGCGCTCGACGAGCTGGAGCATGACTGGCAGCGCAGCGGCGACCTGCTGCTGGTGGCCGACAGCACCGGGGTGCTGCTCAGCGCCTCGGCCGCGCGCTGGCGCTACCGCTCGCTGCGCCCGCTGCCGGAAAACATCGTGCGCAATCTGCGCAGCACCCGGCAGTACGCCGATGCCGATCTGACCCCGGTGACCGACGTCAACGGCGAGCCCCTGCCGGTGTTCGACCGGCCCAAGGTCATACGCCTGGCCGCCGCCGAACACCCGCAGGGCGGCGCCGGGCGGGGCGGCGGCGACTACCTGGTGCAGTCGCTGCCGGTGGACCCGCCGGGCTGGCGGCTGTTGATGCTGACCGATCTATCCGCCGCACGCGACCGGGCGCTGGCCAACGCGGTGGCGGTAACCTTCGCCGCCGCGTTCCTGATCTCGATCTGGGTCTATGTACAACTGCGCCGCCGCCGTCGCCAGGAACGCCTGGCGTCGCAGCAGGCGCTGCAGCGCGCCGCCGACGAACTGGAACAACGCATCACCGAACGCACCGCCGAACTCACGCGCGCCAACCAGGAGCTGCAGGACAAGCTGCTCGCACGCCAGGAGGCCGAACGCATCCTGACCGAGACCCGCGACGCCGCCGTGCAGGGCGGCAAGCTCGCGGTGCTGGGCCAGATGGCGGCCGGCATCACGCACGAGATCAACCAGCCGCTGACCGCGATGACCACGCTGGCCGACAACGCGGCCAAACTGCTCGACATCGGGCGCGGCGACGAGGTACGCAACAACCTCGGCCTGATCAGTCAGCTCGCGCAGCGCATGGGCCGCATCGTCGCGCAGTTGAAGACCTTTTCGCGGCGCGACAGCGTGGTGCTGGCGCGGGTGAGCGTCGCCGAAGCGGTTGCCAACGCGCTGCTGCTGGCGGATTCACGTTGCCGCGCAGTCGACGCGCGGCCCGAAGTCGCGCACGCCGACCCGGATCTGGCGGTGCTGGCGGACTCTACCCGCGTCGAACAGGTGCTGGTCAACCTGATCATGAACGCCTGCGACGCGGTCGAAGGGCAAGCCGAGCGCCGTATACTGATTTCCAGCCGGGTTGACGCCAACCGCGCGCTGATCACCCTGCAGGACAGCGGCCCCGGCATCGGCCCCGAGATCATGCCGCACCTGTTCGAAGCCTTCTTCACCACCAAACCAGCGGGCAAGGGTCTGGGACTGGGGCTGGCGCTGTCGCGCCTGATCGTCGAGAGTCTGGGCGGCGAACTGCGCGCCGACAACGCCCCCGACGGCGGCGCCCGTTTCGAGATCCGTTTGCCTCAAGGCTGACCCATGACCACACCCCCTTCCGTGCTACTGATTGAAGACGACGCGCTGGTGCGGCTCGGTATCGAGCAGGCGCTCACACTCGCCGACATCCCGGCGCGCGGTTACGACAACGCCGAAGCCGCGCTGGAACGTCTCGGCGCGGCCTTTCCCGGTGTCATCGTCACCGACGTGCGCCTGCCCGGCATGGACGGCCTGACCCTGCTGGAGCGCGTCGTCGCGATCGACCGTGACATTCCGGTGGTGCTGATCACCGGCCACGGCGGCATCAGCATGGCGGTGCAGGCGATGCGCGAAGGCGCCTACG
Source organism: Rhodocyclales bacterium (assembly GCA_016177805.1). Classification (GTDB taxonomy): domain Bacteria; phylum Pseudomonadota; class Gammaproteobacteria; order Burkholderiales; family Rhodocyclaceae; genus JACOUN01. The sequence goes on from JACOUN010000009.1 coordinate 11,111, forward strand.
ACTTCATCGAGAAGCCATTTGCCTCGGATCGCCTCGTCGAAGTCGTCAAGCGCGGCCTGGACCGGCGCCGGCTGGTGCTGGAGAACCGCGCACTGCGCGAAAAACTCGTCGCCCGCCAAGCCGCCCGGCTGATCGGCGAAGTGCCCGCCATCCAGCAGATCCGGCGCGTGGTCGGCACCATCGCCCCGGCCGAAGTCGACGTGCTGATCTACGGCGAGACCGGCAGCGGCAAGGAAGTGCTGGCGCGCGCCATCCACGCCGCCAGCGGACGCAAGGGCGAATTCGTCGCGATCAACTGCGGCGCGATGCCCGAAGCGGTGTTCGAGAGCGAAGTGTTCGGCCACGAAGCCGGCGCATTCACCGGCGCGATCAAACGCCGCATCGGCAAGATCGAACACGCCGGCGGCGGCACCCTGTTCCTCGACGAGATCGAGAGCATGCCGCTGTCGCTGCAGGTCAAGCTGCTGCGCGTGCTGCAGGAACGCAAGGTGGAGCGCCTGGGCAGCAACCAGGCCATCGCCGTCGATTGCCGCGTCATCGCCGCGAGCAAGGCCGACCTCAAGGCACTGGCCGAAGCCGGCAGCTTCCGCAACGACCTGTTCTACCGCCTCAACGTGATCTGCATCGAGCTGCCGCCGCTGCGCGAACGCAAGGCCGACATCCCGCAACTGGTCACGCACTTCCTGATCGAAGCCGCCGAACGCTACCGCTGCCCGGTCCCACCCCTGCCCGACAGCCGCATCGACGAATGGATGAGCCAGGACTGGCCGGGCAACGTGCGCGAACTGCGCAACGCCGTCGACCGCTTCTGCCTCGGCGTCGCCGCCGCCACCGAACGCGACCCGGAAGACCTGTCGCTGTCACAGCGGGTGGACCGTTTCGAGCGCGAAATCATCGAACAGGCCCTGCACCGCGCCGGCGGCAACGTCAGCGCAGCCGCCGAACGCCTGCAACTGCCACGCAAGACGCTCTACGACAAACTGCAACGGCATCAACTGCTGCCGCAGGATTATCGCGAGTAGATTCCCTGCCCCCGCCTGAAAAAGTGCTCAGGGTCGTAGGGCGGATGAGCCGCAGGCGTTATCCACCGGATGGCACGCGCATACACATACGGCGGATAACGCTGCGCTCATCCGTATATGGACTCCTCCCGGTTTGCAAGCGTTTCGTCGTTGTTGGCAGAGAGGAAAGACTGCGCACGTATATTCGGTCTGTGATTTGGGTGCATTTACCCGGACCTTGATGGGCTATT
>JACOUN010000119.1 GCA_016177805.1 Rhodocyclales bacterium
ACTCATCTGCGGTCGCCTCTCAATGCGCGTGACGCGTCGGCTGATCTTCCTCTTGAGCATGTCCGTCCCGATCTGTTCGATACCGGTGCAATCGTAGCCTACCCGGCCAGCGCAGGGGGTTTTGCGACACCCTCTAAAGCCGCTCCTACGAAGTGTCCACAGCCATACCCGCGTGCTCGGAATATACGCAATAGCACTTCGTGCGATTGCCCTGGGATCAATCAAGCAGCCGCCGCGCCACAAGATTGTGGCGCGCGACCAGCGCCTCCAGGTCGACGCCCGGTAGCTGGCCGTCTTCCACCACCACCCGGCCATTGATCACCGACAGCCACACGCGCCCCGGTGCGCAGGTCAGCAGGGATGCGACCGGGTCGCTTAGGCCGCCGGCGTGGAAGAGGTCGTCGACACGGAAGGCGACGAAGTCGGCGCTCATGCCGGGGGCGAGTGCGCCGATGTCGTCGCGGCGCAGTACGCGGGCGCCGCCCAGGGTGGCGAGTTCCAGTGCTTCGCGGGCGGAGAAGCGGTCGGCGCGGGCTTCGAAGCCGGGCCAGCCGACGCGTTGCAGCAACATGGCCTGACGGGCTTCGCCGAGCAGGTGGTTGCCGTCGTTGGAGGCGGAGCCGTCCACGCCCAGCGCGACCTTGACTCCGGCGTCGACCATCTGGCGCACCGGGGCGATGCCGGAGGCGAGGATCATGTTGCTGCTGGGGCAGTGGCAGACGCCGGTATGGGTGTGCGCAATGGTGTCGATCTCGGCGGCGTCAGGATGCACCATGTGGGCGAACCAGACGTCGTCGCCGAGCCAACCGACGCTGTCCATGTATTCGAGCGGGCGCATGCCGAAGCGCTGCTGGCAAAAGCGGTTTTCGTCTATGGTTTCGGCGAGATGGGTGTGCAGGTTGACCAACGGATGGGCGCGCGCGAGTTCGGCCGACTGCTTCATCAGTTCGGGGGTGACGCTGAACGGCGAGCATGGCGCGAGGCCGATGCGCAGCATGGAATGGCGTGCGGCGTCGTGGAAGGTCTCGATCACGCGTTGGCAGTCGGCGAGGATGTTGGGTTCGCTGTCGCACACCGAATCGGGCGGCAAGCCGCCCTGGCTTTCGCCCAGGCTCATCGAGCCGCGCGTGGGGTGAAAGCGCACCCCGAGTTCGCGCGCGGCGGCGATTTCGTCGTCGAGACGCGCGCCATTGGGGAACAAATAGAGGTGATCGGCCACGGTGGTGGCGCCGGACAGCAGCAGTTCGGCCAGCCCGACCTTGGCGCTGACGTACACCGCTTCGGCGTCCATCCGCCCCCATATCGGGTAGAGCGTCTTGAGCCAGTCGAACAGCGACAGCCCGCGCGCGGTGCCCAGGGTGCGGGTCAGGGTCTGGTACAGGTGGTGGTGGCAATTGACCAGCCCCGGCAGCACCACCGTGCCGCGCGCGTTGATGCCGCGCTCGGGCACGATGCCGGCCAGCGCCAGCTCGCGTTCGACCTCGGCGGTGGTGCCCAGCGACACGATGGCGTTGTCGCGCACGAACAATGCGCCATCGGGGATCTCGCGTCGGGTGGCGTCCATGGTTACGAGGACATCGGCGTTCTTCAACAGCAGTGTGGTCATGAATGGTTTCCGGGTTAAGTGGGCACCGGGTGAGTCGGAGGTGTGTCGGGTGAGCGTATCAAGGGTGCCGACGAAGGCATGAGCTGCCCGTGGCGGCACGAACACTCCTCCCCCTTCAAGGGGGAGGCAGGGAGGGGGATGGGTTACCGCGATACCGTCAAACCCATCCCCACCCCAACCCTCCCCTTGAAGGGGAGGGAGCTACCGTGCCGCACTTCACTCTTCGTCGGCCAATTGACTGCCTGGTCAATAGAGCCCTCCGACAGAGCCAGAGGACTCTCGCGCTATTCAGCCGCGCACATAGCGGCACTCGCCCGCCACGTGGGTCGCAACCACCGCGCGGTCGTCGCCCAGCATCATCAGCGCGAACAGGCGTTCCGCCAGGGTTGCGGTGCGTTCCATGCGGCGTGCCATCAGCGGCGTGGCATGCAGGTCGAGGACGACGAAGTCGCCCACGCAGCCGGTGGCGAAGCTGCCGATGCTGTCGTCCAGGTACAGCGCGCGGGCGCTGCCCAGGGTGGCGAGGTAGAAGGCGCGCCAGGGGTCCAGCGTCTGCCCGGCCATCAGGGCGACCTTGTAGGCTTCGTTGAGCGTCTGCAGCATCGAGAAGCTGGTGCCACCGCCCACGTCGGTGGCCAGACCGACCCTTGCGCCGTGCTGGTGCGCGGCTTCGAGGTCGAACAGGCCGCTGCCGAGGAACAGGTTGGAGGTCGGACAGAAGGCCATCGCGCTGCCGCTGTCGGCCATGCGGCGCCGATCGGTCTCGTCCAGATGGATGCAGTGCGCGTACACCGCGCGCGGGCCGAGCAGGCCGTAGTGGTCGTACACGTCGAGGTAGCTGCGCGCCTTGGGGAACAGCTCGGCCACCCACGCGACTTCGGCCTTGTTTTCGGCCACGTGCGATTGCAGATGCACGCCCGGATGCTCGGCGAACAGCCGCCCGGCCAGTTCAAGCTGGCGTTCGGTCGAGGTCGGGGCGAAGCGCGGCGTAATGGCGTAGCGCGCCCTGCCCTTGCCGTGCCAGCGCTCGATCAGCGCCTGGCTGTCGGCGTGGCTGGATTCGGCGGTGTCGGTGAGATAGTCGGGCGCGTTGCGGTCCATCATCACCTTGCCCGCCAGCATGCACATGTTGCGCGCGGCGGCGGCTGCGAAGATCGCGTCCACCGACTGCGGGTGCACGGTGGCGAAGCACAATGCGCTGGTGGTGCCGTTCCTGAGCAGTTCGTCGCAGAAGAATTCCGCCCCGTCGCGCGCCACCTCGGGGTCGGCGTAGCGGCGCTCGGCCGGGAAGGTGTAGGTGTTGAGCCAGTCCAGCAGTTGCGCGCCGTAGCTGGCGATGATGTCGGTTTGCGGGTAGTGCACGTGGGTGTCGACGAAGCCGGGCATCAGCAGCCGGCCACGGTAGTCGACCGGCTCTACATCCGGCGCCAGGGTCGGCAGCAGGGTTGCGGCCTCACCGAGCGCCGACACCTTGCCGTCGGCCAGCACCAGCAGGCCGTCGTCGAAATACTGGCGCGCGGCGTCGCCCACCACGGCGGGGTCATCGACGAAGTGCAGGATGCTGGCGCGGAAGGCCTGCACGCGCGGTGCGACAGCGGTTGTGGTCATCGTCACTCTCCGATCCGGCCGGCGCCCTGCGCCATCCAGGTGGCAATCAGGCGTCGCTCCGCATCACTCATGCCGGTCAGGTTGGCCAGCGGCATGTAGCCATTGGCCACCGTTTCGGCGATCTTGGCCGCGTGCTGGGCGATCTGCTCCGGCGTCTCCAGCACCACGCCCTTGGGCGGCTGGGCGAAGCCTTCGTGGGTCGGCTGTGCCGCGTGGCAGGCGACGCAGCGTTGCCGCAGCACCTGCGTGACCTCGGTCATACCGACTTTGGCCCCGGATGCATCGACGCGTTCCGGCGCCAGCCATACCGCCACCGCGCCCAGCAGCACGACCCCGGCCGCCGGCAGCCACCACTTGACCTGCCCACGGTGGCGCAACACATAGAACTGCCGGATCAACACCCCGGCCAGCATGATCAACACCAGCACCAGCCAGCCCTGCGGGTGGCTGTAGGTCATCGGGTAGTGGTTGCTGATCATGATGAACAGCACCGGCAGCGTGAAATAGGTGTTGTGCACCGAGCGCTGCTTGCCTATCACCCCTGGGCGCGGGTCGACCGCCGTGCCGGCGCGGATCTGCGCCACCATGCGGCGCTGACCAGGAATGATGTGGAAGAACACGTTGGCGACCATCATCGTGCCTATCATCGCCCCGACGTGGATGTAGGCGCCGCGCGCGCTGAACACCTGGAACAGCGCCCAGTCGCAGGCCACCACAAAGACGAACACCAGCGCCGCGAGTACGCCGTCCTTGCCCACCAGCACGCGGCACAGGCCGTCATACACCAGCCAGCCGACCGCCAGAAAGGCGATCGAGATGGCGATCGCCCCGGCGGGCTCCAGCGCCATGACGTTGCGGTCGATCAGATACGAACTCGCCCCCACCCAATACACCAGCGCCAGCAGACCCATGCCCGACAACCAGGTGGTGTAGGCCTCCCACTTGGACCAGTGCAGGTCGTCGGACAGCGGCTCGCCCCTGGGACCGGTCAGGAATTTCTGGCTGCGGTAAAAACCACCGCCATGCACCGCCCACAGCTCGCCGAACACGCCGCGCTCGGTGTCGGCGGGCGTCTTCGGCGGTTTGAGCGAGTTGTCGAGCATCACGAAGTAGAACGACGCGCCGATCCAGGCAATGCCGGTGATCAAGTGCAACCAGCGCACCAGCAGGTTCGCCCAGTCGAGAAAATAGGATTCCATACACTGCTTCACACGCAACAAGTTCCCGGCCGGTGCGGCGTGCGCCGGCACGGGTCCGCCGGGGCTGCGCTCCCCGGCGGTGGGTATTGGTTTCACAGGGCGGGCGAGCCGCGCCACTGCAGCCTCGTAGGAGGGGCTTCAGCCCCGAACAGCATCATGATCGCGGCTAAAGCCGCTCCTACGAGGCGTTTGCGCGGTTTCAGTTCTTCGGCAGCCTCGACGCGACCCCCTGCACGAAGTAGTCCATCTTGCCCAGCGTCGCGTCGTCCATCACCGCGCCCGCCGCGAGCCGCTGCTTGCCGTCCTGATCGACCACCGGTCCGGTGAAGGGGTGGAAGGTGCCGGCGGTCAGGCCCGCTTCAAGTTCGTGCACCTTCGCCACGGTGTCGGCCGGGATCGCCGGGTTGAGCGGCGCGAGCTTGATCATGCCTTCCTTGTGGCCGCCCCAGACGCTGCCCGGTTTCCAGGTGCCATCCAGCACGGCCTGGGCGGTGCGGGTGTAGAAATCGCCCCACTGGTGGGTGGTCGCGGTCAGATGGGCCCTGGCGCCGTACTTCGACATGTCGGAGTGATAGCCGAAGGCATGCACGCCCTTCTCCTCGGCGGCCTGCACCACGGCGGTGGAGTCGGTGTGGTGGGTGATCATGTCGGCGCCCTGCGAGATCAGCGTGGTCGCGGCCTCGCGTTCCTTGCCCGGATCGAACCACGAGTTCACCCAGATCACGCGCACTTCGGCGTTGGGGTTGACGCTGCGCGCGCCCAGCGCGAAGGCGTTGATGCCCTGCAGCACTTCCGGAATCGGGAAGGCGGCAACGTAGCCCAGCACGTTGGACTTGCTCATCTTGCCCGCGATCACGCCAGTCAGATAGCGGCCCTCATAGAAGCGGGCGTTGTAGATGCCCATGTTCTTGCCCATCTTGTAGCCGGTGGCATGCAGGAACACGGTCTTGGGGAACTGCTTGGCGACGCGCTCGGTGTAGTTCATGTAGCCGAAGCTGGTGGTGAACACCAGCTTGTGGCCGCTGGCGGCGAACTCGCGGATCACGCGCTCGGCGTCCGAGCCTTCGGCCACGTTCTCGACCGCCTTGGTGGTGATCTTGCCATTGAGCGCGGCTTCCATCTGTTGCCTGCCCTGGTCGTGCTGAAAGGTCCAGCCGGCATCGCCGATCGGGCTGACATAGACGTAGCCAATGTTGAGCGGGTCGGCGGCCTGGGCACCGTGCATTGCCAGGGGCAAGGCCGCCGCGCCGATGAGCATGGCCAACGACTTGATGACGCTTCTGCGGGTAGTCATTCCTGCTTCCTCCTATGGACACTTCGGTCGACCGGTCTTGCCGGCCTCTTGTATGAACCTGCTCATTACACATCCGCCCGGTAGGGCTGCCCCAGCGATACCGGCGAGTTCAACCGTATCGTGGTGGCATTGCGCGAGATCATCACCAGTACCACGATGGTGGCCCAGTACGGCAATGAGGACAGCATTTGCGACGGCATGTTGATCTCCATGCCCGAGCCCTGCACGAACAACTGGGCGATCATCACGCCGCCGAACAGATAGGCCCCGACCATCACCCGCAGCGGCCGCCAGGTGGCGAACACCACCAGCGCCAGCGCGATCCAGCCACGCCCCGCGACCATGCCTTCGACCCACAGCGGGGTGTAGAACACCGACAGGAAGGCGCCGCCGACCCCGGCCATCGCGCCACCGAAGAGGGTCGCCAGATAGCGGATGCGGATCACCGGGTAGCCGATCGCGTGCGCCGCCGAGGGCGCCTCGCCGACCGCGCGCAGCACCAGCCCGCCGCGACTGCGATACAAAAACCACACGATGCCCCACATCAGCGCCCACGACAGATACACCAGCGCCTGCTGGTTGTAGAGCGCCGGGCCGATGACCGGGATGTCGGCCAGAAACGGCAGCCGGATCGCCGGCACCGCCGCGAGCGTCACCGACTCGTAAGGCTTGCCGACGAAGGCCGACAGCCCGACGCCGAAGATCGCCAGCGCCAGCCCCGAGGCCACCTGGTTGGCGAGCAGGGTCAGCACCAGGAAGCCGAACACCGCCGCCATCGCCATGCCCGCCCCCATGCCGGCGAGCACCCCCAGCCACGAACTGCCGGTTTCATGCGCGACCGCGAACCCGGCGATCGCCCCCATCGCCATCATGCCCTCGGCCCCCAGGTTCAGCACCCCGGACTTCTCGCTCACCAGCAACCCCAGGCCCACGATCAACAACGGCGTTCCCGCCACCACGGTGGCAAACAGCATCGACGTGAACAGATTGGCTTCCATGTCCGCGCCCTCCTTTATGTATTGATGCGCTCTTTATGAGGCATTGCCCGGCACGACAGTCTTGACGCGACTGGAGTGCACCGGAACGTGATTAGCAGGTCCCTTCCCCTTCAAGGGGAAGGTCAGGATGGGGATGGGTTCAACGCCTTGGCGATGCACGCCAGCACCGCATCCGTTTGCGTTAACACTTCGTTGTTCCAGAAACGCAGCACGCGAAACCCCGCGCGCTCCAGCACGTCGGTTCGCACCGCATCCTTAACGGCAGCATCCGCATGTTGGGAGCCATCTACTTCGATCACAAGTCCGCGCTCGAAACAGACGAAATCAAGGACATAACCCTGGAACGGATGCTGTCGGCGGAACTTGGCGCCGAGTTGCTCACCTCGCAAATGCCGCCAGAGCTTGCGTTCCGCATCGGTCATGGTCTTGCGCAGGTGACTTGCAAAGATCTTGTTCGTGGTGCTGGTTTGGCCGTGCATGTGACAGGCGCTCCTTTGTGACCCATCCCCATCCTGTCCTTCCCCTTGAAGGGGAAGGGACCTGCTAATGAGCCGCACGCAAGTCGTGAGCGGACGGGACATCATGGTTTCCATATTGCATTCGCCAGTACGTTAGCTTTTCTTGCCCGCCAGACGCAGACGGTAGTGGATGAAGACGTCGGCGCCGAGCAGGAAGAACAGCAACATGCCCTGGAACACCTTGGAGATCGACGACGGCAGGTTCAGGTATTGCTGGGCCTGTTCGCCGCCGAGGTAGAGCAAGGCCATCAGCAGGCTGCCGAAGAAGATGCCGACCGGGTTCAGCCGCCCGATGAAGGCCACGATGATGGCGGCAAAGCCGTAGTTGCTCGCCACGTGCTCGGTGAGCTGCCCCATCGGCCCGGCCACTTCGCCCATGCCGGCGATACCGGCCGCCGCGCCGCCCGCGAGCAAACCTATCCAGATCGTGCGCGAGGCCGAGAAGCCGGCGTAGCGTGCCGCCGCGCTGGCCTGCCCCGACACCCGCATCTGGAAGCCGAGGAAGCTGCGCTGCATGAAGATGTAGCCCGCCGCGAGCAGCCCCAGCGCCATCACGAAGGCGAAGTTCAGCCGCGTGCCTTCGACCAGCATCGGCAGCAGGGCCGAGTCGCCGAACATCTGGCTCTGCGGAAAGTTGAAGCCGTCGGGGTCCTTCCACGGCCCGTGCACCAACCACGACACCCCCAGTTGCGCGATATACACCAGCATCAGCGAGGTCAGGATCTCGTTGGCGTTGAAGCGGGTGCGCAGAAAGGCCGGGATCGACGCCCACGCCGCGCCGCCCACCGCCCCGGCGATCACCATCGCCGGCAGCAGCATCGCGCTTTCGCTCTCGACAAAATACAGCGCCAGCCCGCTGGCCGCCGCCGCGCCGACGATGTACTGGCCCTCGGCGCCGATGTTCCACACGTTGGCGCGAAAGCCCACCGCCAGCCCGACCGCGATCAACATCAGCGGCGTCGCCTTGAGCAGCAGTTCCGAGATGCCGTAGGCGTCCTTGACCGGATTGAGGAAGAACACCTGGAAGCCCTGCAGCGGGTCCTTGCCCAGCGCCGCGAATACGATCAGCCCGCCGATCAGCGTCAGCACCACCGCCAGCAGCGGCGACAGATAGGCCATCAGGCGCGACGGTTCGGCCCGCGCCTCCAGTTCAAGCAACATGTCGCACCTCTCCCGTGGCCTCGGCGCCCGGCCACATGCCACTCATCCACACGCCGATTTCCTCGACCGATGTTTCAGCGGTCGGCTTGCTTGGCGACAGCCGGCCCTTGGCGATGACCGCGATGCGGTCCGACACCTCGAACAGCTCGTCCAGTTCTTCCGAGATCACCAGTATCGCGGTGCCCCGGTTGCGCAGATCGATCAGCGACTGGCGGATGAAGGCCGCCGCGCCCACGTCCACCCCCCAGGTCGGCTGCGACACCACCAGCACCCTGGGTGCCTGCATGATTTCGCGCCCCATGATGTATTTCTGCAGATTGCCGCCCGACAGGCTCTTGGCCTCGGCCACGGTGCCGCCGCACTTGACGTTGTACTGGCGGATGCAGGCGTCGGAGAACTTCTCGACCGCCGCGAAATTCACCATGCCGTGCCTGAGCATGTCGTTGGACGCATGCGCGGTCAGCAGCGCGTTTTCCGCCAGCGACATGCGCGGCACCGCGCCGCGCCCCAGGCGCTCCTCGGGCACGAAGCCCATGCCGGCACTGCGGCGTTGATCGGGCGTCATGCGCCCGGCTTCGACGCCGCAGATCTGCACCGGGTACTTTTCGGCCAGCGGTTCCTCGCCCGAGATCGCATACAGCAATTCCTGCTGGCCATTGCCCGACACCCCGGCGATGCCGACGATCTCGCCGGAGCGCACGTCGAGATGGATGTCCTTGAGGTCGGTGCCGAACGGATCGTCACAGGCGTGCGACAGCCCGGCCAGACGCAGGCGCACCTCGCCCGCGCCGGACGGCGTGCCGTGTTCGCACACCGGCAGCTCCTTGCCTATCATCAGGCGCGCCATCGAGGCTGGGGTTTCGTCCGCCGGAATGCAGGTGCCGGTCACCTTGCCGGCGCGCAGCACCGTGGCGGTGTGGCACAGCGCCTGGATCTCGTCCAGCTTGTGGCTGATGTACAGGATCGAACAGCCCTCGGCGGCGAGCTGGCGCAGCGTCTCGAACAGTTTGCGCACCGCCTGCGGCGTCAGCACCGAGGTCGGCTCGTCCATGATCAGCAGCCTGGGGTTCTGCAGCAGGCAGCGGATGATCTCGACCCGCTGCCGCTCGCCGACCGACAGCGCATGCACCATGCGGCGCGGATCGACCGGCAGGCCGTAGCGGCTCGACACTTCTTCTATCTTCCGCGCCAGCGCCTTCAGGTCCGGCGCGCCGGGCAAGGCCAGCGCCACGTTCTGCGTCACGTTCAGCGTTTCGAACAGCGAAAAGTGCTGGAACACCATGCCGATACCGAGGCCGCGCGCGTGCGCCGGACTCGCCACCGCCACCGGCTGCCCCTCCCAGCGCATCTCGCCCTCGGTCGGGGCGGTCACGCCGTAGATGATCTTCATCAGCGTGGACTTGCCCGCGCCGTTCTCGCCCAGCACGGCGTGGATCTCGCCGGGCCTGACCGCCAGATTGACCCCGTCGTTGGCCACCACCGACGGGTACACCTTGCGGATGCCACGCATCTCCAGCCGCAGCGCGCCAGCGCCGGTTTCAGCCGGCGGGCTCGTGTGTGTCGTCATCGTCTCCTCCTGTATTCCTTCCGCTCCGGGCTGGCCGCGCGTCTTGTGCGCGCTGGGCCGCCCGGCCACCCTCAAGCCTGGCGCACCGATCGCAGCGCGACCGCCGCCTCGCGTTGTTGCAGCATCTGCGCCGCGACTGCAACCGCGATCGCCGCCGGATGCTTGTCCCGTATGCCCGGCGCGCCGATCGGGCAGGTCATGCGCTCGAAGCACGCCGCCGCGACGCCGCGCGCCTGCAAGCGCCGCTCGAAAGCACGGCGCTTGGTGCACGAGCCGATCAGGCCGAACCAGGCGAAATCGCCACGCCGCAGGATGTGCTCGGTCAGGCGCTGGTCCAGTGCATGGCTGTGGGTCATGACCACGAACCACGCCCCGGCCGGCGCCGTTTCCACCTCATCCTCGGCAAATTCGCTCACCACCTTGTCCACGTTGGGCGGCAGCACGGCCGGGAACTCATCCGCGCGCGGATCAACCCAGGTGATGCGCTCGGCCAGCGGCGCGAGCACCTGCACCAGCGCCCGCCCGACATGTCCGGCGCCAAACAGCACGACATGGAAATCCGCCACCGGCAGCGGCTCGAAGTACAACACCGCCGGACGCCCCTGCAGCTCGCCACCGGCATCGACCAGGGCGGGTTTGCCGCCACTCGCGAGCAGCTCGCGCGCGCGCTGCAGCGCGATCGCATCGAGTCCGTCGTCGCCGAGCCCGCCGCTGTGGCCGTCAACACTGACCAGCAACTTGCCCGAGCCGGCTGCGCCATGCACCGCAGTGACCAGCACCGCGCCCCGACGCGCGCGCACCGCGTCACGCAACGGATCGAACCACGCCGCGTCGGCCGTCACCACCTCGAACAGCAGGTTCACCACCCCGCCGCAGCATTGGCCGAGGCTCGCGCCGAGCGGGAAGCGGCGTATCAGGCTGGTGCCTCCGGGCGCCACAGACGCCTCCGTAGGAGCGGCTTTAGCCGCGATAACGACTTGTTCGCGGCTAAAGCCGCTCCTACGGGGGGGCTCGGTTGCCACGACTAGCTGTTCGCGTGCGATCTCGATCGCCTTGTATTCCAGATGGCCGCCGCCGATGGTGCCGTGCACCCAGTCGGCGCCGACCACCATGTGGGTGCCCGCCTCGCGCGGCACCGAACCCCGGCTGCTGGCCACGCTCACCAGCACCGCCGTTTCGCCGCGCGCGCGGGCGGAGGCGAGGCTGTCGATCCAGTTCATGCGCCCACCCCTTCGCGCACCGCGTCGATCGCGGCCAGTATCGATTCGCAGGTCGCGGGCGCGGTGAGCGGCGGCGCGACGCCGGGGCCGGCCAGCGCGGCGATCGCGTCGCGGATCGCGAACAGCACCGAGAACGACAGCAGCAACGGCGGCTCGCCGACAGCCTTGGAGCGCAGCACCGTGTCGGCGCGGTTGGGGTTGTGGAACAGCCGGGTGTTGAACCGCGCCGGGCAATCGGCCACCGCCGGAATCTTGTAGGTCGACGGGGCGTGGGTCATCAGGCGGCCCTGCTCGTTCCACCACAGTTCTTCGGTGGTCAGCCAGCCCATGCCCTGGATGAAGCCGCCCTCGACCTGGCCGAGGTCGATGGCCGGGTTGATCGAATTGCCCGCGTCGTGCAGCAGGTCGGCGCGCAGCAGCTTCCATTCGCCGGTCAGGGTATCGACCGCGACCTCGGACACCGCCGCGCCGTAGGCGAAGTAGTAGAACGGCTTGCCGGTCAGCGTCTCGCGGTTCCACGCCAGGCCGGGGGTGGCGTAGAAGCCGTCCGACCACAGTTGCACGCGGGCGTGGTAGGCCAGATTCACGACTTCGTCGAAGCGCTTGCGCCAGCCCTCGCCGCGCACCTCGCCGGCGGCAAAGCTCACCGCGTCGGCCTCGCCGCCCCAGCGCCGGGCGGCAAAATCCGCCAGACGCCCGCGCAAGGTCAGCGCCGCCGCCTCGGCCGCCTTGCCGTTCAGGTCCGCCCCGGTCGAAGCCGCCGTGGCGGAAGTGTTGGCGACCTTGGAGGTGTCGGCGGCGGTGGCGCGCACCCGCGCCAGCGCCAGCCCCAGCGTGCCGGCCACCACCTGCGCGACCTTGGTGTTGAGGCCCTGCCCCATCTCGGCGCCGCCATGATTCACCAGCACCGAGCCGTCGGTGTAGATATGCACCAACGCGCCGGCCTGGTTGAAGTGGGCGACGTTGAACGAGATGCCGAATTTCACCGGCGTCAGCGCCAGCCCTTTCTTGATCACCGGACTGGCGGCGTTCCAGGCCGCAAGCGCGGCGCGGCGGGCGCGGTAGTCGCTGCTGGCCTCCAGCTCGCCCACCAGTTCGTGGATCACGTTGTCCTCGACGGTCTGGCCGTAGGGGGTCTGGTTGCGTTCGCCGTTGCCGTAGAAGTTGGCCTTGCGCACGTCGAGCGGATCGAGCCGGAGGCGGCGCGCGATGGTGTCGAGGATGTATTCGATCGCGATCGCGCCCTGCGGCCCGCCGAAGCCCCGGAAGGCGGTGTTGGACTGGGTGTTGGTCTTGGCGCACAACGCGCTGATGTCGGCGTCCGACAGGTAGTAGGCGTTGTCGACGTGGCACAGCGCGCGTGTGACCACCGGGCCGGACAGGTCGGCGGAGAAGCCGGCGCGCGCCAGCATCTCGACGCGCACCGCCTGGATGCGCCCGGCGTCGTCGTAGCCGACCTCGTAGTCGTAGTCGAAGCCGTGGCGCTTGCCGGTGATCATCATGTCGTCGTCGCGGTCGACGCGCAGCTTGACCGGGCGCTGCAGCGTATGCGCCGCCAGCGCCGCAACGCAGGCGAACAGCGCCGACTGGCTTTCCTTGCCACCGAAGCCACCGCCCATGCGGCGCATCTCGACCACCACCTGGTTGGCGTCCTTGTTCAGGCTGTGGGCGATCAACTGCTGCATCTCGGTCGGGTGCTGGGTCGAGCACCACAGGTGCAGACAGCCATCCTCCTTCGGCGCGCAGTAGGAAATCTGCCCTTCCAGATAGAACTGCTCCTGCCCACCCACCGACCATTGCCCGTGCAAGCGGTGCGGCGCCTGCGCCATGCGCCCTTGCGGGTCGCCGCAGACGCGGCGGATCGGCGGCAGCACGTAGGATTCGCGCGCCCTGGCGACCTGCGGATCGAGGACGGCGGGCAGCGCCTCGTAGTCGATCACGCCCTTGCGCGCGGCGCGCCGGGCGGCGTCGACGCTGATCGCGATCACCGCGAACATGGGCTGGCCGATGTACTGCACCAGGCCGTCGGCCAGTATCGGGTCGTCGTCCAGCACCGGGCCGCAGTCATTGGTGCCGGGGATGTCGGCGGCGGTCAGCACCGCCACCACGCCGGGCGCGGCGCGCACTGCGTCGAGATCCATCGCGCGGATGCGCGCATGCGCCTGCTGCGACAGACCCAGCGCCGCGTACAGCGTGCCGGCCAGTTCGGGGATGTCGTCCACATAGACAGCTTCGCCCGCCACATGCAGGTGCGCGGATTCGTGCGGCAGTGCCTCGCCCTTGGGCAAGGGGGCGTGGTCGCGGTGGGCGTTGGGGGTGGGGGTGCTCATGTTGTTGTCCTCACGCCAGCGCGTTGACGTTCAGCTCGGCCGCGCTCAACGGATCGTTCGGGCGCGTTTCCAGCCACAGCCGGTACAGCACGTTGCGCGCGGTGCGCATGCGGTAAGCGGCGGACGCGCGCATGTCGCTCAACGGGGTGTAGTCGTCGCCCAGCGCGGCCATCGCGGCGCGCGCCGTGTCCTCGTTCCAGCGCCGGCCGGTCAGCGCGGCTTCGGCCGCGGCAGCGCGCTTCGGTGTCGCCGCCATGCCTCCGTAGGCAATGCGCGCCTCGGCCACCACCTCGCCTTGCAGGCGCAGCGCGAAGGCCGCGCACACCGCCGAGATGTCCTGATCGAAACGCTTGGCGATCTTGTAGCTGCGCACCACCCAGCCGGGGCGCGAGCGCGGCACCCGCACGCGTTCGACGAACTCGCCCGGCTGCAGCGCGTTCTTCTGGTGACCCAGGTACAGATCCTCCAGCGCCAGCTCACGCGTTGCCTCGCCCTTGCGCAGCACCACCGTGGCGCCGAGGCAGATCAGCACCGGCATCGAATCGCCGATCGGCGAGCCGTTGGCAATGTTGCCCGCCAGCGTGCCGGCGTTGCGCACCGGCACCGAGGCGAAACGCCGCCACAGCTCGGACAACTCGGGATAGCTGCGGTCCAGCGCGGCGAAGGCGTCGGTGAGCGTGACCGCCGCGCCGATCTCGAAGTGGCTGTCGCTGGTCGTGATGGTTTTCAGTTCGGCGACGTTGCCGATGTAGAGCAGTTCGGGCAACTCGCGCTGCTGCTTGGTGACCCACAGGCCGACATCGGTGCCGCCCGCGAGGATGTGCGCCTCGGGCAGACGCTCGCGCAGCGCGGCAAACGCCGCGAGCGTGAGCGGCGCGTGAAAGCGTCCGGCGGCACTGGTCACGCTCAGCGTGTCGCTGCGGCGCAGTCCGGCCAGGCGCGCGATCAGCGCCGCCTCGTCGGCATCGGGTGTGGCGGCGGCGAGGGTCGCGGGCTGGCGCAGCCAGTCGCTGCCGCCGCAGCGGTCGTACATCTTTTCCGCCGCATCCAGGATCGGGCGGTAGCCGGTGCAGCGGCACAGGTTGCCCGACAGCGCATCGGCGACGCAGCCCCGGCTGGGCCGGTCCTGGTTCTTGAACAGCGCGAACAGCGACATCACGAAGCCCGGCGTGCAGAACCCACACTGCGAACCGTGGGTATCGACCAGCGCCTGCTGCACCGGGTGCAAGCTGCCATCGCGGCCCTTCAACGACTCGACGGTGTAGATGGCCTTGCCGTCCAGCGTCGGCAGGAACTGGATACAGGCGTTGACCGCGCGCAATTGCACCCGCTCGACGCCGTCACGCTCGACCAGCTCGCCCAGCACCACCGTGCACGCGCCGCAATCGCCCTCGGCACAGCCTTCCTTGGTGCCGGTGCGGCGCAGATCCTCGCGCAGATACTGGAGTATGGTGCGGGTCGAGGCCGGATTCGTCACCTCCACCAGCGCATCGTCGAGCAGAAATCGGATCGTGCCGGGGGGCACCGTTGTATTGCTTGCGCCCATCATGTTCGTTCCTCTTTCGGGCAACCCAGCACGGCGTCATGCGCCCCGTAGGAGCGGCTTTAGCCGCGAACAACACTGCAATCGCGGCTAAAGCCGCTCCTACGTGGGCATTCGGCAGGTTTCGCACCTGCGCTTCGTAGGAGGGGCTTTAGCCCCGAACAACACCGCGATCGCGGCTAAAGCCGCTCCTACAAGTTCATACGTTCCGCACACTGCCTCAACTGCCGCGATAGGTCGAATAACTCCACGGCGACACCAGCAGCGGCACGTGGTAGTGCGCCTGCGGGTCGGCGATGCCGAAGCGCAGCACCACTTCATCGACGAACGGCGGCTGCGGCAGCGCCGCACCCTGGGCACGGAAGTAATCTCCCGCACCGAACACCAGTTCGTACTGGCCGGCGACCATTTCCGCGCCGTCCAGCAGCGGCCGGTCGACGCGGCCGTCGGCGTTGGTAGTGGTGGTGATCAGCAGCTCACGCTGCGCGCCGAGCCGGAACAGCGTCACCGCGATCCCACGACCGGGGCAACCATTGGCGATGTCGAGTACGTGCGTGGTCAGTTTTCCCATATCCCTGCTTCCGTTGTGGCCTGATCGAAATCTGAACTCACACACATCGATTGTCAACAATGTTAATCCGATTTTCGGACATAAAATCCGCCACATTGCACCGCATCATGGACGTTATAGCCATATTTAAAGCCAATTCATCAATTCATCAGAGGTTTCTATTGTGCAAGTGCATATCGAAACATCAAAACATTGGTTGACTTTGAACATGCGATTGTTAACACTTCGAGCCATCTTGTGCGCACAAATAAAGGCACCGACCACCATGAATGCCGCCAGACGCTCACCCGCAATAACACCCGATGCTTCCCTCCGCGCCGACGACGGCTCACCCGCCCGGCGCGGCCGGCTGGTCCAGCAGGAAGAAGACGTGTTCATGCGCATCCAGGAGGCCATCCTCGATCACCGCCTGCCACCCGGCACCCAGCTCAAGGAAGTGCCGCTGTCGGAAGTGTTCGGCGTCACGCGCGGCATGCTGCGCAAGGTGCTGACGCGGCTGGCGAACACCAAGCTGGTGGAGCAGCGTCCCAACCGGGGCGCGGTGGTCGCCAGCCCGTCGGTCGAGGAGAGCCGCGACCTGTTTGCCGCGCGACGCGCGATCGAGGGCGCGATCGTCGACATCCTGAGCAAGCGCATCACCCGCGCCCAGGTCAAGACGCTGCGCCGCATGATCGCCGACGAGCACCAGGCCTACGCCAGGGGCGAGCTGCGCAGCGGCCTCAAGCAATCCATCGACTTTCACCGCGTGCTGGCCGAGATGGCCGGTAACAGCGTGCTGGCCGAGTTCCTCGAAGAACTGGTGACCCGCACCCCGCTAGTGATCCTGGCCTACAAGGACCACAAGGCCAGGGAGCCGGGCTGCGACACCGACGACCACGGCGCGATCGTCGACGCGCTGGAAGCCGGCGACGCCGCCACCGCCGCGCGCGTGATGCATGAGCACCTGGCCGAACTCGAAAGCCAGCTCAACCTGCGCGAAGATCACGGCAGCACAGATCTCGCGGCGATCTTCAGCGTCTGAGCGCCGAAATGCATACCGCCTACCCCCGCGACCTGATCGGCTACGGCCGCAATCCACCCCACGCCGCGTGGCCGGGCCAGGCCCGTATCGCGGTGCAGTTCGTGCTCAACTACGAGGAAGGCGGCGAGAACTGCGTGCTGCACGGCGACCCCGGCTCGGAACAATTCCTGTCCGAACTGTTCAACCCGCCCAGCTATCCGGCGCGCCACCTGTCGATGGAGTCGGTGTACGAATACGGCTCGCGCGCCGGGGTGTGGCGCATCCTGCGCGAGTTCGAGCGGCGCGGCCTGCCGCTGACGGTGTTCGGCGTCGCAATGGCGCTGCAGCGCCACCCCGAAGCCACCGCCGCGTTCCGCGAACTCGGGCACGAGATCGCCTGCCACGGCTGGCGCTGGATCAGCTACCAGCAGGTCGACGAAGCCACCGAGCGCGAACACATGCGCATCGGCATGGAGATCATCGAAAACCTCACCGGCGAACGCCCGCTGGGCTGGTACACCGGCCGCGACTCGCCCAACACCCGGCGCCTGGTCGCGGATTACGGCGGCTTCCTGTACGACTCGGACTACTACGGCGACGACCTGCCGCTGTGGACCCGCGTCACGCGCAGCGACGGCAGCACGGTGCCGCACCTGGTGGTGCCGTACACCCTCGACAGCAACGACATGCGCTTTGCCCTGCCGCAAGGTTTTTCGCACGGCGACGCGTTTTTCCAGTACCTGCGCGACAGCTTCGACGCGCTCTACGCCGAAGGCGACGAGGCCCCGAAGATGCTGTCGGTCGGCATGCACTGCCGCCTGCTCGGCCGCCCCGGCCGCTTCCGCGCCCTGCAGCGCTTTCTCGACCACATCGAACGGCACGAGCGGGTGTGGGTATGCCGGCGGGTGGACATCGCCCGCCACTGGATCGCCACCCACCCCTGCCCTTCATTGGAGCCGTGAGCATGACGCTGGATCAACTCAACGCCCTCACCACGGCGGAGTTCACCGCGACCCTGGGCGGCATCTTCGAACACAGCCCGTGGATTGCCGCAGCCGCCGCCCCAGCCCGCCCCTTTGCCGATGTGGCCGCGCTGCACGCCGCCATGGTCACCGCGATGCGCGCCGCCCCGCATGAGCGGCAGCTCGCGCTGATCCGCGCCCACCCGGAACTCGCGGGCAAGGAAGCCGCCGCCGGCACCCTCACCGCCGACTCGCGCGGCGAACAGGCCAGCGCCGGGCTCGACCAGTGCACCGCTGCCGAACTGGCACAACTGCGCGCGCTGAACGCCGCCTACCGCGAGCGCCACGGTTTTCCGTTCGTGATCGCGGTACGCGGCCTCACCCGCCACCAGATCCTGGCGGCGCTGGCCCACCGCATCGAAAACACTAGCGAGGCCGAGTTCGACACCTGCCTGCAGCAAATCGCCCGCATCGCGCGGCTGCGCCTGGAGGCGCTACTCGCGTAGCCCGGCAACCGGAACGAATGACCCGTCGTTGCGGCACATGCCGGAACGCGCGCAGAGGAGTCGGGCACAGCCCCACGCCGCCACGACGCTGGTCAGTCGCGACGAACACAAGAGTCCATCAGGACCACATCCCACCACTGGAGGAACACCCGAGATGACCAAGTTTCGCCACACCCTGCTCGCCGCCGCCCTGGGCGTCAGCGCCACCACCGCCGTCGCCGCCAACTGGAGCGACACCGAAGTCCAGTTGCTGCACGGCACTGACTTCCAGGAGCCGTTCAATGACCGCGACGTCACCAAGACCATCCTGACCCTGACCCACGCCAGCGGCCACGACTACGGCGGCAACTTCTTCTTTGTCGACTTCATCAAATCCGACCGCGCCGACAACAACGAGCAGGAAGTCTACGGCGAGTGGTACACCAGCCTCAGCCTGTCCAAGCTCAGCGGCAAGACCATAGGCGGCGGCCCGCTCAAGGACGTCAGCGCCACCTTCGGCATCAACGCCGGCTCCAAGACCAACGGCGCGCGTCCGCGCGTGTTCCTGCCCGGCGTCACGCTGCACCTTGACGTGCCCGGCTTCGCCTTCTTCAATGTGGATGTGCTGGCCTACATGGACCGCGGCAAGTTCGATGGCGCCGACAACTGTGGCGAGGGCAAGAACACCTACCAGATCACCCCGGCGTGGCTGCTGCCGTTCCAGATCGGCCAGGCCAAGTTCCAGTTCACCGGCTTCATCGACTTCATCGGCGCGCACGGCAACTGCAAGGCCCAGATCCTGACCCAGCCGCAACTGCGCCTCGATGTCGGCAGCTTCTTCGGCAAACCCGACACCATGTATGCCGGCCTCGAATACCAGTACTGGAAGAACAAGTACGGCGGCAGCAAGAACGGCCCGTCCATCGCCAACAAGAAAGACAACTTCGCGCAACTGCTGCTGACGTGGAAGTTTTGAGTGCACAACCCGGACGGCCTTCCTGCGTATCCGGCAACCACCCGTCGCACCGGCGAAAGCCGGTGCCCAGTTCCACCGCATGGATTCCGGCTTGCGCCGGAATGACGAACAAGCTCTGGTTGCCGGTTTTACTACCGATACCGTCCACCTAAAGGAAACAACGATGAGCAGTCACAACAGCGGCGGCATCCGCGTCGCCGCCCCCGCCGAACTCCCCGACTGGGCGCGCCGCGCGGTCGACCTCGCCAATCCGCGCATCGGCGCCCGCGCGCTGTTTGCCTCGGACGACTTCTTCGCCGAAGTCGGGCGCATGCTCGACCCCGCCCCGGCCCAGTTCATTCCCGGCAAGTACGACGCCAACGGCAAATGGATGGACGGCTGGGAGACCCGGCGCAAACGCACCACCGGCCATGACTGGTGTCTGCTCAAGCTCGGGCGCAAGGGTGTGATCCACGGCTTCGACGTCGACACCTCGCACTTCACCGGCAACTACGCCCCGGCGGTGTCGATCGAAGCCACCGTATCCGAAGGTGACGACGTCGACACGCTGCAAGCCGAAGCATGGACCGAGATCCTGCCCGCCACCAGCCTCGCCGGCGACAGCCACCACCTGCTGCGCAGCGCCTCGAACGAGGCATGGACCCACCTGCGCGTCAACATCTACCCCGACGGCGGCATCGCCCGGCTGCGCGTGTACGGCCAGCCGGTCGGCGCCTTCGACCACGTCGGCAACGAACTGGTGGATCTCGTCGCGCTGGAGAACGGCGGTCGCCCGGTCGCATGGAACGACGCCCACTTCGGCGCCCCCGGCAACCTGATCCTGCCCGGACGCGGCCTCGACATGGGCGACGGCTGGGAAACCCGCCGCCGCCGCGAACCCGGCAACGACTGGTGCATCCTGCAACTGGGCACCGCCGGCGTCGTGGAACGCATCGAAGTCGACACCTGCCACTTCAAGGGCAACTACCCCGACCGCTGCTCCATACAGGCCGCACGCGTCGAAGGCGGCACCGACCAGTCGCTGATCACCCAGAGCATGTTCTGGCCGCTGCTGCTGGAAGAACACAAACTGAGCATGGACGCGGTGCACAGCTTCGCCGACCACATCGCCGCGCTTGGCCCCATCACCCACGTGCGCTTCAACATCATCCCGGACGGCGGCGTATCGCGCCTGCGCCTGTGGGGACGGGTCGCGCGATGAACCCCCCGCGCATCGCCGAACACCTCGATGCCGCCGCCTTCGCCCCCTACGGCGACGTCATCGAAGTGCGCGCGGGGGTGCGCCAGTTCACCATCAACGCCGGCAGCACCGAGCGCTACCACGACCTCGCGCGCATAGCCCCCGGCCCCGACGGCCACGCCATCGTCTCCATCTTCCGCGCCCAGCCGCGCGAACTGCCGTTCCAGTTGCAACTCATGGAACGCCACCCGCTCGCCAGCCAGGCCTTCATGCAGCTCTCCGGCCACCCCTACCTGGTCGTCGTCGCCCCGCCCGGCCCAGCCCCCAAGCCGTCGGACCTGCGCATCTTCCACGCCCGCCCCGACCAGGGCGTGAACTACGCCCCCGGCGCCTGGCACCACCCGCTGATCGCGCTCGATGCCGTCTCCGACTTCCTCGTCATCGACCGCAGCGGCCCCGGCCACAACTGCGACGAAGCACCACTGCAGGAGCCGTTTCTGATCGACATCCGGCGCTGATTCCAGACGGGGACTCCTCCGCCGCGCAACCCGCACGGCGCCCCGCAACACCCGAAACCAGCACGACGCCCTGCGTCAGCCGGATGTCGACTTCTTTGACCAAGAGTCGAACTTCACCCCCGACGTCAGGGCAATCGCACGAAACGCACACCATCAATCCAGGCAAGGCTGGTCGGGCGCCATACACCTCGTAGGAGCGGCTTCAGAGGGTGTCGCAAAACCCCCTGCGCTGGCCGGGTAGGCTACGATTGCACCGGTATCGAACAGATCGGGACGGACATGCTCAAGAGGAAGATCAGCCGACGCGTCACGCGCATTGAGAGGCGA
>JACOUN010000116.1 GCA_016177805.1 Rhodocyclales bacterium
GGTCGCCTCTCAATGCGCGTGACGCGTCGGCTGATCTTCCTCTTGAGCATGTCCGTCCCGATCTGTTCGATACCGGTGCAATCGTAGCCTACCCGGCCAGCGCAGGGGGTTTTGCGACACCCTCTAAAGCCCCTCCTACGACGATCAGGTCGGGTGCGTCGCTCAGCCCTTGCGCCGCACGCACTCCACGTAGGCCGCACCGTCCGGTGCGGTGCCATTGCGCTGGGCGTTGAACAGGGTCTCCCCCAGGCAATCGAGCACGTCGTGCAGTGCGTCGTGGCGGTTGCCGTGGCGCAACTGGCGCGCGGCAAAGGCGCCGCGCAGTCCGGGGGGCTGGTCGATGGATAGCTGTTCTTCGATCGCCAGGTGTAGCGACAGGTGGAGGAAGGGGTTGATCTGGCCTTGTTCCGGCGCGAAGTCGCGGTTGATCGAGTCCGGGTCGGCAAGCAGCGCGTGGTACTCCGGGTGTAATCGGATGATGTCGGTGGCAAGGTGCTCGATGGGGGTCAGCACTTCGCCGGCGCAATGCTTGCGCCAGGTTTCGATGAAGAAGTTGCGTGCCTGATCGCGGGAGGGGTCAAACATGTCGGCTCAGCTCGTCTTGTCTCGGAAATCACACAGGTCGCGCACCACGCACGCGCCGCACGCCGGTTTGCGCGCGGTGCACACGTAGCGCCCGTGCAGGATCAGCCAGTGGTGGGCGTGTTTCAGGTATTCGCTGGGAATGCGCCGCATCAGCGCCTGTTCCACCGCCACCACGTCCTTGCCCGGCGCCAGCCCGGTGCGGTTGCCGAGGCGGAAGATGTGGGTGTCGACGGCGATCACCGGTTCGTCGAACAGGGTGTTGAGCACCACGTTGGCGGTCTTGCGCCCGACGCCGGGCAGGGCTTCCAGCGCGGCGCGGGAATTCGGTACCGCGCCGCCGTGGTGTTCGAGCAGCATGTGCGACAGGGCGATTGTATTGCGTGCTTTGGTGCGGTATAGGCCGATGCTCTTGATATGGTCGGCGACCCCGGCTTCACCAAGGGTGAGCATGGCTTGCGGGGTCGGTGCGACTGCAAACAGCGTGCGCGTGGCGCGATTGACGCTGACGTCGGTGGCCTGAGCCGACAGTACCACCGCCACCAGCAACTGGAACGGCGAGCCGTACTCCAGTTCGGTGGTCGGATTCGGCTCGGCCTGTTCCAGACGCCGGAAGAACTCGCGGACAGCGTCGGCGTGCATCGCCGCAGGTCAGCTCGTGGGCGCGGCTTCGGCGTCGGGTGCGGGCGCCGTCTTGGGGCGCGCGGCGGCGCGGGCAGCGGCGCGCGAGCTGATCCAGTTGTACAGCGCGATCAGGCAACCCAGGGCGAAGAAGCCGCCCGGCGGCAGGATCGCGATCAGGAAGTTCGGATAGTCCGGACCGAACACCGAGATCGGCGACAGGCCGGGAAAAATCATGTCGATGCCGCCGAACAGGGTGCCGTTGCCGATCAGCTCGCGGATGCCGCCCAGCAGGGCCAGCACCCACACCAGCCCCAGCCCCATCATCACGGCGTCCACGGTCGATTCGAGCGGGCCGTTCTTGGCCGCATACGCTTCGACGCGCGCGAGCACGATGCAGTTGGTCACGATCAACGGGATGAAGATGCCCAGCACCAGGTACAGTTCGTGCAGATAGGCGTTGAAGCTCAGATCGACCATCGTCACCAGCGCGGCAATGATGAGGATGAACACCGGAATGCGGATTTCGTAGGGGATGAAGTTGCGCAGCGAGGCGATGGCGAAATTGGCCAGCGCCATCACCAGTAGCGTCGCCAGCCCCAGACTGACCGCATTGACCATGCTGGTGCTGATGGCGAGTATCGGGCACAAGCCCAGCAGTTGCACCAGGCCGGTGTTCTGCTTCCACAACCCGTTCCAGGCGTTGTCGCGAAAACTCTGCATGTTCATGGCCGGTCACCATTCTTGGCGGCGAAGAGGTCGCGGTTGTGGCGCACTGCCCAGGCCAGCGCCTTGCCACTGGCGTCGGTGACGGCTCGGGCGCTGATGGTGGCGCCGACACGGGAATGGAAGGCGCCACCATCACGCTTGACCTTCCACTTGTCGGCCGCCACTTCGGCGAATGACAGGCCGGTGAACTGGGTGATCCACGGCTTGGCCTTGTCCTTGTCCTTTTTCGGATCGATGTAGTCGCCCAGGCCCGGCGTCTCCGAGTGTGTGATGGCGCGCACTCCGGTGACATGTCCGTCGACGCTGACCGCGACGATCAACTGGATGCGTCCGCCGTAGCCGTTGGGTGCCACGGTTTCGATAACCAAAGCGACCGGCTGGCCGCCATTGCGCGCGCGATACACCCGCCCGCCCTTGTCCAGCCCCAGTTCCGGGGTGGGGCCGAGTTCGACGTAGTCGTCCAGCAGCACGTTGTCGAAGCTCCCCGGCCTCAGCACGTCGTTGATCAGGCGCATTTTCTCGCGCAGTTCGGACGCTTCGATGGCCGGTCGCGTGGCGTTGTAGGTGAGCGACATGACCATGGTGAACAGCACGGTGAAGACCAGCATGATGCCGGCGGTGCGCAGCGAGGTGTGGCTGGCGGTGTAGCGTGTGGTCATGGCGCGCGCCCTCCGCGCTGGCCGAATACCGGCGGTTGGGTTTTCATGTCGATCAGCGGGACGCAGATGTTCATCAGCAGGACCGCAAACGCGATGCCCTCGGGAAAGGCGCCGAAGTTGCGGATCAGGTAGGCCAGCAGCGCCACGCCGGCACCGAAGATCAGCTTGCCGCGCGGGGTGGTGGCGCCGGTGACCGGGTCGGTGATGATGAAGAACGCGGCCAGCATCGCGCCGCCGCTGGCCAGATGGAACCACGGCGGGGCGAAGCGCGCCGGATCGAAGGCCCACAGAGCCGCCGATACCAGTGCCAAGGTGATGATGAAGGCGACCGGCATGTGCCAGGTGATGACGCGGCGCGCCAGCAGGAACGCGCCGCCGAGCAGATAGCCGAGGCCGATCCACTCCCAGCCGCGCCCGCCCAGCATGCCGAAGGTGCCGGTCTGGCGTATTGCCTCGACGCTGCCGGCGCCGGCGCGCAAGCCGGTGCGCAGCGCGTCCAGCGCGGTGGCGCTGGTAATGGCGTCAAGGTCGCGCGCGCCGCCCAGTATCAGTTGCAACTGGGTGCCGAAGTCCAGTCCGCCCGCCGGCGGCCATTGCGACATCAGCGACGGGTAGGCGACGATCATCGCGCAAAAGGCGACCATGGCCGGATTGAACGGGTTCTGCCCGAGGCCGCCGTACAGGTGCTTGACCGCGATGATGGCGACCAGGACCGCGAGCACGGTCAGCCACCACGGCGCGATCGGCGGGAAAGCCAGCGCCACCAGCCATCCGGTGAGCACTGCGGACAGATCCGAGACCGCCAGTTTCACCGGCCGATTGCGCAGGCGCAGCACCAGCGCTTCGGCTGCAGCCGCGGTGATCGTGGCGATCAGCAGGTTGACCAGTATCCCGGCCCCGATCTGCCATACATAGGCGGCGATGCCCGGCGTCAGCGCGAGCAGCACGTTGAGCATGACGCGCTGCACGCTCGTGGGTTTGCGGATGTAGGGTGAGTGGATCATGACGGGGTACGCGGCCCGCCCCAGGCGCCGCGCATGCGGGGCCGGAACGGGTGAGGGTTGTGGGTTTCAGCGCGGCTGGGCATGTTGGTCCGGTGGCGTCGTCGATGCGGCCGCATCCTCGGTGGGTTTGACGGGCAGGGCGGCCGTTGGGTCGGGTACGGGGGTGTCATTACCGGTTACGGCCGGGGCTGCGGCCTTCTGTTGCCTGGCGCGTTCCATGGCCGCCGCGATCAGCGCCTTCTTCGCGTCGTCGGCGTTTTCAGGCGCGCTGCCTTCCTGCGCCATCTTGGCCTTGGTTTCGGCTGCCTTGGCCGCAAGCCGGGCTGCCTTTTCGGCTTTCTCGCGTTCCTGGCGGTAGTTGCGGAACTCGAAGCGCTCGCGTGCCTCGCTGGATGCCTTGGTGTCGCGTTCGCGCGCCCAGATCTCGCTCTTGGCGTAGCGGTAGTAGTCGACCAGCGGAATGTGCGACGGGCAGACGAAGGCGCAACTGCCGCACTCGATGCAGTCGAACAGCTTGTATTCCTGTGCCTTGCCGAAGTTGCGCGAGCGCGAGTACCAGTAAAGCTCGAACGGTTGCAGGCCGGCCGGGCAGGCGCTGGCGCAGGCGGTGCAACGGATGCACGGACGCTCCGGGGGCGCCGGTGGAAACAGCGCGGGCGACGAGGCGATGATGCAGTTGGAGCCCTTGGCGATGGGCACGCTCAGATCGGTGAGCGCCAGCCCCATCATCGGTCCGCCGAGGATGTAGCGGTCGGTGTCTGCTTGCGGTGCGGCCAGCGGCAGCAGCGCATCGACATGCGTGCCGATCAGGGTATCAAAGTTGCCGGGGTGCTCGACGTTGCCGGTCAGCGTGACGACGCGCGACAGCACCGGTTCGCCGAACGTGATCGCGCGATACACCGCGTGCGCGGTGCCGACGTTGAAGCACTGCACGCCGTAGGCGGAACCGAGCTTGCCCTGCGGGATCTCGATGCCGGTGAGCACGCGGATCAGTTGTTTTTCGCCGCCGGCGGGGTAGCGCGTGGGTACCGGGACGATCTGTATTGCCGGGTCGATGCCCTTGGCCGCTTCCTGCATCGCGGCAATCGCTTCCGGTTTGTTGTCTTCGATGCCTGCCAGGGTGTGCCGCGCGCCGATCAGCTCCCGCAGGATCTTCGCTCCACGCAGGATTGCATCGGCGCGCTCACGCATCAGGCGGTCGTCACAGGTAATCCACGGTTCGCATTCGGCGCCGTTCAGCACCAGGGTGTCGATGCCGGTGCCGGAACCCAGTTTGACGTGGCTGGGAAAGGCGGCGCCGCCCATGCCCACGACGCCGCAGTCGCGCAGATAACCGAGGGTGGTCAGGCGGTCGGTGTTGGCGTAGTCGAAGGGTGCCATGGGTACCGCCCGATCGTCGCCATCGGTTTCGATGACGATGCAGCGGGTGGTCAGGCCGGAGGCGTGCGCCATGGGGTGGTCGGCGATCTCGATCACGGTGCCGGAACTGGGTGCGTGCACGGCGGTGCCGAGAAAATCCTGCGCCTCGCCGATGCGCTGACCCTTGAGCACGTGCTGACCCGGCTCGACGATGCAGCGTGCGACCGAGCGCGCGTTCTGGCGCAAGGGCACGGTCAGGCGCGCGGGCAGTGGGGCGGGGCGGATGGGGACGCCCGCAGATTCGTTCTTGTGCGAGTCGGGCTTGATGCCGCCCTGGAAGTTGAACAGCCGCTTGATCATGCGATCCTCCGCATGTCCACGACCGGGTACTTCCATTTCCAGTTCTCGACCGTCACCTTGACCGGCTCCATCGTGATGCAGTCGACCGGACATGGCGCGACGCACAGTTCGCAACCCGTGCATAGCGGTTCGACCACGGTATGCATCTGTTTGGCGGCGCCGACGATGGCATCGACCGGACAGGCCTGCAAGCACAGCGTGCACCCGATGCAGGTCTGTTCGTCGATGAAGGCGACCGCCTTGGGTTTCTCGACGCCGAATTCTTCCGACAACGGCTTGAATTCGCGCCCCAGCAGGTCGGCCAGCGCACGTATGCCTTCCTCTCCGCCCGGCGGACACTGGTTGATGTCGGCTTCACCGTTGGCAATGGCCTGGGCGTAGGGCTTGCAGCCCGGATAGCCGCATTGGCCGCACTGCGTCTGGGGCAGGATGGCGTCGATCTTCTCGACCAGCGGGTCGCCTTCGACCTTGAAACGTATCGAGGCGTAGCCCAGCGCCGCGCCCAGCACGATGGCGATGCCGGCCATGATCAGCAAGGCGGTCAGCATGCGCGGGCCGGCGAAGTTGATGCCGTGGTGGCAAGAGCGTGGATCATAGGATGCGGAGCGTCTCAGTAGCGGTCGAGGCCGGCGAACCCCATGAAGGCGAGGCTCATCAACCCGGCGGTAATCATTGCGATGGCCGTGCCCTTGAATGGGGTCGGGACGTCGGCCCCGTCCAGGCGCTCGCGTATGCCGGCGAACAGCACCAGCGCCAGCGTGAAGCCCATCGACGACCCAAAGCCGAACAGCAGCGATTCGAGCAGGTTGTGGTTGAGGCCGACGTTGAGCAGCGGCACGCCAAGCACGGCACAGTTGGTCGTGATCAGCGGCAGGTAGATGCCCAGCACCTGGTGCAGCAGCGGGCTGGTTTTTTCGATCACCAGTTCGGTGAGCTGCACGATGGCGGCGATCACGACAATGAAGGATAGCGTGCGCAGATAGGCCAGATCGTTCGGTTGCAGCAGGTAGTGGTCGATCAGGTAGCTGGTGCCCGAGCCCAGGGTCAGCACGAAGGTGGTCGCCATGCCCATGCCGATGGCGGTTTCCAGCTTCTTCGATACCCCCATGAACGGGCACAGCCCGAGTACGCGCACCAGCACCACGTTATTCACGAGGACGGCGCCGATGATGAGGAAGATGTAGCTGGACATGGTCAGGACTGGGTAGGTGGTGGCGAATTATCGCTTGCGGAGTATAGCCACTCAACTGCGTTCGCTGTAGTTGTTTTTAAACTATTTGATATCAAGCGATTTTATATCAAGCGACATTGGAATGCTACGCACCCGTGTTCATGAATGGCCCGAGGTTGCACGTATGCACTCATCGACGAGTCCGGGACCGCGATAGACCAGCCCGCTGTAGAGCTGGACCAGGCTGGCACCGGCGGCGAGCTTGGCTCGTGCATCGGTGCCGGACAGCACGCCCCCCGCCGCGATGACCGGTAGCTCGCCCGCGAGTTGGCGCGCGAGTGCCGCCACAACCGCCGTCGCATCGTCGAATACTGGTGCGCCGGACAAGCCGCCCTGTTGTTCGGCGTAGCGCAAGCCCTGCACCTTGCTGCGCGAAATGGTGGTGTTGGTGGCGATGACGGCGTCGATGCGATGGCGACGCAAGGCGTCGGCGATGTCGGAGATCTGCTCGGGGGTGAGGTCGGGAGCGATTTTCAACGCCACCGGCACGTAGCGCCCGTGGCTCTGGGCCAATGCCTCCTGGCGCGCTTTCAGCGCGCCAAGCAGGGCATCCAGCTCCGAGGCACCCTGCAACTGACGCAGGTCGCGGGTGTTGGGCGACGAGATGTTCACCGTTACGTAGCTGGCATGCGGGTAGACCTTGTCCAGACACAGCAAATAGTCATCGGCGGCGCGCTCCAGCGGCGTGTCGGCATTCTTGCCGATGTTGATGCCGAGGATGCCCCGGTAGCGCGCGGCCCGCACGTTGCTCACCAGCGCGTCGACACCGTGGTTGTTGAAACCCATGCGATTGATGATGGCTTGCGCTTCGGGCAGGCGGAACATGCGCGGACGCGGGTTGCCAGGTTGCGCGCGTGGGGTGATGGTGCCGATTTCAATGAAACCGAAGCCCAGTCGCGCCAGCCCGTCAATCGCCTCGCCGTTCTTGTCCAGCCCGGCCGCGAGACCGATGCGATTGGGAAAGCGCAGCCCCATCACGTCGATGCCGTCGCGCTCGTCGATTTCGGCTGACGGCAGAGCGCAGCCGTAAAGGCGCAGGGCGGCGAGGGTCAGTTCATGCGCGGTTTCCGCATCCAGGGAAAAGAGCAGGGGGCGTACGAGCGGATAAAGCATGAGCGTAGATAAAGTAGCTGCGGCGCGGGGGCGCCAAGGGTGTGCAGTCTACACCGGAGTGCGAGGCGAGGTGATCGCGGCTTTATGCCTGGTGGTGTATGGCGGGGTCGAGGCGCTGCCATTGCCCGTCGATTCGCCCCTCGACCGGCTGGAAGCGCGACTTGTAGGCCATCTTGTCGCTATCGCGGATCCAGTAGCCGAGGTACAGATAGGGCAGCCCGAGGCGGCGGCAGGCTTCGATCTGCCACAGCACGCCGTAGGTGCCGTAACTGGCGCGAGCCTGATCCGGGTCGAAATAGGTATATACGCTGGACAGTCCGTCCGACAGGCGGTCGATCACGCATACCATGCGCAGGATGCCGTCTTCGCGGAACTCCATCAGGTGGGTGTCGACGTGGGTTTGCAGCAGAAAGTTGGTGTACTGCTCGCGATTGTCCAGGTCCATGCCGCCGCCGGCGTGACGTGCCGACTGATAGCGTTGGTACAAGGCGAAGTGCTCCTCGGAAAACTGCAGCGGGTGCTCGGTCGCCTCCATGTGCATGTGCTGCTTGAGCGCGCGCCGCTGGCTGCGATCGGTGCGCGCCAGCGCGACCGGCACCCGCACCGGCACGCAGGCGCGGCAATGGTCGCATTGCGGCCGGTAGGTGAAGATGCCGCTGCGGCGAAAACCGTTGCGTACCAGTTCGCTGTATATCTGGGTGTCGATGAGATGGCCGGGGGTGGCCACCTGTGAACGCGCGATGCGCCCGCTCAGGTATGAGCACGCATAGGGTGCGGTCGCGTAGAACTGGATCAGGGCGTAGGGGTAGTCCGGTTTCATGATCTTCAGTGTGCTATCGCGCCTGAAACAGTCCGGCCCCCGCGTCGGGCGGCCACTTGCCGGGCGCATCGCCAGCGCTGGTCAGGGTTGCCAGTTGCTCGGAGAACACGCGGCGCGGCATTTCCCGTGCGCCCAGCGACAGCAGGTGCGCGGTGGTCATCTGGCAGTCGATCATTGCAAACCCCCTGGATTCGAGGTGTCGCGCCAGATGTGCCAGCGCGACCTTGGAGGCGTCGCTGCGGTGGCTGAACATCGATTCACCGAAGAACGCACGACCCAGCGCGATGCCGTACAGCCCCCCCACCAGTTCGCCCTCGCACCACGTTTCCACACTGTGGGCATGGCCGATTTCGTGCATCCGGAGGTAGGCTGCCTGCATTGCCGGTGTGATCCAGGTGCCTCCCGATGGTTCCCGCGGCTGCGCGCAGGCCGTCACGACTGCGGCAAACGCGCTATCGAAGCGGACTTCAAAATGCCCCCGGCGCAAGGTTTTCGCCAGCGAGCGGCTGATCTTGATCTGCGCTGGAACCAGCACCAGGCGCGGGTCGGGACTCCACCACAGTATCGGCTGGTCGCCGCTGTACCACGGGAAGATGCCGCGCCGGTAAGCCGCGAGCAACCATTCCGGGGTGAGTGCGCCGCCCGCCGCGAGCAGCCCGTCGGGATCGTCAAGAGCGCTTTCGACCGGCGGAAACGCGGCCGGGTCGGCCAGCCAGGGAATCATCCGTTTACGTACTTGGGCCGGTTGCCGGCCTGGGCATGGGCCGCCTGCTCGGAGTGCTCGTGGAAGGTGATGACGTGATCGACGTCCAGGCGGATGCCTATCATCTCGCCGATGGCGTGATTGTGGTGGCTGGGCACCAGCGACAGCACGCGCGCGCCGCTCCCGAGTTCGAGCGTGTACAGGATTTCGGCGCCACGGAAGGCCTTCTTCACGACCCGCGCCTTTACGCTGCTGGCGTCATCGTGCACCACGTCATCAGGGCGCAACAGGACTTCGACCGGACAGGAGCGTGCGCAACTGTCGCAGCCCGCACCGCATTCGACCGGAATCACGCTGTTGAGCGTACCCAGTTCCACACCGACTTGATGGTCGTTCAGGACCCGGCCCGGCAACAGCACGCCCTGGCCGATGAAGTCGGCGATGAAGCGGCTCGCGGGGCGATGATAGAGGTTGTACGGGGTATCCCACTGCTGGATACGGCCGCTGTTCATGATGCCAATCTCGTCGGCCACGGCGAACGCTTCGTGCTGGTCGTGGGTCACCAGGATGGCGGTGGTGTCGGTGGCCTTGATGATGTCGCGCACCTCGTGTGACAGGCGCTCGCGCAGTTCCACGTCGAGGTTGGAAAACGGCTCGTCGAGCAGCAGCAGGCTGGGCTTGGGTGCCAGTGCCCGCGCCAGAGCCACCCGCTGTTGTTGCCCGCCGGACAGTTCATGCGGGAACTTGCGTCCCTGCTCCGGCAGGCCGACCAGTTCGAGCAACTCGGCGACACGGCTGCGCCGCTGGGCGTCGGGGATGCCGCGCAGTCCGAACCCGACGTTGTCGATGATGGACAGGTGCGGGAACAGCGCGTAGTCCTGAAACACCATGCCGATACGCCGCCGTTCCGGCGGGAGGTGTACGGCGGTGCTGCTGACCAGTTGCCCGTCGAGCCGGATCTCACCCCCGGCGATGTGTTCGAAACCCGCGATGCTGCGCAGCACCGTGGTCTTGCCACATCCGGACGGACCGAGCAGGCACCCGATGCGGCCCTTGTCGAGCTGCATGGAGAGATGTTCCACGATGCGGTGCGTGCCGTAGGCGAGATCGATTCCGGCGAGTTCGAGCAGAGGCATGAAGTCGAGGCGGTGCGAGGCGGGAATGCTGCGATTATCGCATCGCGGAATATCAAATGCGATCAATTATAATTTCGGATTGCCGCGGCGAGAAAGGCTCGCGCGGCACCCATCTGCGGGATTTCGATGAAAGACGAAAACACGACTCGCCGACGCTGGCCGGACTTGTCCCCGCTCACCTTGGCGGCTTTGCTGATCGCGGTGACGATCGCACTCCCGGTCATTTCGGTGTTCTCCAACGTGCTGGTGGGCGGCACTTCGGACACCTGGGCGCATCTGGCGGCGACAGTGCTGCCCGACTTCCTGCGCAACACGGTCATCCTGTGCGTGGGCGTTGGGTTGGGGGTGTCGAGCATAGGCATCGTCTGCGCGTGGCTTACGACCATGCTCGACTTTCCGGGACGGCGTTTCTTTGAATGGGCGCTGGTGCTGCCGCTGGCGATGCCCGCCTACGTGATGGCTTACGCGTATACCGATTTTCTGCAGTTCGTCGGTCCGGTGCAAAGCGGATTGCGCGAGTTGTTCGGCTGGGGCGCGCGCGACTACTGGTTTCCGGATGTGCGCACGGTGGGTGGCGCGGTCGCGATGTTCATGTTCGTGCTCTATCCCTACGTCTATCTGCTGGCCCGCACCGCCTTCCTTGAACGTGCCGCCGGCATGCTCGAAGCCGGGCGTTCGCTGGGGCTGGGGCCGTGGCGCTGCTTCGCGCAGGTGTCGCTGCCGCTGGCCCGCCCGGCCATCGTGGCGGGCACCTCGCTGGCGTTGATGGAGACGCTGGCCGATTACGGGACGGTGGCCTATTTCGGGGTCCAGACCTTTACCACCGGCATCTACCGCGCCTGGTTCTCGCTCGGCGACCGCACCGCGGCGGCGCAGTTGTCGGCATTGTTGCTCGGCTTCGTGGTGCTGGTGCTGGTGCTGGAGTTTTCCAGCCGTGGCCGGGCGCGCTTCAACAATACTTCCCGCCAGCAGGGTGCGCCGATGCGGATACGGCTGTCGACGCCGCTCGGACTGCTCGCCGTTGTTGCCTGTTTCGTGCCCTTGTTGTTGGGTTTTCTGCTACCGGCCGGGTTGCTGCTGAACATGGCGCTGGTCGATGGCGACGCGCAGTTCGGCCCGCGTTTCGTCGGGCTGGCGCGCAACAGCTTCGTACTGGCAGCGGTGACGGCGGTGCTGGCGGTGGGGTTGGCGCTGGTGCTCGCCTACGCGGCCCGGCTCGCGCGGACCCGGCTGCCGCACGCGTTCAACCGCGTCGTGGGGCTGGGGTACGCGGTGCCGGGGTCGGTGATCGCGGTGGGGGTATTGATTCCGGTGACACGCCTGGACAACGCGATCGCGGCCGCGTGGCTGGAAGTGTTCGGCGTTAACCCCGGCTTGTTGCTCACCGGCGGCATCGCCGCGCTGGTGTACGCCTACCTGACGCGCTTCCTCGCCATTGCGCTGCATACGGTCGAGTCCAGCCTGGGCAAGGTCACGCCCAGCATGGATGACGCGTCGCGCATCCTCTGGCACGGCAAGTTTTCCACCTTGCGCCGGGTGCACGTGCCGATACTGCGCGGCAGCCTGCTCACGGCGGCGCTGCTGGTGTTTGTCGATGTGATGAAGGAGCTGCCCGCGACCCTGGTGATGCGGCCGTTCAACTTCGATACCCTGGCCACCCAGGCGCATACCCTGGCGGCCGACGAGCGCCTGGCCGAAGCATCGACAGCGGCGCTGGCGATCGTCGCGGTGGGGCTGGTGCCGATGATCGTGCTGTCGCGTCAGATCGTGAAGCAGCGCCGACGGGCGCCGACGCCGCTCGATGTTGCGCCGGCAACCAGTCCGGGCGCTGCGGTGTAGAGACGACAAAGCCGCCCGTGGGCGGCTTTGTCGTTGATGCGGAGGTTGTTCAGCGATAGCCGGCGCGATCGAAAACGCGCTGGGCTTCGGTAACGCTGCCGGCCAGCTTGCTGATCTCCAGGGTGTCGGCCTTGTAGGCGCCGAGTCTGGTCAGGGCCGGGTTGGCGGTCTTGACGCTGGCGACGACCGGCCATTCGTTGTTGCCGTCGGCAAAGTAGATCTGCGCCTGGTCCGAGGTCAGATACTCGAGAAACTTCTTCGCTGCTTCCTTGTGCGGTGCGTGCTTGAGCACGCCGGCGCCGGATACGTTGATGTGTGCGCCGGTGGTCTGCTGGTTCGGCCAGATGAAGCCGACGCTGGCGACGACTTTCTGGTCATCGGGCTTGGTCGAGTTCATCAGGCGCGCGAAGTAGTAGCTGTTGGCGATCGCCACGCCGCATTCACCGGCGGATACGGCCTTGATCTGGTCGGTGTCGCCGCCCTTGGGGGCACGCGCGAAGTTGGTGACGATGCCCTTGGCCCACGCTTCGGTCTTGTCCGCGCCGTGGTGGTTGATCATCGCCGCGCCCAGCGACAGGTTGTACGGGTGGCTGCCCGAACGCGTGCATACCTTGCCCTTGAGCGCGGGGTCGGCCAGCGACTCATAGGTCGAGACCTGTTCGGCCCTGAGCATGGTGGGGTTGTAGACGATGACGCGGGCGCGAGTGGAGAAGGCAATCCACGTGTCGGTGCGCAGGTGCGCCGGGACGCGCTGGTTGATCACATCCGACTTGAGCGGGGCGAACAGCCCCAGTTCATCGGCCTTGCCCAGGCGCGATGCGTCAACGGTGATCAGGATGTCGGCGGGGCTGTTGGCGCCTTCGTTGCGAATGCGCTCCAGCAGTTCGTCTTCCTTGGCTTCGATGCGGTTGACCTTGATGCCGGTCTGCTTGGTGAAGTCCGCGTACAGCGCTTCATCGGTCTGATAGTGGCGGGCCGAGTACAGATTGAGTTCGGTATCGGCGGCGAGTGCTTGTCCTGAGATGGCCCCGAGGGAGGCCAGCAGGGAGGCGAGTGCGATGCGTTTGTTCATGAGTCGCGACCTTTGTGGGTGTGTTTATTGAAAGTGTACAGGTACGCGAATAGTAACGAGAGTGATTCCTACTTGCAAATCGTTCTGGTTTGAGGCAATCTTGATGCGACTTATTCTCAATTAGGAGTTTCGCATGGATGCGCTGGTCGTCGGAGCCGACAGGCTCGGTAACATCCCTGACGTGTTGAGCCAGTTCGGCATACGTATCGCCGGCCATATCAGCGGCCGCGACAGTACCCATCAGCGCCGCACGGCGCCGTTGCCGGCCGGGGTGGACATCGTGATTCTGTTCACCGATTTCCTCGGGCACAACGTGATGCAGCGTTTTCGCCAGGCGGCCAGCCGCGAGGGGGTCATGCTGGTGTGTTGCCGCCGCTCGGTGTGTGCGTTGCAGGAGGCGCTGGGGCGGCGCATCCCGCAGGAGCGCTGTGATACATGTGCGGCGCCGTGCAAGAAGAAGTGACCTTCAGGCTGCCAGGAACGTGTTACGGGCGCACCCACTGGCGGTGAGTCTGTTCCAGGTCGATCAGGTTCTGTGCCGAGGCCAGGCCTTTTTGAATTGCGCGTGATTTGGCGATCAGCATCAGTTGGGCGATCGCAAAGGCGTCGCCCAGTGCGTGCTGGCGCTTGAAGGTTTCCACGCCGAACAGATCGACCCAGTAGCTGAGTTTGACCGGGCGGTTGTTGTGCTCGGGGAACAGCGCGGGTAGCAGCCAGTACAGGTCGATGGTTGGAAGATCGAGCGCCACGCCGAGGTGCTTTTCCAGGCCGCGTTCGAGCATCGACCGGTTGAGCGCCGCGTTGAACAGCACCGCCGGACCGCGTCCGCAGAAAGTCAGCAGATTCATCAAGGTCGTGGCGGCGTCCGGCATCAGTTCGGCGGCATAGCTGCTGGCGGGCACCAGCACGCCGGATTCGATCGCGATCCCGGCAACGTTGAGCAACGCATCCCGGTCAGCGTTGAAACCGCTGGTCTCGGTGTTGAGCACTACGTAGCGGGTTTCGAAGTGCGGTTTGCCCAGTTCGGGCTGGGCAAGCGAATGCCAGTGCGCCAGGGCATCACGCAGGCCGGTGTTTAGCGACGACAGGTCGGTGCGGTTGAACAGCATGCGGGTGAGCCAGTTCATGGTAATTGAACTCCGGGGGAATGCCGCTCCGGCACGCGCACCCGTTCGGGTTCGCGGCGGGTTCGCGGTGACCGTTTCGCTGTCACAACTGGTAATCCAGTTTGAGTCGCAACTGGAGTTTGCGCGCCTGGCGCAAAGCTTCCTTCAATATGCGCCGGTCGATCTCGTTGAGTTTGTCTGGGTTGATCTTGTTGTCGCCAGGTGCGCCATGCTCGGTGTTCAGATGCTGGGAGCGCAGGCGCAGTAGCTGGATGAAGTTGAAGCCATCGACGATGGCCGACAGTTCCTCGGGTGGCATGCCGAGCCTGAGCCCGGCCTGACGCAGACGTTGCACGGTGCTGCTGGACGATACTTCGGTGCGCAGCGCCAGAATGCGCGCGACGTCGACAAACAGGCGCGCGCCCGACTTCTTCAGATCGATGGAGCCATCATCCTCGACCACGAAGTCGCGGATGCGTCCCAGCGGCGGGCTGACCTGCAAGGCGTTGCCCGCCATCATCATGAGGAAGCTGGAGTTCTTGCTTGCGGCGCGGTTCAGCCACACCCGCAGCGTGTCGCCGAACTGTTCGTTGCCGGCCAGCACGCGGAAATCGAAGAAGATCGACGCATTGAGCAGCGCTTGCGGATCGGGTTCGCGTATCCAGTCCTCGAAGCGGCGCTGCCATTCGTCGTAGGTCAGGCACAGCTCGGGGTTGCTTGCCATGATGTTGCCGGTGCATAGCGGAAAACCGCAGGCCGCGAGGCTGTCGTTGACGTCCTTGGCAAACTTCAGCAATCGTGCCTTGAGGGTGTTTTTGTCCGTGCCCTCCGGGCAGACATAGATCAGCCCATTGTCCTGGTCGGTGGACAGGGTCTGTTCGTGGCGCCCCTCCGAGCCGAACGCGAGCCAGGCGTATTCGAGATCGTGCAGCTCATGGCGATCGATCTCCAACTCCATGATGCGGCGGGTCAATGCGTCGTTGAGCGACGAGATGAAGCGGGTCAGTTGCTCGGCGGCGATACCCTGGGCGACCAGGTTCAGCGCGAGGTGACGGATGTCCATGCTGGCGCGTTGCAGCGTATCGACGCCGCTCGCGCCTTCTATGGTGGCGCGCACCTGACGCAGGCTGATGCGCTGCAACGAAAACAGGTCGCGTTCCGATATCACCCCCAGTAGTCGTTCCTGGTGATCCACGACCAGCAGGTGGCGAAACTTGTGCGCCGCCATTTCCAGCGTCGCATCATAGGCCGAGGCGGTGGCCGGCAGGGCGCGGGGGTTGGGGGTCATGAGCGCGCTGATCGGACGTTCGAGGTCGAACCCCGGAATCACGACACGCGGCAGGATGTCACTCAGCGTGAGGATGCCGAGTGGGCGTCGCTCCTGGTCGGCGATCACCATGCAGCCGATACGCAGGTTGGCCATCGTTTCCAGCGCGGCACGTGTCCGGGTGTTGGGCGAGACGAATACCGGTTCGCGCTTGAGCAACTCGCCCAGCGGCGTGATCATGGTCTGCTGTTCGGCGGCGCGCTGGGAGAAGGTGGTTTGCAACTGCTGGCGCGATTGCACCAGCAGATCGGCGATGTATTGGGTGCAGAACAGGTGGAACACCGGGCTCATCAGCATGAGCTTGAGAAAATCATCCGCCGCGAGCTGGTAGATGAAACTGTCTTCAACCGCGATATAGGTGTTGGTCGAGGGGCGCTGGGCCGCGATCGCGCCGATCGGGAACGCCTCGCCGGGACCGAGCGGGACCATGGCGTGCTCGGTGACGGCGGTGGCACCTGCCTGGCGTGACTGGATCTGCCCGCGCGCCACGATGTGACAACACCGGGGTGGCCCCATCTCCGGCGTCAGGATTTCGCTGCCCCTGGGGTAGTGGGCGAGTTTCAGATGGGCCGCGAGAAAGGTGATCGCTTCCGCCTCCATCCGGTTGAACGGCTGAAAGCGCTGGAGAAATTCGCGGATCGTCGCAGTCAGCTGCTCGGGGGCAGTCGAGGGCATGGCTGTGCTCGCGTCGGTGGGCCAAGCAGGATTGTAGCCTGCCTGGCCCTGGAAGACCGTCGCGCCGTGGTTACAGCACTTCGGCGGCGTGATCGGCGAGCCGGGAGCGCTCGCCGCGCTGCAATGTAATGTGTCCCGAATGGCCCCAGCCCTTGAAGCGGTCCACGACGAAGGTAAGGCCGGAACTGCCTTCGGTGAGGTAGGGTGTATCGATCTGCGCGATGTTGCCCAGACAGACCACCTTGGTACCGGGGCCGGCACGCGTGATCAGAGTCTTCATCTGTTTCGGCGTGAGGTTCTGCGCTTCGTCGATGATCAGGAACTTGTTGATGAAGGTGCGCCCGCGCATGAAGTTCAGGCTCTTGATCTTGATGCGCGAGCGGATCAGGTCGCGGGTGGCCGCGCGTCCCCAGTCGCCGCCTTCGCCGGTGGTGCCGTTGAGCACGTCCAGGTTGTCTTCGAGCGCCCCCATCCACGGCGCCATCTTCTCCTCCTCGGTGCCGGGCAGGAAACCGATGTCCTCACCCACCGGCACCGTGACCCTGGTCATGATCACTTCGGAATAGCGTTTGGTTTCGAGCACCTGAGTGAGTGCCGACGCCAAGGTCAGCAGGGTCTTGCCGGTGCCGGCCTGGCCGAGCAGGGTGACGAAGTCGATCTCCGGGTTCATCAACAGGTTGAGCGCGAAGTTCTGCTCACGGTTGCGCGCGGCGATGCCCCACACGCTGTGCCTGGCGTGGCTGTAGTCGGTCAGCGTCTGCACCACCACGCTCTTGCCGTTCTTCTGCGTGACCCACGCCTGAAACGGGGCTTCGCCGTCCTGGTAGAGGAATTCGTTCTGCAGCAGTTCAACCGCCAGCGGACCCTTCAGGCGGTAGTAGGTATGGCTTTCTTCCTTCCACGACTCCATGTCCTTGCCGTGGGTGTCCCAGAAATCCGGTGGCAGTTCGCGTGAGCCGGTGTACAGCAGATCGCTGTCTTCCAGCACCTTGTCGTTGAAGTAGTCCTGCGCTTCCAGGCCCAGTGCGCGCGCCTTGATGCGCATGTTGATGTCTTTGGATACGAGGATGACTGGGCGCTTGGGCTCGCGCTCGGCCAGATGCATGACCACGCCAATGATCTGGTTGTCGCCCTTGAAGGTCGGCAAGGCCTCGGGCAGCTCGATGTGGATTGCTTCGGTCTGCAGGAACATCTTGCCGGTGGCGAGCCCGTGCGACGGGGGGTCGAGCGCTATGCCGTTCTCGATGCCGTCGGCGCTGCCGGTCACGATGTCGTCCATCATGCGGCTGGCCTGGCGCGCGTTGCGTGCCACTTCCGACATGCCCTTCTTGTTCGCATCGAGTTCTTCGAGCGTCATCATCGGAATGAAGATGTCGTGTTCTTCGAAGCGGTAGAGGCTGGTCGGGTCGTGCATCAGCACGTTGGTGTCGAGCACGAATAGCTTGGTTCGCGGGCTGCGTGCGCTGCGTTTGGCCATATGCGATCTCTCCATGGATGGCGGCTGAGTAGAGCTTCAGAGCGTGCGGACGAACTCCAGCACCTCCTCGACGTGTGCGGGCACCTTGACACCCCGCCATTCACGCGCGATGCGGCCGTGCGCGTCGATGACGAAGGTGCTGCGCACGATGCCACGCACCTGTTTACCGTACATGTTCTTCATCTTGATGACGTCGTAGGCCAGGCAGGCCGACTCGTCGCTGTCGGATAGCAGTTCAAACGGCAGTCCGAGCTTGGTCTTGAAGTTCTCGTGTGACTTGAGACTGTCGCGCGACACCCCGAACACGGCGCAGCCGGCGGCGATGAACGCATCGTGGTGATCGCGGAATGCGGCGGTTTCGGTGGTGCAGCCGGGAGTGTTGTCCTTGGGATAGAAATACAGGACGAACGGATTGCCGCGCAGGGCGGACAGACTCACCGTGGTGTTGCCAGTGGCCGGCAGGCTGAAATCCATAGCGGGCGGGCGGGAGGCTGAACTCATGGGGACTCCGTGGTTGGCTGTGTCGCTTCGGTGCAGCGTAACGGAGCGGCAAGGGGTTTGACAATCGTCAAGCCACGGGGTGGGGCATCGCTGCAACGGTCTGGCGCGAGGCGAGGCGTGGGAGCAACGCGGCCCATACGGGCTGGCGCGTTTCGGCTATCATGCTGCCCTTCCAGTTGCCAGGCATGCGCACCCCGTGGACTACCTGCACACCATCATCCTGGCCTTGATCCAGGGACTCACCGAGTTTTTGCCGATCTCCAGTTCGGCACATCTGATCCTGGTGCCGGTCATCACCGGCTGGCCCGACCAGGGGCTGGCGTTCGATGTCGCGGTGCACGCGGGTTCGCTGGTGGCGGTGCTGGTGTACTTCCGCCACGAACTGGGGCGCATGACCATGGCGGGGCTGGGGTCGTTGGCGGGGCGCTGGAATCCTGACGCGCGGCTTGCCTGGGCGGTGGTACTGGGCACCTTGCCGGTGGTGTTCTTCGGCCTGGTCGGCAAGTCCTACATCGAAACCAGCCTGCGTGGACCGCTGGTGATCGCGATCACCGCGATTGTGTTCGGGCTGCTGCTGTGGTGGGCCGATGCGCGCTTCGCGCGTCGCCGCGACGAGTTTTCGGTGGGGTGGCGCGATGCGCTGGTGGTCGGGTTCGCCCAGGCGGTGGCGCTGATACCGGGGACTTCGCGCTCCGGCATCACCATGACGGCGGGGCTGATGCTGGGACTCACCCGCGAGGCCTCGGCACGTTTTTCATTCCTGCTGTCGATTCCGACCCTGCTCGCATCCAACGTGCTGGTCGGTTATGACCTGGTCCGGTCGCCACAAGCGGTCAATTGGGGTGTGCTCGCGGTCGGGGCGGTAGTAGCCGGAGTCAGCGCCTTTGCCTGCATCAACGTATTCATCCGGCTGCTGTCGCGTACCGGCATGCTGCCCTACGTGATCTACCGCGTGGTGCTGGGGGTGGTGCTGTTGGTGTTGTTCTGGTAGCTCACTCGGGGTCGAACATCACCGCCACCGCCACCGCCCGGCCTTCGGTCGCGAGCACGTTATAGGTACGACAGGCGGCGCTCAGATCCATGATCTCGAAGCCGACGCCCGCTTCTATCAGCGGGCGCAGCAGCGCGTGCTGCGGAAAGCGCAGCTTGGCGCCGGTGCCGACGATTACCACGTCGGGCTTGAGCTGCAGCACCGCCGCAAAATCCTCGCTGGTCAAACCGTCGAAGCCGTTGGGCGCCCAGCCGGGAATGATGCGGGTCGCGTTGAGCATCTGGTTGCCGTCGTGACGGACCTTGTTGATCATGAGGTGATCCGAGCCATACCCGGTGACGAGGTTCAAGCCGGGGGTGTTTTCCAGGGTCATTTTCATGCGGGTGGTCCAGGTTTGCCGTTTGCCGGGGCGAGTGTCGGTTGGATAAGATTACATACTTTTTGTTGCATTGCGCAGCCGGATTTGTGCGGTGCGGGGTGAATGCTATACCCTACACTCTGGCCGGGCCCGAACCCGGCACGGGATAGGCCGCACCGGACCTGATGGTCGAGCGGCGCGTGGATGTGCTGATTGGGAGCCGACGGAAATGAGCGTGACGAACAAGCTGCAACTGGCCCAGGTAACTCCGGTCGCATCGGAGCGTGCCGACGACATCGGATCGATGCGACCGATCCGCAAGTCAGCCAAGCTCGCGGATGTCTGCTACGACATCCGCGGTCCCGTTCTGGCGCGCGCCAAGCAGATGGAAGATGAAGGGCACCGCATCATCAAGCTCAACATCGGCAATCTGGCGCCGTTCGGTTTCGAGGCGCCGGAAGAGATCGTCGTGGATGTCATCCACAACCTGCGCGATGCGGCCGGTTACTCGGAGTCGAAGGGGATGTTCGCCGCGCGCAAGGCGATCATGCACTACACGCAGCAAAAGCGCATCGCCGGGGTCGGCATCGAGGACATCTACATCGGCAACGGCGCGTCCGAGCTGATCGTGATGGCGATGCAGGCGCTGCTCAACAACGGTGACGAAGTGCTGCTGCCGGCACCGGACTATCCGCTGTGGACCGCGGCGGTGAGCCTGGCTGGCGGCAATCCGCAGCACTACGTCTGTGACGAGCAGGCGCACTGGTTTCCGGACCTGGACGACATCCGCCGCAAGATCACGCCCAGAACGCGCGCGCTGGTGGTCATCAACCCCAACAATCCGACCGGCACCGTGTACCCGGACGACGTGTTGCGCGAGTTGGTCGAAATCGCGCGCCAGCATCAACTGATCATCTTTGCCGACGAGATCTACGACAAGATGCTCTACGATGGCGCCACCCACACCTCGATCGCCTCGCTGGCCGACGACGTGCTGTTCGTCACGATGAACGGCCTGTCGAAAAACTATCGCGCCTGTGGTTATCGCGCCGGCTGGATGGTGGTGTCGGGCGAGAAACGGCACGCGCACGACTACATCGAGGGGCTGACCATGCTCGCCTCGATGCGGCTGTGTTCCAACGTACCGGGCCAGTGGGCGATCCAGACCGCGCTGGGCGGTTATCAGAGTATCGAGGAGCTGATCGCTCCGGACGGACGCCTGACGCGCCAGCGCGACATGGCGTGGAACCTGCTCACCGCGATACCGGGGGTCAGTTGCGTTAAGCCGGCGGCGGCGCTGTATCTGTTTCCGCGCCTCGACCCCAAGCTCTACCCGATCGAGGACGACCAGAAGTTCGTTCTCGACCTGCTGGAGGAGGAACGGGTGCTGATCGTGCAGGGCACCGGCTTCAACTGGAAGAACCCCGACCACTTCCGGCTGGTGTTCCTGCCGCACGAAGACGACCTGCAAGATGCGATCGGGCGCATCGCGCGCTTCCTCGACCAGTACCGGAAACGCCACGGCAAGTGATGCCGTGCGCGAGGACTGACAGTTTTACTCACTTTGGCGCATGACATGAAAGCTATCAACGTAGGCCTGCTGG
Source organism: Rhodocyclales bacterium (assembly GCA_016177805.1). Taxonomy (GTDB): domain Bacteria; phylum Pseudomonadota; class Gammaproteobacteria; order Burkholderiales; family Rhodocyclaceae; genus JACOUN01. Next base: position 21,268 of record JACOUN010000116.1, read on the forward strand.
GCATCGGCACCGTGGGCGGCGGTACCTTCAACGTACTCAAACGCAACGAAGAAGAGATCACCCGGCGCGCCGGTCGGTCGATCCGCATCACCACGGTGGCGGACAAGAACCTCGAACTGGCGCGCAAGGTCGCCGGGCCTGGGGTCAAGGTCACCGACGACGCATTCGCGGTCGTGGCCGATCCCGACATCGATATCGTCGTCGAATTGATCGGCGGCTACGGCGTGGCCAGACAACTGGTGCTCGCCGCCATCGACAACGGCAAGCACGTGGTCACCGCGAACAAGGCCTTGCTCGCGGTGCACGGCAACGAGATCTTCGAGGCGGCGCAGAAACGCGGCGTGATGGTCGCGTTCGAAGCCGCGGTGGCCGGTGGCATCCCGATCATCAAGGCACTGCGCGAAGGCCTCAGCGCCAACCGCATCGAATGGATCGCCGGCATCATCAACGGTACCACCAACTTCATCCTGTCCGAGATGCGCGACAAGGGGCTGCCATTCGCCGAGGTGCTGAAGGAAGCCCAGGCACTGGGCTACGCCGAAGCCGATCCGACTTTCGACATCGAAGGGCACGACGCCGCGCACAAGGCCACCATCATGAGCGCGATCGCGTTCGGCGTGCCGATGCAGTTCGAGGCCGCGCACATCGAAGGCATCACCTGTCTCGACAGCGTCGACATCGCCTACGCCGAACAGCTTGGCTACCGCATCAAGCTGCTCGGTATCGCCAGGATGCGCGAGGAGGGCATAGAACTGCGCGTGCACCCCACCCTGGTGCCGGGCAAGCGCTTGCTCGCCAACGTCGAAGGCGCGATGAACGCGGTGCTGGTGCAGGCCGACGCGGTTGGCGCGACGCTCTATTACGGCAAGGGCGCCGGCGCCGAGCCGACCGCCAGCGCGGTCATCGCCGACCTGGTCGACGTCACCCGCCTGCACACCGCCGACCCCGAGCATCGCGTGCCGCATCTGGCCTTCCAGCCGGACCAGGTACGCGACCTCAAGGTGTTGCCGATCAGCGAAATCATCACCTCGTACTACCTGCGCATGCGCGTCGATGACAAGCCGGGCGTGCTCGCCGACATCACCCGCATCCTGGCCGACAGCGGCCTGTCGATCGAAGCACTGATCCAGAAGGAAGCGGCCGAAGGCGAGGCCCAGACCGACATCATCATGCTCACGCACAAGACGGTCGAGAAGAACGCCGACGCCGCGCTGGCGCTGATCGAGGCGCTGCCGGTGGTGCGTGGCCGCGTCACGCGCATCCGCATGGAGAACCTGCAGTAAGGTTTGCACCCGGAAACGGGACGGTGGCTCAAGAAGGGGCTCCGGCGATTGCGCCGGAGCCCCTTCGCTTTTGCGGGCCGATGCACGAACCGGGGCGACTGCTATTGTTAACTTCGTAAACGACAAGGTCGTCATCGCCGGTACCAGAACGACCTGCCGCAACATAACCCAGCACGGAGCAACCCCATGTCCCTCCCAACAACGAATCTGCGCATCGACATCATTTCCGACGTGGTATGCCCGTGGTGCGTGATCGGCTATCACCAGCTCGGACGCGCGCTGGAACAGACCGGTATCGCGGCCGACATCCACTGGCACCCGTTCGAATTGAACCCGCATATCGGCGCGGAAGGCGAGAACCTGCGCGAACACCTGGCGAAAAAGTACGGCACCTCGCCCGAGGGCTCGGTGATGGCGCGGGAGCGCCTGACCGCGCTGGGCAAGGAGCTGGGCTTCACCTTCAACTACGCCGACGACATGCGCACCTACAACACCTTTCGCGCCCATCAACTGGTCAAGTGGGCGTCGCTGCAGGGACGCCAGCATGATCTGAACATGGCCCTGTTCGGCGCCTACTTCACCCATCGGCGCGATGTTGGCGATGTGGCGGTGCTGGCGGACGTAGCCGCCGAAATCGGCCTTGATCGCGACGAGGCGTTGGCGGTGCTGGGTGACGAACGCCATGCCGCCGAAGTTCGCCGCGAGCAGCAGTTCTGGAAGTCGCAGGGCATAGACGGCGTGCCCGCGATCGTCTTCGCGCAGAAGCACCTGGTGACCGGCGCGCAGGGCGTCGCGACCTTTGCGTCCATCCTGAACCAGATCACTGGATCGACCCCGGGAGAAGAGCATGAGCACTGATCTGCCTGCCGATTTCGATAGCCTCGTTCCTGGTGCGATACGCTCGCGCCGGGGCTTTGTCGTGACCATGCTGGGCGTGGGTTTTGCCTTGGCGGTGCAGCCGGTCATGGCCCAGAGCGCGATCCACACCGACGATGCCGGCCTGCTGGCCGGGCCGGTCAAGGTGCCAACCGGCGACGGTGAAATGGTTGCCTATCGCGCCCAGCCGGCCGGTGACGGGCGCCACCCGGTGATCCTGGTGGTACAGGAGATTTTCGGCGTGCATGAACACATCGCCGATGTGTGCCGGCGGCTGGCCAAGCTGGGCTATCTCGCGATCGCGCCCGAACTCTATGCGCGCCAGGGCGATCCGCGAGCGCTGGCAAACGTGCAGGAAATCCTCACCACCATCGTCGCGAAAGTGCCCGATGCCCAGGTTCTGGCCGATCTCGATGCCTGTGTGGCATGGGCCTCGGAGCACGGCGGCGATACCGCGCGCCTCGGGATCACCGGTTTCTGCTGGGGTGGGCGCATCGTGTGGTTGTACGCCGCGCACAATCCGGGCTTGAAGGCGGGGGTGGCGTGGTACGGGCGCCTGACCGGACAGGCGAGCGCGCTGACGCCGAAACACCCGGTCGACGTCGCCGACAGCCTGCACGCGCCAGTGCTGGGGCTATACGGCGGCGCCGACCAGGGCATTCCGCCGGAGACGATCGCGGCCATGCGCGAGCGGCTCAAGGCGGCGGGGGATGCGTCGGTGATTCACGTCTATGACGACACCCCGCACGCCTTTCACGCCGACTACCGGCCCAGCTACCGCAAGGAAGTGGCCGAGGATGGCTGGCGGCGTTTGCGGACGTGGTTCCGGGAGCACGGGGTGTGAGACGGGGCGGGTCGCGCCGGCGCATGATTCCCGGATTGGACAGAGCGCACCGCTAACCGGATAATTGCAGGTTTGTCGAATTTGCACTTACCCGAGGATATCCGTGAAGTATCTGTCGACCCGCGGCCAGGCCGCTCAAGCTCAGTTTTGCGACATCCTGCTGGGCGGACTTGCTCCCGATGGCGGTTTGTATCTGCCTGAATCCTATCCGCAGATCACCGCCCAGGAACTCTCCGAGTGGCGCACGCTGTCGTACGCCGAACTGGCGTTCGAGATACTGTCGCGCTTCATCACCGACATCCCGGCCGCCGATCTCAAGGCCATCTGCGACAAGACCTACACCGCCGAGGTGTATCGCTACACCTACCGAGGCGACGACGCGAGCGCGATCACGCCGCTGCATTGGCTGGAAGAGGGCAAGCTGGCGTTGCTGGAGCTGTCCAACGGGCCGACGCTGGCGTTCAAGGACATGGCGATGCAGTTGCTCGGCAACCTGTTCGAGTACGTGCTGGACAAGCGCGGCGAGCAGATCAACATTCTCGGCGCGACCTCGGGCGACACCGGCTCGGCGGCCGAATACGCGATGCGCGGCAAGCACGGGGTGCGCGTCTTCATGCTCTCGCCGCACGGCAAGATGAGCGCCTTCCAGCGCGCGCAGATGTATTCGCTCCAGGACGACAACATCTGCAACATCGCGGTCACCGGCATGTTCGACGACGCCCAGTACATCGTCAAGGCGGTGTCGAGCGATGCGTCGTTCAAGGCGCGCTACAAGATCGGCGCGGTCAATTCGATCAACTGGGCGCGGGTGGCGGCCCAGATTGTGTATTACTTCAAGGGCTACTTTGAGGCGACCACCTCGAACGACCAGCAGGTGGCGTTCTGCGTACCGTCGGGCAACTTCGGCAATATCTGCGCTGGCCACATCGCGCGCCAGATGGGGTTGCCGATCGGCCGGCTGATCCTTGCCACCAACGAAAACGACGTGCTCGACGAGTTCTTCCGCACCGGCGTGTATCGCCCCCGGCGCGCCGCCGAAACCCACGTGACGTCAAGCCCGTCGATGGACATCGCCAAGGCCTCCAACTTCGAGCGCTTCGTCTTCGACCTGCTCGGGCGCGACGCCAAGGCGGTGGCGGAACTGTGGCGCCAGGTGGATGCGGGCCAGCCCTTCGACCTGTCGCGCACCGGGCACTTCCAGCACATCGCCGGCTTCGGCTTCGTGTCCGGCAGCAGCACCCACGCCGACCGCATCCGCACCATACGCGAGGTGTGGGAGCAGTATGGCGTGATGATCGATCCGCACACCGCCGACGGGGTCAAGGTCGCGCGCGAGCACATGACCGCCGAGATGCCGGTGGTGGTGCTGGAGACCGCGCTGCCGGTGAAGTTTGGCGACACCATACGCGAAGCGCTGGGGCGCGAAGCCGACCGGCCAGCCGCGCTGGCCGGCATCGAGTATCTGCCACAGCGCGTGGTCGTGATGGCGCCCGACGCAGACGCCGTCAAGCAACTCATCGCGAAACGCGTCAGCGCGTAACTCAGACCAGCCCCGCACCCCGGCATGGGGTGTGGGCGCAAGGCAAAACCCGGCGGCGGGTCTATAGTTAAAGCTCCACGCATTCGGAGGGTTTCCACCGAATGACCAAGCTGCTGCGTCACCGCCTTCATCTTGCTGTCCGGTTCACCGTTGCACTGTTGATGCTTGGTGTAGCCGGGAGTGTGGCGGGCGGACGCGGATCGGCGGCAGCCGATCCGCCGGTATGGACCGACGAACCTCCCGTACTCGCACGTTTGATCGAAGACGGCTATCGCGCCGAATCGCTGCGCTTGCAGCAGATGGCGGCGCTGCGTTATTGTTCGGCGGCGCGGCTGGGCAGCGTCGAGGCGCAGTACCGGTTGGGGCGGCTCTATCTGATCGGGCACGGCAACATGCGCAACCCCGCCTTTGCCACCGCGTTGCTGGCCCTGGCGGCGCGGGGTGGGCACGCCAGGGCGCAGCGGCTGCTCGGTTCGGTGCGCGATTCCACGATACTGCCGGCCTGTCTGTTCGAGGGCGGGGCGCCCGATCTGGCGGGAACCGGCGAGGTCGTGCCGCATGAAGTCGTGAATCGCTTCGTGCGGGGCTTGCCGCCATACAAGCAGCGCCATGCACACCTGGTGCAAAGACTGGCGTTGCGCTACGCGATCGATCCGCGCCTGGCGCTGGCGATCGTACGCTCCGAATCCGATTTCGACCCGCTGGCCCGCTCGCCGAAAAACGCGCAAGGCCTGATGCAACTCATGCCGGAGACGGCGGAACGCTTCGGCGTGCGCAACATCCTGGACCCGGAGCAGAATGTGCGCGGCGGACTCGCCTACCTGCGCTGGTTGCTGGACTTGTACGAAGGCGACGTGATGCTCGCCGCTGCCGCCTATAACGCCGGTGAGGGGGCGGTGGAGCGTTACGGCGGGGTGCCGCCGTACGCTGAAACGCAGGCCTACGTGGGACGCATCCTCGCCTTTTACCGCACCGGTCGCCACCAGGTGCCGGACGGCAGTCTGGCGGCGGACCGGCTGGACGGGCGTGGCTGAGCGTGTCGTCAGCCGGCGCGGACCAGCCAGTGCCGGGCCACATCCACCATGCGGTTGGCGAAGCCCCATTCGTTGTCGAACCAGATCAGCAGGTTGACCAGACGTGTGCCGGCCACGCGCGTCTGGCTGGCGTCGACGATGGCTGAATGGGTGTCGTGGTTGAAGTCGATCGAGGCGTGGGCTTCTTCGGAGTAGGCGAGCAGGCCGGCGTGGGGTTCATGGGCGGCGTCGCGCAGCAGCGCGTTGATCTGGGCGGCGTCGATGTCGCGCCCGACGGTCAGCACCAGATCGATGGCCGATACGTTGGTGGTCGGCACCCGCACCGCCTTGGCGTGCACTCGCCCGGCCAGATGCGGCAGGATGCGTTCCACCCCGCGCGCGAGGCCGGTCGACACCGGAATGATGGACTGCATCGCGGAACGGGTGCGGCGCCGGTCGATGTGGTGGTAGCCGTCGATCAGGGGCTGGTCGTTCATGACCGAATGCAGCGTCGTCAGCAACACCTGTTCCAGGCCCAGCTCGGCATGCAACAACTCCAGCACCGGCACCACCGCGTTGGTGGTGCACGATGCGTTGGACACGATGCGCTCGTCACCTCGTAGCGTGCCCTGGTTGGAGCCGTAGACGATGGTGGCGTCGACATCCTCGGCGCCGTTGGCCGGGTGCGACAGCAGCAGGCGCGGGCAGCCGGCGTCGAGAAAGCGGGTCAGCGCGTGGCGGTCGCCATATTGCCCGGAACACTCGACCAGCAGATCCAGCTCCAGCCCCGCCCAATCCACCGCTTCCGGTTCGGTGGCGTGCGTGACCGCGATATCGCTGCCGCCGATCACAAGCCCGGTGCCATTGACCGCGACCTCGGCGGGAAAACGGCCGTGCGTGGAGTCGTAGCGGGTCAGGTAGGCGATGCTTTGCAGATCGGCCGGCTCGTTGATCGCCACCACGCTGAACTGCGAAATCAGTCCGGATTCGTGCAGCGCGCGCAGAAAACAGCGTCCGATACGCCCGTAGCCGTTGATCGCAATCCGAAACGGGCGCTCGGGCATGCTCGATGGGGCGGTGCTATTCCTCGACATGGCGAAGCGACAGATCGAGTGCGCACACGTCCTTGGTCAGACTGCCGATCGAGATGCGGTCCACCCCGGTTTCGGCAATGGCACGGACTTTCTCGAGGTTCACCCCTCCGGAAGCCTCCAGTTCGGCACGCCCGGCGGTGATGCGTACCGCTTCGCGCATGGTGTCCAGGTCCATGTTGTCAAGCAGGATCATGGTGGCGCCGACCTCCAGTGCTTCGATGAGCTGATCCAGCCGCTCGACTTCGACCTCGATGAACACGTTGGACGGCGCGATCGCGCGTGCCGCATCAAACACGGGGGCGATGCCGCCCGCCGCGATGATGTGGTTTTCCTTGATCAGGATGCCGTCGTACAGGCCGATGCGGTGATTGACCCCGCCGCCGGTGGCGACCGCGTACTTCTGCGCCAGCCGCAGGCCGGGCAGGGTCTTGCGCGTGTCGACGATCTTCGCGGCGGTACCGGCGACCGCTTCGACATAGCGCCGCGTCACCGTCGCGGTGCCCGACAGCAGTTGCAGGAAGTTGAGCGCGGTGCGCTCGGCCGTCAGCAAGGTGCGCGCGCCGGCCACCACGTCGCACAAGGCCTGGCCGGGTTCGACGACATCACCGTCGTGCACATGCCACAGCACCGTGGTGGTACGGTCGAGCGCCGCGAACGTCGCGTCGAACCAGGCGGTGCCGCACACGATGGCCTGCTCGCGCGTCACCACGCGCCCGCGCGCTTCCGTGGCGGCCGGAATCAGCAGGGCGGTCAGATCCCCGGTGCCGACATCCTCGGCGAGCGAAGTGGCGACGTTGTGCTGGATCTCGATCCGGAGTTGCTCGGTAATCTGCATGGTATGACGGTGCCCGGGAGTATGATTCAGCCTCGGATTCTAGCATCTCCATGCATCCGACCGGCTTGCCCGCAAGCCGCACAACCACACAAGACGATAGTGGCGTTGCCCGTACCCGGACAGCGTCAACCGTCGCCGACAGGACTCCCCAAAAGTGAAGACCTCAGACCTTGCCGCCCTGTTCTCCCTCGCCGCGATATGGGGAGCGTCATTCCTCTTCATGCGCATTACCGCCCCCGCGTTCGGCCCCTTCGCCATGGTCGCGCTGCGGGTGGGGCTGGCCGCGTTGTTCCTGCTGCCGCTACTCGCCTGGCGCGGCGGCCTGGGTACAATGTGGCAGCGGCGTCGCGACCTGATGGTGGTCGGCGCGTTCAACTCCGCCATACCGTTCACCTTCTACGCCTGGGCGATGCTGTCGGTGCAGGCCGGCTTCGCATCGATCACCAATGCAACCGCGCCGCTGTTCGCCGCGCTGATCGCGTGGATGTGGCTTAAGGACCGCCTGTCGCTCACCGGCGTGGCCGGCCTGCTGATCGGCATGGCCGGGGTCATCATCCTGGTGTGGCCCAAGATACGCTTCGACGAAGGCGGGCTGGGGTGGCCAGTGCTCGCCTGCCTCGCCGCAACCCTGAGCTACGGCTTCGCCGCCAACTACACCAAACGCAACCTGGCGGGCGTCGACTCACTCGTGACCGCCACCGGCAGCCAGGCCTGCGCGGCGTTGCTGGTCGTGCCGCTGGCGTGGTGGCAATGGCCCACCGTCAATCCGTCGCTCGAAGTGTGGGCCGCCGCGGCGGTGCTGGCGATCGGCTGCACCGGCATCGCCTACATCCTGTTCTTCCGCCTCATCTCCAGCGTCGGCCCCGCCCGCGCCATCGCCGTCACCTTCCTGATCCCGGCCTTCGGAATGCTGTGGGGCGTGCTGTTCCTCGCCGAAACGGTCACGTTCAACATGCTGGGCGGCGGGGCGGTGATATTGCTGGGCATCGGCATCACCAATGGGCTGATCAAGTGGCCGGTGGGGCGTAGGGGTGTTCAGGAGCGGGCCTGAAGCTTTTGTTCGGAGCGATTATTAGCGTGACAACCTACCTGGCTTGTCACGATCGCTCAAACCCGACGGCTGCTAGGGGGCTCTGGAACCGGAGAAACACTGGGCTGAAATCGGGCTGAAACCGATTTCGCAGGTTTTGGCGCCCTTGGCGTGGATGACGAAAAGATGCTTCACGTCCTGATAGCGGCACACGAGAAACGGATCGATTGTCTCGTCGATCGTCCATCTCTGTACCTTGCCCATGAAGTCCGGAACGAGTTCTCGCAGACTCGGGAACGTGTCGAAAACAGACGCCCCGGTCAGCCGGTGCTGTTGTTCCTGAAGGTCGATCTGCACAGGGCACTGGTAGAAACTCGATGCCTCGGCGGCATGTGACGCCGGGCCAAGAGCACTTAGCAGAGTTATTGTGAGGATAGTGGCGACTCTATTCGATGGCATAAAACTGCTCTCCGTCGTTAGAGACGTACCCGAATCCTTTGAACACGATCTCGCGCTCCCGCAGCGGGCGACCAACCCACTGATCATAGACATGGATCGCATTTGAAGACTGCCTGATATAGATCGCAGCATGGCCATAGTAGGTGTTGTCTTCCCTGAATGTTGCGATTGCCGTCCCTTCCCTGATGGTGGTGTTGCCCTTAACTTGTTTGCCTTTCCTCCAGTTCCAGGTCGGGCCCGTGCCTGCCAGTGATTTCACGGCCGCCACGCACTCTTGGGACTCTCCAACATGGGTTTCGAGTTTCGACTTGACCGACTGCAGATCTGCGACGTATGTCACGACGCTTTCCTATTTGAATAAATGAAAAAGCATAAGGGCATTATTATGCAATGTCAACGGACGGACGTCGCACGCGGCAGATCGCGTAGGGTGCAATATCCAAAAGTCATTGCGCCCTACGTCAAACGACCAGCCTTGGCGGAGGCTGCTCGGTCACATACGTCAGCGTCCGCATATCGAGTGATGATGTTGGCAATCGTCGCCAGAAGCTCGGCAGCGCCGACGACCTGCGGGTTCGAACCAACCTACAGACCTTGCCACCATCATCTGCTCGTTTTCACCGTCGTGCCGACGGGATAGTTTCGAACTCCCCGATCAGCCGCATGTTTGGCGTGGCGACCTTCAATGATGTGAGCCGTGATGCCCCCCGTGGTGCCCATTGCCATGCGTACTGTTCGCCTACACCACCCACCCATTGAACACGCCACCAGTGCCGGTTCGGTGAGCGATCAGGCCGGTCAGGACGTCGCCCATGCTGGCGGTGACGCTGGTGCCGAGCAGGCGTCCGGCTTCGGCATGGTGGGGGTCATCATCCTGGTGTGGCCCAAGATACGCTTCGATGAAGGCGGGCTGGGGTGGCCAGTGCTCGCTTGCCTCGCCGCAACCCTGAGCTACGGCTTCGCCGCCAACTACACCAAACGCAACCTGGTGGGCGTCGATTCACTCGTGACCGCCACCGGCAGCCAGGCCTGCGCGGCGTTGCTGGTGGTGCCGCTGGCGTGGTGGCAATGGCCCACCGTCAATCCGTCACTCGAAGTGTGGGCCGCCGCGGCGGTGCTGGCGATCGGCTGCACCGGCATCGCCTACATCCTGTTCTTCCGCCTCATCTCCAGCGTCGGCCCCGCCCGCGCCATCGCCGTCACCTTCCTGATCCCGGCCTTCGGCATGCTGTGGGGCGTGCTGTTCCTCGCCGAAACGGTCACGTTCAACATGCTGGGCGGCGGGGCGGTGATATTGCTGGGGATAGGGATTGCCAACGGGTTGATCAGGTGGCCGGTGGGGCGGGGTGGGGGAGCGGGTGTGAGGTTCTCTGCTCTGAGCAACTCAAATCGAAAATCGCTCGTTGCGTGATCCTGATTGATCTGATGACGGCTGACGACCCGTTGTAGTTTTTGGGTAAGGTGGGACGATAGTCTGCTGTGCAAGCAATGCAGCTTTCTGCGAGGACAGGACTGTTCGATTCCCATCCTGTTAGCGGATAATGTGAGAATTCTCCGACTAGGCGTCAACAAGGCAAGCCAATGTCTATCAAAGAAGAACTAAAGCAAGAGGCAGAAACGTTTGAGACTGGCGACAGCGAACAACCGATCCCTCCACCAGACATCATTGCCTACAACGAATTGCGCAGTTGTGCGGACTTAGTACGTATGCACTCCTCAGGGAAGCTTGAGCTGCAGCCTGACTTTCAACGGGATGTTGTCTGGAAGCAAGATGATCAATCCAGGTTTATCGATTCGTTGGTGAAGCAGCTTCCGATTCCCTCCATGTGCTTCAGCCTCGACTACAAGACTCAGCGCTGGAAGGTCATCGACGGCCTTCAGCGCATGAGCTCGATCGTAAAGTTCCTTGCCCCGGCTGAGTGGAGGTTGAGCAATCTGCCCGACATCCACCCTGCCTTGCGCAGCAAGCGCAACGTGGATCTCCGTAATGGAACAGAGGAGCAGAAACGCCTTTACACACGTGTTGAGGACGTATCGATTCCTGTCACGGTGATCCGCTGCGACTACACCCAACGGTCGCACATGCTGTACCTATTCACTATCTTCCATCGCTTAAATTCAGGTGGAGTGCGGCTCACGAACCAGGAGATCCGCAACTGTATCTACTCAGGCGAGTTCAATGACGACATCAAGGCCTTCGACCATGAGAATCTGAATTGGCAATACATAAAAAGGCGAATTTGGGGATCAATGGACCGCTTTAGGTCTGTAGAGGTACTCCTGCGCGTTCTGGCTTTTGGTGATCGGCGCACGCAATACGACGGCAACCTGGCAAAGTTCCTGAACACCTACATGCACGATAAGGCGGGGACGCCCGGCGTCGTTGGGGAGCTCACGGCAAAGCTGGAACTAGTCGCCGCGCGCGCCAAAACTGTGTTGTTGCAAGTCGAACAAAAGAAGCTGCCGTTGCTGGTCATGGAAGCACTCTTGGTCGCGCTGTACAGTCATTTTGACGGCCTAGCGAAGCGACCGGATGACGAATTGATAAAGGCATACCAGGAGATGCTGGCGCGCCCTAGCTTTGCCGACGGGGCTCGTTATGCGGTTGCGAGCGTGAGTAATGTGACACAACGCTTGGGCGCCGCCGTCGAGGCGTTCGATCCGAAGTAAATTGTGGTCGCTTCTACTCTTCAGGCGCTTGATCTCTGGTTTAAAGAACCAACAACAAGCAATGACAGGACTAAACTTCTATCGAAGCTGGCAATCCTCGAGCTTTGCGGATGGCTTGAGGTCGAATTTGATCGGTTAATCCGCCTCGTTGAGGCCGGACGATTGAATGATTCAGCTTGGGTCGAAAAGCACGTCATCGAGAAGACGAATGGTTTTTCCTACAACATCCATTGGCGGCCAATGCTGTGCAAAGTTGTGGGCGAAGTGTTCGCTAGACGTGTCGAGCAGGCCATGGAGGCGGCCTACCCAACGGAACTCGATCACCTTAAATCGTTGCTCGGACAGCTATGGAAGGACCGATGCAGCTTTGCCCACGCGGACATGAACACAAACGTGGCGGCGCAGCAAACGTTCAATGCGCCAAGCTGGACGATTAGTCAGTACACGAAGCTCAAGGAGATTCTCGGTCGGTACGAAGCAGTACTAATGGTGGAGATGCAGCAAATCTGAACCACGTCCGAAATGTAGCCCTCTCGATTTGTGCTTGAACCCGACACTGAGCACACCCTATCGCCGGGCTGTTCTTGCCCGAGTCCGGACGGTTACAGATCGACGGGGCCATTGATTTCGCGCACAGGTCGAGATCTGACAATTTTGTCGGCCCAGAGGCCGGCTCCGTAGCAACTCGCCTCGCACGCTTCCGCTAGCGTTTCCTGCATCCAGTTGGCAAGGCTGGGCGGAGTGAATGCATCGTCGTTCGAGGGATTTGCGATGCAGGTCAGCACGTCGGACTTGCGGACGTTCACGGGGCAACTGGCCTGGTCGATCAAGGCTTCAGCCATCCCGCTCATGGCTGTTTCCTTTCCAGTCGCCGTGTGTTTGTATCCGCCAGCAGCAGCTTCATCTGATGGATCGCGGTCTGGTTCAACAGTGTGAGCCGTTCGGCCTGCGCCTGCCCCTGGTGGATGAAATGGGCGTTCAGCGTTTCCAGGTTGGCCAGGCAGACCAGTTGCGCGGCATTGGCTTCGTCGCGGATGTTGCCTTTGTTGCCGGGGTTTTCGTCGCGCCATTGCTTCGCGGTTTTGCCGAACAGCGCCATGTTCAGCAAGTCGGCCTCGCTGGCGTAGATGAGGTTGGTCTGCTGCGGTGTGAGTTGCGGCGGAATCAGCTTGGTCTTGATGGCGTCGGTGTGGATGCGGTAGTTAATTCTTGCGAGGTTGCGGCGGATGTCCCAGCCCAGTTGCTGGGTTTCCGTCTCTTTCAGACGCTGGAACTCCTTGATCAGGTAGATTTTGAATTCGGCGCTGATCCACATGCCGAATTCAAAGGCGATGTCCTTGTGGGCGTAGGTGCCGCCGTAGCGCCCGGCCTTGGCCACCAGGCCGATGGCATTGGTTTGGGCCACCCACTCCTTGACGCTGAGTTTGTAGTTGTTGAGCCCGGCCTGTCTTTCAATTGCGGCGAATCCGCCATAATTAAAAGCAGGGTTGTGTACCTGCTCCCAGATGCCCAGGAACTCGACGGTGTTGCGGTTGCGCAGCCAGTCGGAGATGAAGAAGTCCCCGTCCTTGGCCTTGAGCATGTCGGTCAGCGAGATGAAGTCCATGTCGTTTTCGGCATAGACGGTGACGGACGTGCCTTTTACGTCGATCTTGGCCATGTTCAATCTCCTTTCAGAGCAGCCAGTTCGCTCAACGTCATCGGAGGGTAGGTCTTCGTCGGGATGAAGATTTCGTGTTTGCCCAGGTGAGCGAAGAGCGACCCCTCCGCGCTGAAGGCCGACGAACCGGTGAGAACGTCAAAGCGGA
>JACOUN010000115.1 GCA_016177805.1 Rhodocyclales bacterium
CACTTCTTCCGCAACCACCGTGAACCCTCGTCCGGCTTCACCCGCGGATGCGGCCTGAATCGCGGCATTCAGCGCCAGTACGTTGGTCTGCTCGGTAATGTCGGAAATCAGTTCCACGATTTCGCCGATCTCCTGCGACGATTCGCCCAGCCGCTTGATGCGCTTGGAGGTTTCCTGGATCTGCTCGCGAATGTCGTGCATGCCGCGGATGGTGTTCTCCACCGCGTTGGTGCCCTTCTGCGCGGCGTCGCGCGAGCGCCGTGCAACCTGTGCGGAGCGCAGCGCGCGTTCGGAGGACTCGGTCATCGACTTGGCCATGCGCTGCACCGTCGCACCGGCTTCCTCGATCTCGCGCGTCTGCCTCTCGGTCGCGTCGAGCAGTTCGGTCGAGGTGCGTTGCGCCGATTCGGTGGCGGCGGTCACGCGCGTGGCGGCGTCGTTGATGCGGCCGACCAGAACCGCGAGTTCTTCAATCGTGTAGTTCACCGAGTCGGCGATGGCGCCGGTGATGTCCTCGGTCACGGTGGCGCGCACGGTCAGGTCACCGTCAGCCAGATCGCCCATCTCGTTCATCAGGCGCAGAATCGCCTGCTGCGACAGGTTGCGTTCGTTCTCCGCGCTCTGGCGCTGGCGTTCCGCTTCGGTACGGCGGTTGGTCAGGTCGGTGTCGTAGGCCTTGGCCATCAGTACCAGAACGACAACACTGATGAGGCCCAGCAGCACGATCACGGAAGTGATCGGGTCGAATCCACGGAATTCGCGGTCGTAGGCCGATGAGAGCTTGCGCGTGAGGTCCAGCAGTTCGGATGATTCTTCAAACATCCGGCTACCCGCCTGCTTGGCCTGCACCAGGAACTGCATGTTGGACAGAATGCCGGACACCGAGTCCAGACTTTCCTGGGCGGAGTTTTCCAGCTCGTCGAGGCGCTCGCGGGTTTCCGCATCCGAGGGGGACTGCTTCATGGTGGCCAGCAGCGAGCGGAAGGTGTTGGCGTCCTTGCCCAGCAGGAAGGCCACTTCGGGGTCGATGGCCGATGCCACCAGCAGCGCGTTGGCGTTCTTGGCAATACGCTGACTCAGCATCACCGCCATGTTGGCGGCTGCGATCTCGCGTGGACCCGCGTTCGACTGCAGCTTCAGGGCGGCGACTTCTTCGGTCAGGTCCAGCAGCAGGGCGTTGCGGGCATTGATGGTGTCGACCGACTGGTTGAGCGCGACCAGGTTCTCTTCCTGCCCGAGCAGTTGCGTGGCATCGCGTTCGGTCTTGGTCCAGGCTTCACTCAGTGCGGTGACCTGGGGTTGGGTGGAGTCGGGACTGGGTGGGACCGATTGCCCCATCAGATCACCGCCACCGCCGAGGGCTGACAGCAGGCTGGCGAAGCGCCCGGTAGCGGCGCGGAATTCCGCGAAGGCGCTGGTGTTGCCCTGCAGCGACAACTGCGCGGCCTTGGCGATCTGCTGCGAGAGCATCTGCAACTCACCGGCCGCTGCGACATACAGGGTTGCGTTGGCGGACTGACGTGCCTGATACATCAGCAGACCGATGATGACGGCCACGAGCAGGAAGAAAAGCGCCCCCAGCGATTTCATGCGCTCCGAAACGGGACGCCCGTGGGCGCCCTCCGAAGTCGACGCTCCGCCACCGTGTATTGTGGGGATATCGTCTTCGATGATTGTCGTGTCAGAAACCGTTTCGCTTTCAGCTGCTTTTTTCTGGTCGAATAGCTTGAGTGCCATGTCGCATGCTCCGCCGCAATAATTATGTTTGATGTACCGAGTGGTGTGTCAGGCCTGCCCAACCCCGGCTTCGAGGAAGGCCGGGTTGCTGATCAGCGCGCGCACGTCCAGCTTCAGCCATTGCTTGCCCTGCATGTCACGCAGTCTCTCCGTCACCCACGGGCGCTGATCCGCGGGGCCGTCGTCGCGCTCGAACTCATCGACGTTGCGCAGTCCGCTGGCGCGTGAAAACAGCAGCGCGCTGTTGGTGCCGTGTCGTGCCGCGAGCAGCAGCAATCGCGCCGAGCCGGTCGGTGTCGTGAGGCGGTTGTGACCGAACCCGGAGAAGTCGACGACACCGAACAGGGTGCCGCGGACGTTGGCGATGCCGCGGTACCAGGGCTGGGTAAGCGGGACCGGCACGAGCGACGGCACCGGCAGGATCTCACCGGTATCGGTGAGATTGATCAGCCAGTTCTGGTTGTCGGCTTCAACCCCGAGCAGGGTCCGGCGTTCGCTGGACTGGGCTTCGGCAAGCTGGCGGACCAGCTTTTCCTGGAATTCGCGAAGGCTGATTCGCTTGGCCATCGCGTCAGCCCAAGGCGCTGATACGTGCCAGCAACTCGGCGTGATCTATCGGCTTGACGAGGTAATCGAACGCCCCCTGCCGCATGCCCCAGATCTTGTCCGTCTCCAGCGATTTGCTGGTGCACATGATGATGGGAATGGCCCGGGTTGCTTCATCGCGCGAGATCGTGCGGGTCGCCTGATAGCCATTCATGCCCGGCATGACCACGTCCATCAGGATCAGGTCGGGTAGTTCGCTCTTGCTCTTGCTGATGGCCTCTTCGCCGTTTTCGGCGGTTACGACCTGGTAGCCCTTGCTGGAGAGCAGTTCGGTCATGGCAAAACGCTCTGTCGGCGAGTCGTCAACCACTAGTATTTTCTTGATCGGCATGGATAGTAGTCCCCCGTGCGGGAAGTTGGTCTGGGTTGCTGCTTCAGGCGCCGGAAGCTCCGGCGCGGTCGATGGTGTGATGCGCCACGGCCTTGAGCAGACTGTCTTTGGTGAACGGTTTGGTCAGGTACTCGTCAGAGCCCGCCATGCGGCCTCGGGCGCGGTCGAACAGCCCGTCCTTGGACGACAGCATGATGACCGGAGTGGATGCGAGATGCGGGTTTTTCTTGATCAGGGAGCAGGTCTGGTAGCCGTCGAGCCGGGGCATCATGATATCGACGAAGATCACGGCGGGGCGGTGATCGGCGATCTTCGAAAGCGCGTCGAAGCCATCTTCGGCGAGCAACACTTCGCAGCCGGCCTGGGTCAGGAATATCTCCGCGCTGCGCCGGATCGTGTTGCTGTCGTCAATGACCATCACCTTGAGTCCGCTCAGGTCCATTGTGTCAGTCCTTGTTTGTGCGTCCGTGCGTCGGCGGAACAGCGGTAATGGTATTCACGGGTCGGTGCGTCATGATCTTCGGGTCTCCGGGGGAGTTTGCCGTCCGGTCCGATCGCGGTATCCACGGATACTGACCGGGGTGTACACGGCACAATGCCGGAACGGAAGCGTGCCGTACGCAATATACATTAATTCAGCACGATCACTGCGGCACGACCCCGAAATTCTCTTTGCGCGCATCGCATTCTGGGCATTTCCAGTCCGCGGGTAACGCGTTCCACAATGTTCCGGCGGCGATTCCATACTCGGGTAGGCCTGCCTCTTCGTAATGGATGAAGCCGCAGATCCCGCACATGTAAGTCTTGTAGTCCGGCATCGGCATCCGTCGGCGTAGCAAGAGCCATTTGGCTGTAGAATCCGCCGCATCTTACCGCATTTTCGGTTTTATGCCAGACAACGCGCGGCATTCCCGCATGCCCACCGCCGGCAAGGTTTGTCGATGATTCCCATACCTCCCTCCGTGCTGTGTTTCGCCACCACCGACCCGACCGGGGGCGGTGGCCTGCAGGCCGACGTGCTTACGATCGCGAGTATGGGCTGCCATCCGCTCGCCGTGGTGTGCGCGGTGGCGGTTCGCGATACGCGTGGCGTGGAAGAGGTGGTCGCGCTTGATCCCGATACCGTCGCCGACCAGGCCCGTGCGGTGCTGGAAGATGTGCCGGTGCGGGCGTTCAAGCTGGGTATGGTCGGGAGTGTGGAGAACCTGGCCGCGATCGCCGAGGTGCTGTCGGACTACCCGGAGGTGCCGCTGATCGTCGAAGCGTCGTTGTTTCAGCGCGGACAGGATGACTCGGAGGCCGAGGCCTATGTTGAGGCCCTGGTGGAACTGGCCGTGCCACAGGCGACGGTGCTGGTGGCCGGACGTCACGATATCGCGCGGCTCGATGATTGCCGCGACGAGGACGACCGCTCCGGCGGCGATTCGGACGAGTCGGTGGCGCGCCTGCTTGGACTGGGAGTCGATTACGTGTTGGTGACGGGCGCGGCCGAACCCGGCGCCAAGGTCATCAACGTGCTCTTTGGTGCCCAGGGACGGATCCGGACCGACACCTGGGAGCGGCTGCCGGGGCGATTTCTCGGTGCGCGGGCGACGCTTTCATCCGCACTCGCGGCGGCGCTGGCGCATGGCATGGATGTGCGCGAAGCGGTACGCGAGGCCCAGGAGTTCACCTGTCAGGCACTGACCGGCGCCTATCGTCCGGGCATGGGGCTGGCGGTGCCGGACCGATTGTTCTGGGCGCGCGACGAGGGCGGTGTCGATGACTGACGGGATGGCGCGCGGCTGTCCGCGTGGGCTGTATCTGGTGACGCCGGACGAGCCCGACACCGACCGTCTGCTGACCTTGCTGACCAGGGCTTTGGCCGGTCGTCCGGCGCTGGTGCAGTATCGCAGCAAGTGCGTGGCGGGAGAGTCGCGGCGCGCGCAGGCGATTGCGGTAGTCAGCTTGTGTCGCGCTGCGGGCATACCCTGCATCGTCAATGACAGCGTGACGCTGGCGCTGGAGGCGCGGGCGGATGGCGTGCATCTGGGGCGTGACGATGGCGATGCGGCGGCGGCGCGACGGATTCTCGGGCCGCAGCGGTTGGTGGGCGTGTCGTGCTACGACGAATGGCCGCGTGCCGTGGCGGGACAGACGCAGGGCGCCGACTATGTCGCGTTCGGCGCGATGTTTGCATCGCGGACCAAGCCCGACGCGGTGCGCGCGCCCATCGAACTGGTGGCGCGCGCCCGGCGCGAGCTTGGGTGCGCGGTCGCGGTGATCGGTGGCATTACCGCCGAGCGCGCGCCATCGCTGGTCGCGGCGGGCGCCGGTTTGATCGCGGTGGTGAGCGACGTGTTCGACGCGCCGGATCCGGGCGCCCGCGCGGCTGCCTACCAGACGCTGTTTCAGCCTTGATCGGGGCGAGCCCGGCCATGCGTTTATTGATCAATAGTCAAAAAGTTGGACAACCGATATGAACAGTCGTAACGAAGCCTTATTCAAGCGTGCCCAGCAGACCATCCCCGGCGGGGTCAATTCGCCGGTACGGGCGTTCCGTTCCGTGGGCGGCACGCCGCGCTTCATCGAACGCGCCCAGGGTGCGCGCGTGTGGGACGCCGATGGCAAGGCGTATGTTGATTACGTGGGCTCGTGGGGGCCGGCGATTGCCGGTCACGCCCATCCCGCGATCGTCGAGGCGGTGCGCGAAGCGGCATTGCGTGGTCTGTCGTTCGGCGCTCCGACCGAAGGTGAGGTGGAGATGGCCGAACGGCTGTGCCAGTTGCTGCCGTCGATGGACATGGTGCGCCTGGTCAGCTCCGGCACCGAGGCGACCATGAGCGCCATCCGTCTTGCGCGCGGGTTCACCGGGCGCGATGCGATCATCAAGTTCGAGGGCTGCTACCACGGTCACGCGGACAGCCTGCTGGTCAAGGCCGGCTCCGGCTTGCTGACGTTCGGCAACCCGTCGTCGGGCGGGGTGCCGGCCGATTTCGCCAAACACACGATAGTGCTGGACTACAACAACCTGGAGCAGATCGAAGAGGTGTTCAAGGCGCGCGGGCGAGAGATCGCCGCCGTGATTGTCGAGCCGGTGGCCGGCAACATGAACCTCATCAAGCCCGCCCCCGGATACCTGGAAGGCTTGCGCAGGCTGTGCACGGAATACGGCACGGTGCTGATCTTCGACGAGGTGATGACCGGTTTTCGCGTCGGGCCGCAAGGGGTGCAGGGGCTGTACGGCATTACCCCCGATCTGACCACGCTGGGCAAGGTGATCGGCGGTGGCATGCCGGTCGGCGCGTTCGGCGGGCGGCGCGACATCATGGAGGCCATTGCGCCGCTCGGTTCGGTGTATCAGGCCGGCACCCTGTCCGGCAGTCCGGTGGCGGTGGCGGCGGGGCTGGCCTCGCTCAAGCTGATCAGCGCGCCGGGTTTCTACGACACATTGTCGGCGCGGGCGGCGCAGCTCGCCACCGGACTGGCCGAGGCGGCGCGCGCCAGCGGCGTGACCTGCTGCACCGATGCGGTCGGCGGCATGTTCGGGATCTACTTCAGCGCCAGCGTGCCGCGTTCGTTTGCCGAGGTCATGCGCTGTGATCGCGAGGCGTTCAACCGCTTCTTC
This sequence comes from Rhodocyclales bacterium, assembly GCA_016177805.1. Classification (GTDB taxonomy): domain Bacteria; phylum Pseudomonadota; class Gammaproteobacteria; order Burkholderiales; family Rhodocyclaceae; genus JACOUN01. The sequence continues at coordinate 6,282 of JACOUN010000115.1, forward strand.
CATGCCATGCTGGAGGCCGGGCACTACTTCGCGCCGTCGGCGTTCGAAGCCGGCTTCCTGTCGGTGGCGCACACCGAGGCGGACGTGGGCGCAACCGTTGCCGAAGCGCGGCAGGTGTTCGCGACAATGGCGGGGTAGGTGCGCCGGGGCGGGCGGCGATCAAAGCAGGAAGATCGTCGCCAGCCCGAGGAAGATGAAGAAGCCGCCCGAGTCGGTCAGCCCGGTGATCATGACCGAGCCTCCCAGGGCGGGGTCGCGGCCGAGGCGGCTGCGCATCATCGGGATCATCACCCCGGCGCTGGCCGCCAGCAGCAGGTTGAGGATCATGGCCGAGGTCATGACCGCGCCGAGCTGCCAACTGCCGTACAGCCACCACGCCATCGCGCCGAGAAAGCCGCCCCACAGCAGGCCGTTGATCAGCGCCACGCCTATTTCCTTCTTGAGCAGACGGCGCAGCGCCGACTGTTCGACCTGGCCGATGGCGATGGCGCGCACGATCATGGTGATGGTCTGGTTGCCGGAGTTGCCGCCGATCCCGGCGACGATGGGCATCAGCGCGGCCAGCGCGACCAGCTTCTCGATGGAGCCTTCGAACGCGCCGATCACGCGCGATGCGATGATGGCCGTGACCATGTTGACGGCCAGCCACGCCCAGCGGTTCTTCACCGAGTCCCACACCGAGGCGTAGATGTCTTCTTCCTCGCGCAGGCCGGCGTTGCTCAGGATTTCCTGTTCCGACTCTTCGCGGATGAAGTCGACCGCGTCGGCCACCGTCAAACGGCCGATCACCCGTTCTTCGCCGTCGACCACCGGCGCGGACACCAGGTCATAGCGCTCGAACGCTTGCGCCGCGTCGTCCGCGTCGTCGGCGGGTTCGAAGCTGATTACGGTTTCGGTGCGCATGACGTCGGCGACCATCTTCTCCGGGTCGTTGATCAGCAATTGTTCCAGCGTCAGAATGCCGCGTAGATGGCCTTCGCGGTCGACGACGAACAGCTTGTCGGTATGATCGGGCAGTTCGTCGAAACGACGCAGGTAGCGCAGCACCACTTCGAGGGTCACGTCCTCGCGTACCGTGACCATGTCGAAATCCATCAGCGCGCCAACCGTGCCCTCCGGGTAGGACATGGCCGCGCGCAACTGTTCGCGCTCTTCGCCTTCGAGCGACTGGAACACGTCCAGCATGACCTCGGGCGGCAGGTCGGGGGCGAGGTCGGCGAGTTCGTCCGCGTCGAGCGTTTCGGCGGCGGCCCTCAGCTCCTCCGGCGCCATGGTCTCGATCAGCGATTCGCGCACCGCGTCCGAGACTTCCAGCAGGATTTCGCCGTCGCGTTCGGCCTTGACCAGATCCCACACGAACAGCCGGTCGTCGAGGGGCAGCGCTTCGAGGATGAACGCGATGTCGGCCGGATGCAGTTCGTCGAGGCGGTTCTGCAGTTCCGCTACGTGCTGCTTGTGGACCAGGTCTTCTACCAGCTCATGGCGCGGCATGTCCTGGCGATGCACGAGGTTTTCCACCACCTTCTGGCGCGCGAGCAGTTCCTGCACTTCGCGCAGGTGCTGCTGGACGTCATCGGGATGGTGTTCCTCGTCGAGGGGCATGGGCTGCGGCGCTCGGATAGTGTTGAAGGCGCAATTCTACGGATTTGCCCGCATGTGTGCGACCGCAACATGAGTGCTGCAACGGGTGTCGCGAGAACGGCCCGCCGCGTCGCGGCAGGGCTCAGGGCACGCGCGTATGCGCCATGCGCGCGCGCACCCGCTCGGCGTGAGCGGCCAGGCGGGGCCCGACATGGTGTTCGTAGCGGCGCGGGTTGGGCAGTTTCACTGCGAGCAAGGTCGCTTCGCCGGGACCGAGGCGATTGGACGACAGCCCGAAGTAATGCTGCGCCGCAGCCTCGCAGCCAAACACCCCGGCACCCCATTCCACCACGTTCAGATAGACCTCGAGGATGCGGCGCTTGCTCCACATGGCTTCCAGCATCACCGTGATGATTGCCTCCTGGGCCTTGCGCAGGTAGCTGCGGGAGGGGGAGAGGAACAGGTTTTTCGCCAGTTGCTGGGTGATGGTCGAGCCGCCCGCGACCGCCGTGCCACGACGCTGGTTTTTTTCCAGCGCGTACTGGATGCCTTCCCAATCGAAGCCGTTGTGCTCGACGAAACGGTCGTCCTCGGCCGCCACGACGGCTTGTTTCAGGTGGATGGAAATGCTCTCGTATGGCACCCAGTGCTGCCGCAGGCGGGCCTTGGGGTCCTGCTCCTGCAGGCGCGCCAGATGCAGGCGCATGAAGCGCGTGCTGTCGGGATTGTGCGCCTTCCACCACCAGATATGGGCCATGATCCATCCCTGGTACAGCAGCACCAGCAGGACCAGCACGGCCGCGATACGCCCGGCGACGCGGCGGTGCTTCTTATCCACCCGCGCTCCAGTCGCGCAGCGATGCCAGCACCGGCCGGGTGTCGGGGCGTACCCCGCGCCAGACGAAGAAACTCTCGGCCGCCTGCTCCACCAGCATGCCCAGCCCGTCGGCGACCCGGCCGGCGCCGTGGCGCCGCGCGGTGGCCATGAACGGGGTGTCGGCGGGGGCATACATCATGTCGTAGGCGAGCGCGGCGTTCGCATACAGCGCGCTCGGCAAGTCCGGGATCTGGCCCGACAGGCTGGCGGCGGTGGCGTTGATGATGATGTCGAATTCACACCCGGCGAGCGCGGCAAAGTCGCTGGCTGCCAGCGCCACGCCGTGATGGGACGCCGGTTCCCTGAACAGCCCGGCCAGCGTGTCGGCCTTGGCCAGGGTGCGGTTGGCGATGGTGAGCCGCGACGGCTGTTGTTCGAGCAGGGGCAGCAGCGCGCCGCGTGCCGCGCCGCCCGCGCCGAGCAGGAGAATGCGGCGCTCCGCGAGGGGGGTGGCGAGGTTGTGCGTCAGGTCGCGCACCAGCCCCACCCCGTCGGTGTTGTCCGCGAGTATGCCCCGTGCGTCGAACATCAGCGTGTTGGCGGCGCCAGCGGCGGCGGCGCGCGGGGTGTGGCGTTGGGTCAGCGCGTGGGCTTCGAGTTTGAAGGGTACGGTGACGTTGAGTCCGCACCCGCCCGCGTCGCGAAACCGGGCGACGGTCGCGGCGAACCCGTCCAGCGGCGCCAGCAGCGCCTCGTACGTCATGGACTGGCCGGTCTGGCGGGCAAACGTGGCGTGTATCAGCGGGGACTTGCTGTGGGCAACCGGGTTGCCGATGACGGCGTAGCGGTCCATCGTCAGTGCGCCTTGACCTGGTCGGTGTTGGTGAAGGTCCAGGTACGGACGATTTCCATGACGTCGGTGTCGGCGCGGATGTCAGGCGGGAAGGGGGCGAACGGCGCCGCGAGCTTGACGATGTTGAGCGCCGCATCGTCCAGGATCTTGAGCCCCGACGAGCGTTGCACTTCGGCACGCTCTATGCTGCCGTCGGCGCGGATGCTGACCGACAGCAGCAGGCTGCCATAGAATTTGCCGCGCGCGGCTTCCGGGTAGTTCAGGGTGCCGATGCGCTCGATCTTGAGGCGCCAGTCTTCCACGTACTGGGCGAAGCGGTACTCGCGGGTGCGCGCGCCGATGAACTGCTTGCGTGGCCGTTTCGCGTATTCGTTGAGGCTGCGGTCGATCTGGGCCTCAAGGCGGGCGATGGCGGCGGCGCTGTCGACCAGGTCCTGGCCGGTGACGACGGGTTTTTCCGGCTCGGCGGGCTTTTTCTGCGGCTTGTTGCGCGGCGGCAGCGCGGGCGCGGGTTTTTCCGTTTTTGCGCGGGTGATCACTTCCTGCGGCGCGGGGGTTTCGACCGGCACCTCCTTGCGCGCGTCCATCAGCGCTTCCCCGTCCTTGCGCGCCTGCTGCGGCGGCACCGGGGTGCTGGGGCGGGCGTCATCGTCGGTATTGCCGCCGCCGTCCAGATTTGCCTGCGCCAGCAGCTTGGCATCCTGCGCGGGGCGGGCGTGGCGCGCATTGACGAGCACCACTTCGAGCGACTTGTCGCGGCTGCGGTCCATCGGCTTCTTCGGGAAGTCGAAATGGATGCTCAGCAGGATCGCGTGCAGCAGCAGCGACAGCAGCAAACCGATTTGCAGGCGCCGATCAGCCGCCAGCATCGCCAGCAGATCGTTGTCCGATCGGGGCGGGACGTGCGCCGGGGGGAGCGCGCCGGGTCGGGATCGCCGCTTGGCCATGAGTGCGCCTATGGGCCGGGGAAAGCCGGGTCGGTGCCTTCCTCCGGGGCCGGCTCCGCGAGGGTGCTGATGTAGCGGGCGCTGACATCGACATCGATCAGGTCGGTATGCTCGATACGCAGCCGGATGCGGGTGCCCGGCAGTTGCAGCGGCACCGAGGGCGCCTTGACCACCAGCGGCACGGCGTTCAGGCGCACCACGTTGTCGCGCATGACCGTGGCTTCCACTTCGGGGTCGGATTGCTGGCGCAGCCAGCGCAGACACCAGTAGCGCTCCATCTGGCGCTGGAATTCGGCATAGGCGGCATAGGTGATCTCGAAGTCACGCATCGCCGCCATCAACTCGGCCGAGCGCGGCGCGAACGCAGGCGTCGAGTCGCGCAGCACCGCGATGATCTGCCACTGGTTGACGAGATCCACGTAGCGGCGCAGCGGGGAACTCGACCAGGCGTAGCAGTCCACCCCCAGCGCGTCATGCGGCTCGGCGGAGATGGTCATGCGCACCTTGCCGCCGCTCTGGGCGCGATACAGGCCGGGTATGCCGGCTTCGTCGAGCATCTTGCCCCAGGTCGCGTTGGCCAGAATCATCAGCTCGGCGACCAGTTTGTCCAGCGGCGCGCCGCGCAGGCGCTGACCAATGCTGATGTAGCCGGGGCCGTCGCCGGTCTCGGTGTGCCAATCGACGTAGAAATTGTGGTCGACCTGGTTCTGGTTGGCGCTGGGCTTGCCGCGCCCCGCTTCCAGAACGGTGGCCAGATCCCACAGCAGCATCAGTTCTTTCTTCCACGTGAAGTCGGGGCCGCCGTGGTGGACCACCTGTTCGTTGAACAGCGGCTCGATGTCGTGATGGCGTAGGTTGGCAGCGATCGGCACGCTCTCGATGCGGCTCTCGTGACCGGTGATCGCGAGTGCGGCGGTAACATCAAGGTACAGCGACACCGCCGGGCAGTCGCGTCCGGCGGCCAGGGTGATGCGCTGCACCACCTCGTCCGGGAGCATGGTGATCTTGTTGCCCGGCATGTACACCGTGGACAGGCGCTGGCGGGCGATTGCATCCAGCGCCGATCCGCGCTCGAAACCCAGCGCCGGAGCGGCAATGTGGATGCCTATGCGCCAGCCGCCGTCCGGGCGCGGGGTGACCGAGAACGCATCGTCGATTTCGGTGGTGGTGGCGTCGTCGATGGAGAACGCCCGCACGTCGGCGCGCGGCAATTCGCCCGGATCGGCCGGCCCGTCAAAGCGCGGAAAGGCGATTCCATCGGGAAAGTGCTCGAACAGGAAACGGTGGAAGTGGTAGTCGTGACTCGACCCCAGCGCGCCGCACTTGAGCAGCAGGCGCGGCGCCGACAGGCCGGCGTCGACGCAGGCCGCTTCCAGCGCCTTGGTCTCGACCCGATTGCGGTCGGGGCGGTACAGCAGTTGCGCCAGCATGCCCTGCAACTGGGGCGGCAACCGGCCCTCGACCAGCTCGGCGCGCATCTGCTCGATCAGCTCGGCCTGCTGGCGTTTTTTTTCCAGCCCCGTGAGCGCGGCCTTGAGGATCTCGGCGGGGGCCTTGCGAAAGCGTCCGCGCCCCTTGCGGTGAAAGTAGATCGGCGCCGAATGCAGGCGCAGCAACACCGTCGCGCATTCGACCGCGCTGGGCTTGCGCCCGTAGTAGTCCGAGGCGAACTCCTCGAACGGAAACTCGTCGTCGCTGCACACTTCCCACAGAAAATCGGCGTCCAGTTCATCGGTCGCGGTTTCGGCCCGATCCAGCAATTCCGCCGGAGTCGGCTCGGTGAAACGCAGCAGCACCTGGTTGCCCTTGAGCTTTACGCGCTTGCCGTGCGAGGTTTCAACCTGCAGGGACGAGTCATTGTCCGCCAGCACCGTTCCGGCCTTGAACGACCCACTTTCCTCAAAAAGCACAAACATCCGCTACCGCCATCAGTGATCAAGCCGCATAGTTTAAAGGATAGAGTCGCGCACGAACGAATCCTGTACGGGTAGGCGCAGGGTGCCGGTGTGCCGAAGCGCCGCGGACGCGAGGTGGGTGATCCGCCCAGACGCGCCGGGGGAGCATGGCACAGATCGCGCGCTATGCAAAGTGGGTTGTGCGTGGGGTGTGGGCGGCGCGCAGGAGGCGCTACGACGAAAACGCATCGCTCGCGAAGCAAGCGCGACCTCGCAGGGGGGGGCGGCGTTCAGACCCGCGCGGTGGCGACCAGCGCCTGGCTGGTCATGGAATAGCCCCCGTGCTGCGGGTCGTGGTGCGCCTGCAGATCGTGCGCGATCGCGGTGCGTAATTGCGCCTGGGTCGCGGCGGGCAGTTGCGCCAGCGATTCCGCCGCGCCGCCGGCCAGATCGAGAAATGCCTGCCAGTAGGCGTCGGCGTCGACGAAGTGACTGGTCCAGCGTACCGGTGCCACATGGATCCGGGCAAACCCCGCTGCGCTCAGCGCGGTTTCCAGCGCGCCCGGATCACCGAAGCGGAACACCGACGGGCGCGCCACCCTGGGCTGCGGCAACAGGCGGGTGATGCAGTCCTGGGCGTGGCTGATCAGCGGCACCGTTGCACGCGCGCCCCAGACCGAAAGCGCAATCCTGCCCCCTGGACGCAGCACGCGATGACACTCGCGCAAGGCCCGTTCGGGGTGGGGGAACATGAACAGCGCTAGCCCTGCCAGCACCCGGTCGACGCTCGCGTCGCACAGGCATAACTGCTCGCCGTCCGCCGCGGCGTAGCTCAGCCTGGCACATATGGCCGGCGGCAGTTCGTCCTGCGCCCGGCCGCGTCCTTCGGCCAGCATGCCTTCGGCGATGTCGCTGGCCAGCACCCAGCCTTCAGGTTGAACGCGGCGCGCGACTTCACGCGCGAGCAGACCGGGGCCGCTGGCAAGATCGAGCACGCGCTGGCCGGGGGCAAGCCCGGCCGCCGCAATCAAAGCGTCGGCCAGTGCGCTGCGCATCGCCGCGCCTTGCGCGTAGCGCGCGGCGATGCGGTTGAAACCGGAGCGCTCGATGGCCTTGAAACGCCGCGCATCGAAGCCGTGGGTGGTCATCTCGGCGCCGCCAGACCGGCGTAGGTGATGACTTCGTCCAGATAGTCGTTCCAGCGCGAGAAACCGTGATCGCCCCCTTCCAGTACCGTCTGGTGGGCGCCGGCGTATTTTTCCACGGCCACATGGTAGTCGAGGTCCTGATCGCCGGTCTCGACCAGCAACCAGTAGCGTTGCGGCACCTTGATCCGCGTGACCTCGATGGCGCGTAGTTCGGCGATGTGCCGGGCAGTGAATTCGAAAGTCGCGCCGGTGTACATGTTGGTCTGCGGCCCGATATACGATTCGAGCGCGAGCGGCGCGACCACCGCCGGGTTCACCAGCACCGCCTTGAGTTCGTGTTTTTCCGCCAGCCAGGTCGCGTAATAGCCGCCGAGGGAGCTGCCGACCAAAGTGGGGGGCAGGGCGGGGTGGGCGGCGAGGCAGTATTCCAGTTGCTTCTCGATCAGCGCGATGGCGGCCTGAGGGGAGGCCGGCAGCGCTTCACACCAGAACGCGTCAGCCAGCCCGCGCGCGCTCATGCGCTGTTGCAGCGCGCGGGCCTTGATGGAGGCGGGCGATGAACGGAAGCCGTGCAGATATATGATCATCCTGGATTCATCGGTGCAAGATTTCAGGCGCCGGACGCGACCCCTGCCCACCAGTCGAGCACGTTGTCCAGTCGAGGTTCGAGCAGCGTCGCGGTGCCGCCGGTGAATGACTGCCAGTCATCGATGAAACGTTCCGCCACCGTGGTGAGCAGTGGCACGCCGGTTGCCAGCGCCCTGCCCATTTCTTCCCTGAGGCCGGCCCCGGCGGCCTCCTGGGCGCCGAACTTGTTGATCAGGACGAGTTCGACCCCGTCATCCACGGCCTTGCCTATCATCACCGCCGCGTGCGCGAGCGAAGCCGGATCGAGACGGCACGCGTCGGTGCCGCCGCCCGCCCCCAGCGACAGCGGGAAGCGCTCGCCGGTGGCGAGATTCTCCATCTCCATCGCGCAGGCGTCGTCCGGGACATCGCAGTGGTCGTGCTGCAGCACCCCGCCCAGCCTCACCCCGCGTGATGCGAGTACCCGCGCCACTTCGAGCATGAGTGGGCCGATCGGATCGTCCTGACGGTAGAGAATGGCAGCGATGGGCAGCAGATCACGTTCAGGCATGGTCGCGGTTGGGCAGGGTGACGATGTGGCGGTATTGTCTCATTGCCTGAACTATTGCACGAAATCGCCGCTGGCCCGCACCATGGAAATATCCACGTAGCTCGACGCGGCACGCTTGTTCGGCCCGAAACTGACCCGGAATCCGCCGAAGTTGACGTCCGTCATGCCTTCGAGGGCGGCGGTGATGCGTGCCGGTGTCAGCTCCGGTGCGGCGCGTTTCAATGCCTCGACCAGAATGTGTGCCGCAAGATAGCCTTCCAGGGTGGTGTGGTTGACCTCCACTTGGGCGGCCTTGGCGTCACGATGGAAGTCGCGCACGACCTGCAGGGTGCGGGTGCGGGGCGACGGGACGATCTGGGTGATGATCACGCCGTCGGCGGCCGGGCCCAGTTCGGCGAGCAACTGGTTGCTGCTCACCACCGACAGTCCGAGGAACTGGGCATTCTGGCCGCTCGCCTGGTAGGCGCGGATGAAGTTTACCGACGCCTTGCCCGCCGAGGCCAGGATCACCGCCGCGGGCTTGGCCGCGACGACCGTGGCGGCCGCCTGAACCGCTTCGTAGGTGCCGGCGGTGATGATGCCGACGGCGGCGGCCTTGAGACCGAACTTGGCGAGTGCCGCCTCGGCGCTTTTCAGCCCGGTCCGGCCGAATCCGTCATCCTGATAGGCGATCGCGATCGAACGGGTGCCCAGCGTGGTGAGGTGCTCGACCATCTTGAGCATCTCGTCGTCGTAGCTGGCGCGCATGACGAAAGTCTGCTTGCCGGCGTTGAGCACGACCGGGGCGGCGCCGGACAACGGGGCGAGAAACGGAATGCCCGCTTGTTCGGCGATCGGTGCGGCCTTGAGCGCCGGACCGGTGCCGGTGTAACCGAACAGCGCGACCACCTTGTCTTGCCGGATGAAGCGTTGCGTGTTCTCCGCCGCCTTGTCTGGATTGTAGGCATCGTCGGCAACGATCAGCTTGATCTTGCGTCCTTGTATGCCGCCTTGCGCATTGATCGAGTCGATATGCAGCCCGATTCCCTGCGAATAGAGCAGGCCGTTGGCCGCCATGGGTCCGCTGCGCACCACCGATTGGCCGATCAGGATTTCGTCACCGGCGCTCGCGCGCGCGGGCAGGACAAGCAGAAGCAGCGAAGCCAGAACGGCAGTGGCACTACGGCCCAACACGGTACAGGCGTACATCGGCAAACCCTCCTCCAGTCGAACAACCAGTGAATACAGCGCGCGAATTGCTCATCGGCATCGGTCCAAGCCGCTGTCGCGACGGACTCTCCGCATCTTGTGTCGGGCAAGCATAGCGCAAAGATTTGATCTCGTGCAGTTTGATCAGCAATTGGTTTAATGGTGAGCAATGTGCCGGTGCCGCGTCGGGTCGGCGCGATCCGAGCGGGCAGGGCAGATGTGGTGCATGGCGTGTATATATCTAATGAAGAATAACAACGTAAGTTTTTATTCTTTCTCCGCGCTTCATGCTTGCGGTAAGGTGCGGTGCTTGTCCGAACCCCTTGTGATGGAACGCCATGTTGGCCCCCGAGCATCTGCAACCCCTACTCGTTGGAGTGATCCTGCTCGGACTGTTCGCGGTATTCATCCGTGAATGGCTCAAACCGGACGTCGCGGTGATGGTCGCGGTGGCGCTGCTGCTGCTGACCGGACTGCTGCGGCCCGACCAGGTACTGAGCGTGTTCAGCAACAGCGCGCCGATCACCATCGTGTGCCTGTTCATCATCAGCGGTGCGTTGAGCAAGACCGGCTGCGTCGACCGCCTGGGCGAGTGGCTGGGGGTCATTGCCGGGCACAGCGAGCGGCGCCTGCTGTTGATGCTGATGCTGGTGGGGCTGCTGGTTTCGCCCTTCGTCAACAATACTCCGGTGGTCATGGTGATGATCCCGGCCGTGATTTCCATAGCCGCCCGTCACGCGTTTGCGCCGTCGCGCCTGCTGATCCCTTTGTCCTACGCAACGATACTGGGCGGGATGATCACCATGGTCGGCACGTCGACCAACATCCTGGTGGACGGCGTGGCGCGCAGTCACGGACTGGCGCCGTTCCGCATGTTCGAGATCAGCGCGCCGGCCATCGTCATGGCGCTGATCGGCTGCGCGGTGATGCTGGTGCTGGCGCCGCGTTATCTGCCCAAGCGCGAAACCCTGACCCAGCAATTCACCGGCAGCGGTGACCGGTTGTTCATGACCGAGTTGTTTCTGCCCGAAGGGTCGCGCCTGGCCGGGCGCACGCTCAAGGAGGCGCGCCTGTCCAACGGCACGATCAAGGTGCTGAAACTGTTTCGCGGCGAGGATGAGATATCGATGCCGGACCCGGCGACCGAACTGGTGATCGGCGACCGGCTCATCGTGCACAGCCGCAGCAGCGCGATGATGGATCTGCGCAGCACCGATCTGGTCGGCCTGCAGGCCCAGAACAGCGACACCCACGATCTCGAAACACTGCGCCGTTCCGGGGTGGTGATGGTCGAAGCGCTGGTGGGGCAGACCTCGCGCTACGTGCTGCGCCCCATCCGCGATCTCGATCTGGCCACGCGCTACGGCATTCATCTGATCGCGGTGCATCGCAAGGATGCGTCGATACAGGACATCAACGACGACTTTCAATTGCAGTTCGGTGACGTGTTGCTGGTCGAAGGCACGCCGCTGCAGATCAAGCGGTTCTGCGAAAACGGCGATCTGTTCGCGATCACCGAAGGCAAGGCACCGGCCAACCGGCTGGGCAAGGCGCCCATCGCGCTGGCCACCATCGCCGGGGTGGTGCTGCTCGCGGCGTTCAACGTGATGCCGATCGAGGGGCTGGCGATGATAGGCGCGGCGGTGGTGGTTGCCAGCGGCTGCATCCGCGCCGACGAAGCCTACAAGGCGGTCGAGTGGCCCATCATCATCATGATCTTCGGCATGCTCGCGGTCAGCATCGCGATGCGCGAATCGGGTCTGGCGGCACTGCTCGCCAGCGCGCTGGTAGGCGCAGGTGCGGGCTTGTCGCCGTGGATGATGCTGGCGCTGGTGATCCTGCTCACCTCCATCACCACCGAATTCATCAGCAACAACGCCGTGGCGGTGTTGTTTACCCCCATCGTGATCAGCGTCGCCCATCAACTGGGAGTCGATCCGCGCCCCTTCGTCGTCGGCGTGATGTTTGCCGCGAGTGCCAGCTTCGCGACCCCGATCGGCTACCAGACCAATACCCTCGTCTATAACGCCGGCAACTACCGCTTCACCGATTTCGCCCGGCTGGGCATACCGCTCAACCTGATCGTGTGGCTCGCATCCAGCCTGCTGATACCGCTGTTCTGGCCGTTGAACCCGGTCTGAGCAGCCGGCGCGTATCCCGTAGTGGGTATTGACCGGGGTACTTCGGGCTGGGATAGTTGGCCTCCCAACTTGATGCAATACGCAGGAGGCTGCCGCATGAACAACTGCCTGGTAATCCCGGTTGACGACTCCCATCGCTCCATAGACGCGCTCAAGGCCGGTCAGGCGCTGGCCACCCAGATGGGGCTGACCCTGCATCTGGTTTCCATCGTGCCCGACCAGAACGAGGTCGCGACGCGCGAAAAGGCCATACACAAGAACATCGATGGACTGCAAGCCGAAGTCACCGTGCTTGCCGATCCGGAACCCGGCGCCGCCCTGGTGCGCACCCTGAGCGGGGGCAAGGGCAACGTGTGCTGCATGTCCACTCATGCGCGCGGCGCGGTGTCCGAGATGGTACTGGGCAGCGTTGCCAAGAGCATCGTGCAGGGCTATCAGGGGCCGGTGGTCGTGGTCGGACCCAAGCATGCCGCCAAATGGGTCGCGCCGGTCAAGACCGTCGTGGTGTGCGTGGACGGTTCGCCGCTATCCGAACAGGCGCTCGCACCGGCCGTCAAGTGCGCCACCTGGCTCAAGGCCTCGCTGCAACTGGTGCAGGTCCTCAACCCCGAAACACCGGTGCCGGATGACAGCGACAGCGGCGAATGGGTCTATCTGCGCCGCCTGGCCGAACAGGTGCGCAAGGAGCATGGCATCGCCGCCGACTGGGAAGTGCTGCACGGCAAGGACGCCGCTCCGGCCGTGACCTCGTACGTCAACACCCAGCCCGGCTCGCTGATCGTGCTGAGCAGCCACGGACGCTCCGGCATGGACCGCGTGCTGATGGGCAGCGTCGCGCAGAACATCGTGCGCGACAGCACCAGCCCGGTCTGGATCATCCGTTCGCGCACGAAGCACTGAACGCCGCGCACTCACATCTCGTGGCCGCGACAGCGGCCTTTTTTACGTTTACGCGAGGTCAGTGGGTCTCGGTGGTATCGCGACAAGATACCCTGAGGCGCCATATTCGCCACGCCGGCCAAGTGCTTTGTACCGCTGGCCGGTTTTCAGGATGATCCATCCGTCGTTTTTCAAACACGGAGAATCATCATGAATGACATCACGCGCAGCATGCACCGTGACACCCGCGCCTGGCGGATGCAGGTGTGGATATCGTTTGGTCTGGCGGTGTTCGTCTGCGGCACGGGCCTGGTCTGGCTGCCGGGCGCCGATCTGGACCGTGCTTTCATGGTCATGGGCTATGTGTTCTGCCTGTCGGCCACCTTCGCGCTGTCCAAGTTCGTGCGCGACAACGCGCTCACGCAATCCGACACCCCGTTGTGGTCGACCGTCGTGTGGGGTGGTTTTGGCGTGGCGATGGTGCTGACCGGTTGGGGGCTCTACCGCATGGAGATCAATCCGACGTGGAAGGCCTATCTGGTCGTGAGCTGGTTGTATCTGATCTCGTCGGCCTTCACGCTGGCCAAGACGCTGCGCGACGCCCACGAGGCGGAGCGCGTTGAGTGCGCTGTCGAGCATGGTCGGGGGGTGCGATCATGAGCCCGTTTTCCCGTCGTTACGCCTTGTTTGCACTCGCGGCGGCACCGGTGGTGCTGATGGCCGCCGCCCGTGGCGAGACCCATGGCGGCGCGCCGCAGGCGAGCGCCGCTTCCAGCCTGTCGCTGTCGTTGCCCGTGGCGTTTCTGGTTGCGGCGCCGGTGGGGTTTCTGGCAGGGGGTGTCACGCTCACGGTGATGTCGGTCGATGCCTCCGCCCGTGGCATCGTGGCGGTCGTGCGCCGTGCTTCGGACGGGGTCGAGGCCAGTCTGGAGTTCTCGGGTGATGTCGGGGTAAGCGCGCTGTTTGGCGTGGCGGCGGTGATCTCGGTGACCACGGTGGTGGCCGGGTGGTTGCTGTCGGTCGCGGGGGAGGTGATCTGCATCGTGCCGAATGCGCTCGGCGAAGCGCTGCTCCACAATGAGAAGGTGCGCTGATGGCGACCCTGGCGCGCTGGATCGCCGCGCTGGGTTGCGCACTGCTTCTTTGCGCTGCGGCGACGGCGGGGCAGCAGTGTGAGCCACGGCGCCCGAGTGTGGACGCAATGGCACAGGATCTGGCGCTGGCGGCCAGTGTCGCCGGGCAGCTCGACCAGATCGCGGCACGCGAAGGCGCGCAGGTGCTGCTGATCGCGCGCGCCGGGCAGGATCTGTCCGAATACGGCCTGCGCTGGTCGCATCTGGGCATCGCCTACCGCGATCGCGCGGCGTTGGCGGGTCGCGGCGCGTGGCGCGTGGTGCACAAACTCAACCAGTGCGGCAGCGACCGCAGTCACATCCATCGGCAAGGTCTGGCCGAGTTTTTCGGCGAAGGATTGCATGCGCGCGAGGCGGCGGTGGCCGCGCTGGCGCCGGCGCTGGCTGAGCGCGTGCTGCCGCAATTGTCGAACGACGCGGTGCTCGCGCAACTGCATGAGCCCCGCTACAACATGCTCGCCTATCCGTGGTCCGGCAACTACCAGCAAAGCAACCAGTGGGCGATCGAAACCCTGGCCGCCATGGCCGGGCCGGACGTGACGACGCGCGAACAGGCGCGCGACTGGCTGCGCGCCACCGGCTACCGCCCGACCACGGTGCAGGTCCCGGCCATGCAACGCCTCGCCGCACGCATCGGCATGGCGCACATCGCCTTCGACGACCACCCGTTCGGCCGCCGCATGGCGGGACAGATCGACACGGTGACGGTCGAGTCGGTGTTCGCGTGGTTGGAGCGGGCGCGCCTCGGCGAGGCGCCGCGCGTCCTGCCGAGCCGTGCGGTGGTTGAACGTGAGTCGCGGCCCGTCGAACGAATGAGTGCAGACGGCGGGCTACAGACTCAAACCTTGCGATAAACCTCCGCCCCCGCCTTGACGAATTCCACCGCCTTGGTCTCCATGCCTTTCTCCAGCGCCGCCGCTTCGTCGATGCCTTGCTGGGCAGCGTAGTCGCGCACGTCCTGGGTGATCTTCATCGAGCAGAAGTGCGGGCCGCACATGGAGCAGAAATGGGCGACCTTGGCGGATTCCTTGGGTAGCGTCTCGTCGTGGAATTCGCGCGCCTTGTCCGGGTCGAGGCCGAGGTTGAACTGGTCGTCCCAGCGGAACTCGAAGCGCGCCTTGGACAGCGCGTTGTCGCGGATCTGTGCGCCGGGGTGGCCCTTGGCCAGGTCGGCGGCGTGCGCGGCGAGCTTGTAGGTGATGATGCCTTCCTTGACGTCGTCCTTGTCGGGCAGGCCGAGGTGTTCCTTCGGCGTCACGTAGCACAGCATCGCGGTGCCGTACCAGCCGATCATCGCGG
>JACOUN010000120.1 GCA_016177805.1 Rhodocyclales bacterium
CATGTAGGCGGCGACGCGGTCGCCACGCGTGACGCCGGCCGCGCGCAGCGCGGCGGCCAGGTGTGCGACGGCGCGGTACAGTTCGCCGTGGGTGAGGCGGTGCTTGACCTTGTCCTCGCCCCAGAACACCAGCGCGTCGGTGGCGTCGCGGCTGCGCAGCAGGTTCTGCGCGAAGTTCAGGCGCGCTTCGGGAAACCAGCGCGCGCCGGGCATACGCTCGCCGTCGACCAGTACGGTGGCGCCGCGCTCGCCCACCACTTCGCCGTATTCCCAGAGGCTGGTCCAGAACCGTTCGGGCTGGCCGACCGACCAGGCGTGCAGCGCGTCATAGTCGGGTAGCGCAACGCCCCAGCGTTGTTCGCATTGCCGCGCGAAGGCGGTGATGTTGGCCCGAGCGATGCGCTCGGGCGTGGGCTGCCACAGCGGCGCGGTTTCGTTGCTCATCTACTCTCTCCTGCCAGGTTTTCGTTTATCACACCGGCCGTCACGCGTCCGGCTGAAACAGCGCCCGCACCGGCTCCGGCAACGGCACGGACTTGCCGGTCTGCACGTCCATCCACACCACCTTGGCCGCGCCCTCGGCGTAGAGCCTGTCGTCGCCCTCGACCCGCAGTTCGTACCAGGTCATGACGCTGCTGCGCCCAGGCTTTCCGCCGAACAGCCGGACTTCCGCTGTCGCGGGATAGTTTACCGGGATCAGGAAAGTGCAGTCAGCATTGATGATGACCGGCCCGCTGGTGGCCTCGGAGCGGACCGGGTAGCCCATCTGCTCTATCCACTCGACCCGCGCCTGTTCGAAGAAGCGGAAGTACAAGGTGTTGTTGAGATGCCCGTAGGCATCCATGTCGCCCCAGCGCACCGGGATGCGGGTGGTGCGCAGCAGTTTTCTTTCCTTATCCAAATCGCACTCCTGAACGTGGTTATTCCTGTCCGGCTAATGTAACATACGGTTCCGTATGTCAGCGGACGCCCCGGCACGCATGCACGAAGCGGCCAGCACCCCCGTAGGAGCGGCTTTAGCCGCGAAAGCAGTGTTGTTCGCGGCTAAAGCCGCTCCTACGACGCGTGCAACCCCCTGCCAACGCGCCAGGACTGATGGCGCGCGTTTCATGCGATTGTCTTTCCCCGGCGCGTCCCGGCAGTAGACAAACCGTCATCAAGCACTAAACTTGCTGCCGACGCAATGTAAGCATTCTGTAAGTATCGTCCGACCCGCCCAGTGACGGCGGGCGCACAACGAGGAGATGGCAATGGAACGCGAATCGATGGAGTTTGATGTCCTGATTGTCGGCGGCGGCCCGGCGGGTCTGGCGGCGGCGATCCGGCTCAAGCAACTGGCGGATGAGAAGGGACGCGAACTGTCCATCTGCCTGATCGAAAAGGGAGCCGAGATCGGCGCCCATTCGCTGTCCGGCGCGGTACTCGATCCGCGCGCGCTGAACGAACTGATCCCCGACTGGAAGGACAAGGGCGCCCCGATCAAGACCGAGGTAACCGAAGACCGCTTCATGTTCCTGTCGGAGACCGGCGCGCGCGGCGTGCCGAACGCCTTCCTGCCGGGCTGTTTCCAGAACCACGGCAACTACATCGTGCGCCTCGGGCACCTGACCAAGTGGCTAGGCGAGCAGGCCGAAGCGATGGGCATCGAGGTGTATCCCGGCTTTGCCGCCGCTGAAATCCTGTTTGACGCCCAGGGCGCGGTCAAGGGCATCGCCACCGGCGACATGGGCCTCACGCGCGAAGGCGAACCCGGCCCCAACCACCAGCCGGGCATGGAACTGCACGCCAAGTACACGCTGTTCGCCGAAGGCTGCCGCGGCCACCTGGGCAAGATCCTGGAAGAGAAATTCAAGCTGCGCGACGGCGCCGACCCGCAGACCTACGGCATCGGCATCAAGGAACTGTGGGAGATCAAGCCCGAGCTGCACACGCCGGGCCTGGTCATGCACACCGCCGGTTGGCCGCTGGCGGCCGATACCTACGGCGGCTCGTTCTTCTATCACCTTGAAGACAACCTCGTGGCGGTCGGTTTCGTCGTCGGCCTGAACTACACCAACCCCTATCTGTCGCCGTACGAGGAGTTCCAGCGCTTCAAGACCCACCCCAAGATGCGCCCCTACTTCGAGGGCGCCAAGCGCCTGTCCTACGGCGCGCGCGCGATCGTCACCGGCGGTCTGCAATCGCTGCCCAAAACCGTGTTCCCCGGTGGCGCGCTGATCGGCGATGACGCGGGGTATCTGAATGCCTCGCGCATCAAGGGCATCCACGCCGCGCTCAAGTCCGGCATGCTCGCCGCCGAAGCTGCCTTCGACGCGCTCGCAGCCGAGCGCAGCGGCGACGAACTCGACGCCTACCCACGAGCCTTCAGCCAAAGCTGGCTGCATGAAGAACTGCACAAGGCACGAAACTTCAAGCCGCTGATGAAGAAGGGCCTGTGGCTGGGGTCGCTGCTGTTCGGCATGGACCAGATGCTGTTGCGCGGCAAGGCGCCGTGGACGCTGCACAACACCGCCGACCATCTGGCGCTGAAGAAGGCCAGCGAGTGTACGCCGATCAATTACCCGAAACCCGACGGCGTGGTGAGCTTCGACCGGCTGTCGTCGGTGTTCCTGTCCAACACCAACCACGAGGAAGAGCAGCCCTGTCACCTGCAGCTCAAGGACCCGTCGGTGGCGATCCGCGTCAATCTTGAGCTGTATGACGCCCCCGAACAGCGCTACTGCCCGGCCGGGGTGTATGAGATCGTGCGCGACGCGGACGGCAAGAATCCGAAGCTGCAGATCAACGCGCAGAACTGCGTGCACTGCAAGACCTGCGACATCAAGGACCCGACCCAGAACATCAACTGGGTGGTGCCGCAAGGTGGCGAGGGGCCGCTTTACCAGGGGATGTGATCCCATCGCCTGGCAGCCCCATCGCAGGAGCGGCTTTAGCCGCGAACAACAACCGTTTTCGCGGCTAAAGCCGCTCCTGCGAAATGCTCAGCGGATTACAAGCGGACTCGGGGTTCATACGACCTCCCCGCGCTTACTTCACCGTCACCCACACCTGACGTTCGCGCGAATTGCCGCGAACGTCCAGTTCGCCGGTTTCCTTCAGCCGCGAAATCGTGCGCGACACGGTTTCCACCGTGAGGCCGGTCATCTCGGCGATGTCGCGCAACTGCGGCAGCGCCACCCGCACCAGCTTGCGCCCGTGCGCAAGCCCCCGCCCCAT
This sequence comes from Rhodocyclales bacterium, assembly GCA_016177805.1. Taxonomy (GTDB): domain Bacteria; phylum Pseudomonadota; class Gammaproteobacteria; order Burkholderiales; family Rhodocyclaceae; genus JACOUN01. The sequence goes on from JACOUN010000120.1 coordinate 3,217, forward strand.
CAGTGCCAGCAAGCGGTTGATGCGCCGGTCGGGCGACCCGTTGCGCAATGCCAGGGTATCGGCGGCGCGATCTTCGGTGGTGGTCAACGCCTGCAGCAGCACCTCGGGACTGGCGCGCTCGGCCACGGCGCCCCACGGTTCTATCATCACCGGGGTGAGCGCGCGCGCGGCGAAGGTATAGCTGCCCAGCAGCAGCGTTTCGGCACCGATGACATCGCCGGCCAGTGCCAGTCCGCCGAACTCCGGCCCCTCTTCGCCGATCCGGTCCAGGCGCACCACGCCCAGCATGACCCGCCACGCGCCACCCGCCTGGCCGGCCTCGTAGATACCCTTGCCGCGCGCGATGGCGTGCCAGCCTTCGCCAGCGTCAATGGCGTTTGCTACCCGCAAATCATGCTTGCCGCTCATGTTGGTGCTCCTGCACGTGGTTGCGGGGGATCATCCCGCCGACTCGACTTCAATTGCGGCCATCATCCCATTTCAGATCCGCCGCCGCGCCTTCGGTGACGAAGGCAATGCGGGTAATGCCCACCCGTTGCGCCGCCGCCATCAGCAAGGTCACGCGCTCATAGCGCGCGCCACGCCAAGCGCGCAGGTGCAGACTGGGCCTGGGTCCGGATTCCGACGCAATATTGGCGAGCAACTCGACCAGCGTGTCGTAGCCCACCTGCTCGCCGTTGAAGAACAACCGATCCGACTCGTCCAGTGATAGATGAAGGATGCGTTCCGGTTTTTCAAGGGGGGCGCTGTCGACACGCGGCAAATCGACCGGCACCGCCTGCTGCATCAGCGGTGCGGTGATGATGAAGATCACCAGCAGCACCAACATCACGTCCACCAGCGGAATCATGTTGATCTCGGCCATCGGCTGCGCGGTGCCGGCCGGACCACTTTTCATGCTGAATGCCATCGCCCCGCCCTCACGCTGCCTGGGCGCTGCGCAGCGGCGTCACCTTGGCCGCGTCGTCATGCGCGCCGATGCGTATTCCGGCCACGAGGTAGGCATGCAGGCTGTGAGCAAAGCCATCCAGTTGCGCCAGTACCAGGCGGTTGGCGCGGGTAAACGCGTTGTACGCCAGTACCGCCGGAATCGCGACGAACAGGCCGCACGCGGTCATGATCAGGGCTTCGCCGACCGGCCCGGCGACCTGGTCCAGCGCCACCGCCGACGCTCCCGACAGGCCGATCAGGGCATGGTAGATGCCCCACACCGTGCCCAGCAGCCCGACAAAGGGCGCGGTCGCACCCACCGACGCGAGCATGGTCAGCCCACGCTCGACCCGCGCCTGCGCGAACACCGTGGATTGCTGCAGGCTGCGCCCGATGAACTCGCTCGCGTCGACGCCCGCGCCTATGCCCTCGGCGGTGCGCGACTCGTACGCCTGCGCGGCTTCCATCGCATCCGCCGCGACCCCGGCAAACACCCCGCTACGATCCTCGCGGCGCACCGCCGCCAGCGCTTCCTCGCGCGAACTCGCCGCCCAGAAAGCACGGGTGGCGCGCGGCAGGCAGCGCCGCAGCTGGAGCTGCGCCACCCCCTTGCCCACGATGATGGTCCAGCTCATCACCGACATCAATCCCAGCAACGCGGCGACCCCCAGCGTGACCATGTCGCCCTGCGTCAGCAACTGCGCGATTCCCAGTTTTTCGTTCATGACACTACGCCTCCTGCCTGCCTCATCATCGTCCAGAGGCCGGTTGAACCAGCCCCAGCAGTTCGTACACCCGCTCCGCCTTCACCACGCCGGACACCGCCATGACCCCACCGCGCCCGTCGAAGAACAAGGTGCGCGGCAACTCGCCGCCCCACGCTGGATCGATGGCATACGCAAGCGCCTCGGGCGCGTCGCCGCCGTAGGCGTAGCGGCCCGCGCCCACCCCCAGACTATCGAGCACGCGCGCGTGCTCGGGCAGCGGCTGTTCGACCGCCAGCGTGAGCAGGCGCAGGCGCGGATCGGCTTCGACCAGCTCGGCGAACACGGCGAGGTTCTTCTTGCAGTACACGCAGTCGAGCGACCACAGCTTGAGCAGGGTCGGCGCGTTGTGGCTGGCGGGTGCCGCCAGCGCCCGTGCGTCGGCGCGCTCCAGCGTGGTGAAGCCGTGTGTCGAATCCGCAGCCACAGCGCCACCCACGATCCCGAGCATGCAGGCAGCCGCCAGCCAGCGTTTCATTGCGTTCATTTAAGCGGATACCCCTTCATGCCTTCATGCTCGGTGTTCCAGAACACGAACAGTTGTTCGCCATCGCGCAGCAGACGCGGCTGGTCCGCCGCCCCGGTGGTGCTGGCGATATCGGTCGCGATGAAGCTGCGTCCGCCGTCCTCGGAGACTTCCGTCCACAGGTGGGTGCGTTCGCCATCGAACTCCTTCCACGCAATCGCGACCCGACCCTTGCTCACCGCGATGTCGGCATGCGCGGCACGCGGACCGCCCACCGTGCGCTGACCATCGATCGCGCCACGGCCCAGCCGCCCGTAGTACACGCGCCCCACTCCGTCGCGCTGGTTGAACCACACCGCGTGGCGGGTGCCGTCCTCGGCGATCGCCAGCGACGGCCCGTGGTGCGGGCAGGCGTCGATCTTCCACCCATCGAAGGTCACACGTTCGACGCTGGCGGCACTGCCGTCGGGCGCGAGGCGCGCCAGCGCGTGATCGCGTTCGTTGGGCTCGAACACATGCCGCCACAGCAGCAGCGGTTGCCCACCGACATCCTTGGTCAGCGTCAGGCGGCAACATTGGCAGCTATGGTCGGCAACCTTCACCTCCGGTCTGAAGCTGCGTCCGTCGTCATCCGAGATCGCGGTGTAGATGGCCGAACCGCGATAGTCGGTGCCGGTCTGGTCCGCCGCCGCCCTGCCCCGGCCATCTATCCAGGCCACGATCAACTGCCCGGTATCGGTCATCAGCATGGTGTTGAAGCTGTGGCCGATGATGGCGCGATCGTGGTGCACGGTGACCGGCGCATCGAAGTGCTTGCCGTCGGCCGAGCGGGCGAAGCGGATGTCGCCGGTGAAGCGCTGCTCGAAGGCGCGCGCCCACGACACCATCACCGCGCCATCCTTGCCAAACTCCAGGCGGGGGCGATTTTCGCCGTCGGCCGATATCGCCTCCGGCTCGCGATTAACCTGGGCCACGTCGGCCCAGCTCACCCCCTGATCGGTGCTGCGCAACAGCACCACATGCTCGCCACGTTTGGTGACGGCGTGCCAGGTGCCATCGGGGGTGATCGCCACGCTTGTTCCCAGCGCCGGACGCAGTGCCTTGGGTACCGCTGCCTTGGGCGCGGCCTGGTGTTCCTGATGCGCCGCCGCCACACCCGCCGCAACCACCATCGCGCACGCGAACAGCGTGCGCCGCCAACTGCCGGACCACCGGCCTGTCATCGAGTTGATCGCGCCCATGATCACCACTTCGCCGTCAGACCCGCGACCACGGTGCGCGGCAGACCGGTCGAGTAAGTCGGGCGGCCGCTCGACAGCCCCGAGGTCTCGGCGTAGCGCTTGTCGAGCAGGTTGGTGACGTTGGCGTACACCTCCAGCCCCTCGCGCAGCGGATAGTTGGCGCGCAGGCTGAGCAGGTCATGTCCGTCGTACTTGCTGGTGTTGGCGTCATCGCGCCAGTAGCTGCCCAGACGCACCCATTCCAGTTGCACGCGTCCGCCGTTGAGCGCATCGGGGGCGTAGCTGAGACGGGTGTTGGCGATCACGCGCGGCGCCGAGGCCATCTCGTTGCCGCTGTAGTCGGTGGTGCCCGACACCGCCCAGCGCTCGTAGCTGTGCCTGGCATAGCCGAGGCTGGCGTCGAGACGCCACGCCTGGGCGAGCGCAACGCCCATGCCCAGTTCGATGCCCCGGTGCAGGGTCTTGCCAGCGTTGACCGCCGTGCGCTGGTTGGTCAGCGGGTCCTGGTAGCTGATGATGTCGTCCTTCTTGGTCATGCGGTAGACCGACACCTCGTAGTTCACGCGCTCGCTCTTGCCGCGCAGTCCCAGCTCGACGCTGTCGACGATCACCGGCTTGAGCTTGAGCAGCGATTCGGCCTGGATCTGCGCCCGCTCGGCGCTCGACTCGCGCCCGCCACGGAACACCTGCCCTTCCGACGGCGCGCGGAACGCATTGGTGTAGCTGGCGAAGCCGTTGAGGTTCTCACTGAACGCCCAGGTTGCGCCCAGCTTGGGGCTGAGGTGGCTGTAATCGACCTTGGTGCTGGCGACGTGGCCATACCAGCCGCCACCCGGAAAACGACCACCCACCCCTTGCGTTGCTCCCGCGATGCCACCGTTGAAGTTGTTGTCGTAGTCGTACTGCATCGCGTCGTAGCGCAGCCCGGCGGTGACGCGCAGGCGCTCGGTCGGGGAGATTTCCCCGTGCACATAGGGCGAGATGCCACGGAACGCGACGTCGTACTTGTAGATCCGCACCGGGGCCACCGCGTGGTTGATGCTGTACTCGGTGCCGCCGTAAGCGTTGGTCGTGCGATTGAGCGCGATCGAATCTTCGTCGCGTGAACCGGGGCTGTAGTCGAAGTCCAGACCCACGATCAGGCGCGCGCGCAGGGTATCGAAGTCCTGCCGGTACTTGCTCAGGAAGCCGAACGACTGATTGTCGGTGCGGTACTGGTTGGGGTCGTAGCTGGCCGTCCAGCTCGGCACGATCTTCATGCGGTTGTCGCGAAAGTATGGCGTGATCGAGATCAGCGAGCGTTCGCCCTCGTACTCGATGGCGCTCGACAGGCGCAGCGCATCCACCTGGCGACTGGAGAACGGGATGTTGTTGGTGCGCGGCGCGTGGCGGTATTCACTGGCGTTGAGGCTGCCGACGTGCTGCTGGTCCACCCTGGAGAACGACAGCACCGTCTTGGCCATGGTCGCGTCACCGACGACGCGGTCCCAGCGCAGCGTACCGGTCTGGCGGTCGTAGCCCGCGTCCTTGTGCCAGCCATCGGTGCGGGTCAGATTGAGGCTGGCGCGCCAAGCATCGTCACCGTGGGTATTGCCGCCGCTCAACAGCACGCGCCCCCAGCCGTGCGAGCCGGCCTCACCGGTCAGTTCGAACTCGCCCTGCGCCGGCGGCGTGCGCGTCAGCACGTTGACCGTGCCGCCGATCGCGTCCGAACCATACAGCGCGCTGCCCGGCCCCTTGGACACTTCCAGCCCGCCCGACTGCGGCACGTTGATCTCGTACAGCGCGTTGTGGTTGAAGAAACCGGTCGAACGCGTCGGGATTCCGTCTTCCAGATACAGATACACCGCGCTGGTGGTCAGCGGCTGGCGGATTGCGGTGGAATGGCCTTCGCCGGACAGGTTGCTGACCCATACCCCGGACACCTGGTTCAGTGCGTCCTTGGGATGGGTGGGACGCATTTCGGCGATCGCCTCGTCGCGCACACTGGTGACCGTCGCCGGGGTCTCCCCGACCGGGCGCGCCTCGCGTGTCGCGGTCACGCTCACCTCACCGAGCACGGCCGCGTCGTCGGCCAGTGCCACCGATGAACCAAGCGCGGCAATCAGGACTGCAATTTTCTTGATTTTCATGAACTACTCCGTATGGGAAAACAAGGTGCCCGAGCAGCTGTGCATCAGCCCTCCAGGCGGAAAGTGATCGGCACCACCACCGATGTCGCAACGGCCGCTTCTCCGCGCCGCGCCGGTACGAAACGCCAACCCCGCACCGCCTTGAGCGCCGCCTCGTCCAGACGGGGGTAGCCACTGCTCTCGCGCAGACTCACCTCGCCGGCGAGCCCGTCGGGGGTGACCGCCACCAGCACCAGCACCTTGCCCTGCTCGCCGCGCCGGCGTGACATGGGCGGGTACACCGGCGCCGGATTGCGCAGGTAGTCCGCGTCAAAGCGCGCTTCGACCAACGCCGGCGGCGCTGGCGCCGTGGCGGCGGCCAGCGGTGCTGCGCTCGTCGCCACTGACGCGGGCTCGGCGGCGACATCGGCGGCCGGCTGTGGTGCGGGTGATGCCTGCCGGACCGGTTCGACCGTCTTCGGTCCGGCCTTCGGCTTGAGTTTCGGCACGGGTGCTAGTGTTGGCGCGGGCGCCGCGAGCGGCTGGGTTTCGGCCCGAGGCGGTGGCAACGACACCGGAGCCACTGGCGCAACCGGTGCAACGTACGGAATCAGGCTCACATCCATCCGCAGCGGCTCGGGCGGCAGCCTTGCCGGCGCAATCCCACTCAAAGCCCACGCCGCCACACCGCCATGGGCGAGCAGCACCGCGCCCAGGCGCGCGATGCGCGGCAATGCGTTCGCGAAGTCGGTAGCGGGAAAGCGGCGCAAGCCGGAGATACTCATGGTGCGTAGCTGAACCTTGAAGCACGCCCGCGCCGACCAACCCGTCACGACGGAATGGGGGTGAATCATCGGCGACGAGCAACGACTGAAGGAATCCGGAATGCAGCGCCAGCGTCGCCCATGCAACACCTCGCGCCTGAGGCGCGGATGGTCGGCAACACTATGGAATGGCGCGGGCCGGAGCCGTTACGCGGACACGACGACGATGGCTATCGCGGCCCTACGCCGCGCCACCGCGCTTGTGCGCGATTCAGAGGTTCAGCGGTGGGGCGCGTGGGCGCGACGAGGTCGCGCCGGCAAGGCTGCGCGGAACCTGCTGTTCGCGCGCGGTGACGATACGGCGATCGCCGTAGTCCATGGAGTGAGGAGCGGCGGCGGCCGGAGCATCCGGCAACCCGACCGGGAGATGGCACCATGGGCACGCCATGCCGCGGGCCTTGCCGCCGACCGGTTGCGAGTCCGGCGTGCTGTCGACCGCGATGCGCTCGACACCGAATACCGTGCACACCTCCAGCCACGCCTGCCCGCCCGCCGCCGCTGTCGCAGCCTGGGTAACGGCGGGCATGAGCGCCGCCGCCACCATTGCCAGGGCGGCAATCCAGGCGGTCAGGCGCTGTATGGGCGCGGAGCGGCGCATGGCGTGCATCGTTCGGCTGCTCAGTGCTTGGGCATGTGGCCCTGTTGATGCTGCATGGCCTGACCCTGCGGCTGGTTCAGCGGCTTGGCCGTAGCGTGCACTTCCAGCGTTTCGCGCTTGCCGTCCTTGCCTTCGACGACCAGCGTCAGCGGCACCATGTCGCCTTCCTTGACCTGCGCCTTCAGGTTGATGAGCATCACGTGGTAGCCACCCGGTTTCAGTTCGACAGCCTGGCCGGCAGGCAGATCGAGCGCTTGAACGGCGCGCATCTTCATGATGTCGTTCTCCATCTTCATCTCGTGGATCTCGGTCACCGCCGCTGCGGGCGAGCTGATCGAGACCACGCGCGCGTCGCCGTGCGCGGTCAGGCGCATGAAGGCGCCGGTGGACTTCTGCTGTGGCACCGTGGCACGCACCCACGCATCGTCGACCTGGACCTGGACCTGGGCACAGGCCGGGAAAGCCATGGCGGCGATCAGGGCGGCGACGGAAATCAGCTTGATCATCTTCTTCTCCTGCGGGTGTTATCGGGTCGTTGCGAGCAAGGTCTTGACATCGGCCGCGATCAGATCGGGCGGCAGATTGTGTGCAACCGCCAGACGCAAACGCCCGTCCGGATCGAAGACGAAGCTGGTCGCGGTGTGATCCATGGTGTACGAATCACCGGTGGGCACCTTGGCGTAGAAGACGTTGAATGACTTGGCGATTTCAGCCGTGCGTTCGACCGTGTCGCGGAGTCCGATGAAGCTCGGATCGAAGCGCTGCACGTAGCTCTTCAGCGCCTCGGGGGTATCGCGCTCCGGGTCCACGGTGATGAACAGCATCTGCAACTTGTCCGCATCCGCACCGAGCAGTTCACGCACCGCCACGCCACGCGACAGCGCGGTCGGGCACACGTCGGGGCACTGCAGAAAGCCGAAGAACATCATCACGACCTTGCCCTGGAATTCTTCGAGGGTGCGCTCACGGCCGTCGCCATCGAGCATGCGGAAGCCGTTGCCGTACTCGACCCCGGTCATGTCCGCCGAATTGAAGCGCGGCGGCTCGGGAGGGCTGCAGGCCGATAACAAGGCGATCAACACCATGGCGAGAACGCCACGCACAACGGATGACATACAAGACTCCAGGGAGGAAACGGATTATCGCCAACCCCGCCCACGCGGGAGGGGGTACGAACCACGACCGGCACGTCGCCGCGTCACCTTCGACAGCGCCCGATTCTAGCGGCTAAGCCCCATCACGGCTTGATTCGAGTCAAATCGGGCGGCCGGTGCGACATCATGCCGCAGGTGAGCGGCGGACCGGCTTTGGTCGCGAACAAACCACTTTCGCGGCCGAAGCCGCTCCTTCGAGGGCATGGCTCGGTCGCTTCGTAGGAGGGGCTTTAGCCCCGAACAACCACTCTTACCCCAGCCACACCCGCGCATTGCGGAACATCCGCATCCACGGTGAATCCTCGCCCAGATCGGCTGGGTGCCAGCTCATCTGCACGGTGCGGGCGCTGCGTTCCGGGTGCGGCATCATGATGGTGAATCGTCCGTCGCCGGTGGTGAAGCCGGTCAGCCCGTCGGGCGAGCCGTTGGGGTTGGCCGGGTAGGTGGTTGCGACCGCGCCATGGTTGTCGATGTAGCGCAGCGCCGCCGCGACCTCACCCCGGTCGCCGTCGTCGGCGAACCGCGCGCGCCCTTCGCCGTGGCTGACCACGATAGGCATGCGGCTGCCGGCCATGCCGGCGAGCAGGATCGAGGGGCTGTCCAGCACTTCGACCATCGCGAAGCGCGCCTCGAACTGTTCGCTGCGGTTGCGCGCGAAGGTCGGCCAGTGTTGCGCGCCGGGGATGATGCCGGCCAGGTGCGCCATCATCTGGCAACCGTTGCACACCCCGAGCGCGAACGTATCGCGGCGCGTGAAGAAGCGTTCAAACGACTCACGCAGCGCGGCATTGAACAGGATGGACTTGGCCCAGCCCTGCCCCGCGCCGAGCACGTCGCCATACGAGAACCCACCGCAGGCGGCGAAGCCGTGGAAATCCTCCAGCCGGAAGCGCCCGGCCTGCAAGTCCGACATGTGCACATCGAACGCCGCAAAGCCCGCGCGTTCCAGCACGGCCGCCATCTCGTGATGCGAATTGACCCCCTGCTCGCGCAGCACCGCGACCTTGGGACGCACGCCGGTGGCGATCATCGGCGCGGCGACATCCTCGGCCGGATCGAAGCTCGGGCGCAGCGACAGGCCGGGATTGCCCGCATCGGCCAGCGCCTCGAATTCCTCGGCGGCACATTCGGCGTCGTCGCGCAGGCGCGCGATGCGGTAGCTGGTCTCGGACCACACCTGCTGCAATTCCGCGCGCGGCGCATCGAACACCAGCCTGGCGTTGCGCCACAGGCGGATTTCATCCTTGTCGTTGGGTTCGCCGAGGAAGTGGTACGCCAGCCCGGCGTCGGCAAGCGGTCCGGTGATGCGCGCGCGATCGGCGCGCCGGATCTGCACCACCGCCCCCAGTTCCTCGGCGAACAGACCGGCGAAGAGCCGGTCGTTCATGCGCCCCTTGAGCGTCCCGGGGCGCTTGTCCAGGCCATCGACGTCATTCATGTGATCGTCGTAGCACACGGTATCGAGCGTCACCGACAAACCACAGCCCGAAGCGAAGGCCATCTCGCACAGTGTGGCGAACAGGCCGCCGTCGCTGCGATCATGGTAGGCGAGCAGCAGGCCGTCGCGCCGGAACTGCTGGATCAGGCGGAAGAAGTCGGCCAGATGCCCAGGCTCGACGTCGGGCGAGTGCTCGGCCACCGAGCCATACGCCTGCGCCAGCGCGGAACCGCCGAGGCGGTTGCGCCCGCGCCCCAGGTCGATCAGCAGCAGCTCGGTGTCCTCGCCTTCGTGCAGGCGCAACTGCGGCGTCAGCGTGGCGCGGATGTCCTCGACCGGCGCGAACGCGGTGACGATCAGCGACAGCGGCGAAATCACCGCCTTGTCTTCGCCGTTGTCCTGCCACGCGGTCTTCATCGACAGCGAGTCCTTGCCCACCGGGATCGACAGCCCGACCTCCTGGCAGAAGGTGGAAATCGCCCGCACGGTGTCGAACAGCTTGGCGTCCTCGCCGCGATGCCCGGCTGCCGCCATCCAGTTGGCCGACAGCTTGACCTTGCCCAGGTCGGTGATCGCGGCAGCGGCGATGTTGGTCACCGCCTCGCCCACCGCCAGCCGCCCCGATGCCGGCGCGTCGAGGCACGCCACCGGGGTGCGTTCGCCCATCGCGAAGGCTTCACCCAGGTAGCCATGGAAGCTCATCGCGGTCACCGCGACGTCGGCCACCGGCACCTGCCACGGCCCGACCATCTGGTCGCGCGCGGTCAGGCCGCCCACCGAGCGGTCGCCGATCGTGATCAGGAAATTCTTGCTCGCCACCGCCGGCAGGCGCAGCACCCGCAGGCAGGCTTCGCGCAGGTCGATGTCGGTCACGTCGAACGGCGGCACATGCACGGCGCGGCGCGACACGTTGCGCGTCATCTTGGGCGGCTTGCCCAGCAGCACCTGCATTTCCATGTCGACCGGTTTGTTATCAAAGTGCCGGTCGGTGACGGTCAGGTGCTCGTCGGCGGTAGCCTGACCGAGGACCGCGAACGGGCAGCGCTCGCGCTCGCAAATCGCGCGGAACTCGTCCAGGCGCTCCGGCGCCACGGCCAGCACGTAGCGCTCCTGCGCTTCGTTGCTCCAGATCTCGCGCGGGCTCATGCCCGGCTCCTCGATATGCACTTCGCGCAGTTCGAAATGCGCCCCCAGACCAGCGGAGTCGGCCAGCTCGGGCATCGCGTTGGACAATCCACCGGCGCCCACGTCGTGAATCGACAGGATCGGGTTGGCCTCGCCCTGCTGCCAGCAACGGTCGATCACTTCCTGGCAGCGCCGCTGTATCTCCGGGTTGCCGCGCTGCACCGAGGCAAAGTCAAGATCGGCGGCGTTTGTGCCCGTCGCCATGCTGGAAGCTGCGCCGCCGCCCAGCCCGATCAACATGCCGGGGCCGCCCAACTGGATCAGCAAGGTGCCGGGAGCGAAACGGATCTTGTGCGATTGCAGCGCCTGGATGCTGCCGACCCCGCCCGCGATCATGATGGGCTTGTGATAGCCGCGCTTCTCGTCCTGCACCGTCTGCTCGAAGGTGCGGAAGTAGCCGGCGAGATTGGGCCGACCGAATTCGTTGTTGAAGGCCGCGCCGCCGATCGGCCCTTCTATCATGATGTCGAGCGCCGAGGCGATGCGCTCGGGTTTGCCGTAGGGCGCTTCCCACGGCTGAACAAAACCGGGTATCCGCAGGTTCGACACCGAGAAGCCGGTCAGGCCGGCCTTGGGGCGCGAGCCGCGCCCGGTCGCGCCTTCGTCGCGGATTTCGCCACCGGCACCGGTCGCCGCGCCGGGGAAAGGCGAGATCGCGGTCGGGTGGTTGTGGGTCTCGACCTTGGCCAGCAGGTGAGTCAGCTCGGTATGAAAGCCCCACCGCCCGTCGGCGTCCGGATACAAGCGTTCGACGCAGGCGCCGGCAATGATGGAGGCGTTGTCCGAGTACGCGACCACCGTGCCGTCGGGGTGCGCGTTGTGCGTGTCGCGGATCATGCCGAACAGGGTCTTGTCCATGGGCCGCGCGTCGATCACCCAGTCCGCATTGAAGATCTTGTGCCGGCAGTGCTCGGAATTGGCCTGGGCGAACATCATCAGCTCGACATCGGTCGGGTTGCGCTCGATGCGGCTGAAGTTCTCCACCAGGTAGTCGGTCTCGTCCTCCGACAGGGCCAGGCCCAGCGAGGCATTGGCCGCCACCAGCGCGTCCCGCCCGCCGGCTAGGATATCGACCGATTCCAGTGGCTGCGGTGGGTAGTGATGGAACAGCGCATCGGCCTCTTCCAGCTTGCGCAGGGTGTAGGCCAGTCCGCGCTCGATGCGGCGCACCTTGTCGAAACCGCACTGGCGCGCGATGTCGGTGGCCTTGGACGACCACGGAGAAATCGTCCCCAGGCGCGGCACCACCAGCAGCAACGTGCCCGCCGCCGCATCTTCGTCAGGCGGGGTGGCGCCCAGCAGATCGACCAGCCTTTCCCGCTCGGTGTCGGTCAGCGGCGCCGACAGCTCGATGAAGTACCAGTGCTCGGCGCTCAACCGCTTCAGGCCGGGCAATACCCCCGAGAGAGTCTCCTGCAGGCGCGCGCGACGCGCGGGAGAGAACGCGGCGCTGCCGCGAAGCTTGAAGATTTCAGCCATTTCGATCTTTTGAGGGTAGGAGGACGGCGGGCGTGACAAGGCGCAGATTATACCCGAGGGCCGAGGTAGCCCCGAACGCGAACTGGATCACGAGGCGCGCACTCGCATGAAGCGCCTTCTCCGGCATTCCGAGCGCGCTTGCGGGGGGCGTTGTACGCGTCGTAGCGGCTTTAGCCGCGAACACACCGCTTTCGCGGCCAAAGCCGCTCCGAAGAAGGCATGGCTCGGTCGCATCGTAGGAGGGGCTTCAGCCCCGAATGACACCGCTTTCGCGGCTAAAGCCGCTCCTACTACCCGCACCTGCCCTTGCAGGCGCGCGGAGCCGGTCGCAAAGCCGACCGCGGGCCTAGCTGGCTTGCTCGTCGCTGGCAGCGACATCCTTGGTAGCGGACTTGCTGGGTGCCGCGTTGCCCAGCAGCCGGACCGGTTCTTCGGGGCCTTCAGCGACGCACTCGAGTTGCCCGCCGACCGTCGCACCGCATTCCATCTGCAACTGGCGGTAGGTGATGTTGCCGTTGATGCGCGCTCCTGACTGCAGCTCGAGAAAGTGCTCTACGTCGAGGTCGCCCGTCACGGTGCCATTGATCACGGCATCGTGGGCATGCACCCGCCCCGTGATCGAGCCCTTCTCGCTCAGCACGATCAGGCTCTTTTCGCCCTTCTTGCCGATCACGTCGCCTTCGATCCTACCGTCGACGCGCAGGCCCCCGGAAAACACCATGTCACCGACGATATGCAGATTGTCGGCAATCAGGCTCGACAGCTTGTTCACTTCTATCGTCTTTTTCTGCTTCTTACCGAACATCTGGGCACCCCGGATTACTTGTCTGTCTGAAAAAGCGCGGGCCGGCCACCAGGATCAAGGCTTCTTGCGCGCCGATTTGACGAATTCCAGCTCTTCGTTCGCCTGCTTGAGCTGCTCATTGAGCGCCGCGATCTGACGTTCGAGTTCAGCGCGGATTCCCGCGCCGATCTCGATGTCCATCCAGGCCTTTTCCAGCGACGCACGGATCTCGGCGTTGGCGGTCTGGAACTGCTGGTTGGCGGCCGCCAGCTCTTCATTGTTGCGCCGCAGCGCCTCGTTGGACGCGCGCAATCCCTCGTACTCCGCACGCAACGTTTCCCGATCGGTATACAGCGCGCGCGCCTCACCCTCGCGTTCGAGCAGGCGCGGATCAGGGATGTAGTTCAGTTCGAAATACCGGATGGCGAGTCCCAGCAACACCACCGCGACCACTCCACCGATCGCGAGCAGCAACTGCTTGCGATAGCGGCGACTAGGCGCCAGTACGATGAGGTCATTGCTGAGTTCCCGGCTCTTGAGGCCGCCGCGAAAGAACATCGTGACCAGGCGCTCAGAAACGCGCCAGATAGACGGAAGGATCCATGAAACGACCGTCCTGCATGATCTCGAAGTGCAGATGCGAACCCGACGACCGCCCGGTCGAGCCGACCAGCGCGATCTTTTCCCCCGGCATCACCACTTGCCCGGCCTTGACCAGCAATTTGGAAGCATGGGCATAGCGCGTCACCAGATCGGCACCATGTTCGATCTCGACCGTGTAACCGTAGTCGCGCCGGTACGCAGCGTAAATCACGCGTCCGCCGGCACTGGCGAAGATCGGGGTGCCCGTGGGCGACGGGAAATCGAGGCCGCTGTGGAAGGCGCGCCGACTGGTGAAGGGATCGGTGCGGTTGCCGAATCGCGACCCTATCGTCACACCCTTGACCGGCGCGCGCCCCGGAAACGACATGTGCACCACGTTGAGCGAAGTCGCGATCCGGTCCAGTTCGGCCAGGGCATCGGACAAGCGCTCTATGCCTTGCTCCATCCGCGCCAGTTCGTCAGTCAGCGCTCCACCTTCAGCCGCTGCCAGGAACCGCGGCAGCACCATTGCACCATGCTCTTCCATCGGGCGCAGCAGCGGCCCCCCGGTCGAGCCGCTTGGGGGCGTCCTGGCGGCGCGGGACTTGGTCTTGCCCGAAGCGCCATTGGCGTTGAGGCGGGCCTCGAATTCCTTGATCGCGTCGATGCGCGCCGCAAGCTGAGCCGCTTCGAGTTCGAGCTGGATCATGCGCCCCGACAACTCGCCAAAGCGGTCGATCAGCATCTTGTTGTCGCCGCCTGCACCGTCGGCACGCTCCGGTGGGACCGGGGTATGCACGCGCGCCACTTCAAACGAAAACGCGCCCTCCGAGGCCGCCTGTATGAATCCCAGCACCGGAGCAAACACGGCCCCGGATTCCTGCTCGACCGATGCGAGCAAAGTGGATACCGGCTCGGAGACGACTTCGACGGATTCGCCGCGCATGCCGTAGCCGAGCAGAACGCCGCCCGCCAACATCACGAACATGCATCCCGCAACCAGACCCAGAAATACCTTGCTGCTGATCGTATGTGTTTTCGACCGGGTCAACGTCCCGGCAGAAAGAATGACAAACGCCATTCACGACCTCCAGAGTGAGTAGCCAGCGATGCGCGCATTGCAGCGCATATCCCGCTTTCATGGTGTCCGGCACCGCGTTTGTTTGCCACAAACACAAATGGCCGGAACAAAATTTTTGCAAGTCTATCACCAAAGCCGACTCGTCATGCAAGCCTGAAAAGTAAAGGAAATATGTCGCACAGCAGCATAATCAGTGCGGAAAAATGAACAACAGCGGCCCGCAGACCGCTGTTGCAATGCGCTGCGTCAGGCCAGTTCAGCCTTTGCGATGGGCCGCCAGCTTGAGGCAGGTGTCGATCACCGTATCCGGATTGAGCGAGATGGTCTGTATGCCCTCGTCCATCAGCCACTCGGCAAAATCGGCGTGATCGGACGGCCCCTGGCCGCAGATCCCGACGTACTTGCCGAGCCGGTTGGCGGCGCTGATCGCCATGGAGAGCAAGGCCTTGACCGCCGGGTCGCGTTCGTCGAAACCGTGGGCGACCAGACCCGAGTCGCGATCGAGGCCGAGCGTGAGCTGGGTCAGATCGTTGGAGCCGATCGAGAAACCGTCGAAATGTTCGAGGAAGGCATCGGCGAGCAAGGCATTGGACGGAATCTCGCACATCATGATGAGCTTGAGATCGTCCTGACCACGCTTGAGCCCGTTCTGCTCCAGCAACGCGACCACGCCTTCGGCTTCTTCGACGTTGCGCACGAACGGGATCATGATCTGGACGTTGGTCAGCCCCAGTTCGTTGCGCACCTTGCGCATCGCGGTGCACTCCATCTCGAAGCAGTCGCGGAAGCTGTGCGCGATGTAGCGCGAGGCGCCACGGAAGCCCAGCATCGGGTTTTCTTCTTCCGGCTCGTAGATGTCGCCGCCCAGCAGTTTGCGGTATTCGTTGGACTTGAAGTCCGACATGCGCACGATCACCGGCTTGGGGTAGAAGGCCGCCGCGATCGTCGCGATGCCCTCGACCAGCTTTTCGATGAAGAACTGCTTGGGCGTCGCGTAGCCACGCGAACGGCGCATGATCTCTTCGCGCAGGCTGGCCGGCACCTGTCCGATCTCGAGGATGGCCTTGGGGTGGATGCCGATCATGTTGTTGATGACAAACTCCAGGCGTGCCAGCCCCACCCCGGCGCTCGGAATCTGGGCAAACTCGAACGCCAGTTCCGGATTGCCGACGTTCATCATCACCTTGACCGGGATCTCGGGCAGGTTGCCCATGTCGGTGGTGATGACCTCGAAGTCGAGCTTGCCGCGATACACGTAACCGGTATCGCCCTCGGCGCACGAAACGGTGACTGAATCCCCTTCTTCCAGCACTTCGGTGGCGTTGCCGCAGCCGACAATGGCCGGAATGCCCAGTTCGCGCGCGATGATCGCCGCGTGGCAGGTGCGCCCGCCACGGTTGGTGACGATGGCGCTGGCGCGCTTCATCACCGGTTCCCAGTTCGGATCGGTCATGTCGGTAACCAGGATGTCACCTGCCAGGACCCGGTTCATCTCTGCGGCGCTGGACACCACCCGCACCGTGCCGGCGCCGATCTTCTGCCCGATCGCGCGGCCGTGCGTGAGCGACTTGCCGTACTGCTTGAGCCGGTACTTCTCCATCACCAGCCCGGCCGACTGCGACTTCACCGTCTCCGGGCGCGCCTGCAGGATGTAGAGCTTGCCGTCCTGACCGTCCTTGCCCCATTCGATGTCCATCGGGCGGCCGTAGTGTTGCTCGATCACGACTGCGTAACGCGCCAGTTCCAGCACATCCTGGTCGGTCAGCGAGAAGCGGTTGCGGTCGGCTTCCGGCACGTCGAGGGTGCGCACCGACTTGCCCGCCTGGCGCTGCTCGGTGAACTCCATCTTGATCAGCTTGGAACCGAGATTGCGCCGCACGATGGCCGGCTTGCCCAGCGCCAGGGTGGGCTTGTGCACGTAGAACTCATCGGGGTTCACCGCGCCCTGCACCACCGTCTCGCCCAGCCCGTACGAGGCGGTGATGAACACCACGTCGGCGAAGCCGGACTCGGTATCGATGGTGAACATCACCCCGGAGGCGCCGGTGTCGGAGCGCACCATGCGCTGCACCCCCGCCGACAATGCAACCTCGGCGTGCGCGAAGCCCTTGTGCACCCGGTAGGCGATGGCCCGGTCGTTATACAGCGACGCGAACACTTCCTTGATCGCGTGCAGGATGTGGTCATAGCCGTGAATGTTGAGAAAGGATTCCTGCTGCCCGGCGAACGACGCATCGGGCAGATCTTCGGCGGTGGCCGACGAGCGCACCGCGAAACTGCCTTCGCCTTCAGCCGTCAGGGCCTCGTAGGCGGCGTGGATTTCCGTTTCCAGCGCGGGCGGAAACGGCGTATCGACGATCCATTTGCGGATTTCGGTGCCGCTGCGCGCGAGCGACACAACGTCGTCGACGTCCAGACTGGCCAGCGCCGCCTCGATGCGCCCGGCCAACCCCTGATGGGCGAGGAACTCGCGATAGGCGTCAGCGGTGGTCGCGAAACCTCCGGGGACGCGTACGCTGGCGGGCAACTGGCTGATCATTTCGCCCAGCGAGGCATTCTTGCCGCCGACCTGCTCGACGTCAGTCATGCGCAGTTCGTGAAAGGGGATGACGTAACGGGTCATGAAATGGCTTCCGAAATCGTTGAGGAGAAAGCAAAATGTGATTTTACCGAGTTTTGCTGCTTTGCGGCACAACCACGTTTACCCCAATACATGTCTGAAGGGGCGGCCCCATGGGATCAGCTACGACACGCACCGCGTTCTTCATTTCCGACGGCACCGGCATCACCGCCGAAACCCTGGGGCACAGCCTGCTCACGCAGTTCCCCGAGGCCACCTTCCGCCAGGCGCGCATCCCTTTTGTCGACGACCTGGACAAGGCCATCGACTGCGCGCGCCAGATCCGCGAGGCTGGCGTGCGCGACGGGGTGCGTCCGATCGTGTTCAGCACTCTGGTGAACCCGGAGACCGTTGCCGGGCTGCGCCAGGCCGACGCGCTGTTCATCGACCTGTTCGAGCAGTTCATCGGCCCGCTCGAATCCGAGCTGCAGATGCGCTCCAACCACGCCGTCGGACGTTTTCACGGCATCGCCGAGAGCAGCGACTACAAGGCGCGCATCGAAGCCATCAACTACGCCATGGCCCACGACGACGGCGTGTCGCTGGATGGCGAACTGGTCGATGCCGACGTGATTCTGGTGGGGGTGTCACGCTCGGGCAAGACTCCGACCAGCCTTTATCTGGCGCTGCAGTTCGGCGTCAAAGCGGCCAACTACCCGCTGATCCCGGAAGACTTCGAGCGCAACAAGCTGCCGGGCGAACTGCACCGCTACCGGCGCAAGCTGTTCGGCCTCACCATCGCGCCAGACCGCCTGTCGCAGATCCGCCAGGAACGCCGCGCCAACAGCCGCTACGCGTCCTACGACAACTGCGTGTACGAAATCGATGCGGCACAAAAGCTGATGCGGCGCGAGAATGTGCCGTGGCTGGACTCGACGACCAAGTCGATCGAAGAGATCTCGGCTACCATCATGCAGGCCATCAGGCTGAACAAGCCGGCATACTGACCGCCGCATTCCCCAAGAGGTAAGCAAATGAAAAGACCCAGACAGAAGCGCCGCGGCGCATTGGGCCCGGAAACCGAACAACTGGTCCGTCTGGCCACCGGGCTGGCCCAGTCGGGCAGCCGCACCGAAGACCGCTACTGGGAAGAGCGCCTGGCCGCGACCATCGACACCGTCCTCGGCAACAACGACGAAGACGCGCTCAACACGGCGCTCGACCACCTGTACGGCGCCGACGCGCGGGCCTACGAAGAACTCGCGGATTTCATCGAATCGCGCGCCGAGAACTCGCTGGACCCGCGCGGCGAGCATGAGATCCTGCTGGTCGCCGCTCCGATACTGGCGTGGTCGCGCTTCAACATTCCAGCCAACACCATTCCCGCCGCCGTGCGCGCCAATCTGCGCGTGCATCTGCAGGCGCACGTGTTCGCCGAAGGCGCGCGCATCGCGCTGGCGGATTTCCTGTTCAGCCCCGATCAGCTCCCGCAAGGCTATTGCGCGACCGCCGCCTTCATGACCGCGCTCGGGCATGCCGCCGTCGAGGGCCGCGACCTGCACATCAACACCGAAGGCATGCCCGAGACCACGCGCTTTCTGTCCGACACGCGCTACCTGCTCGCGGCGGTCTCGGTTGCGCGCGGCGAACCGATCTTCAGTTGGCAGGAACAGGACGGCGGACGCGAGCAGTCGCTGACCCAATGGCGCAACCAGGGAGGTGCCTGTCTGGCGCCGTTGCTGCCCGGCTGCGCCACAGAAGTGGTCCTGCCCGACGCCTATTTCGCGGCCAACCGCGAAGCCGACCGCAGCAGCCGCCCCTACTCGGTGCGCGCCTCGGTGGCCTTGCTCGGCGCGGAACTGGAAGTGCCGGCCGCCAACGTGCGCGCGATCATCGCCCCCTTCCACGACAGCCAGCTTGAGGAATACCGCATCGGGTTCGCCATCAACAACAACGAGGAAGTCGTGCACGGCGTGGTGTGGCCGCTGCTCGGCGCCGAGGACGAAAGCACCGATGTAGCCACCGAAATCGAGGCCGTGCTGCGCGATAGCGGCGTGACCGACATCGTGAATCTCGAGCACCGCTTTCCGCTCGAATACTGTGATGACTGCGGCGCACCGCTGTATCCGTCCGCCGACGGCGAAATCGTGCACGCCGACATGCCCGAAGACCACGCCGAACAAGTGCCACGACATCTGCATTGAAAGGCGCCCCTCCTGCGAACCGACCGACCCGCGTTACCGCAGGAGCCGCAACAACCGCATCCACTCGGCTTCGGCACGGTTCAAGCCGGAAGGCGTTACACGGCAAGACTCAGGCCCGCAGCAGGAACTCGCGCACCGTGCCGATCTGCTCATCGTCCATGAGCATGGGCGCATGCCCGACATTGGCGAATTCATGGAGCTGTGCCTGCGGTCCGCACCCGGCCATCTTCTCCAGCGTCGCGCGCTCCAGCAGGTCCGATTCGGCGCCACGCAACGCCAGCGTCGGGCAACTCACGGCACGATATGCGTCCCACAGGTCGACGTCGGCAACCACCGGCATGTTGCGGAATACGTCACCGATGCCGGGGTCGTACACCATCGCGAACCCGCCTTCGACCGGGCGCACCGAATAGCACGTGAGGTGCCGCCACTGCGCATCGGTCAGTTGTCCGAAGGTGGCGCTGACTTCGCGGATGTAGGCTTCGGCCGCTTCCATGCTCGGAAATTTCGGCGCCCGCCCGACATACTGGCCGATACGCTGCAGCGATACCGCCGTAATCACCGGCCCCACGTCATTGAGCACCAGCCGCGTGACCGGCGTATGCGGCAACCCGGCCAGCAGCATGCCGATCAGCCCGCCCATCGACGTGCCGACCCATTCCACGCTCGGCACGTTCAGCCGCGCGATCAGCGTCACCATGTCCGACACGTACAGCGGAAACGCGTAATCGGCCTTCACTCCCAGCCAGTCGCTGCGCCCGCGCCCGACCACGTCCGGGCACACCACCCGGTACTCGCCGCTCATGGCCTGCGCGAGATAGTCGAAATCCCGCCCGTTGCGCGTCAGGCCGTGCGCGCAGATCAGCACCCGCGGATTGTCCGGATCGCCCCACTCGGTGTACGCCATGCGGTGCAAACCATGCGGCCCCGCGCACTGGACACTGCGCTCGCGCATGCCCCGAGGCGCGCCGTACCCTGACGGCGGCTGCCCAAAAATACGCTGCAAGGTTTCGCGCAAACCCATGCTATCTCCTCCACACGACGATATGGGGTGGTGCGTGCCAGTGTAACCCGGATACCATGGTGCTTCGCCACCTCCGGGGTCGGTCCGGCGCGGCTGGAGTCCTGGATGTGAAAACAGTAATATTTCAGCCTGTAACCAACGGCTTCGTACTCGGGGACTCAGCGCCGCACATGCTTCCACGCACATGACGGATAACGTGAAAATGGATGTCACGGAACTGAAGGCCGGCATGTATGTATGTCGACTGGATCGGCCGTGGCTCGGAACTCCATACCTGATCGAAGGCGTGTTGATCACCTCCCAGGAGGACATCGACGAACTCGCGCGCCACTGCCGTCACGTGTATGTCGACATGCAACGCAGCGCGGTGGAAATCAGGGAGCGGCCAACCGCGCGGCAGCCATCGGCACGACACGCCACCGCTCCGACGCGCACCGTGTTTCACGGCAACAAACGCTATACCGACCGGTGCGAAGTGGAGCAGGAACTGCCGGCCGCCCGCGAGGCGCTGCTGCACGCCTCGCAACTGATGGACAAGATCCGCAGCGGCATCCGCGACAAGCTCAGACTCGATGCGGCCGCCATCCACCAGTCGGTCGACGCGATGCGCGAGAGCGTGATCCGCAACCCGGATGCGTTGCTCCTGCTGACCCGGCTCAAGACCATGGGCAGCCACGAATACGAACACGCGGTGTCCGTCGCGGCGCATCTGCTGGCCTTCGGCCGCCATCTGGGGCTGCCCAGGGAAGAATTGTCGATACTCGGGCTGGGCGGGTTGCTGATGAACATTGGCTATCTTCAGATTCCGCCGGAGCTGGCAAGCAAACGCGGCACCCTCACCCCGGCGGAACACGGCCTGCTCAAGCAGCACGTGCGCCTTGGCGAGGAGATCGTGACGCGGTCAGCCGACTTTCCCGGCACGGTCGCCCTGATCATCGCGCAACACCACGAGCGCGAGGACGGCACCGGCTACCCATTGGGCCTGCACGCCAACCAGATACACCCGTACGGCCGGATGGCCGCGATCGTCAACTCCTATACCAAACAGGTGTTCGGGCGACCCGATGCGGCGCCGGTCACGCCGCTCACCGCCATACTGGAACTGCGCGATCTGTCGCGCTGGGGCCTGAACGCAACCCTGGTCGAGCAGTTCGCCCAATGCATAGGCCTGTTTCCGGTCGGTAGCCTGGTGGAGTTGAACAGCGGCGAAGTCGGCATCGTACTGTCGCACAGCCGGCTGCACCGGCTACGTCCGCGCATCATGGTCATTCTCGATCCGCGCAAGGCGGCGTACCCGACGCCCACGCTCGTCGACCTGCACACCGGCCCGGCCGACGCGGGCGGAACACCGATCGAAATCGTGCGCGGGCTGGAAGACGGCGCCTACGATATCGATCCGGCCCGCTACTATCTCTAGGAGGCTGTCGGACTTGAGGCTGATCTACTGCGCCAGTGGGAAAACGGTCCATATTTTCCCGGTTTTTCGTTGCATAGAACCACTATGCGCCTCAAAACCGGGCAAATCTGTTCTCGTTTTCCCACTTGGCTCGTCACGATCGCTCAAGTCCGACAGCCTCCTAGCCCAGCCTCGATGAGCGCGACCATCCCCGGTTATCGCGGACTGCTGCGCCAGCTCACCCGCGCGCTCGCCGCCCCGGCGCGGGACGAGTGCGTCATCGCGGTGGTACTCATCGATTTCGAAGTACTGTCCGAACTCGACGGCGTACTCGGCCTCGCCACCGTAGACCGTCTGGTGCGTGAAGCGGCGCGGCGCCTGGCCGACGTCCTGCCGGGCAGCGATCGGGTCGGCTACACCGGGCGCCACCAGCTCGCCTGCCTGCTTGCCGGACTGGACAGCGAGATGCATGCGGTGCTGGCGGCGCACAAGATCATGCGTACCCTCGCGGCGCCACTGGACCTTGGCAAGCGCCGCCTCACCCTGTCGCCGCGCCTGGGTATCGCCTACGCCCACCGCGCCCGCCACGACCCGGACGAATTGCTGCGCCAAGCCAGCAAAGCCTTGCTGCGGGCACGCCGGCAACGCGAACCCTATGCCGCATACGCGCCCGAGGACGACAGTAATGTGCTGATGCTCGGCATGGACCTGTGGGCCGAACTTGGCCACGCCATCGAGGAAAGCGACGTCTATCTCGTCTATCAGCCACAGTTGTGTCTGGCGAGCGGACGCCTGGAAAACGCCGAGGCCCTGCTGCGCTGGACCCACCCCCAACACGGCCCGGTGCGCCCCGACACCATGGTCCAGCTCGCCGAGGGCACCGAGTTGATTGCCCGGCTGACCACCTGGGTGATCAACACCGCGTTGCGCGCATGCACGGAATTCCGCTTGGCCGGCCTGGATACAGGCGTGAGCATCAACTTTTCCGCCGACAACCTGCGCGACCCGGAACTGGTCGAAATCGTCGCCCAGGCGCTGGACGTATGGGGGGTGCCGGCTGCCAAGGTGGTCGTGGAGCTGACCGAAACGGCGGTCATGACCGACAACGTCGGCGCGCTCGACACCTTGCTGTGCTTGAAGGAGATGGGACTGAGGATCTCGATGGACGATTTCGGCACCGGCTACTCCTCCATGGCGCGGTTGCGCGATCTGCCGCTGGACGAGATCAAGATCGACATGTCATTCATCCGGGGCGTCACCACCTTGCCGCATCACCAGCAGATCGTCGCCTCCATGATCAACCTCGGGCACTCGCTGGGCTTGCGCGTGGTGGCTGAAGGCGTCGAGGACCAGGACACCTGCGATTGCCTGCGCGACATGGGCTGCGACCTGATACAGGGTTACCTGATCGGCCGCCCGGCACGCCTGCCCGACTTCATCGCCGCCATGCAGGGCTGAAACTCAGCGCCCGTGCCAGTAGCGCGCGACGCGCGCCCGTTGCGCCTCCATGCGCACCCCATCCGCGCCGACCTCGATCAGCACCGCCCCCCGCGCGTCGGTCCGCCATTGCCGCACACCCGCCTCGGCCCAGCGCGCCCACACCTGCGGGTGGGGGTGATGAAACGGGTTCAGGTAACCGACGGTGTAGACCGCATGCGCGGCACCCACTGCCCGCACGAAAGCCGGTGACGACGAAGTGCGGCTACCATGATGCGGCACCAGCACCACGTCGCTGGCGACCCCCGCGCCCTCGCGGGCGAGCAACTCCCGCTCGCCCGCCGCCTCGATGTCGCCCGCGAGCAGCACCGACCCACCGTCGCCGGCAATACGCAACACGCAGGAGCGATCATTGTCCTTCACCGTGCCTTCAGTGGAGGCGGGATGAAGCATCTCGAAACGCACCCCGTCCCACGCCCAAGCAGTGCCCGCCACGCAAGGCCGCGCCGGCAGTGCGGACGCCTTCAGTACCGCATGATCTTGCGGCAACCCATGCAAGATCGCTCCCACGGGCAGCCCGGCGAGTACCGACGACGCCCCACCCGTATGGTCGCTGTCGCCGTGCGTCAGCACCAACTGGTCGAGGCGCGCCACGCCAGAGGCAGCCAGATAGGGCAGCACCACCCGTTCGCCGGCGTCCGCGTCGAGCCCATAGCGCGGGCCGGCGTCATACAGCAGATCGTGCGCCGCAGTCTGCACATGTACCGCCGTTCCCTGCCCGACATCCAGTATGGTCACGCGCAACGCACCGTGCGGCGGACGCTGCGGCGTCCACACCAGCATCGGCACGCAGGCCAGGAGTGCCGCGAAGCGCCCCGGCGTGCCGCGCGGCAACAGCAGCCACAGCACCCCGAGGCCAGCCAGCGCGATCAATGCGGGCGGCACCGACGGGCGCACCCACATCGCCATGGGCAAGCCGGCCAGCCATTCGAGCATGCTCATCATCGGCACGGTCAGCCCGTGCGCCAGTTGCAGCAGCGGCGCAACGGGTAGCAGCACCGCCAGCAGGCTCAACGGCGCGATCGCCACGCTGACCAACGGTATCGCCAGCGCGTTGGCCAGCGGCGACAGCACCGGAAAACCGTTGAACAACATCACCAGCAACGGGATCAGCGCGAACGAAATCGCAATCTGTATTCTTGCCCCGGCGCGCCACCCCGCCTCCGGCACCAATCGCCCACCCACCACCAGCAGGATCACCCCAACCGCGCCGAACGACAGCCAGAACCCGGCCGCCAGCACCGCCCACGGGTCAACCACCAGCACCATCAGCAAGGCCAGCGCCAGCGACCGGCTCGGCGCCATTTCGTGCCGCGCCATCAGTGCTAGCGCCGCCACCGCCAGCATGATCAACGCGCGCTGCGCCGGCAGCCCCAACCCGGCCAGCAAGGCGTAACCCGCCGCCCCGAGCAACCCGACGCACGCCGCGACGTGGCGCGCCGGAACATACAGCGCCAGACGCGGCACACGACGCCAGCCCCACCCCGCCGACCAACCCAGTACCAGCGCCACCAGCGCCACATGCAGCCCCGAGATACTCACCAGGTGGGCCACCCCGGTGCGGCGAAACACGCTCCATTGTTCCTGCGAAATCGCACGCTGGTCGCCCACCGCCAGTGCCACCAGTACCCCGGCATAGGGCGCCGATGCAAGCGTTTCGACAAAACGCGTGCGTACCGCGTCGCGCCAGCGGTGCACCGTGTTCATGAAACCCGGCACCGACGCCGCCAGCAGCACATTGGTGGCGTCGCACGGCACGCCGTCGTCGCAGCGCGGCGAACCGCGCACGTATCCGGTCGCACGTATGCCGCGCTCCAGCAACCACGCCTCGTAGTCGAAACCGTTTGGATTGACCAGACCGTGGGGGCGCTTAAGGCGCACGTGCAAACGCCAGCGTTGCCCTGGCTTCAGATCGGGAACCGCGGCATCGCCGCGCCGCCCCGCGTACCACGCGAGCTGGATCAAGGCTGGCACTGGCGCCCCGGAAGACTCGACCGCAAACCCGAACCGCGCCCCATCCGCCAGCGGCTGCACCAGTCCGGTGACGACACCGGTGACCTCCACGTCACGCGCTTCCCAGGCCTGCGGCAGCGCCTCCGCCAGCCGCCACTCGGCGCGCCAGGCGGCCCACATGAAGCCGGCAACGCAGGCCAGCAGGATCGTCGCCACGCGACGCGGCTTGGGCCGCACGCGGCGCCATGCCAGCGCCACGACCAGAAAGGCGCCCGCCAGCAACAGCGCCCCGCCGCGCAGCCACGCGAGCGCGGGCAGCACCGCCAAGCACTGCAGCGCGGCCACACCAAGGGCAAAGGCAACAATTGACGTCCGCATAGGCGGGCATACTGGCGCAGATGCGCCCGGCGCACAACCGCGCGACAGAACCGAACCCGCGGGCGGATACTCCAACCGAAAACGCCACCCGCCACATCAGGTCCACCGCCCACTGCCCCGACGATGCGCAATCTGCTCAAACGCTATCTGCCCAAGCACGACACCGTGCATGCCAACCGTTGGCTGCAGCCGTTCGCCAACACCCTGCTGCACCCCCGGCTATGGCACCTGAACCGGCATTCGGTGGCGGGGGCGGTGGCCCTGGGCCTGGCGTGCGGGCTCATTCCCGGCCCGTTCCAGATGCTCGGCGCCGCCATCGGTTGCGTACTGTTCCGGGTCAACCTGCCGCTCGCGCTGGTCACCACCTTGTACTCGAACCCGCTCACCATCGTGCCGCTGTACATGGCGGCCTATGCCTACGGCGCGATCGTCAGCGGGGCCGATCCGGGCGGCTTCGTGCGTCCGCCCGAGATGAACGACATGGGATTCTTCGAGTGGACCACGGCGCTGCTGCCGTGGCTGACGGCACTGGGCAAGCCGCTGGCGATCGGCCTGGTGCTGCTGGCCGGCACGCTGGCGCTGCTCGGCTATTTCACGGTCCGGGCGGCGTGGCGGGTGCATCTGATGCGCGCCTGGCGCGCGCGCGCGCTGAAGCGGGCCGCCACCGAACCCTCCTCACCCTCCAAACAGGGCTAAACGCTCAGCACCCCGTCCTCGATACGCACCATACGTTGCGCGCGTTGCGCCATCGATTCGTCGTGGGTGACGATGATGAAGCTGGTGTGCAGCCGCTCGTTCAGGCTCAGCATCAAGTCGAACACGCTCTCGGCGGTGCGCCGGTCGAGGTTGCCGGTCGGCTCGTCGGCCAGCACGCAAGCCGGCTCGGTCACCAGCGCGCGCGCGATCGCGGCGCGCTGGCGCTCCCCGCCCGACAGTTCGGCGGGGGTGTGATCGAGCCGGTGCCCCAGCCCCACCTCCTTCAGCATCGCCACCGCGCGCTTATCGGCCTCGGCACGCTCCATGCGCCGGATGTAGAGCGGCATCGCGACGTTTTCGACGGCCGAGAACTCGGGCAGCAGATGGTGGAACTGGTACACGAAGCCCAGCGCCTGGTTGCGCAGCAGCCCGCGCCGGTAATCGGACAGCCGCGAGAAGTCGTTACCGAGCAGCGCCACCGTGCCCGCGCTGGGCGCATCCAGCCCCCCCAGCAGGTGGAGCAAGGTGCTCTTGCCCGAACCCGAAGCGCCCACGATTGCGACGCGTTCGCCCCGCATCACGCGCAGGCTCACGTCGCGCAGCACCTGCACCGCGTCCACACCTTCACGAAAGCTCTTGCTCAGCCCCGCGCACTCGATCACCACGCCGTTCATCAACTCACTCATAGCGCAGCGCCTCGGCCGGATTGACCCGCGACGCCCGCCAGCTCGGGTACAGCGTCGCCACCAGGGTCAGCGTGAACGACAGCGTGACGATCTTGATCACGTCGCTGGCGAGCACCTCGGACGGCATCTCGCTGATCAGATACACATCCTTGTTCCACAACGTGGCTCCGGTCATTTTCTCGATGGCGGGGATCACCACGTCCAGATTGCCCGCCAGCAGCATGCCGCCCGCCACCCCGGCGAGCAGGCCGACCACGCCGATGATCGCGCCTTGCAACACGAAAATCGCCATCACCGAGCGCGGCCCGGCGCCCAGGGTGCGCAGGATCGCGATGTCGGCGCGTTTTTCCTGCACCGCCATGACCAGCGTCGACACGATGTTGAAGGCCGCGACCGCGACGATCAGGAACAGGATCACCGTCATCATGCTTTTTTCCAGCGCCACCGCGCGGAAGAAGTTCTCGTGGCTGCGCGTCCAGTCGGCGATGCGCGCGCGCGCTTCGAGGGTGCCCGCCAGCTCGCGCGCGATACGCGGCGCGGCGAACAGATCGGCGACCTTCAGGCGCACCCCGCTCACCAGATCGTCCATGCGGTACAGCACCTGCGCATCACGCATGTGGATCAAGGCCAGCGCCGAGTCGTACTCCTGCATGCCGGCCTCGAAGATACCCACCACCTCGAACTGCTTGACCCGAGGCAGCACCGCCGCCGGGGTGACCAGCCCCTGGGGCGCGATCAGCGTGACCTTGTCACCCAGCCCGGCGCGTAGCGCGTAAGCCAGATCGCGCCCCAGCACGATGCCGAAACGTCCAGCCTGCAAGTCTTCCAGGCTGCCGCCACGCATGTAGCGGGCAAAGTCGGCAACATTGTCTTCATCGGCCGGCAGCACGCCGCGCACCACGGTGCCGCGCACCTTCTGCTCCAGGCTCAGCATGCCCTGCTCCTGGACATAGGGCGCCGCCGCGAGCACCGCCGGATGGCGCAACGACTGGTCGGCGAGTTGCTGCCAGGCCGCCAGGTCGCCATCCAGCCCGGTGATCTGGATGTGCGAGGCCACGCCCAGGATGCGGGTGCGCAGCTCTTCCTGAAAGCCGTTCATCACCGACAGCACGACGATCAGCGCCGCGACGCCGAGCGCGGTGCCGAGCATGGACACCAGGGAGATGAAGGAGATGAAACCGTTACGCCCCCGCGCGCGACGGCGCGAGCGGGTGTAACGCAGACCAACGAGAATTTCGTAGCGCATCAAAAGGGGGCGGTCGTTGCGAAAGCCGCCATTCTGCCGCAATGCGAGCGCCGGCGCGATCGCAAGTTGCAAGCATCATTGCGCCGACGCGCTCACAGCGACGGGCCGCCCCGCTCGTTTGCCAGCGGCAGCAGCACACGAAAGCGCGACCCGCGCCCGAGTACGCTGTGTGCTTCCATGGTGCCGCCATGCTGCTGCACGATACCCCACGACAGCGACAGCCCCAGCCCGGTCCCGACGCCTACCGGCTTGGTGGTGAAGAACGGCTCGAAGATGCGCCCCAGATCCTCTGCGGCAATGCCACATCCGTCGTCCTCGATCTCGACCCACCCCCACCCGGAACCGTCCTCGCGCCGATCACAGCCGGTGCGTATCGTGATCACGCCGGGCGATTCCATCGCCTGCGCCGCATTGATCAGCAGATTCAGGAACACCTGGTTGAGCTGCCCCGGATGGCAGTGCAGCAGCGGCAGGTCGCCATATTCGCGCCGCACCTCGGCCTTGCCGCGCAGTTCGCTGGCGGCCACGGTCAAGGTGCTGTCGAGTTCGTCGTGCAGGTTCGCGAGCTGCCACTCCACCGCGCCCGCATGCGAGAAGTTCCTGAGATTCTGGACGATCTGCTTGACCCGCAACAACCCGTTGCTGGACTCATCCAGCAGTTTGTGCACGTCTTCCCGGACAAACCCGATATCCGCGTCCTCGCTCAGTTGCCTGATCGCATCCAGCGCCTGCGGGTCGCTCGCGATCAGCGGCTCCATCGCCACGTAAGCATCCAGCAGCGTCATGACGTCACTCACATACTCCCGCAAGGTGCCCAGGTTGGCGCTGACAAAGCCGATCGGGTTGTTGATCTCGTGCGCAATGCCCGCCGCCAGTTGGCCGATCGAGGCCATTTTTTCCTTTTCAATCAACTGCATGCGGGCTTGTTCGATAGCGCGCAAGGCTTGCACCAGTTCCTCACGCTCGCTCTCGAGTTCCTCGTTGGCCTGCTCCAGCGCGCGGGTGCGCTCGGCGACCCGCCGTTCAAGGTCGGCATTCATCCGTGCCAGCTCGGCATTCGAGCGCGACAGCGCGCGATACAGGCGGTGCACCGCGCTCAGCAACACGCGCTGGCCCTCATCCAGATGGTCTGGAGGCGGTCGCTCCTGCCCTTGATCGGGAAACAGGATGCGTCGGGCAAGCACCTGGTCTTCGCCGAGAATGTGCAGAACGAGCCACGCGGAAAGAAACTCGTGCAGATTCGCCGCTTGCTCGGCGGAGGCATTCCCCCCACCGGCCAGGCCGGCCAACTGTTGTTTGAACTCGGTGTGCAGCCCGTAGTGACGGACCATGAAGTCCCGGTCGAGACCGTTGGCCACCATCACACGCTCTTCGTCGGCGAAGTGAAAGAGCACGTAGTCCTGCAACGCCCGCACCAACCCGTCGAGCTTTTCAGTGCTGCCGGCGACCAGGACATCGCCCAGTTCGTTGATCAATCCGACCAGATGGCGGTGTTGTTGGTCAATACTCGCAATGCCGGTCTCGAAGCTCGCCTGCCAGACGAAGGCCTCTATCACTCACTGCCCCCCTCGTCCTCATCGGCCGCGCCGCGCCCGTACTTGTTCTCTTCGTAGTGCATGAACGCCTCGCGGATCTGCTGACGCAGGTCTTCGTCGTCCCAGGGCTTGGAGATGAACCGGTAGATCGCGCCGCGATTGACGGCGCTCATCAGTGCGTTCATGTCGCTATACCCGGAGAGCACGAGGCGCACCGTATCCGGGTACAGCGCCCGGACCCGGCCGAGAAACTCGCTGCCGCTCATCACCGGCATGCGCTGGTCCGACACGATGACCTGAACATCGTTGAGGGCGAGCAACTCCAACGCGTCCGCAGCGGAGGTTGCGGTCAGGATGTGATAACCACTGCGCCGGAACAAACGCCGCAGCGCGGTCAGGATGTCGGGTTCGTCATCCACCAGCAGCAGCGTGCGCGTCAAGTGGTCAGCGGGCTCGGCCCCGTGCGGGATGCCCCGCGCGCCGACGATGAAGTCATCGAACTGCTCATGTGCGACGGGGCGCGAAAGAAAATAGCCCTGCATCTGATCGCAGTTTTGCAGGCGCAAATAGCGAAACTGCGCTTCCGTTTCGACCCCCTCCGCGACCACCCGCAGGCGCAGACTGTGCGCCATCGCGATCACGGCCTTGGCGATCAGCGCGTCATCCGGGTCGGTCGTGATGTTGCACACGAAAGACTGGTCGATCTTGAGGCAATCGAACGGAAAACGCTTCAGATAGCCCAGGCTGGAGTAGCCTGTGCCGAAATCATCCATCGCCAGCCCCACGCCCAGCGCTTTCAGGCGCTTGAGCACGTCCGCCGCGATGTCGAGGTTGTGCATGACCACCGTTTCGGTCAGCTCCAGCTCCAGCCAGCGCGGGTCCAGCTGCGCATCGCGCAACGCCCGCGTCACCGTCTCGACGATATCGGGCTGGCGGAGCTGGCGCGCCGACAGGTTGACCGCGATCACGATAGGCGCGCGCCCCGCCCGCTGCCACAGGCGCGCCCGCCGGCAGGCCTCGCGCAGCACCCATTCGCCGATCGGCACGATCAGTCCGGATGCCTCCGCCAGCGGAATGAACTCGGTGGGCGGCACCAGGCCGCGCGCCGGATGCTGCCAGCGCACCAGCGCCTCGGCGCCAACGATCGCGCCGGTGTGCAGATCCGCCTTGGGCTGATAGTGCAACACCAGTTCATCGCGCTCCAGTGCCCCCCTCAGGCTGGCCTCCAGATCCATCAGGTTGCGCGCGCGCTCGTTCATATCCGGTGAATAGCAGCACCACGCGTTGCGCCCGCTCTCCTTGGCCCGGTACATCGCCAGATCGGCCAGTCGCAGCAGCGATTCGGCATCGTGTCCATCCCTGGGATAGAGGCTGATGCCTATGCTTGCGGTGACGAACAACTCCTGGTCATTGATCCGCAGCGGCTGTTCGAGCGCCGTCATGAGCTTGTGGGCGACGCCGGTCGCATCATCGGGGTGCTCCAGTCCGCTCAGCACCACCACGAACTCGTCCCCCCCCATGCGCGCGACGGTGTCGCCGTCGCGCATGCAATCCTCCAACCGCAGCGCCACCGCCTTGAGCAGCATGTCGCCCAGCGCGTGCCCGAGGTTGTCATTGACGTTCTTGAACTGGTCCAGATCGACCAGCAGCACCCCGACCACCGTATGGTCGCGCTGCGCGCGCGCGATACTGAATTCCAGCCGATCGGCGAGCAAAGTGCGATTGGCCAGCCCGGTCAGCACGTCGCGCGTCGCCAGGTGTTCGAGTTCCTGCTCGCGCCGCACCCGCTCGGTGACGTCATTGAATATGCTGATAAAGTGGGTTACGACGCCGCTTTCGTCAGCCACCGGCGCGAGAAACAGTTCGTTCCAGAACGGCGTGGCGTCCTTGCGCCGGCAGCGCAGGACCGCGTGTCCGGGTGCGCGCCGGCGCAACGCGATGCGTATGCGTTCGAGCGCCGCCTGATCCACCTCATTGCCGACGAAAATGCGACCGTTGCCGCCGATCACCTCGTGCGCCGCGTAGCCCGTGATCGCCTCCATTGCCGCGTTGACATAGACGATGGGGTGCGTCGGCGCGAGCGCGTCGGTGATCATGACCCCATTGATCGACGATTCAATGGCGCGCCCGAACAAGCGCAACTGCTGCTCCGCCGCCAGCCGGGCCTGTTCGTTGCGCTGCGTATGCACGTGAAACGCGATGTTGTCGGCGAGTTCGCGCAGCAGGCGCACCTCGTAGTCGTCGAACAGATCCGGCTCGGTCGCGTAGATCCCGAGCACCCCGTAGGTGGTGCCCGAATGTCGCAACGGCAGGACGATCTGCGCGCGCAGCCCCTCGCTCTCGATGAAGCTGCGCCACTCGCCAACGCTGGCCGCCACGCTGTCGGGCAGATCGCGCACCACCACCACCTGCCCGGTTATTGCCGCCTGCCCGCTGGCCCCGATGCTGAACCGGCTGTCCGGATCCCACGACAGGCGAAAGCTGGCGCTCGGGTCACTGGCGAAGCCCGACCACGCCACCGGCTCTATGGTCTTCCCCTCGTCGTCGCGCAACACGCTGATCATGGAGAACCGATAGCCGCCCACATCGGTGAGCAGCGCGCACAACCTGGAAAACAGCCCGTCTTCATCACGCTGGGTCACGAGCGCCGCATTGCAGCGCGACAATACAGTGAGCGTGCGGTTGGCCCGCAGCAGCGACCGCTCCATGTCCTTCTGCGCCTGGACATCGAACGCCACGAGTTGAACCCCACGGGGCACGCCCCGCGCGCCCGCGACATCAAGCACCGGCGCCATCGCCAGCCCGATGCGACGCGCGGTGCCGTCCTGGTTGTGGCAGGTCATCTCCACCCCAGGCAGCCACTGTCCGCTCAGCGCATCGTTGAGCAGGGTGAAGAACGTTTCGCGCTGCCCCGGCGCCAGCGGGGGGAACTCCCGGTTCACTGCCTCATGGGGAGGCCACCCGAACAACTCCTGCGCGCCCGCGCTCCATTGGGTCACGCGGCCATCCGTGTCGAGCTGACACAGGGCAGGCGTCCCCCAGCCGGTGAAAAAATCCGTCACCAGCCCGGCCTCGCCACCCGCGCGGATGCCGGGCACGGTCGTGAGCATGGATTGCAACGCCCGGCAGAACTCCGCCACCGGCGCCGGCCATCTCAGGAAGTTCACCTCGGAAGATGGGGGGCCGACCCGTGCCGGGCATCCCCCGGAGTGCGTCAGATGCAGGACGGGAACCCCACGCAACTCGGGAGCCTCGCCCAGCAGGCCGCCCAGGCAGGTGCCCATGTGTGCGCATACATCGACACCCACGACGATCGCGTCGGGACAATCACGCGCCAGTTCGAGCGCCTGCTCGCCGGTGTGCGCTTCGATCACGCCGTGCCCGCAAGCGCGCATCGCGCTCGACAGGATCCAGCGCGTCGCGGGGTGCGTATCTACGTTCAGTATCCTGGCGAAGCGCCCCACTGTTGCTCCTTGGCGTGCTTTCCACTAAACAACGACATGCACGCGATACCGCCTTCGCCCCGTTGGAGTCGACGGCCGCGCGAGCGTTCATTATGGTTTAGATTCAATCCGGAAGCATCCCATGGTTGTCGCTAGCAGCCTGTCGGACTTGAGCGATCGTCACGAGTCAAGTGGGAAAGCGAGGACAGATTTGCCCGGTTTCGAGGCGCATAGTGGTTCTATGCAACGAGAAAACGGGCAAATATGGACCGCTTTTCCCACTGGCGCAGTAGATCAGCCTCAAGTCCGACAGGCTGCCAGGCCGCGCCAGCGCTCGATCCAGCCGCCAAAGGCGGCACGAAAACCCTGCCAGGCACCCGCGCAGTGCGCCCACCTATGTCCATGTGCTAGAATCTTCGCCCCGACCCATTTGCCGTGAGTGCTTCTGTCTGCCATCGAAACGGCCCCGACCCCATGAAAATACACCTGGTACTCCCCGGACTGCTCTGGCCAAATCCGAATACGGTCAAGCCCGCCGCGGACCTCGATCTTGCCGCCCTTGAGCGCCTGCTCGGCCACGCGCATGTACACATCGCCAACGAAAAAGGCTTCGAGCCATGGCTGGCGCGCGAATTCGGCCTGAGCGCGGGGGCGCTGGATCAGACTCCGGTGCCCTACGCCGCGTTGCGACGCCTCGGTGAGAGCGGCACGGCAATCTCGGACGGCGAGTGGCTGTGCGCCGATCCGGTACATCTGCAGTTCGCGCGCGACCAGTTGATACTGTCCGACGCCAGCGACCTCGACATCACCCGCATCGAAGCGACCACCCTGCTCGATGGCCTCAACCAGTTGCTTGCAACCCAGGAACCGGACTTCGTCCGCTTCGAGGCCAAGTCGCCCAAACGCTGGTACCTGCGCATGAAGACACCGCCCAACGTGTCGTTCTCGCCGCTCAGCGATGTCACCGGGCGCCCCATCGCCTCCTATCTGCCCGCCGGGCAGGCCGACCGGCGCTGGCAGCGCATCGTCAACGACATCCAGGTGTTCCTCCACACCCACCCGGTCAACCAGGCGCGCGAGGCGGCCGGCAAGCGCACCATCAACAGCATCTGGTTCTGGGGGCCGGGCAGCCTGCCGGGCAAGCTCACCTCCCCCGCGCCGCTGGTGCTCTGTCGCAATCGCATCGCCCGAGGGCTGGCGATCGCCGCCGGGGTGCGTCCGGACGTCCCCAAGCGATTGCCGCAACTGGATGCGCTGGTGGTCCTCGACAACCTGCTGCAGCCCGCACGCAACCTGGACCTCGATGCGTGGCGCAAACAACTGTCGCACATCGAAACGCAGTGGTTCATCCCGGTACTCGCCGCGCTCAAGTCCAGGCACGTCACCGAGTTGCTTATCTCCGCGCCGGGCGAACGCTCGACGCTGGAGGCGCGCCTTGGCGCCATCGATCTGTGGAAGCTGTGGCGCCGCCCGCTGCCGCTGGATCGCGTAAACGACGCCGCCGCATGATCCGCATCACCCCCCGGTCAACCCCGGCACGCGCCGTGCAGGGGCTCATCGACGCGGGTGTGCACCCGCTGCTGGCGCCTATCTACGCCGCCCGTGGGGTCGCACGCCCATCCGAGCTGGACTACACCCTCAAGGCCCTGCTGCCGCCCGCGGCGCTGCGTGGCGCCGCCGACGCGGCGCAGTTGCTCGCCGATGCGATCGAGGCCGATGCGCGCCTGCTCATCGTCGCCGACTACGACTGTGACGGCGCCACCGCCTGTGCGGTCGGGGTGCGGGCGTTGCGCGCCTTCGGCGCCGACGTCGGCTACCTCGTGCCCAACCGCTTCGAATACGGCTACGGCCTGACGCCGGCCATCGTCGAACTGGCGGCACGCATGCAGCCCGACGTGCTGATCACGGTGGACAACGGCATCGCCAGCGTCGAAGGAGTGGCGGCGGCGCGCGGCTACGGCATGGCCACCGTGATCACCGACCACCACCTGCCCGGCCCCGCGTTGCCGGAGGCCGACGTGATCGTGAATCCCAACCAGCCCGGCTGCGACTTTCCGAGCAAGGCGCTGGCCGGCGTGGGGGTGATGTTCTACACCATGCTGGCGCTGCGCGCCGAGCTGCGCAGCCGCGGCGCTTTTGCCGGACGCGGCGAACCCAATCTGGCCGAACTGCTGGATCTGGTGGCGCTGGGCACGGTGGCCGACGTGGTCAGTCTCGACCACAACAACCGCGTCCTGGTCTCGCAGGGCCTCGCGCGCATGCGCGCCGGACGGGTGCAGCCGGGTCTGCGCGCGCTGTTCGCGGTGGCCGGGCGCGAACCCGAACGCGCCGCCACCTTCGATCTGGGCTTTGCCCTCGGGCCACGCCTGAATGCCGCCGGGCGCATGTCGGACATGAGCCTGGGCATCGAATGCCTAATCACCGACGACCCCGCGCGCGCGCTCAACATCGCCCAGCAACTCGACGCGCTCAACCGCGAGCGGCGCGCGGTCGAGCAGGACATGCAGGAAACCGCGCTGGAACGGCTGGCGGGTTTCGACCCCGGCAACACCGCCTCGGCCAGCCTGTTCGAACCGGACTGGCACCAGGGGGTGATCGGCATCGTCGCCGGGCGCATCAAGGAAAAACTGCACCGCCCGGTAATCGCCTTCGCGCGCGGCAACGATGGCGAACTGAAGGGCTCGGGCCGCTCGATCTCCGGCCTGCACCTGCGCGACGCGCTGGATCTCGTGAGCAAGCGCCACCCAGCGCTGATCCTGCGCTTCGGCGGGCACGCGATGGCCGCCGGGCTGACCATACGCGAGACCGACTACGCGCAATTCGCCACCACCTTCGAGGAAGTCGTCGCCGCCCTGCTCGGCCCCGCCGATCTGGCACGGCGCATCGACACCGACGGCGCGCTCGAATCAGGCTGGATGAGCCTGGACACGGCGCGCCTGATCGAGCAGGACATCTGGGGGCAAGGCTTCGCCGCGCCGGTGTTCGACGACCGCTTTCGCGTCGACAACCAGCGCGTGCTCAAGGACCGCCACCTCAAGCTGCAACTGTCGAAACACGGCGCGCGCTACGACGCGATCCAGTTCAACTTCGCCGACAGCGCCCCGGCCGACATCCACGCCGCATTCCGCCTGGCGAGCAACGAATACAACGGCGTGACCAAGTTGCAACTCATGATCGAGCATTTCGAACCGTTGTAGCAGCCCGTGACCGGGCGGCCCGCGGTGTATACTGCCGCGCTTGACGAATCAGGAAGATAGCCGCCATGGAAGCCGAACGCCTCAACACCCTCTCCGAGCAACTGGACGACCTGCGTACCCGCGGTCGCGAACTCCGGAGGTATCTTTGACTACGGTGAAAAGGCCAGCAAACTGCAGGAGCTGAACCTCGCGCTGGAAGATCCGGCGGTGTGGAACGACGCCGCGCGCGCGCAGGAAATCGGCAAGGAAAAGCGCCAGCTCGAAAACATCGTGCTGACGCTGGACGAGATCGAACAGCAATCGACCGACCTCAAGGACTTGTTCGACCTGGCCGAGGCCGAGGACGACGAGGACACCCTGACGGCGGTCGAGACCGACCTCGTGGGGCTGGAGCAGAAAGTGCATCAGCTCGAATTCCGCCGCATGTTCTCGCACCCGATGGACCCCAGCTCGTGCTTCATCGAAATCCAGGCCGGCGCAGGCGGCACCGAGGCCCAGGACTGGGCCGGGATGCTGGAGCGCATGTATCTGCGCTACTGCGAGCGCAAGGGTTTCGAGGTCGAGATCATGGAAGAGTCCGAAGGCGAGGTCGCCGGCATCAAGGGCGCCACGATCAAGGTCAGCGGCGACTACGCCTACGGCTTCCTGCGCACCGAAACCGGCATCCACCGCCTGGTACGCAAGAGCCCGTTCGACTCCAACGCGCGTCGCCACACCAGCTTCTCGTCGGTGTTCATCTATCCGGAGGTGGACGACTCGATTGAGATCGAGATCAACCCGGCCGACCTGCGCGTCGACACCTACCGCGCCTCGGGCGCGGGCGGCCAGCACATCAACAAGACCGACTCGGCGGTGCGCATCACGCACGAACCGACCGGGGTGGTGGTGCAGTGCCAGAACGACCGCTCGCAGCACAAGAACCGCGCCGAGGCGATGTCCATGCTCAAGGCGCGCCTGTACGAGCTGGAACTGCGCAAGCGCCAGAGCGAACAGCAGGCGCTGGAAGACACCAAGAGCGACATCGGCTGGGGTCACCAGATCCGCTCCTACGTGCTTGACCAGTCGCGCATCAAGGACCTACGCACCAACCACGAAGTCGGCAACACCCAGTCGGTGCTGGACGGCGACCTGGACGACTTCATCGCCGCGAGCCTCAAGCAAGGCGTGTAGCCGCCAGGGATGCGCCGGACTCCTCCCCTGGCATCCAATACCGTCGCACCGGCGCAAGCCGGTGCCCAGCCTTGCAGTGTGGATTCCGGCTAGCGCCGGAACGACGGACTATCGGTCGGATTTCCGATTCTCTAGCCCGTAGGGCGCTGAGCCGCAAGCGTAATCCACGGGATGGGAGACACGTACAGCACAAGGCGCATCCCTTGTCGGCCCTACGCTGGCCGTGCCGAAACTTGCGCCACCACCCCACCCGACCAGCCGTCGGGCGGGGTGCTTCGCAAACTCGCCCTGCGGGCTCAAACAGGCGAAGCCCCTCGATCCGCCCGCCCCATCCTCCGGTTGGCGCGACAGAGGGCGCCAACCCCGCGCCCACTCCACCAGTGATGAAAGGTCGGACCGTTGACGGTTTTCCCCCCTCTGCACCGCCGAACGGAGTCCGGGGGCGGCGGGAATTGTCGGGTCGCTGTTTGAGCGCCGCAGGCGCGAGTTTGCGGCCCGACCCGCCGGCCACGGGCGTAGTGAGGGTACCGGCGCAGCCGGCGGTGCGGCGGGGCGCGTTTTCTTGGGTACTTCTTTGTCGCGCGACAAAGAAGTACCTCGCCCGCCGGGGCGAGACCCGGCCGACG
>JACOUN010000117.1 GCA_016177805.1 Rhodocyclales bacterium
CTCCTGCGGTGTTCACCCATTTCTTGTCGGACGTTCCTACTCGGCCAATGGCGTGCGCCTGAAACACCGACGAACCAACAAAATCATTGGGATTCGGAATGAGCGGGAGGCTCTCCAAAGGCTTTACCTCATCACCCATTTCTGCAACCAATTTCGTCGCATCTGGCGATTGCCCTAACGGGGAACCACCAGATACCTCAGGAATCTCGATAATGACGTTACCGACTTTGATCTGCTTTGGGGCCATAGATTAGTCATAAATAGCTAACGTTTGAATTCCATAGGTCTGCGTGACTTTTCGCGCAGACCTATAATTAGCCGCGTTGAACAAATCCGCCAGCGCCGGCTCCAGTGTTTGAGATTCTACGCCCCGGCCATGCGGGACGTATAGCGGTCAGGCATTTTCGCAGTAAGTTCGAGCATGGCGGCAAGCGTATGAGCGGACAAGAGAAGAGCCTTCCGCCACATGTGTGGCCCATCCGGCGGCGATGGGCTGTGCCTCGTTGCCTGGTTTCCTGCACAAGTAAGAAACCAGGTCGCACGCCGGGGCGGGACCCGGCCGATTTCCGGCTGGCGCCGGAATGAAGAGGCATTGGGCAGGCGCCTCAGCCCGACGTCTGCAACGGCAGCGACAGCACGAAGGTCGTCCCTTCCCCCGGCACACTCTCGAACCCCAGCCGCCCCAGGTGCAGCTCAGCGATCGAGCGGCAGATGTTGAGGCCCATGCCCATGCCTTCGGATTTGGTGGTGAAGAAGGGTTCGAACAGGTGGCGGGCGGCTTCGGCGTCGATGCCTTTGCCGGTGTCGGCGATGCGCACCACCAGTTGCCCGCCTTCTTCGCGCGTGCTGACGCGCACGGTGCGGCGGCCGGGGGGGTTGTCGCGCATGGCGTCCATGCCGTTGCGCACGAGGTTGACGATGACTTGCTCGACCATCACCGGGTCGGCGGGAACGTCGGGCAGGCGCGGGGCGAGGTCGGTTTCGATGCGCATGCGGCGTTTGCGCGTATCGGATTCGATCAGGCCGACCGCGTCGCGGATGACGGCGTTGACGTCCAGCGGCTCGCGCTTGGGTTCGGAGCGGCGCACGAAGTCGTGCACGCGGCGGATGATTTCACCGGCGCGACGGGCCTGGCGGCCGAGCTTGATGTGGATGTCACGCAGTTCTTCGGCGTCGATGTCGGGTTGTTCGAGGCGGTTGAGGCAGCCGGTGTTGTAGCTGGCGATGGCGGCCAGCGGCTGGTTCAGTTCGTGCGCCAGGGTGGAGGCCATCTCGCCCATGGTGATCAGGCGCGAGGTGGCATGCAGTTGTTCTTCCTGCTGGCGCGCGAGTTCGCGCGCGCGTTTCTGTTCGGTGATGTCGAGCAGCGAGCCCATCCAGCCGGTGTGCTTGCCGTCGGCGTCGATGAGCGGGGCTTCGAAGATCAGCGCG
This sequence comes from Rhodocyclales bacterium, assembly GCA_016177805.1. Classification (GTDB taxonomy): domain Bacteria; phylum Pseudomonadota; class Gammaproteobacteria; order Burkholderiales; family Rhodocyclaceae; genus JACOUN01. The sequence continues at coordinate 1,432 of JACOUN010000117.1, forward strand.
TCGAGGCGGGCGCCGTCGCGCCGGCGCAGGTGCAGTTCGACCCCTTCGCGCGGGGCGTCGCCGGCCAGGATCATGTTGTGCACTTCGAGCGTGTGTTCGATGTGCTCCGGGTCCCAGTAGGGCATGGGCGGCAGGCGCCCGATCAGGTCGGATGCATCGTAGCCGACCATCTTGCAGAAGGCCGGGTTGACGTAGGTGATGCGCCCTTCGAGGTCGCGCGCGCGCAGACCGGTGAGCAGCGAGTCTTCCATGGCCTTGCGGAACAGCGATTCGCGCCGCAGCGCCTGTTCGGCGCGGTGGCGGCGGGCGAGCTGGCGGCGCAACTGCCACACGCTCCAGACGATGATGCCCGCGAGCAGCACGATGGAGCCAACCAGCAGCAGCGGCACCCAGCGCGTTTCTCCCTGGTAGGCGGTGATCTGCAGGGTCAGGCCACGTCCGGGCGGGTCGAAGGCCATGCTGTAGCGGATGTCGCTGGAGAGTGGCGCGACCTTGGACTTGGCGACGATTTCGTTGCCGTCGGCGTCGAGTACGCTGACGCGGTAGCGCTCGGAGAACCACCATGGCAGTTCGCGCAGCATCAGGTCCTGCATCGAGTAGATGCCGACCACGGCGCCGAGAAAGGCTTCTTCGGAGTAGATCGGCACATGCACTTCGAACTGATGACTGCCGTCGGCCACCTGGCGCATCGGGCCATAGGCGCGCCGCCCGACCCCGCGCGCCAACTGGAATACCGAGTGATCGAGGAGCGCGCCTTCGACATCGCCGACCGGCGCGTCGGCGGGCAGGGGTGGCATGGCACCGCGCAACCTGCCGTTGGCATCGAGCCACAGCACGCGCACCAGACCGCTCTGGGCGCGCAGCAACTGGCTCAGGCTGGCGTCGACACGCGCGGAGTAGGGTTCGTCGGACAGCAGGTCGGGGCCAAGCTGGCCGAGTAGCGAGACGTTGCGGTCCAGCTCGAACTGCAGGTTCTGCTCCATCCACAGCACGTCGTTGATCAAGGTCGCCCATTGTTCCTCGCGGTCGTGGGCGCGCGTGAGCCACACCAGCGTGCCGATGATGACGAGAAACAGCGGCAGCGTCAGATAGGGCAGCAGCGCCAGCCAGCGCGACGGGTGATGGCTTTCGCTACGATGCGGCAGCCGCGCTGCCGGGGCCTGGGTATCGGTGGTGGCTTGCATGGTCTTCACGGCAAAATGCGCCCACATTGCGGATGTCCACAATACTGCACTCGAACCTGGGTTATAGACTGCTCGTAGTATCCGCAGCCACGCACTGCGGGCAGGAGGAGAGAACAAAATGATCATTCGTGCGCTACTGGCGGGCCTGCTGTGTGCCGGCCTGTCCATGGCAGCCGTTGCCGCCGACCCCATCGTCATCAAGTTCAGCCACGTCGTGGCACCCAGCACACCGAAAGGCAAGGCCGCCGAGCGCTTCAAGGAGCTGGCTGCCAAGTACACCAATGGCGCGGTGCGGGTCGAGGTATACGCCAACAGTTCGCTGTACAAGGACAAGGAAGAGATGCAGGCGCTGCAACTGGGGGTGGTGCAGTTGCTGGCGCCGTCGCTGGCCAAGTTCGGACCGCTGGGGGTCCGCGAGTTCGAGGTGTTCGACCTGCCCTACATCTTCGACGGCTACGCCGACCTGCACAAGATCACGCACGGGCCGGTCGGCAAGATGCTGCTGGAGAAGCTGGAGCCGCGCGGCATCAAGGGGCTGGCGTTCTGGGACAACGGCTTCAAGTCGTTTTCCGCGAATACCCCGATCCACGCGCCCGACGACCTGAAGGGCAAGAAGATGCGCATCCAGTCGTCGCGCGTGCTGGAAGAGCAGATGCTGGCGCTGCGGGCGCTGCCGCAGATGATGGAGTTCTCCGAGGTGTATCACGCGCTGCAGACCGGCATCGTGGACGGCACCGAGAACCCGCACTCCAATCTGTACACGCAGAAGATGCATGAAGTGCAAAAACACATGACGCTGACCGACCACGGTTATCTGGGCTACGCGGTGATCACCAACCGCAAGTTCTGGGAGAACCTGCCCGCCGACGTGCGCAACCAACTTGAGCAGGCCATGCGGGAAGCCACCGACTACGCCAACGAGATCGCCAAGGTGGAGAACGACGCGGCGCTGGAGGCGGTGCGCGCCTCCGGGCGCATCCAGATCCACACCCCGACCGACGCGCAACGGATGGCATTCAAGAAGGCCCTGGTCACGGTGCACAAGAAGATGGAGTCGCGCATCGGCGCGGACCTGATCAAATCGATTTACGAGGACACCGGCTTCGATCCGGCGAAGATGTAGCGCGTCGGCACCACCCCTGCCGGCGCGGTATGATGCTTCCCGCCATGACCATACGCCCATCCAGACTATACCGCCTCACCCTCGCCGCGCTGCTCGGCGCGGCGGCCTTGCTCCTGCCATACGGCGCCGCCGCCCGGCTGGAGCGGCTGGGATTCGCCGGCGGCCCTGACGGCAGCGCCTTCCAGCTTGTTTCCAACGGCATCGCGGTGCTGATCTCACGCGCCATCGTCAGCGTGGAGGTCCATGACCAGGCCTCGGCCGGATCGCTCGAAAACCTGCGCCGCATAGAGTCCGGCGCGGCCGATTTCGGTGTGGTGTACGCCAGCGACGCGTTCCTCGGACGCCACGCCAAACTCATGCGCGACACGACCCGCTACGGCAAGGTCATGACGGTCGCGCGCCTGTACGGCATACCAGCGCATCTGGTGGTGCGCGCCGACTCCGGCATCGATGACGTGGCCCGGCTCGCGGGCAAGAAGATCGCCGTGGGGCTGCCGGGCTCGGGCGCGGCAGTCGCGGCGCAGCGCTACTTTGAAGGGCTGGCGCTGTGGCACAAAATGCAACCGCAGTTCGTCGATACCACGCGCGGCATGGCGGCACTTGCCGCCGGGCGCATCGATGCGGCGTGGGTGCTCGCGCCGGCGCCGCATGCGGCCATCGTCAACACCGCCTCCAGCACCCGACTGCGTTTGTTGCCACTGTATCAGGCGTCACTGCGGGGCACGCTGCCCACCACCCACCCCTACTACTCGGCGGCCACCATTCCGGCCGGCACCTACCCCGGCATCGAACATGCGGTGCAAACGGTGGAGGATGCGGCACTGTGGGCGGCGGGTAGCCATGTCGATGAAGGAATCGTACGCGCGGCCCTGGAGCGGGTGTATTCGGGCGAGGGGCTGGACACGATGCGCACCCTCGCCTATGCGACCGCGACCATGTCGCCGGACAACGCCTTGCAGGGGGTCGTCACCCCGCTGCACGCTGGTGCGCGGGGCTACTGGACAGCACGTGGCGTGAGCCTTCCGCCACTGCCTCTGAACTGAAAAGGCCCGCTGCTTGCGCGGCGGGCCTCGCTCATCCATCCGCCATCGGATCGAGGGCTATTCCATTTCGGCGGCGCGCTTGATGCGCCGGTTGCGCACCCCATCGGCCAGCGCCTCGAACACCGTCAGGGTGTCCTCCCAGCCGATGCACGCGTCGGTGATGCTCTTGCCGTACTCCAGTTCCTTGCCCGGTATCAGATCCTGGCGCCCTTCCTTGAGGTTGGATTCCACCATCACGCCGAGGATGCGGTCCTCGCCCTGACTCATCTGCGCCGCCACGTCGCGCGCCACCTCGATCTGCAGCGTGTGCTGCTTGCGGCAGTTGGCGTGCGAGCAATCGATCATGACCTTGCCCGGCACGCCCGAGGCCACCAGCTCCTTGCACGCGGCGTCCACGCTCGCGGCGTCGAAATTGGTGGTCTTGCCGCCACGCAGGATCACGTGACAGTCCTCGTTGCCCAGGGTCGACACGATCGCGGAATGTCCGGCTTTGGTGACCGACAGGAAATGGTGCGGCGACTGCGCGGCCTTGATCGCGTCGACCGCGATCTTGACGTTGCCGTCGGTGCCGTTCTTGAACCCGACCGGGCACGACAGCCCCGACGCCAGCTCGCGATGCACCTGGCTCTCGGTGGTGCGCGCGCCGATGGCACCCCACGCGATCAGGTCGGCAATGTATTGCGGCGTGATCATGTCAAGAAACTCGGTGCCGGCCGACAGCCCCAGCTCGTTGATCTCCCACAGCAGCTTGCGCGCCAGCCGCACGCCTTCGTTGATCTTGAAGCTGTTGTCCAGGTCGGGGTCGTTGATCAGCCCTTTCCACCCCACCGTGGTGCGCGGCTTCTCGAAGTACACCCGCATCACGATCAGCAGATCGTCCTTGTAACGGTCGGCCTCGGCCTTGAGCTTGTGGGCATATTCGAGCGCCGCCTTGCCGTCGTGGATGGAACACGGCCCGACGATGGCCAGCAACCGGTCGTCGGCGCCAAACAGGATGCGGTGGATCGCCTGCCGGGTCGCATACGACACTTCCGCGGCCTTGGCGGTGGCGGGAAATTCGCGCAGCACGTGGGCGGGCGGAATGAGTTCCTTGATCTCCTTGATACGGACGTCGTCGATATGCAGGCGTAGCGAGGCGGACATGATTCAGCTCTTATCGTGATACGTGGGGAAGCGTTCAATGGTATCTCAAAAGCCCGCGCCGCTCACGCAACATGACGGAGAAGCGCGCGGGGTCAGGACTGAGGCCGCTGTGCGCTCTTGGGACGGAAGGCCTTGATCACCGCCTCGTCGGTTTCCACCCAGGGACCACCGATCAGGTCGACGCAATACGGTATGGCGGCGAATATCCCGACATGCGCCATTTTGCCGTCGGCATCGCGCACCCCTTCCAGGGTTTCGCGTATCGCCTTGGGCTGACCGGGCAGGTTGACGATCAGGCTCTTGCCCCGTATCACCGCGACCTGGCGCGACAGGATCGCAGTCGGCACGAAGTTGAGGCTGATGCGGCGCATCTCTTCGCCGAAGCCGGGCATTTCCTTGTCGCCCACCGCCAGCGTGGCTTCCGGGGTGACATCGCGCGGCGCCGGGCCGGTGCCGCCGGTGGTGAGGATCAGCGCGCACCCCTCCTGATCGGCCAGCTCGATCAGCGTCTGCTCGATCAGCGGGCGCTCGTCCGGAATCAAGCGGGTGACCGCCTGCCACGGCGTGCTCAGCGCGCCATCGAGCCACGCGCGCAGCGCCGGGATGCCCTGATCCTCGTAGCGCCCGTCGGAGGCCCGGTCGCTGATCGACACGAGACCTATCCTGATCTGTCCGCTCATGCGTCGTCCTCCGTTTCATCATCGCTGGCCGTCTCGACCAGATCGACCTCGGCCTGCTCCAGATCGCGCAGCACCCGGAACAGCTCGCGATACGCGCGGGGTGGCTTGTTCTGCTCGCGCTCCTTCAGCGCGTTGCGCCGCAGCACGCGCAGGTGCTGCAGATCCGCACCGGGCCAGCGCTCGGCGATGGTCCCGATGATCTTCTCGTCGTCGAGAAAATCCGTGCGCAGCTTCTCCAGCCGGTGCTGGCGCGCCACCTCGGCTTTGGAGGCGCCATTGAAGATGTCCAGTTGCGCGCGGATCGGCTCGGGGTCGGCAAGGCGCATCAAGCGCCCGATGTACTGCATCTGGCGGCGCTTCGCCTCGTGCTTGGTGAACCGCCGCGCATCGGCAATGGCGTCGCGCAGCTCGTCGGACAGCGGCACCTTGGCCAGACGGTCCGCCGACAGCGCGACCAGCTCCTCGCCCAGCGCCTGCAGCGCATGCATTTCGCGCTTGATGCTGCTCTTGCTCGGACCGCGTGGTTCATCCGGGTCATCGTAATCAAACGGCTCGTCTATCATTGATTGCATCACAGTAAGGAAATAACGGGGTATTCCGGAGCGGGGCACAATATCGGAACGGTATTGCGCCGCCGTTGCCCCGCCAGCGCCACCACCGACATCTGAGGCGGCATCCGGGCTAAGATTATAACCCCTCCCCCGATACCCCTTCCCCATGTCCGATCAAGGCTTCTCGTTTACTTCCGACCGTCTCCGTGAGATTGCCACCGATGTGCTCAGGTTCGCGCGCGAACGGGGTGCCAGCGCCTGCGAAACCGATGTCTCGGAGGGCTTTGGCCAGACCGCGTCGGTGCGCAAGGGCGAAGTCGACACCATCGAGTACAACCGCGACAAGGGCGTGGGCGTCACCGTCTACCTCGGTCAGCAGTGCGGCCACGCGAGCACCTCCGATTTCTCCGAGCGCGCGCTGCGGGCCACCGTGGATGCGGCCGTCTCGATCGCGCGCTTCACCGCGGCCGACCCGTGCGCCGGGCTGGCCGACGCAAGCCTGATGGCGAAGGACATCCCGGACCTCGATCTGTACCACCCGTGGCCGCTGACGGTCGAGCGCGCGATCGAGATGGCGCGTGACTGCGAGGCGGCGGCCTTCGCGGTGAGCCCGAAGATCACCAACTCCGAAGGCGCCAGCGTGTCCACCCAGCAAGCCCACTTCATCAGCGCCAACAGCGCCGGCTTCATCGGTGGCTACGCCAGTTCGCGCCACGGCGTGTCGTGCTCGGTCATCGCCGGCAGCGGCGACGCCATGCAGCGCGAATACTGGTACGACTCGCGCCGGGCCGCCGAAGACATGGCGCCCGCCGCGCAGATAGGCGCGATTGCCGGACAGCGCGCGCTGGCGCGGCTCGGCGCGCGCAAGATCAAGACCTGCGACGTGCCGGTGTTGTTTGACGCGACGCTGGCACCATCGCTGATCGGCAACTTCGTGCATGCCGCAAGCGGCGGCGCCTTGTACCGCAAGTCCTCGTTCCTGCTCGACAGCCTTGGGCAGCAAGTCTTCGCCCCCATCGTCAACATTTGCGAACGCCCGCATAGCCCCAAGGTGTTCGGCGCGAGCGCCTTCGATGGCGACGGCGTCGCCACCCGCGACCGCGACGTGGTGGTCGACGGCGTGTTGCAGGGCTATTTCCTGTCGGCCTATTCGGCGCGCAAACTGGGCATGGAAACCACCGCCAATGCCGGCGGCGCTCACCACATGATCGTGCAGCCAGGCACGCTCGATTTCGCCGCGCTGGTGCGCAAGCTCGGGCGCGGCCTGGTCGTGACCGAGCTGCTCGGTCAGGGGGTCAACTACGTGACCGGTGACTACTCGCGCGGCGCAGCGGGCTTCTGGGTCGAGAACGGCGAAATCGCGCACCCGGTCGAGGAAATCACCATCGCCGGCAATCTGCCCGACATGTTCCGCAACATCGTCGCTATCGGCAACGATGCTTTGCCGCGCGGGGCCAAGCAGTGCGGCTCCATCCTGCTCGAAAGGATGACCGTCGCCGGAGCATGAGCCGCCACGCGGAGCCGGCAACAGCGAACGTTCGCGGCGTCCGTGGCGCGATCGCGGCAGGCGAAACGTAAAATCCGCGCGCCCTTTTCAGGAGAAAGTTGCATTACAGGGCGCCGCGTTAGGGTTTTCCTCGGTTTCCAGCCGCGTGGCAATGCCTATAATCGTCGGCACAACTCACCCAAAGGAGGTCACTGTGGAACGTCGCAAGTTTCTGAAAAGTGCAGGTATCGCAGGTGTTCTGGCCGCTGGAAGCGCTCCGGCCATCGTCAACGCGCAGGAGACCATCCGCTGGCGTCTTGCCTCCAGCTTCCCGAAGGCGCTGGACACCATCTTCGGTGCCGCCGAAGTGTTCGCGAAGAACGTGTCCGAAGCCACGGGCGGCAAGTTCTCGATCTCGGTGCATGCCGGGGGCGAACTGGTGCCTCCGTTCGGCGTGGTCGACGCCGTGCAGCAAGGCACGGTCGAATGCTGCCACACCGCCCCGTATTACTTCTTCGGCAAGGATGAAGCCTTCGCCTTCGACTGCGCCATTCCGTTCGGCATGAACTCGCGCCAGCTCACGGCATGGATGTATCAGGGCAACGGCATGAAGCTGATGCGCGAGTTCTACGCGCAGTTCAGCATGCTCAACTTCCCGATGGGCAACACCGGCGCTCAGATGGGCGGCTGGTACCGCAAGGAAATCAAGTCGGTGGCCGACATCAACGGCATGAAGATGCGCATCGGCGGCTTCGGCGGACGCGTGCTTACCAAACTCGGCGGCGTACCGCAGAGCATTCCGGGCGGAGAAATCTACCAATCGCTGGAAAAGGGCACCATCGACGCCACCGAGTGGGTCGGCCCGTACGACGACCTGAAGCTGGGCTTCCACAAGGTCGCGCCGTTCTACTACTACCCCGGCTGGTGGGAAGGCGGCGCGCAGTTGTCGCTGTACGTCGGCGACAAGGCGTTCAACGGCCTGTCCAAGGAGTATCAGTCCATCGTCCGCCAGGCCGCGTCCGACGCGCATATCACGATGCAGGCCAAGTACGACGCGCTCAACCCGACCGCGCTCAAGCAACTGATCGCCGAGGGCGCAAAGCTCAACCGCTTCCCGAAGGACGTGATGGATGCCGCTTTCAAGGCATCGCGCGAGGTCTATGCCGAACTGAACGACAAGAACCCGAACTGGAAGAAGATCTACGCCGACTATTCGCGCTTCCAGGCGGATGCGTACCAGTGGGCACCGATCGCCGAGGGCAGCTTCGACCAGTACATGTCGGCCCAGAAACTGTAACAACTCCCCGTGGCCGCCCTGACTCGCGCAGCAACGGGTCGGGCAGCCCCGCAATCCGGAACAACCGTATGACCGGGCGCGTATGCGGTGCGGGTTTCCGCACTACGTCGCGCCCGGCTGCACGACAGGCATACCCATGAATTCCTTACTCAAGTTGTCCCGCCTGATAGACGCCGTGAGCCGCATGGTCGGCAAGGGTATCATCTGGCTGATACTTGCCGCCGTCCTCATCAGCGCGATCAACGCGATCATGCGCAAGGCCTTCAACGTCGGCTCCAACGCCTACCTGGAGATACAGTGGTATCTCTTCGCCGCCGTCTTCCTGCTCGGCGCGGGTCAGGCCTTCATGCAGAACGCCCATGTCCGGGTCGATGTGGTGGCCAACATGCTGTCGCGGCGCACCCGCACCTACATCGACATCGGCGGCATCCTGATCTTCCTGCTGCCGCTGTGCTACCTGCTCATCAGCCTGTCCTGGCCGGTGGTGTACGGCGCTTACGAATCCGGGGAAATGTCGACCAACTCGGGCGGCCTGATCCGCTGGCCGGTGTATGCCCTGGTGCCGCTGAGCTTCGCCCTGCTGGCACTGCAGGCGGTATCCGAACTGATCAAGCGGGTCGCCTTTCTCACCGGCAAGGGGCCCGATCCGCTGGAATCCGGCGGGCACGAGCCCGATGCGCATCACCCCGACACCTCTGCAACCACCGCCAACGAGGCTGGAAAATGATTGAATTTGTTTCGGCCAACCTCGCACCGCTGTTGTTCGCATCGGTCGTATTCTTCCTGCTGTCGGGCTTTCCGGTCGCGTTCTCGCTGGCCGCGTGCGGCCTGTTCTTCGGTTTCATCGGCATCGAGCTGGGTCTGCTGCCGGCGGCCATGCTGCAGGCCATTCCGCTACGCGTGTTCGGCATCATGCAGAACGAGACGCTGCTGGCGATTCCGTTCTTCACCCTGATGGGCCTGGTACTCGAACGCAGCGGCATGGCCGAGGATCTGCTCGACACGGTCGGCCAGGTGTTCGGCCCGATACGCGGCGGCCTGGCGCTGGCGGTGGTGTTCGTCGGTGCGCTGCTCGCGGCTACCACCGGCGTGGTGGCGGCATCGGTGATCTCGATGGGCCTGATTTCGCTGCCCATCATGATGCGCTACGGCTACAGCCGCCCGGTCGCGTGCGGCGTCATTACCGCGGCCGGCACGCTGGCGCAGGCCATCCCGCCGTCCCTCGTGCTGATCGTGATGGCCGACCAACTTGGTCGCAGCGTCGGCGAGATGTATCGCGGCGCGTTCTTCCCGGCGTTCACGCTGGTGGGCCTGTATGCGCTGTACATCATCGCGCTGACCATCTTCCGCCCCAAGACCGTGCCCGGACTACCGCCCGAAGCCATCACCTTCCGCGAACCGAGCGGACGCACCGGCCACCGTTCGCTATTCGCGTTCTTCGCCATGATTACCGCGCTTGCGGTCGGCTTCGCGCAACTCTATCCGGGCCTGATCGGCGCGGAAAGCGTCGCCCGCGACGAGTTGGTCGTCGTGTCGCTGACCTTTGCCGCGGCCATCGCGCTGACCCTGGCGGGGGTCAACCACGTCTTCAAGCTCGGGCTGCTGTCGCGTATGGCCGAGCAGGTCACCTTCGTGCTGGTCCCTCCGCTGGCGCTGATCTTTCTCGTGCTCGGCACCATCTTTCTCGGCATCGCCACGCCGACCGAGGGCGGCGCGATGGGCGCGACCGGCGCGATGATCATGGCGCTGGCGCGGCGCCGGCTCGACATGAAGACGCTGGTCCAGGCACTGGAATCCACGACCAAGCTGTCGGTATTCGTGATGTTCATCCTGATCGGCTCGACCGTGTTCAGCTTCACCTTCAACGCGGTCGACGGCCACATCTGGGTCGAACACCTGTTCGACAAGCTGCCGGGGGGCGAGCTAGGCTTCCTGATCTTCGTGAACACCGTGATCTTCTTCCTCGGCTGCTTCCTCGACTTCTTCGAGATCGCCTTCATCCTGGTGCCGATGCTCGCACCGGTGGCGGAGAACATGGGGATAGACCTGATCTGGTTCGGCATCATCCTCGCGATAAACCTGCAGACCTCGTTCCTGACCCCGCCGTTCGGCTTCGCGCTGTTCTATCTGCGCAGCGTCGCGCCGATCAACCACTACCTTGACCGACTCTCGCAGAAACGCATCGAAGGCATCAAGACCACCGACATCTACCGCGGCTCGATACCCTACATCATCATTCAGGTCATATTGATCGCGGTATTGATCGCATTCCCCGAGTTGATCACCGGCAACTTGGAGAAGAAGGTCGATGTCGACCTCGACACCATCCAGATCGCCCCGCCTCCGGGCGGCAGCGGCTGGGGGGAAGGTAGTGGCGGTACGAGTGGATGGGATTGACGGTTGATGAGTGCGTCCTGTGCCTGGTTCGTCACGGCGAAACGGCATGGAACGCACAGCGGCGCCTGCAAGGCCACCTGGACATCCCGCTCAACGAGATCGGGCATGTCCAGGCGGATGCCACGGCTAGGAACCTCGCCGGCCATCGCTTCGCTGCGCTGTACAGCAGCGATCTGGCGCGCGCGCAACAGACCGCGCAGGCCATTGCCGGGCTGACCGGACTTGGCGCGGTGATCATGGAGCAACTGCGCGAACGGCACTACGGCGCCTTTCAAGGCCTGACCTACGACGAGGCGCGGACGCGTTATCCCGACGACTACGCACGCTTCAAAGGGCGCGATTGCGACTCGCCTATCCCCGGCGGCGGCGAGAGTCTGCAAACCTTCAACCGGCGCATCAGCTCGGCGCTGGAACAACTGACCGAACGCCATCGCGGCGAGCAGATACTCATCGTGACGCACGGCGGGGTGCTCGACATCGCGCACCGCCGCGCCAGCGGCATGGCGCTTGAGGCGCCGCGCGACTTCCTGATACCCAACGCCGCGCTGAACTGGATCGCATGCTCCCGCGAAGAGTGGCGCATCGTGCGCTGGGCCGAGGCACACCACCTGGACGGGACGCGCGACGAGCTTGCCGGTCATTGACTCCACCGGGGAGCGCCCCAGCGTGCGCCCTCCGCCAGTCGCAAGAAACACTCGCCATCAGTCCAGGCACGCTGCTCGAGCGTTGCATGCATCGTAGGAGCGGCTTTAGCCGCGAAAGCAGTGTTGTTCGCGGCTAAAGAGGGTGTTGTAAAACCCTCTCCCGATATTTTGACATCAGGCGACCACGCGCGCCCAAACGAGCGAGCAGGTGGCGCGCTTGGGTCCGACCTGATTGCGGAATTTCGACTTCGCGCCTCTCAGGGGCTGGCAAAGAGCCCAAATGAGGCGACACAAGCCCAAAAAGCGGCCCCAAAGCCCTCGGCGGGCATACGCCAGCGCCCGCCCGAGGTTGTAGGCCA
>JACOUN010000017.1 GCA_016177805.1 Rhodocyclales bacterium
GCGTAGCCCTTGGTCACCGCCTTGGTGGTGTTGCCCACCGCGTCCAGCGGGTCGGTGACGTTGCGCACTTCCTTGGGCAGTTCGGCCATTTCGGCGATGCCGCCCGCGTTGTCGGTGATCGGCCCGTAGGCGTCCAGCGCGACGATGATGCCGGCCATCGAGAGCATGGAAGTGGCCGCGATGGCGATGCCGAACAGGCCGCCCAGCGCATAGGCCGCCCAGATAGCCACGCACACCGAGAGCACCGGCAGCGCGGTGGCCTTCATCGAGACGCCGATGCCGGCGATGATGTTGGTCGCGTGGCCGGTCTGGCAGGAAGAGGCGACATGCTTCACCGGCGCGAAATCGGTGCCGGTGTAGTATTCGGTGATCCACACCAGCGCGGCGGTCAGCACGAGGCCAACGATCGAGCAGCCGAACATGCTCATCGTGGTGATCTTCGCGGCGGCATCACCGGCGCCGATCATCATGGAAGTGACCGGGTAGTAGGCAACCAGCGCCAGCACGCCCGCGACGATCAGGCCGCGGTACAGTGCGTTCATGATCTTGCCGCCTTCAGTCGCCTTGACGAAATAGCAGCCGATGATCGAGGCGATGATCGACACGCCGCCGAGCACCAGCGGGTAGAGCACCAGGTTCTCGCCCAGGACGGGGAAGCTCTTGATGGTCAGCGCGGCGAGCACCATCGTCGCGACGATGGTCACGGCGTAGGTCTCGAACAGGTCGGCAGCCATGCCCGCACAGTCGCCGACGTTGTCGCCGACGTTGTCCGCGATCACCGCCGGGTTGCGCGGATCGTCTTCGGGAATGCCGGCCTCGACCTTGCCCACCAAGTCGGCGCCGACGTCGGCGCCCTTGGTGAAGATGCCGCCGCCGAGACGCGCGAAGATGGAGATCAACGAGGAGCCGAACGCGAGGCCGACGAGCGGTTCGAGCAGGTGGCGCAGATCGCCGCCGCCATCCGTCGCCTTGAGGAAGGCGAAGTAGCCCGCCACGCCGAGCAGGCCGAGACCCACCACCAGCATGCCGGTAATCGCGCCGCCCCGGAAGGAGACATCGAGGGCTGCGGCGATGCCGTTGCGCGCGGCTTCCGCGGTGCGCACGTTGGCGCGCACCGAGACGTTCATGCCGATGAAGCCGGCCGCTCCGGAGAGTATCGCGCCGATCGCGAAGCCGATGGCGGTCTTCCAGCCCAGCACGAGGAAGATGACGACGAACAGCACCGCACCGACCATGGCGATGGTCTTGTACTGCCGGTTCAGGTAGGCGGTGGCGCCTTCCTGGATCGCGGCGGCAATTTCCTGCATCCTTGCGTTGCCGGTCGATTTACCCAGAATCCATTTGATTGAAAGCACCCCGTACAAGAGCGCCGCAACTGCACATAACAACGCAAATCCCAAACCACCTGACATGACTACCCTCCCTGAAAAGATAAATCAACAGACTGTTTCGATATTGAAGCGTGTGTTTAGAGCACTCAATGTATTGATTCTGGTGAGCCGGAGTGCTTTAAGCGCCCCGATAATAGCACGGATTTTTTGAAATACTCTTTTCGGGA
>JACOUN010000118.1 GCA_016177805.1 Rhodocyclales bacterium
CACGAAAACGCGTCTTGTGGCGCAGGGCGGCGTTGCTCATCCTCGCAATAGTTACGACTATTGCTGCGGTTCGCGCCTTGCCCTGCACCTCAAGCCATCGTTTTCGTCATGTTCCTTGATTTGCGAAGCAGACCACTAGCGACTATCTGGCGCGAGCCGCAAGCGACCGGTGTACGACTGCGACGCCAGGTGGTTGTGACTCCGGGCCGCCACACTGTGACCGGCATGTAAGGCGTTGCCAAGGCTTCCGGCACTCCGGTGGCGGGCGCGCTGGGCGGATGCTCAAGACTCTGCGGTCACGAAACATGCGCCGAACGGGTGATTGCGTTTACGCGCGCGTCGATGTAACTTACTGACCGGTTAGTTAGTAAGCGTGGTCCATCCCCATGTTGATGAATCCTTCGTTGCCGGCTTTGGGCTGGTTGTTGGTGGTCCCTCGTGACGGAGGTGGCGCGTGAGCGGCACCCCTGCCAAGGCCGCGCCGCGCCGACGGCGCAAGGAAGCGCGACCGCAGGAGCTGACCGCCGCGGCGCTGGCGGTGTTCGTCGAGAAGGGCTTTTCCGCCGCCAAGCTCGACGACGTGGCGGCGCGTGCCGGGGTGTCCAAGGGCACGTTGTACCTGTACTTCGACAGCAAGGAAGCCTTGTTCAAGGCGGTGATACAGGAGGGGGTCGTCCCGGCGATCGAGGAGGGCGAGGCCATGCTCGAGAACAATGCGGATGACCCGGTGCAGTTGCTGCGCTGCATCCTGTTCGGCTGGTGGGAGCGCATCGGCAGCACCGAACTGGGCGGTGTTTCCAAGCTGATGCTGTCGGAGGCGCGCAACTTCCCTGAGGTGGCGGCCTACTACCAGGAAGCCGTGATCCAACGCGGTCTCAACCTGATCCGCACCGCCCTGGCGCGGGGGATTGCGCAGGGGATGTTTCGCCCGGTCGATCTCGAGGCGACCCCCCCCGTGCTGATCGCACCGCTGCTGCATCTGACGATGTGGCATCACTCGTTCGCCGCCTGCTGTGACAGCAACGTCAGCGTCGAGAGTTATCTGAATACCTATTTCGATCTGGTCATGAATGGATTGCGCGCCCCTGGGGCGATACGGGAGTAATCGAATGAGAATGCTCGTGCTGGCCGTGGCGGCCATGGTCTTGTCGGCGTGCTCGGAGCCGCCGTTGGTGGAAAAGGCGCCGCGCGCGGTGCTGGTGCGCGATCTCGCGGGGGATACCACGCCTCGCCAGCCCAACGTTTATGTGGGTGAGGTCAGTGCGCGGTACGAGAGCGATCTGGCGTTCCGCATCGGCGGCAAGCTGGTCGAGCGGCGCGTCGATACCGGGGCCAGGGTCAAGCGCGGGCAGGTGTTGGCGCGTCTCGATCCGAGTGACGTGGCGCTGGCCGCGCGCGCGGCGGCGGCGCAACTGCTTGCGGCCGAGGCGGATCTGGCGCTGGCGCGTGCCGAACTGAAGCGCGGCGAAGATCTGCATGATTCGAGCTTCATCAGCGCTTCGGCACTGGATGCGCGCCGCACTGCGGTGCAGGCGGCCGAGGCGCGCGTGCGCCAGGCGCGCGCGCAGGCGGATGCGGCGGGCAACCAGGCGGACTACGCGGTGCTGCGTTCCGATCGCGATGGGGTGGTGGTGGCGGCGCCGGTCGATCCGGGGCAGGTGCTGGCGGCCGGTCAGGCGGTGGTGCGCATCGCCCAGCCGGATGAACGCGAGATCGTCATCCACGTGCCGGAAAGCCGGGTGCGTGGTTACAGCACCGGGCAGGTCGCGGCGGTACGTCCGTGGGCGGTCGAGGACAAGGTCTATGCCGCGAGTGTGCGCGAGATTGCGCCGGCGGCCGATGCCGCGACCCGTTCGTACGCAGTGCGTGTCAGCGTGCCGCAGGCCGACCAACTGCTGCCGCTCGGGGCGACCGCCAGCGTCGCCTTCGCATCGACCGAAGCGGCGCAGATCATCGTGCCGATGGCGGCGGTCACCGCCATCGATGGGGTGGCGACAGTGTGGGTGGTCGATGATGCTTCGCGCCTGCAGCCGCGCAAGGTGAGCATCGGCATGCTGCGTGAGGATGGCGTCGTGATCAGCGCCGGCCTGCCGGCCGATGCGCGGGTAGTGGTGGCCGGCGTGCACAAGCTGATCGCCGGCGAGGTGGTGCGCGCGGTGGCCGAGACGGCACCGGTGGCGCTGGATGTGAAGCGATGAAGCGCTTCAACGCATCCGAATGGGGGCTGCGCCATCAGGCGCTGGTGCTCTACATCATGCTGGCCCTGACCGTGATCGGGCTGTTTTCCTACACCCGTCTGGGGCAATCGGAGGATCCGCCGTTCACCTTCAAGGTGATGGTGGTGCGCGCCGAGTGGCCGGGCGCGAGCGCGGTCGAGGTGGCTGAACAGGTAACCGACAAGATCGAGAAGAAGCTGCAGGAAGTGGTCGGCATCGATGTCGTGCGCAGCTATTCCAAGCCGGGCGAGGCGATGGTGTTCTTCCTGGCCAAGGACTCGATACCGTCGCACACGATTGCCGATGTCTGGTACCAGGTGCGCAAGAAGATCGGCGACATCCGCCATACCCTGCCGCAGGGCGTGATTGGACCGAGCTTCAACGATGAATTCGGCGACACCTACGGCAACATCTTCGCGTTGGTCGGCGAAGGACTGGATTACGCCGATCTCAAGCGCTATGCCGAGGCGGTTCGCAGTGAATTGCTGCGCGTGCCCGACGTGGCCAAGGTGAGTTTCTTCGGCGAGCAGCCGCAGCGCGTGTTCATCGAGCTGTCCAATGTCAAGCTGGCGACCTTCGGCCTGAATCTACGTGACTTTGGCGCTGCGCTGTCGGCACAGAACCTGATGAGCGGGGCAGGATTCTTCGAGACCGGCGAGGAACGCGTGTGGCTGCGACCGTCGGGCGCCTATGAGGATCTGGATGCGATCCGCGACACAGTGATCCGCGCGCGCGGACGCAGCTTCCGTCTCGGCGACGTGGCCGAGGTGCGGCGTGGTTTCGCCGATCCGCCGCGCGAGCGCCTGCGCTACATGGGCCAGGACGCGTTGGGCATCGGGGTGTCGATGCGCGCCGGTGGCGACATTATCGCGCTGGGCAAGCATCTGGACGAGGCGGTGGCTCGCATCGAGTCGCAACTGCCGCTGGGAGTGACGCTGGCGCGGGTGGCGGACCAGCCGCTGGCGGTCAAGCGCTCGGTGAGCGAGTTCGTCGCGGTGCTGGCCGAGGCGGTCATCATCGTGATGGCGGTGAGCCTGCTGTCGCTGGGGCTGCGCACCGGGGTGGTGGTGCTGATCATCATCCCGGTGGTGCTGGCGATCACCTTCCTGTTCATGCAGGTGTTCGGCATCGGTCTGCACAAGATCTCGCTCGGCGCGCTGATCATCGCGCTCGGCCTGCTGGTGGACGACGCGATCATCGCGGTCGAGATGATGGCGACCAAGATGGAGCAGGGCTGGGACCGGGTGCGCGCGGCGAGCTTCGCCTATACCTCGACCGCGATGCCGATGCTGTCGGGAACGCTGGTCACGGCGGCCGGATTCCTGCCGATCGCGCTGGCGGCCTCGTCGACCGGTGAATACACGCGTTCCATCTTCCAGGTCACGGTCATCGCCCTGCTGGTGTCGTGGATCGCGGCGGTGCTGTTCGTGCCCTACCTTGGCTATCACCTGTTGCCGGACTTCAGCAAACGCAACGGCAAACCCTCCTTGCTGGCGCGCCTTGCCGGCACGCTGTCGCCAGCTCTGGGGCGCAGGCTCAAGGAGCGCGCCGCGCATGCGCATGAGCAGCACGACGAGCATGCGATCTACCACACTGCGTTCTATACGCGCTTTCGCGCGCTGGTGCATGCGTGCGTTGCGTACCGCTGGTGGGTCATCGCGCTGACGCTGGTGATCTTCGCCGGCTCGTTGTTCGTGTTCGGGCGCTACGTGCCGCAACAGTTCTTCCCCGATTCGACGCGCCCGGAGCTGTTGGTGGATCTGCGCCTGGCGCAGGGCGCATCGCATGCCGCGACCGAGGCTGCGGTGCGCGACTTGGAGACGTATCTGGACGGGCAGGAGGGCATAGAGAATTACGTCGCGTGGCTGGGCGGCGGCAGTCCGCGCTTTTACCTGCCGCTCGACCAGCAACTGGCCCAGACCAATTTTGCGCAGTTCGTGATCCTGACCAAGGGGCCGGCCGAGCGTGAAGCACTGCGCGTCAAGCTGATCAAGCGCTTCGAGGACGCGCCGGTCGATGTGCTGGGGGTGGTCAACCGCCTGGAAAATGGCCCGCCGGTGGGCTTTCCGATCCAGTACCGGGTCAGTGGTCCCAACCTCGATGAACTGCGCCGCATCGCGCACGAGGTGGCCGGGGCGCTGCGCGGCAACGCGCACCTGTCCAACGTGCACCTGGACTGGGAGGAGCCGTCCAAGGTGGTCAGGCTCAAGATCGACCAGGACAAGGTGCGTCTGCTCGGGCTGACGCGCCAGGACGTCGCGGCACTGCTCAACACCTCGTTGCAGGGCATGGCGGTGACGCAGTTCCGCGATGGTACCGAGACCATCGACGTGGTCATGCGCGGGGCGCAATCCGAACGCGTGCATCTTGGGATGCTGCCCGATCTGGCGATTCCGCTCGGAGACGGGCGCAGCGTGTCGCTGGCGCAGGTCGCGACCGCCGAGTACGGCTTCGAACAGGGCGTGATCTGGCGGCGTGGGCGCGTGCCGACCGTGACGGTACGGGCCAACCTGTACGGCGCGGTGCAGC
Source organism: Rhodocyclales bacterium (assembly GCA_016177805.1). Classification (GTDB taxonomy): domain Bacteria; phylum Pseudomonadota; class Gammaproteobacteria; order Burkholderiales; family Rhodocyclaceae; genus JACOUN01. The sequence goes on from JACOUN010000118.1 coordinate 4,746, forward strand.
CGGCGGTGGTGGTGGCGCAACTGGCGTCGCAGACCAACGCGATCGCCGCGTCGCTGCCGCTGGGCTATCGCCTGGACGTGGGCGGCTCGGTCGAGGAAAGCGCCAAGGGCGGCAGCTCGGTGGCGGCGGGGGTGCCGTTGTTCGTGCTCGCGGTGCTGACGGTGCTGATGCTGCAGTTGCAGAGCTTCTCGCTGGTCATCATGGTGGTGCTGACCGCGCCGCTGGGGCTGATCGGCGTGACCGCCTTCCTGTTGCTGTTCAACCAGCCGTTCGGTTTCGTCGCGATGCTCGGGACGATCGCGCTGTCCGGCATGATCATGCGCAACTCGGTGATTCTGGTCGATCAGATCCGCCAGGATCTCGAAGCCGGGCGCGGCGAGTGGGACGCCATCGTCGAGTCCACGGTGCGGCGCTTCCGCCCCATCATGCTGACCGCCGCCGCCGCGATACTGGCGATGATTCCGCTGTCGCGCAGCGCCTTCTTCGGCCCGATGGCGGTGGCGATCATGGGCGGGCTCACGGTCGCGACGGTGTTGACGATGCTGTTCCTGCCCGCGCTGTACGCGGCCTGGTACCGGGTGCGGCCCGCGTCGGAGCGGGTGCCGACCCATGCGGCGCTCTCCGCTGCGGTGCGATAAAATGGCGCGCTTTGGTTTACCATCCTCGATTCGCTCGCGTATAAAATTAGCGTGTGCTGATATTTGCACAGGGAACCCACAATGAACTTCGAACAAGCCCGCTTCAACATGGTCGAGCAGCAGATCCGCACCTGGGAAGTCTTCGACCAGGACGTACTCGATCTCCTGATGGCTGTCCGGCGCGAGGACTTCGTGCCCGAGGCCTATCGCAACCTGGCGTTTGCCGACATCGAGGTGCCGATCGGTTGCGGTCAGGCCATGCTGCGCCCGGTCATCGAAGCCAAGATCATGCAGGCGCTGAAGGTCAAGCGCTCCGATTCGGTGCTCGAAATCGGTGCTGGCTCGGGTTACTTCGCCGCCCTGCTGGCGGCGCGCGCCGAGTGGGTGAGAAGCGTTGACATCGAGCCTCAACTGGTCAAGCTCGCGGCTGAAAACCTCGAGCGCTACGGGGTGCGCAACGTCGGCGTCAAGGAGTCCGACGGCGCACACGGTCTGCCGTGCCGCGCGCCGTATGACGTGATCGTCTATTCGGGCGGTTTGCCGCTGATTCCGCATGACGTGCTGGAACAACTCAAGGTCGGCGGACGTCTGTTTGCCTTCGTCGGCGAAGCGCCGGTCATGAAGGCGCGACTGGTGACCTGTGTCGCCAAGGGCGAATACCGGACCGAGGACGTCGTCGAGACCGTGGTGCCGGCCCTGCGGAACACGCAGCAGAAAGACGGTTTCACTTTCTGATCGTTTGTGGCGAGATCGCGGCCATCGTTTCGCGCTGTAGATGTTTTCCCCAAGCCCTGAATGGAGTAATCGATGAAGCGCGTACTAGCCATAGTGATCGCCGGGCTGTTTCACGGCGCCGCGTGGTCTGCCGACCTGACAGACATCCATCGTGAGGCCTTGGCCAACGATGCGACGTTCGCCGCCGCACGGGCAGAGTTCGAGGCCGGTCGCGAAAAGGTCGAGCAGGCGCGCGCCGGGTTGCTGCCAACCGTAGGGGCGACGGCGAGCGTTACACGCAACCACGTCTCGCCCAGTGGGCTGCCCAGCAGCAGCTACAACAGCAATGCCTGGGGGGTGCAACTGACGCAGCCGCTGTACCGCATGCAGAATCGGGTGCAGGCGCTTCAAGGCGAGCTGCAGACCGAGCTGGCCGGAGTGCAGTTCAATCTGGCGCGCCAGGATCTGGCGCTGCGGGTGGCCGAAGCCTACTTCAACGTGCTCAACGCCCAGGATGCGCTGTCGGCGGTGACGCAATTGCGCGCCGCGGCGTCCGAGCAACTGGAGATCGCCACCGCCAGTTTCGAGGTCGGTACGGTCACCATCACCGATGTGCATGAAGCCCAGTCGCGTTTCGATCTGGCGCTGGCGCAGATGATTGCGGCGCAGAACGAGCTGGACGTGCGGCGTCACGCACTGGCGCAGATCATAGGCAAGGAACCGGCCGATCTGGCAGGGCTGCGCAAGGCCGTCGAGCTGTCGTCGCCCAGCCCCGCCCATCTCCCCGACTGGGTCACGGCCGCCGAACAGGGGGGCTTTGGCGTGCAATTGCAACATCTGGTGCGCGAGATCGCGGTGCGCGAAGTCGAGCGTGCCCGCGCCGGGCACCTCCCGACGGTCGACCTGGTTGCCACGGTGGGCAGCAGCCACCGCCAGTCCAGCGCCAGCCTGCCACGTACCGAGAGTGCGACGCTGGGGGTGCAGCTCAACGTGCCGCTGTTCGCCGGCGGTGCGATTTCGTCGCGCGCGCGCGAGGCCGTGGCGCTGCAGACCAAGGCTGAACTGGATCTGGAAGGGGCGCGACGCGACGCGGCGCTGGCGGCACGGCAAGCCTATCTGGGTGTGACCAGTGGTCTGGCGCGGATCAAGGCGCTTGAAGCAGCCGAGGTGTCATCGCTGTCGGCGCTGGAAGCGAACAAACTGGGCTACGAGGTCGGGGTGCGCATCAACATCGACGTACTCAACGCCCAGACCCAGCTTGCCGACACGCGCCAGCAACTGGCTCGCGCCCGTTACGACACGCTGCTCGCGCAACTGCGCCTCAAGGCCGCCGCGGGGTCGCTGAGCGAAGAGGATCTGCAGCAGGTGAACAAGCTGCTCGGTTCCTGAGGCGCTTGTCCGCCGTATGCGAATTCCATCCGGCGGATAACGCCTTCGGCTAATCCGCCTTACGGTCCCGCTGCTGGCGCGCCTCTACGAGGCGCCGCCACTTTGGCCGGCAGCGGATTTGCACGCATCAGGCGGCTACAAAGCGTTGCTGCGCTTGAGGCGCAGGTACTCGGCCACCAGCTCGACGTGCAGTTGTTGCGGCAGGGTATCGATCACGCTCAGGCCGCGTTGACGCAGTTGCTGCAACAGGCGCTCGCGTGCGCCCAGGTAGTCGAGCGTACCGAGGCAGGCGAGCGTATCGTCGAGCACCTGCAACGGGGCGGCAATGCGTTCATCCAGTGCCTGCTCGCGCAGGCTGGCGACCACCACGCGGTGGCGGCGGGCAAGCAGGGTGGTGGCCGCGTGCAGATCGTCGGCGTCCTCTTCGCGTACATTGGTCACCAGAATCACCATTGCCCGCTTGCGATGGCGTTCGAGCAAGCCCTGCGCGGCTTCGAGATAGTCGCTCGCGGTGGTACTGCTGTGCAGATCGTAGACCTGGTGGATCAGGCGGTTGAGGGCGGTGTGTCCCTTGATCGGCGCGAGCCAGCGCGTGCCATCGCAGCAGTGCGCGCCGCGTTCGGCCGCGGCAAAGGTCAACAGCCCGACCCCGTCGCCTTGTCGCAGTCCGACCTGAGCGGTCAGCAGCAGTGCATTCAGGGCATGATCGAAATGACTCAACTCGGCATCGCGCGCGCGCATGCGCCGACCGCAATCGAGCAGGAACAGGATGTCCTGGTCGCGTTCGTCCTGATACTCGCGCGAGATGGGCTTGCGATAACGCGCGGTCGCCTTCCAGTCGATCTGGCGAAGCGAGTCGCCGGTGCGGAATTCGCGCAACTGATGAAAGTCCATCCCATCGCCACGCCGTTGTTGCAGATGCACGCCGATCGCGCCCATCTCGCGCTCCAGACCCATGCCGGCAAGACGACTGGCTGCGACGAAGTTGGGAAAGACCTTGACGCTGCACTCGTCGCCAGGGCGGCTGCGCGCCTCCCACAATCCGAGCGGACTGTGTCGCCTGAGCCAGACCGGACCGAAGCGGGCATCGCCACGCCGACGCGGCAAGACCCGGTAATTCACCCGCGCCTGCTCGCCCGGCGCCAGTGTGAGTTGCACCGGAAGCTCGGGGATGTCGATATGCACCGGCGGATCGTCGGCGACTTCGAGCCGGACAGGGCGGGGCCCCAGGTTACGCAGCACCAGATGTGCCTCGTTGCGCACGTTGAGCGCGAGATTCTCCGGCAGGCTGCGCACCACGTCGATGGTTGCGGCGGGCGCGCGCTCATACGCGTCCCACATCGCCACCATCACCAGCACCGCGCCACTGGCCCACCACAGTGCGGCAAACGGGGCCGCATGCTGCGGCATTGCCAGACGCAGCGCGATCAATGCCAGCGCAAGCAGCCACCACAGGCCGAACAGCAGCAGCAGACGCTTGCTTGGTCTCATTCGCGTGGCGCGGCGACTGTTTCGATGATCCCGCCGAGCACCCGGTCGGCGTCGAGGCCGTCGATCTCGGCGCTGGCGCTGAGGGTGACGCGGTGACGCATCACCGGCAACGCAATCGCCTTGACATCGTCCGGCACCACGAAGGACGCGCCGCGCAGCAGCGCATGGGCGCGCGCGCCGCTGACCAGCGCGAGGCAGGCACGTGTCCCGGCGCCGCGCAGCAGCGCGGGATGGTTACGGGTCGCGCGCACCAGGCGTACGACGTAGTCGAGCACCTGTTCGTCAAAGGCGACCGCCGTGGCGGTTTGCTGCAGCGTGTGAATCGCGCCAGCATCGAGCAGTGCGCCCGCGGGCGGGGCGCCGGCGGCGAAGCTGTTGCCGATGCCCGTGATGCTGCGGGTGATGTCAAGTTCGTCCACGGCGCTGGGGTAGTCGATGAAGACCTTGAGCAGAAAGCGATCGAGTTCCGCTTCGGGCAGCGGATACGTGCCTTCATGCTCAATCGGGTTCTGCGTGGCGAGGACCATGAACGGGTGCGGCACCGGTTGCGCGCTGCCATCTATGGTGACCTGGCGCTCCTGCATCACCTCGAGGAGTGCGGCCTGAGTCTTGGCCGGAGCACGATTGACTTCGTCGGCCAGGAGCAGATTGGTGAATACCGGCCCCTGGCGCATGAGAAAACGGCTCTCCTGCATGTCGAACAGGACATGGCCGGTGATGTCGCCCGGCATGAGGTCGGGGGTGAACTGGATCCGCCGGAAGGTGCCCGCAAAGCAATCCGCCAGCACCCGCACCAGCAACGTCTTGCCCAACCCCGGCACCCCTTCGATCAACACATGGCCGTTGGCGATCAGTGCCACCAGCACCTGGTCTACGACCGATGGCTGGCCCATCAGCCGTTCGTTGAGGCGGCTTCGGAGTTGCCCCGCCGCGGCAATGGCGGCGTCGAAGCGAATGCGTGCGATATTCGAGTTCATAGTCGTTTCCACAGGGATTGCAGACCCTTCGCGGTCGCCTGGAGTGTTGGCGCTCGCATGCCTGGGTCGGTTTGTAGGGCGTTCCGGACCACCTCGACGGGCAGGCCGGTATGCTGGGCAAGGGTGTGGCACTGCTGCGCCGGGTCGGCCTGCATCTGGTCGGGCAGGCGCCGCCGGGCACGATCCAGCACCGCCAATCGGGCGCCATCCAGCAGCGACGCTGCACCGCCGCGACGCCAACGGTAGCGGCTGGCGGCCAGGATGTGCTCGCCGAGCGCACGGCGGTGCAGGGTTTCGACGGTGCGCAGCGGGCCGAAACGACGCGCGCGCCGCACCAGCCATGCAGCCAGGAAGAGCGTCGCAGCCAGCAGCGCCTCGCGCCCGTGCGCGGCGACGAGGGCGAGCAGGGAGGGCATCGGGCTGCCGTGCAACACCAGCACTGGCCGTTCGAGATCGATCAGCGCCTCGAGAAACAACGCATGGTCGTGCCGACCGATGTTGTCGTTGTGCCACGGATCCTGGTCGGACATCACGGTCACCAATCCTTCGCCCCACTCGTACTGCACCAGGTGGATGCCCTCCGGGCCGCCGGACGCATGAACGCGTTCGAACCACTCGTCGTGTTCGTCCTCATCGATCTCGATTTCATTCAACACGTAGCGCGGGTCGAAGCGCACCTTTGGCCTCTCCGGGAAATCCTCGAACGCAAATTCGATCAGGCCGCGCTCGTCTCCGCTAGCGCTTTCCGCTGGCATCGCGGGTGGTGCCTCCACGGGAGGATCGCCCGCGCCCCCGAGCGATGGGTCGGATGGCGGATCTTCCTCGGCTTGCTCCGCCCCAGCACGCGACGCCTCGCAGTCGCAATCATCCGTGTCCGCGATCCTGGCGCGCGATACGCCGAATCGCGCCAGCAAGGGGTCGTCCTCATGTGCGCTGGCGGTCACGATCATGTGTCCTCCGCGAGCCACCCAATCGAGCACCTGCCCGGCTTGGCGCGAGCTCACCACCTCGGTCTCGGCCGCGATGATCAGCGTCCCCGATTGCTCCAGCGCCTCGTCGCGCAGCAGGCGATCAGCCACCGACACAGGTGTGCCCGCGGACTCCAGGTAGCGACGCGCGGCCAGCAACGGATCGCGCAGCGCCAGCGGCCCCGGCCCCTCGTCGACCCACGCGGTGACGAATTCGTAGCGCAGATGAAAGACCCATCCCGACAGAGCCAGCAGCACCAAGAGGATGATCAGGATGGCCTTATGCCGCACGTTCGAAGGCATCCTTCCATTGCCGGCACAGCTTCTCGAAGCGCGCCGCGTCGGGCGCCGTGTGCGCATAAGCCAGCCGCTGCCAGGCACGAGTCAGTTCGGTGAAGAATTCCGCACGCTCCGGGACAACCCGGTCCACCAGGCGCGCGCACTCGCCTTCGGTATGGTGGCTTGCAAACGGCACCTGGTGCGTGCGCATGAGTTCCATGAGCGTGGCGCGGTAGAGCAGCGCGAGCGCGCCGCGCGACTGGCCGTCGCGCCACAGTGTCAGGGCCGTTGTCGCGATATCCTCGGGAAGACTGTCGGGGCGGACCGCCAGCCCGAACAGGGTCTCGGGATCGCGGGCGGTGCCGCCATCACGCGCGGGCAACATACCCCGCAGCGCCTGGAACAGGCGCAGGCGTGCGGCCACATACACGAGCACGAGCGCGGCGATCACCCACAAACCGGCTCGCACCAGATCCGCCACAGCAAGACCTTCGTCGTCGCTACTGCTGGAGCGCTCGCCTCCCAGGCTCGCCAGCCACTTGAAGAAGCGCACCAGCCACTCGGGTGCGGCTTTGTCCTCGTCCTTCGCCTCTTCGCTCGGCACCCGTTCCTTGAAGGTGGTGCGTTCGACCTTGCGCATGAACTCCTCGTCGGCCAGCACCGCGTTGATGCGCGCTTGCGCACTGGCACGTGAACTGTCCTGCCGGGTGGGGTGTTCCAGCTCGGGTAGTGTCTGGGCCGCGACCGGTTGCGGGGCGAGGCCGAGCGCAACGGCGATCGTGACGGCAGTTGCCATCAACAGGCCCGACAACGTGCCCGCGACAGTGGGCGCCGCGCGCTCGGCCAGGGCACGAAAGCGGATTTCGATGTCCCATCCTTCGAGTTCAACCCGCCGGCACACATACAACATGAAGCCTCCCATGGTGTACGCTGGCGCGACTACACTCATCGCCACAAACACGACCGCGTTGTACGCATGGGTCTGCAGCAGATCCGGTTCGATAACGAATCCGGTCGCGTTGAAATCGACTTCATCGGGCAGCATCAGGCCGATCAGTCCGAGCACCCCGAACACCAGCACACTTTCGAAATGGACGCACGCCACGGTATGCCAGGAGGCGATCCGGCCCATGCCAGGGTGGAGCTGACGAAGACGCTTGGCGCGTTCGGCACCGCCAAGGCGCTCAAGCAGGGTGACCGGCAGATCCGCCGACCGGGTCGGACTGAAACGCCGCCACAGCAACCACGGCAGCATCGCCCCGCCAAGCAGGCGTGGGGACTGTCGCCATGCCTGGCTGAGGCTGACCGCCTCGCCGAACAGACGCCGGCTCGCCAGGTAGATCGGCACCGAGTCCCAGACCGGTTTCAGCCACCACACCACTATCACCGGCACCCACAAATAGTCGATCGGGAGCAGCACTGCGAGGGGTACATAGACGATCGCCGCCGGCACGCACCACGCCAGCCACAAGCTCAACCACCAGCGTCGCGCCAGCGCGAAGCCCAGATCGGTCGCCTGCCAGGCGTTACGGGGTCGCAGTGCGATCGCAATCCGGTCAAGCTGCATGGCGGCGCCCGGAAAAGAGGCAGTACGCGATCACCGCCACCCACAGGCCGGCACCAACCGAGTACTTGACCTGCACCGGCAGCATCGTCGAGGACGACCAGAACGCTTCGAGGAAGGCCGCAATGACCAGCATCACGAAAACCCCGTACATGATCACGATCGCGTCGCGCGCCGCCACGCGCAGGGCCTCGACCCGGCGTAACGCGCCCGGATCGATCAGCGCCCCGCCCAGCTTCAGGCCCGCCGCTCCACTGAACACGATGGCGGTGAGTTCGAATGCGCCATGTCCGACCACGAACGGGAAGAAGGTGTGCGCAAATCCGGCCTGGTTGAGGTGGCCTGCGACCGCCCCGATCATCACACCGTTGTAGAGCAGGAAGAATATGCTCCCCAGCCCCGCCAGCATCCCGCCGGCGAAGGTGCGGAAGCTGATCCCGATGTTGTTCTTGATGTAGAAACCGAACATCGCCAGATCGGTCCCGGAGTTGCGCTTGCGGCCAAGCTTGTCGTTGCCGGAGTCGTACATGGCTTCGAGGCTGCGCACTTCTTCGGACGACATCACGGTGTAGATCGCGTCGGCATCGAAATGGCAGGCGATTGCGAGTACCAGTCCGGGCACCACGAACAACGCCGTCGCCAGCCACACCAGCGATGCATTTGCGCGCAGCGCCTGCGGAAAGCCCGCAAGCAGGAAACGTAGCCAGCGACTCTCGCCGCGGGCGCGCTCGCCGTAGAGCACATGGTGGGCACGTAGCACCAGTTCGTTGAGTTCGGTGACCAGTCCGCTGCCATAGCGACGCTTGCGCGCCAGCGCCAGATGCTGGCACAGACGCCGGTATGCGAGCGGAAAGCCGTCATCCACGGGGCGCTTGCGTGCCGACGCAGCCAACCACTCGTCCAGCCTGCCCCACTCGGCACGGTGCCGCGCTTCGAAATCCTGTTGCTTCATCGGCTGCCCAGCAACCAGTTGCCGATGCCGCGCAGGCGGCTTACCGCCGCCGCGCCTTGCGCGCCAGTGAGCGGCAAGAGGATGTTGGCCAGCTCTTCCTGGCGTGCGTCGGACAGGTGTTTATGGCGCTGGGTGAAATCGATGATCGCGAGCTGATCCTCGACCCGCAGCGGCGCATCCGGCGCGGCCGGGCGAGCGTCGGGCAGGGCCACCGACGCGGGGCGACGCACGCGGTGCACCACCAGGGTCCCTGCGGCGAGGTCGCCCAAGCGCTGAAAACGCCTGCTCGCACTCATGCTTGCCAGTCCGCCGAGATAGGCGAAAGGAAGAAAGTCGACTGCCCGTAGAAGATTGCGCACCAGCGAGGCGTCGATCCGCACCGGGCTCAGGTCCTGATTGACCACCGCCAGACCGAAGCGACGCTTGCCGGGTGTTTCGCCATTGCGAAACACCTCGAAGGCGACCGGGTAGAACCACTCCAGCAAGAAGCTCAACACGAGGTAGAAACCGATGCCGACGCCGCCAACCGGTATCATCAACAGCGCCAGTGCTCCCAGGATCAATGAGCGCAGCAACAGGTCCAGCGTATACGCAAGCGCCCGCGGCACCGGTCCGGCCACATCGGCACGTAACTCGATGCCTTCCGGCGTTTCGACTTCGAGCAGCGTATCGAGGGGCGGCTCGCTCGCACTCAAGCGCGCGTCTCGGCCTCGCAGCCGAAGATCCGGTTGTACAGGACGCCAGTCGCGATGAAGGTGAACGGCATGCTCCAGATCAGGCCAATGCCCAGCGGGATGGCTGCGACCATGTTGATCAGCGTCAATACCAGGCCAAAACCCAGAAACGAGAACCAACGCTTGTGCACGGCCTTGCGTGAGGCCGACATCGCCGCCAGCGGACCCAGTCCCTTCTCCGCCACCAGCGCCAGGGTGAAGAGCAGTGCCACCGACAGGTAGATGCCGGGAATCACCAGCAGGACCATGCCGATGATGATCGCGATGGTCATCAGGATATTGCCGCCGAGCAGGGGCAACGTCCTGTGATAGTGACGAAGGACTTGTCCGACCGCGATCGGAGCCCCCACCGCGCGGCGCAGGCCGAGTATGAGCATGCCGATCATCGGCGGCAAGACGACGGCGAGGATCACCAGTTGCTGCACGATGGCTCCGCCGATGATAGTCAGTCCCGACATCTCGCCCTGTTGCGCGGTTAGCAGGCCACCGAACGCAAAATTCGTGATCATTGTGGCCACGATAGTGATGACCCCGTAGGCCAGCATCGCCAGGTTCAGGGTCAGCTTGGCCCCATTGGTGCGCTCCCAGGCCTCCTTCAGCACTTCACCGATGGTGAACGTGTAATCCCCGGCAATGCCGCGCTCAAGCGAGCCAGACTCAGAGGGGTCTTCACGCGGTAGATCAAGCGCCGCAGCGGGGGAGGCGTATATGTCGGACATAAGTAATTTCCAGTGTGAGACCCTGCCCGACGCGTTCTGGTGGCGGGCCTGGCGGTAAGCTTGCCCACACGTACGAGGGCCGTGCGGACGACTCAACCCGATTGACCCGGAATTCGAGGGCATGCCCCAACGGGCTGCCCGACGCATTGCTCCGATATGTCAAACGATGTTGCGGTCGCAATTTTCATTGATTGTTACTGAGTATGTCAATCAACTTGCACTGGAGGCGTGTACCGCGGTGGTTCCGGGCAACGGCACCACCGCCCGCTACGGCGTGGCGGACCGTGTGATCGTGCCGCATGACGGTGTTCACCGATCGGCTCCGCAGTATTCCATTATCCATCACCCGCGCCGTCGCCTTCCCGATGATAGGCAAGGAACCGGCCGATCTGGCGGACTTGCGCAAGGCGGTCGAATTGTTGCCGGCCGGTCCGGTCAATCTCGCAGACCGGGTCACGGCCGCCGAACAGGGCGGCTTTGGCGTGCGACCGCGCCTGAAGGCAGCCGCAGGGCCGCTGAGTGAAGAGGATCTGCAGCAGGTGAACAAACAGCTCGGTTTCCGACGCCCAGGCAACTTGGCGCTGCCCAGCTGCGGCTATCCACCGTCGGGCGCGACCGCTTCGATCAGCGCCAGTGTGCGGGCGGTGGCGCCCCGGTGGGCCAACGCGAATTCGCGCCCGGCGGCTCCGGCGTGATCCCGCCGCTCCGAGTCGGTAAGCAATGCCAGCGCGGCAATGATGCCGCGTTTGACGTCGGGCGCACGCGCCGCCGCGCCGCATGCGATGGACTGCTCCGCCACCAGCGCGAAGTTGTAGGTGTGGGGTCCGAGGATGACCGGCGTGCCGACCGCGCAGGCTTCGATCAGGTTCTGACCGCCGAAGGGCAGCCACGAGCCGCCGATCAGCGCGACATCGGCGGCGGTGTAGTACGCGAACATCTCTCCCATCGTATCGCCCAGCCACACGCGGGTTGCGGCCTTGACCGGTTGATCGTCCGAGCGTCGTTGCAGCTTCAGTCCGCTGGCGGCGGCCAGCGCGGCAACGTCGTCGAAGCGCTGCGGATGGCGTGGCACCAGTGCCAGCAGGACATTCGAGGGTGATTCCGCCACAAAGGCCTCGAAGATCAGGCGTTCCTCGCCGTCCCGTGTGCTGGCCGCGAGAATCACCGGACGCCCCGCGAAGCGCGTGCGGAATGCCTCCCCCAGCGCGATCTGCGCCTGTGGCGGAGTGATGTCGAACTTGATGTTGCCGGTGATGCGCAGGCCGGTTGCACCGAGGGCTTGCAGGCGTTGCCGGTCGGCGTCCGTCTGGCAGCCGATGGCGGTCAATGCGCCCAGTGTGGCCCGCGTCAGCGCCGGCCAGCGCGCGTAGCGTTGGGCCGAACGCGCCGACAGGCGCGCGTTGGCCAGCACCACCGGGATGCCGCGCTGGCGGCATGTGGCGAGCAGAGCCGGCCACAGCTCGGTTTCCATGATCACGCCGAAGTCCGGCCTGAAACGGCGCAGGAAGCGCTGGCTCAGGGTGCTCATGTCGTAAGGGAGGTAGGCGCTGAGCACGCGCGGTTCGTCACCGAACAACTCGTGCGCGGTGGCGCGCCCGCTGGGGGTCATGTGGGTCAGCACGACGGTATGTGCGGGCCAGCGTTGCAGCAGCGCCGCGATCAGCGGTGCGGCGGCGCGGGTTTCGCCGACCGATACGGCGTGCACCCAGATGACCGGGGCGGGAGCGCTCGCTGGATAAGCGCCGAAGCGCTCGCCGAGGTGGTGCAGATAGGCGGGTTGCTTGCGCGCACGCCACAGCAGGCGCAGCAGCACCAGCGGCAATGCCGCGATCCAGAGCAAGGAATAGAGCAGGTGCGCGATCATACGGATGAGCGATTCTGGTAGTGGCGCAAGTATAGCGGGCGGCGTCGGCACAATCCGGTATGCATCGCGTCTATGCGATAATTGCGCGCTTGGCGCCGGGCGGCGCGACGACAACAGAGGCTGAATGCAGATCGAGGAATGCGGCAGGGTGCTTGTGACCGGTGCCGGCGGCTTTATCGGTGGCCGTCTGGTCGATGCGCTGGTGCGTGCCGGCGTCGCGGTGTCGCCGATGTTCCGCATGCCGGTGAGTGCCGACGGCGCGTGCCAGGCCGACTTGCTGGACCCCGCCAGCCTGGCCCGCGCCTGCGTGGGTATCGATACCGTGGTCCATTGTGCCGGCTATGCCCATGCGCATGATGTTGACGAAGGCACCACGCGACAGCGCCATCACCAGGTCAACTTCGTAGGTACGCGTAATCTGCTCGATGCCGCGGCGCGCGCCGGGGTGGCCCGCTTCATCTACCTTTCGAGTGTCAAGGCCATGGGCGCGCCAGGCCTGCGGTGCGTGGACGAGCAATGGCCCGCCCCCCCCGATACGCCCTACGGATTGTCCAAGCGCGAAGCGGAAGAGGCCGTGCTGGCCGCCGGACGCTGCTCGGGCATGCGGGTCTGCAACCTGCGGCTGGCCATGGTTTACGGTCGTGGCAGCCGGGGCAACCTCGAGCGCATGGCGCGCGGCATCGCGAAGGGCTGGTTTCCCCCGTTGCCCGAAACGGGCCACAGACGGTCGCTGATCCACATCGAGGATGTGGTGTCCGCCGTGCGCTGCGTAATGGTGGATGCACGCGCCGACGGCGTGACCTACATCGTTGCCGATGCTCAAGCCTGGTCTGGTGCCGAAATCTACGATGCGCTGCGTGCCGCCAGTGGGCGCGCGCGCGCGACATGGCGCGTGCCCGCCCCAGTCCTGGCGGCGGCCGGGCGGATGGGTGATTTGCTCGGGTGGCTGATGCGCCGCAAGCTGCCGCTGGACAGCCACACCGTGGCGCGGCTGATCGGCGCCGAGTGTTATTCGCCCGCATCGATATACCGTGATCTGGGCTGGCAGGCGCGCGTGACGCTGGCGCAGGGCGCGCGCGAGCTGTTTGGCCGTGCCGAAGCGGGGGCGGCGGCGCCTGCCGTTACGGGCCATACCTGCGGCGGCGGTGGACGATGAGCACGGTCTTGGTGCTTGTGGCTTCCATGGCGTTGTCCATGCTGGTGATCAAGTTGCGTCTGCTGTTTGCCGGACGCGGCCTGGATCTGCCCGGACACCGCTCGTTGCACCAGACGCCAGTGCCTCACGGGGGGGGGCTGGGCGTGATCGTGGTGGCGCTGGTGGCGGGGTGGTGGTACGGACTCGACGCGATGTGGTTGGTCGGGGTGGCTGTTCTGGCGTCGGTGTCGCTGCTCGATGACTGGGTGCATCTGCCGTTCTGGCTACGCCTGGGGGTACACCTCGGCGTGGCGGCAAGTGTTGTTTTTTTGCATGGCCTGGATGTGAATCCTGTCACGATCGGTGTTGTTGTGGTAATTGCATGGGCGATAAACGCATACAATTTCATGGATGGCGCCGACGGACTTGCGGGGAGCATGGCAGTGACCGGCTTCGGCGCCTATGCAGTCGCGTTTTCGATCGGCGGATTTGCGGAGCTGGCTGGGTTGTGTTTTGCCCTGTCGGCGGCAGCGCTGGGTTTCCTGGTGTTCAACTGGCATCCGGCGAAGATATTCATGGGTGATGTCGGATCGATACCGCTGGGGTTTCTGGCGGGTGGTCTGGGGTGGTATGGTGTGGTTGCCGATGCTTGGCCGTTGTGGTTTCCGCTGACGGTGTTTGCGCCGTTCCTGCTCGATGCCAGTGCGACATTGACAAGGCGGGCATGCAGGCGTGAGCGTGTTTGGGAAGCGCACCGCGACCACTACTATCAGCGCATGGTGCGCATGGGTTGCACGCACGCCGCGATGTGTTCGCGCTGGCTGGCGCTGATGCTCGGGAGCGCGGTGCTGGCGCTGGCGCTGCATGGGGGTGATGCGCACGCGGGTTGGGTGGGTGCTGCCGCGTGGTGGTGCGTGCTGATGATGCTGGGGCGGCAAGTCGACCGCCGTTGGGATCAGGATCAGGTGAGGATAAAATGACATTTTCATTGCCGGCGAACTGGCGTTCACTGGCGGTAATTTCTTTCGATCTTGCCGCTGTCGCCATCGCGTGGTTCAGTGCATTCCAGTTTCGCTTCAACGGCCAGATTCCGCCCGAGTATTCGAATCTGCTCTGGTGGGGCGTGGTCCTGCTGCTCCCGGTGGAGGCCATGATCTTTCGCGCCTCCGGGCTGTATCGCGGCATCTGGGTGTTCGCCAGCCTGCCCGATCTGCTGCGCATCCTGCGCGCGGCGATCTTCAGCACTTTCGCGGTGGCGGGCGGGGCGATATTGCTGTCCCCGGCACCGATACTGCCGCGCATGGTGTGGCTGGTGTACCCGTTGCTGCTGATCCTGATCATGGGGGGCGGGCGTGCCGCGTACCGTGTGTACAAGGAGCACCGCGAGTTTGGTGCGCTGCGCGGCGTGGGCAAGCCGGTGATCGTTCTCGGCGCCGGGCGCGAGGCGGCCAATCTGGTGGAGGAACTGGCGCGTTCTCCGGAGTGGAACGTGGTCGGCTTGCTCGATGACGACAGCTCCAAGCGTCATCGTGAAATTTTCGGCGTGCGGGTGCTTGGGCCGCAGAGCGAAGTCGGCAAGTGGGCCGAAATGCTCAAGGTGCGCCACGCCATCATCGCGATGCCGGACGCGAGCCCGGCCCGCCACCGGACCGTGGCCAACCTGTGCATACAGTGTGGCATCCGGGCGTTCACGCTGCCGGCGATCGGGCAGTTGATCGCCAATCATGATGCGGTGTCGCAGTTGCGCCGTCTGCGCGTCGACGATCTTCTCGGGCGCGATCCGGTGGCGATCGATACGCCGCAG
This sequence comes from Rhodocyclales bacterium, assembly GCA_016177805.1. Lineage (GTDB taxonomy): Bacteria > Pseudomonadota > Gammaproteobacteria > Burkholderiales > Rhodocyclaceae > JACOUN01. The sequence goes on from JACOUN010000118.1 coordinate 19,974, forward strand.
GTGCGCGGGATGCTGGCCGGGCGGGTTGCGATGGTGACCGGGGCGGGCGGGTCGATAGGTGCGGAACTGTGCCGGCAGATCGCACGCTTTGGTCCGGCGCAGATCATCGCCTTCGAACTGAGCGAGTTCGCGTTGTATTCGCTGCGCGAGGAGTTCACCGAATTCATGCCGGAGATCGACCTGATCCCGGTCGCGGGTGACGTCAAGGACCGGCGTCGCGTCATGGAGGTGCTGGAGCGCTATGCCCCAGCGGTGGTATTCCATGCCGCCGCCTACAAGCACGTTCCGTTGATGGAAGAGCACAACGCCTGGCAGGCGGTGCGCAACAACGTGCAGGGCACGCTGGTCATCGCCCAGGCGGCGGCGGCCACGGCGGTCGAGAAATTCGTGCTGGTGTCCACCGACAAGGCCGTCAACCCGACCAACGTGATGGGCGCGACCAAGCGCCTGGCCGAAATCATCTGCCAGGAACTGCAGCGCCAATCGACCAAGACGCGCTTTGAGATGGTCCGTTTCGGCAACGTGATGGGCAGTGCCGGCAGCGTCATTCCCAAGTTTCAGACCCAGATCGAACGTGGCGGCCCGGTCACCGTGACGCATCCCGAGATCACGCGCTTCTTCATGGCCACGCACGAGGCGGCGCAGTTGGTCCTGCAGGCGGCGGCGATGGGCGAAGGGGGCGAGATCTTCGTGCTCGACATGGGGGAGCCGGTCAAGGTCGTCGATCTTGCGCGCGACATGATCCGGCTGTCCGGCTACACCGAGGCGGACATCCCGATCGCGTTCACGGGCCTGCGTCCCGGCGAGAAGCTCTACGAAGAGGTGCTGTCCACCGAAGAGCAGACCCGGCCCACGCATCACGCCAAGCTGCGCGTGGCGCGCTCCATCATGCCCGACGGCTTCGTCATGGCGGACCTGTTGCAATGGCTGGGCACGGGCCTCACCCATGGCGATGACGAAGTGCGTCGTGACCTGCGGCGCTGGGTGCCGGAATACTCACCCTACAATCCGCCCAAACCGGTGCTGGTCAACACCGGCAAACTGCTGGAGGCATAGGAGGCTGTCGAACTTGAGACTGATCTACTGCGCCAGCGGGAGTCGAGTCCAATGAGGCGGACCATATTCGCCCGGTTCCCGGTTGAATGGAACCACTATGCGCCTCGAAACCGGGCAAATCTGTCCTCGTTTTCCCGCCTGGCTCGTCACGATCGCTCAAGTCCGATAGCCTCCTGGTCAGCGCCTTGGCCCGCTATGTCGTAGGTGACGTGCAGGGGTGCCACGCCGAACTGCGTGCCCTGCTCCAGCGTTGCAACTTCGATCCGGCGAGTGATCGCCTGTGGCTGGTGGGCGACCTCGTCAATCGCGGTCCCGATTCGCTGCAAACCCTGAGGCTGGTGCGCGATCTTGGCGATGCCGCCGTGGCGGTGCTGGGCAATCACGACCTGTACCTGCTCAAGGTGGCCTGCAGCAGTGCCGCGACCCGCAAACGCCACGACACCCTGCAGCAGGTACTCGACGCGCCGGACCGCGCCGAGTTGATGGCATGGCTGCGCACCCGCCCGCTCATGCACGTCGAAGACGGCTACGCCATGGTGCATGCCGGGTTGCTGCCGTGCTGGACCGTCGCCCGTGCGCGCGAGCTTGCGGCCGAGGTCGAGGCGGTTCTGGCCGGACCGCGCTACATTAACTTCCTGGAGCATTTGTGGGGCAATCAGCCGGATGCGTGGCGGGATGACCTGCAGGGTGCCGCGCGCTTGCGCGTGATCGTCAACGCGATGACGCGGATGCGCTTCTGCTCCGTGGACGGACGCATGGAGTTCGACAACAACGGACCGCCCGACAAGGCGCCGCCCGATCATCTCCCGTGGTACGCGCACCCACAGCGCCGCAGCGCCGATACGACCGTGTTGTTCGGTCATTGGTCAGCGCTGGGTCTGAGGATGGAGGCGCGCCATATCGCACTCGATACCGGTTGCGTCTGGGGCGAGCGGCTCACTGCGGTCCGCCTTGAAGATCGCATGGTTTTTCAGGTGCCGGCTGGTAAAATGCGACCTTTCGCCTGATCCGGCTTCGGTTCGGCGGTCAATTTCGGGAGTCGCGGTTGAATCACGAAGCACGTGTGCCGGGGGTGTCCATCCTCATGGGGTGTTACAACGGCGCCGCCCATCTGCAGGAACAACTCGATTCGATCGCTGCCCAGACCTATACCGACTGGGTGCTGCTGGCTTCCGACGACGGCGCCGGCGCGGACGATACGCGCGCCATACTGGAGCGTTTTCACGACCGCATCGGTGCCGGCCGGGTCTTGGTGCGCAGCGGTCCGGGCAAGGGTTTCCTGCCCAATTTCCTGGGTATGGCATGTGCGCCGTTGCGGCCAGCCCGACACTACGCCTTCTGTGATCAGGACGACGTGTGGGAGCCGGAAAAGCTGGCGCGCGCGGTGGCCTGCCTCGATGCCGTCCCGTCGGCGGTGCCGGCGATGTATTGCACCCGCACCCGGCTGATCACCGAGGATGGCCGCGACGCCGGCTACTCTCCGCTGTTCCGGCGCGCCCCCTGTTTTCGCAATGCGTTGGTGCAGAGCATCGCCGGGGGCAACACCATGGTGTTCAACGAAGCGGCGCGGCAACTGGTCGCGGCGGCGGGGGCGGCGGTCGAAGTGGCGTCTCACGACTGGTGGGTCTATCTGCTCGTCAGCGGCGCGGGCGGGCAGGTGCATTACGACCCGTGGGCGTCGGTGCGTTATCGCCAGCACGCGGCCAACCTGGTCGGCGGCAACATCGGTGCCAAGGCGCGCCTGCGGCGGCTGGTGAAGCTGTTGGAGGGGCGCTACCGCAGTTGGAACGAGATGCATTGCGTGGCGCTCGAACGCCTGGCCGCGTTGCTTACCCCCGAGAACCGCGAGATTTTCGCTCTGTTCAGGTCTTCGCGCCGCGCCGGCATGTCGAGCCGGATTGCCGGCGTGCTGCGGGCGCGCGTGTTCCGTCAGACGCATATCGGCAATGTCGGGCTTTATGCATCGGTGTTGCTGAACAAGTTCTGACATAATCAGGCGTTTTGCGGAACGATGAATCCGGTGAGGCTAGAGCAATCGTGAGAATCATTGTTGAGCCGAACAGTTGGTGTCCTCGCAGGAGCGGCTTTAGCCGCGAAAGCTGTTTGTTCGCGGCTAAAGCCGCTCCTGCGACGCGTACAGCGCCTGGTTCATGCGATCGCTCTGCCGATGAAGTCGTGATCGCCATGGTCATTGAGGAAGTGTGTAAGCCATGAGTTATAGCCGATGAGTTCCCAACGCTCCGTTCCCGCGCGCCTGGGCGAGTTGCTGGTGCGCGAGCAGCGCCTTGCGCCGCGCGATCTCGAACAGGCGCTCGCGGCGCAGTCGGAGATGGGCGGCCTGCTCGGGCGGGTGCTGATCCGTCTGGGCCTGCTGTCGGAAGCCGATCTGGCGCGCACTCTGGCGGAACAGCTTGACGTTCCGCTGGTGCAGGCGGCCGACTATCCCCCCGAGCCGCTGGAGGTGCCGCAACTGCGCCCCGACTATCTGCTCGCGCATGCCATCCTGCCTTTGCGTCGCGACGGCGACGATCTGTACGTCGCGATGGCGGTGCCGCAGGACCCCTTCCTCGCGCGTGCCCTGCATCTGGCCACCGGCCTGCGCATCCGCCCCGCGCTGGCGCTGGAAAGCGAGCTGCAGGCGGGGCTGGAGCGGCTGTATGTCGAACAGGATGACGACGATGGCGACGGGCAGGAACTGCACGGGCTGGGCGGCGACGGCGGCAGCGACTTCGTCGAGCACCTGAAGGACCTCGCCTCCGAGGCGCCGGTCATCCGCATGGTCAACCAGATCGTCGGGCGGGTCATCGACCTGCGCGCGTCGGACATCCACATCGAACCCTTCGAGGACGGTCTGCACGTGCGCTACCGGGTCGATGGGGTGTTGCAGGATGCCGAGATCGCCGATGTCGCGCTCGCGGCGGCGGTCACCTCGCGCATCAAGCTGCTTGCGCACCTCAACATCGCGGAACGCCGCCTGCCCCAGGACGGTCGCATCAAGACCCGGGTCAAGGGGCATGAGCTGGATCTGCGGGTGTCGACGCTGCCCACGGTGTACGGCGAGAGCGTGGTGATGCGGGTGCTCGACCGTGCCAGCATCCGCCTCAACCTCGAAGACATGGGGTTCTCCGCCGATACGCTGGCGCGCTACCGCGAACTCATCGACCAGCCGCACGGCATCCTGCTGGTGACCGGCCCGACCGG